>JAPYQN010000009.1 GCA_029941465.1 Gammaproteobacteria bacterium
CCATAGCACGCAACAGCGTGCCTCCCGGGGTGTAGTAGGTATCGATAATATGATCGATTAGCGGCATGGCGACCTCAGCCAAGCGATCCCAACCAGCCTCCCGGTGAATTTCTCCTGCTGGCCATGTTTCATCACAAAATAACATTACAATTGACTCAGTATCTTGATGTACTTCATAGCTTTGTTGACGAATTAATTGTTCTGTCCAAGCGCTCTCATCTTGTGAAAGGATACATTGACTCAATGCTTTTACATCAACTTCTCCTAAATAACGCTGTGGTTCACTAATGTTCATTTATTCTCCATCAAAACATTTATCTCTAATCTAATCCTATAACTTTCAAGTCTCAAGTCATAAGAACTTCTTAAAATGAATTAAAAAAAGAGCCCTAAGTAGGGCTCTTTTAATTTATTTATATGGTTAATTAGTCTGAAACAGCAACTATTATTGCTAAAACTAATGCACCAACTGCTCCTGCATCTCCCAAAGAAGTTACAGTAGCTATAAAGCTGTTAGAGATTGCTCCCACAAAAGGAACATCACCGAAAACAACCCCAGCAACAACACCTAAAGCGATTAAACCAATAGCAATACCAGTAAAATCTGAGATGTATCTTTTAACTATGTTCATATTGTTCTCCTAAAAAAATAACTTATTTATCAATATACTTATCTCTAAGCTATTCAATCTAATCAAACATTTAGCCAAGTGTCAAAAAGTTGAGTAATTAATTTTTAATTGGAATAGAGCTTTCCCATTCGCTGATTACATCACGATTATCCTTTTTCCAAGGGTGAAAATCTTTTCTTAAGAATTGTAACCAAGGGATAAAAGCCCTTCTTAAGATGCCAGGTTTGATGAATAAAAAGTTCACTGCGTCTACCCAAGTTCTAATTTTCCATAGTTGACCATCTTGCTTAAGCATCAAAACAGTCGATCTTAAAACATCTTTCATAATAAAGTGTGTAGCAAATAGCAATGCTCTTCTTCTTATCTTTATCGATCCACAAACAGCTGCATAGACATCAAAGGCAACTGCTTTATGCTCAGTTTCTTCTAGTGCATGCCAGTACCAGAGTTTAGCAACATGTTTACCTGAATTAGTGAAGTGATCTTTATTTCTTAAAAGATCATCTGCAAGGATTGCAGTTAAATGTTCAGCTGCAACTGTCCCTGCTAATCGCCTTTCTGGAGGGAGGGTAGTTTTAGCCCATTCATATCGTTTTACTTGGGGCTTATTCAAAAGCTCCATATCATAATCACGTAGTTTACAAACCAAATCATTGTATTTTTGATGTTCTTTTCGGTGAACAGATTCTTGTGCATAAAAAGAAGACATTTCATCGAGTAATTTTGGATCCTTTATTTCTTTTTGAAAATATTTCACAGATTCAATAAAGGATTTTTCCCCAAGCGGGAATAAGAGTGAGAATGCATTTTCAAAAGCTGTTTTGAATGCACTTCCGTCATACCAATCATGAGCTAGATCTTCTTCTAATTCAAAATTAGGTTTTCTGATCTTTATACTGTGTTTTTCAGGGCTTTTACTCTGTTTCTCCATGCTACGAATATAACACAATGACTTCAGTCTATTTATGAAGAAATGATGTTTTATTTAATATTATGTATTAGTTGTTACAATATTATTTAAAGAGACTCTTTGAGTCTTTTTTTTTCTTAGTTAAAACGGAGATTTTTATGAAACAAATGATGACAACGATAATTACTGGTGTTTTCTTGATGATTCCTTCTTTCAGTTTTTCTGCTGCTCACGAAAAGGATGATCATGGACATTATCATGGAATTGAAGCTACTTCTAACGACTGGGTGACAGCATTTTATACTGGTAAAGCTGAGTCAATAAAAATGGTGGAAAATAATATGGCAGAAGATGGACAATCTGTTCAGGGTCGATATGTGGGTTTTGGATTCACCTGGGATCCTCGGGAGAACGAAATGAGAGTCAGTCAAGTTACGCCAAATAGTCCAGCAGACGGAGCTCTCAAGGTCGGTGATTTATTTCTCGAAGTGAATGGCATTAAAGCGATTCCTGAAAACTTTCAAAGCCTTGGATTCAGGGGTAAACCAGGAGCAGAAATTGCAGCCGTGATTGAAAGAAATGGTATGAAAAAAAATATCACCTTTAAAAGAGGTGTAGTTAATGGAAGACTTAGCAAATCTCAAGCTCTAGATAATATGAATTCTGCTGAAGCTGATGAATGGCCTGCAAAAGAATTCAGGATTATTGAAGTTCTATCCAAAGGTAATACGGTTTATGTGCTATCCAATGCAAGCCAAACTGATTACCAAGTTGATCTAGATTACAATGCATATACAGTTCATCGCTTGATGTTTAATGAGGGTGGAAAAGTGATTGAGATTGCTAATTTAAGTGAAGATAGATTTGTTTTAGAGCAAACAGGATTTAAAATCACGAGATAATATTACTAGCGGAATAGTCAAAAAGTTATTATATTCAAATTATTATCATGGGTTAGGTTTTATTCAATAAAATATTATGAAAGGGTTTTTACCAATAGATGAGCCTATGCAAGGCTATTCTTCAATTAATGAGAATTCATTAACTAAGCTTCAAGAATTAGCTGCTAATCTTCCAAAATTACTCCTTACCGATAGGCTTGAAACAAATATTACAATGATGTCAGATGATGACCTTTGTGTTGATTCATTAATACAAAACGGTTCTTTGGAGGAAATTAAACTTTCGATGGTTCAACTGAGTTTCATTGCACATGCTTATATCCTTGGAGGATCTGAACCTAAAAGTAATTTACCTAGAGTGATTGCAAAGCCTTGGGTTAGTATTTCTAGGAAGCTTGAAAGACCCCCTGTATTGAGTTATGCAAGTTATTGTTTAGATAATTGGTATCTTATGAATTCGGAAGAACCAATTAATCTCAATAATGTGGCTCTTATTAATAATTTCCTGGGTGGAATAGATGAGGATTGGTTTGTAACTATCCATGTTTGTATTGAGGATGCTGCTAGTGATGCAATGGAGGCCTCAAAACTGATTTCTCAATGCACAGAAGAGTCAGAGGAATCTTATATAGAAGAGCTATTAAACCGAATTTCTCAATCCATGCAAGCAGTGAATAATATATTTGAACGGATGCCAGAAAGATGTGACCCTTATGTTTATTACCACCGAGTTAGACCATTTATTTTTGGTTCAAAAGATAATCCAGATCTGGAGAACGGCATTGTTTATCAGGGGGAATTTGGAGATGTTCCACAGTTTTATAGGGGAGAAACAGGTGCCCAAAGCAGTATCATGCCTACTTTAGATGGAGCACTTGGGATTGAACACACAAAAGATAGCTTGAGACATTATCTAAATGAGATGAGGGATTATATGCCTAAAGAGCATAGGCAATTTATTGAAGAAGTGGAAACCAACTCTATGACTAAGAAATTAGTTAGAAAATCTAGTCTTTTAATTAATTCTTATAACGATTGTTTGGAACAAATAAGAGCTTTCAGAGCATTGCATTTAAAATATGCTCGAATATATATACATAATCAATCTAAACAGAAAAATCCTTTTGGTGCAGGAGGTTCAACCATACATGGAACTGGTGGAACCCCCTTTATGTCATATCTCAAAAAGCACCGAGATGAAACTGAGCAACAAAAACAATAACTAAGCCTTTTGTCATTTAAACTTTCTTATTTCTTTTTTCAGCAATTGATATTTCTGGATACCAATTTTGTGTAGTGGGTTTTTTAGCAAGATCAAGTTGCATAACTCTTAAATCGATAAGATAAGGTCGTCCTTCTCTGGTTTCCCTGTTTCCCTGTTTTAATGACTCAACCAGTTCTTCGGGAGTGTTTGCATGAGAAGCTTTGATATCAAAGCTATTAGCTAGACCAACAAAATCCACATTAGGGCTTCCTAAGTAACAGCTAATATCTTTCCAAAGATCTCTAGTTTCTTGTTTTCTAATTAAAGGAGAATTGAGATAAATCCTGTTTCTCTCTCCATCATAACTCAAGTTATTGAAGACAATTATATTGACAGGGATATCATATCTTGAAGCAGACCATAGGGACTCAATTTGTCCAAATAACATTGCACCGTCACCAACTAAGCAAGTAACTTGACGGTTTGGTTCACCAATCTTAACTCCCAAAGAAGCTCCAATACCCCAACCTAATGCAAAGCCTGTTGTGCCACCAATAAGTGATTTTCTATTTGGGCCTAAATCCATCCACTCAAAGGGAGTTCTAGTGTCTAATTCAGAAACTATGATAGCGTTTTTATCCAATTGTTTATCAATCTCATAAGCTGCTCTTTCCCATGAAATTGGACTTGAATTCCAGTGGTTTTTAGCATTTCTTTCTTTTCTGGCTTCATATTTGGCATTAATTTCATTTGTTTCTGCTAATCGTTTTTCACGAATTTTATTGAGTTTGTCTTCCGTCACAAGGGATTTAACTGCTTCTTCTATAGCAATAACCGTTTCTTTCATACCAGCAACAATTGCAATATCTGTAGGGTAGGTGTTAGCAATATCATCAAATTCTATTCTGGCATGGATAACTTTTGCTTTTCTTGGTACTGGTGCGGTAAAGATTGTAGGATCTGGCATAGGAGCTCCAAGATTTAGAAAAACATCTGTTCCTGGAAGCCCCCTTGGAACACCCATGCCGTAAAAGCCAACAAAAGACTCATGTTTGAATGGAATGTCACCATACACACTATAGCCTTGAGTCATTTTTATACCTAAAAGGTCTGATAAATTAACAACATGTTCATTTGCATTAGCTCGAGTTACTTCATGGCCCACACAGATCATAGGTGACTTTGATTCAATTAAAGCTTTTGCAGTGGCTTCGATTAACTCTGCTTTTGGCTGAAGATCCATGGGAATCTTAAATTTACTTTGAGGATAAATAGTTTGCTTAATGTTAGCTTTGTTTAACAACGTACCAGGAAATCTTAAATATACAGGCCCACCAGGTGGTGTTTCTGAGAGCTTAATTGTTCTCCTTAACATTTCGCTAATCTGTGAAGGGTTATCAACTTGCCAGCGCCACTTAGTAAACTGGGTCATAGTTTCCAGCCAATCATCCATTTGTTGAAACCCATTTCTCCCAGCAAAGTTAGAACTGGAGCCATCTGATAAAACGGCAATTGATGATCGATCTTTCCAAGCATTGTATAAATTATTCATGGCACTAGGTATGGCCACACCTGGAAGAAACAGTATTGAAGTTTTTCCTGTAACTAGCTCATAGCCGTGCGCCATTGATGTCGCTTGCGATTCTGCTATCGAAGCAATGTACTGCATGTCATTATTCAATGTTAGTGCATCAAAGAATGGACTCATGCCAGTGGCACTAGTACCGAAAATATATTCTACATTTGCAGCTCTTAGTGATTCAGCTAGAATATCTGCTCCATTACCCACAATGTTTTTCCCCTCTCTAGGAATTACATCGCGAGCTTCAGCAACAGAAGTTATTAATGAGTTTACAGCAACTTGACTGAAGCCTATTGCTAAAAGCTTCTTAGAAAAATCTCTGCGAGAAATATCATGATCAAAGAATCGTTTAAAAAGCTCTTTCATTTATTGTTTGTGGTAGTTTCTCCCAATCCTCCCAAGAGATTACTCTTCCAGGGAAAGCAGGATTCTTAAATGGCCAATCATCTTTCAACCATACCTTAACGGTCTCGAATAATCTAGAATCTAAACCAGTACTTAGTTCGCTCTCCCTGACCCACATGAATACTTCAGTATCATATCCATTCTTACTTGTAGGGTAAAAATAGACGCAACCAATGACTTTCTTTTCATCTAATGTGACCATCGTGTATGCAAAAGATGTTTTTCTTTGAAATTCTTTTTGATGCCAAGCCAAATCAATTAGATTTTGCTGTAAAGTTAGTCCCTCTGGCCAATCACTATCCGGCCAAATTTGACTGACATGATCAGCACTAGTCATCACTGCTTCATAATCTATTTCCACATCATCGATAGATAACATTCGCAATCTGTACTCATTAGTTACAACAGTCAATGGAACCTCAAAGTCATCTGGTACAAAGGGTACTTTCGACTGAGCTTTCACGGTAGGTGTAATCAAAAAAAATAAAAATATTGAGAGGTAAAATCTCTTCATTTATATCTTTAAAATTTGTTTACCTTTATTTTCACCGGTAAAAAGACGATTGAGTGTTTTGGGACAATTTTCAATTCCTTCTTGAATATCTTCTCGATGTTTAATTTTACCTTCCATCAACCATTTTGAAAGTTCTTGTATTGCTTCATCTATCCTATCAAAATAATCTAATACTAAGAAACCTTCCATTTTTGCTCGATTAATAATCAAACTACTCAGGTTCCTAGGACCAACTGGTAAATCTTCACTAGCATAATTTGAAATTGAGCCACAAATGATAATTCTAGCCTTTTGGTTAATTTGATATAAGACCGCTTCAAGCAATGGACCACCAACATTGTCAAAATAGATATCAATACCCGCACTTGCAATTTTCCTCAATTCTTTAGTTGCTTCGGTGTTTTTATAATCAATCACATGATCAAGACCACAATCTTCAAGCCAACCACATTTTTCCTCACCGCCAGCAATTCCAATGACATTACAGCCCTTAATTTTTGCAATCTGTGCAACCACTGAGCCAGTTGCTCCAGATGCTCCCGACACCACAACAGTTTCGCCTTCTTTTGGCTCACCAATATCAAGCAACCCAAAGTAGGCAGTGACCCCAGTTAACCCTAGAACATTCAACATCGTGGGAATTGGGAGGAGTTCTGGTATGACTCTAAGCCCTTTTCCATCAGATATTAGGTGTGTTTGCCAACCTACAAATCCACTAACCAAGTCACCTTCCTTAAAATTTGGATTTTTGGATTGTATGACTCTGCCCATTCCACCTGATCGAATCACTTCATCAATTTGTATTGGTGGAAGATAACCTGGCACGTCTGTAAGCCACATTCTTTGAGTAGGATCCACCGACAGGTATTCTGTTTGTATCAATATATCGCCGTCATTTAATTCAGGCATAGCTTCTTCGATCAACTCGAAATTTGATGCTTCAACCAAACCTGTTGGCCTGGTTTTTAAAATCCACTTCTTATTTGTTAAACTCATACAATTCTCCAGATTTAAGTTTTAATATAATTATCAATACGACACTAGATATAAGTCTAGTTTTCGAAAATTCAAGTATATCTTTTTACACATTATTTACTGCTCCTATTAATTTCTTATCTCGATAAAATTTCAGTAATATAATCTACTACATAGGGAGCAATGATACTCAAAAGAAAAAAAATAAACATCGTGACCATTACGGCTACCAATAGAATTAAAATTTTTTTCATAACCTAAATATAAAACTACTCTATAAGTTAGCTAGACCTAGGACTCCATTCAGGCGAACCAAAGAAAGACATGAATTTATCACTAAGATTATTTGATTCTTTAAAATCATTAACAAATTGGATCCAACTAAAAGCAGTTATTCTAAAGGGATTAAAGGTTTTAACATTATTAGTTAGGCCAAAAATAACTTCCTCTTTTTCTTCGGCATAAGTCCCGAAAATACGATCCCATACAATAAAAAGATTACCAAAATTTTTATTCAAATATTCTACGTTAACGCCATGATGAACTCGGTGTGCTGAGGGGGTAACCATGAACCATTCTAGAGGCCCAAGCTTCCCTATAGTTTGTGTGTGTTGAATTACAGCCCACAGAGTTGATGCCGCTCCTACTACAAATGTGAGCAAAGGATCAAAACCTATTAGTGGAAGAATAAAAAAGAAAGGTAACCTGAACAACGGGTTAAACCAAGCCTGTCTAAGAGACACAAGAAAGTTCATTTCTTCACTAGAATGGTGATTCATGTGAATACCCCAGAAGAAACGTACGCGATGTGAAGTTCGATGAAACCAATAATAAACAAAATCAATTACTATCAAGGTTAATATAATTTGTATCCATAATGACCCAGAAGAGATATCAAAGAGCCTGAATTGATATAAAAATAAATAAAAGCCAAGTATGGAGGTTTTAGTAAGCAAATTAACTATGACATTACCCACAATTAAACCAATTGTTCCCATAGAGTCACCGTGTTTGTAGTAACCCAGTTTTTTAGAAGAGGAGATAAGACCTTCAATAAGTATTAATGCAAAAACAATCGGTGCACCGATTGCATAAACGGTGTATTCAGTCACGTTATTTTCAAACATTTTCCTAGTTCTTAGCGACAGTCGTTGGTCTCAGAGCTTTGATTGTTACTTTGCCATTTTCATCTATATCAGAAATTGATAACTCTATACCAATTACTTCAGCAAATGCGTGATATCTTTTTTTAATCCAGATGTCATGAACTTCTTGTTCAGTTAAATCATGCTGCCCCATTCTTCTTGTATTCTCCAAGATTAAACCAAAAGGTGATTGCCAACTTCTTTGAGCATTGGTTTTTTCAATCCCAATAAACAGTTGGTAAGCACAAGCAGTTCGATCAATCATCCCCACCATTGCTGTTTCTAATTCACCTGTTTTTAAATAATTTCGTCTGACTCTTTCTAAAAGAGGCCTAGTTGTTTCCACTTCATGTTCAATTAATGCATCAATTATATTGTTATCTTTAGCGAACTGAATTGTGGTCAGTATCATTTTGACTAAAGCATCATTGATATCGTGTTGATAGGGTTTAGTCTCATTGAGCGACATTAACACCACTGACATTGCACGTCCCAATTGATCCTCCCTGCCTTCATACCCACTTGAAGCACCAACGAATTTTTTACCTTCATTATGTGAATCAGCCTTTGCTATGTTCAAAGGCAATAAAAAACTAGTTATAATTAGACTGACTAATAGAATTCTCATGCTGTATACCTCCAATAACTCATAAATTTTACTTTATTAGAATATCTTAAGTTACTCAAGTTTCTCTTGGTTTTTCCTCAAAGCCACATTTATTTGTCTTATAATAAATTTAGTTAACAAATGACCACTAAGCAGAAACATTCCATGCAACCCCAACCGAATCATGATGAATCGGTTAGGCAAGATTTTGTTACTGACCTAAGGGCTTTTCTGACTGACGAAATATTTACAAAGATTGCTCCATACTACGAAAAAAATGTTCAACCAGAATTTGTAAAAGAAAAAAATAGAAAACCTAAAGATAAATCTGAAGTCCGAGATTTAATGCTTAAAGATAAGTCTTATCAAAGTTGGAGTTTGTTACAAAGGTTGAGTCAGCAGATGATGTTTACTTCAGTAATTGACACCGTTGAAAGAACACTCAGTGATTTAATAGAACGTTTAAAACAGCACAATAGTTTGGGTACTCTTGAGTTAGATAATGAAGTTAAAATACCAAAATATCTGACCGCATATGATATCCATCAGCAACCGGGCGGATACCACACAGAAAAGATTGAAGATGATATTGCTCCGGGTGTGGTCTATGACATTTCACTGCCAATATACTCTAGAAATTCTATGGGTGATGAGAATGACTTGCTGTCACAGGCTATTATTGGGCATATACAGAAATATATTAAGCTGCCAAAACCAGAAAGAATTCTTGATCTAGGTTGCGCAATTGGAAACTCAACATTACCGTTTGCTAAAATTTATCCAAATGCTGAAATACATGGAATCGATGTAGCATCACCTTGTTTAAGATATGCTCATGCTAGAGCTAATGCATTAGGAGTAACCGCACATTTTAGTCAACAAAATGCAGAACAAACAAACTTTGAAAATGAAACTTTTGACCTGATTACTTCGTGTCTGTTGCTTCATGAAACCTCACATAGCGCTATACCAAAAATTATTAATGAGGCTTATAGGCTATTGAAGCCTGGTGGTTGGATGATGCATTTAGATGTTTATCCATTCCATAAGCAAGTTATAGAGCCACTCTATGATTTTCTAAAAGACTGGGAAATTATTAATAACAATGAAAATTTTTCAGGTGCATTAAGAAATATGAATCTTCAGCAAATATTTGAAGATGCTGGGTTCAATAAAGACACCATTGAATTCACATCCGCTGCAGCTGTTGCCCAATATACTAAGGGATACACAGGTGATTTTTATTTAAAATTACCTATATATTTAGCTCAGAAACTAAAAATAGCATGAACGCAAAAATAGAATTACCCCGTATTGCTAAGGGGAAAAAGCCTATCTACCTCGATGATCGTTCAATAGATAATCTGATGGCAATGATAATGACATTAACCCAAGAAATTTCTGTTTTAAGGGATCGATTGGACACAATAGAGCATCTTTTAGCAGAAAAAAAGACAATTAGTCTTGAAGACATAGACACTTTTGAACCAAGTGATGATTTAGTTGAACAAAGGAAAGAGAGAAGGCAATTGCTTCTTAAAAGGGTATTATTACCCATTGAAAAGGATCTTGAAAAGTAATGAATGCAAATGATATTAGATCCATACACGACGGACCTTTCAAGTTAGTATTTGTTTCTAGTGGTGGTGGCAGCAGTGCAATCTCAGACTTATTAAAAGTCCCTGGAGCCAGCCAAACTATTCTTGAGTCTTATATTCCTTATTCAAGAGAGTCGATGGATGAATATCTTGGGGTGAAACCAAGTTATTATTGTGGATTGCAAACAACTATAAATATGGCTGTTACTGCTTTCTCAAGGTCAAAGAAATTAGCCCCTGGGGTAGATCCTTCCCATCTGCTAGGTGTAGCGGTGACGGCAACCTTGTCAACTACCTATGAAAAATTAGGCAGTCATCGTTTTTTTGTATGTGTCCATGGATTGAATGCTACCCATGTTATTTCATGCTATTTAACCAAAGGAAAACGCACCAGAGAGAATGAAGAGATGCTCGTCACAGAATGCTTGGAATCTTTAATTGGTATTGCGTGTGGACTTGGTAATGAGTTACCCAAATTAACACAACAAATTCATTATGAGGTTATTGCAGCAAAACCAGAATGGCATGCATTAGAAAAAAAAGAAATTACAATACTCAATAGTGATTTAGAACCCAGTAAACTTATTTTTCCAGGGACCTTTAATCCATTGCATGAAGGTCATATAAAAATACAGGAAATTGCTGAGAAAAAGACCAGCATGCATGCAACATATGAAATATCAATTGGTAATGTTGAAAAGACATTCCTCAGTTATTTTGAGATACAAAAAATATTAGATCAGTTTGGGTTAGACGATCGATGGGCATTAACTAATGCCCCCACCTTTGCTGATAAGGCCCGTATTTTTAATGATTCAACTTTTATTCTAGGAATTGATACTTTGACTAGGATGTTTGATGAAAAATTTTATGGCAGTAAAAGTCAACTCCTTGAAAGTTTAGAGGAGTTCAATACCTATAATGCTAATTTTTTAGTTTTTGGTAGGCAAATAGAAGACACCTATAAAACTCTTGATCAGTGCTTAATACCTTCTAACATAATAGATCGTTTTGTAGGTATTTCAGAATCTGAATTTCGACTTGATATCAGTTCAAGAGAGATAAAAAAATATCAAGAAGAGGCCAAGATCACTGCTTAGTTTGAATTGAGGTCTTCAGCAATTACAAAATCTCGATCGTAAGAACCTTCAATAAAAACTTAATGCTTTCTGATAGTATGGATTTCACTATGATTTCAAAACATCAAAAACCCGTAGGTTCTGGCTTCGGAGCTAAGAGTGAACCTGCAGAAGTAATGGCAGGTATAGATCTAAGTGGTAAAACCGCCGTGATAACCGGTGGTTATTCAGGTATTGGCACCGAAACCAGTCGAGCTTTAGTAGATGCTGGGTGTGATGTTTACATTCCTGCTCGCCGAACCGATGTTGCTGCTAAAGAGCTGGAAGGTATTGTCTCAGAAAAAAATATTGTTGAGATGGATTTAGCCAATCCCAAGTCAGTACAAGCCTTTGTTGATGATTTCTCTGACCAAACAAACAAGCTTGATATTCTAATTAATAATGCAGGCGTTATGGCTTGCCCTGAAATGCGAACCCCAGAAGGCTGGGAGTTACAATTTGCAGTCAACCAAATAGGCCATTTTGTTCTAACTAAAGGGTTATTGCCTCTGATGCAGGCAGCTGAAGGTTCACGCTTGGTAACCCTGTCATCTACAGGACACAAAATATCAGGGATTCGTTGGGACGATATTCATTTTAAAGACTCTGAATACGAGAAGTGGGCCGCTTATGGACAATCTAAAACAGCCGCAAGCCTATTGGCGATCGAAGTGGATAAGCGTATGAAAGACAGTGGCATCAGAGCTTTTGGCGTACACCCTGGTGGTATCATAACCCCCTTACAAAGACATTTAAAACAAGAGGAAATGGTTGCTTTAGGTTGGATGGATAAAGAAGGGCAACCGACTGAGCTCGTAGCTAAAATGTTCAAAACCGCTACGCAAGGAGCTTCTACCAGCCTGTGGGCTGCAACCAGTCCTCAGCTAGATGACATTGGTGGAGTCTACTGTGAAAATTGTGAGGTGGCTGCACCTACGGATGACGGAGAAAATGCTCGTTTTATTGGAGTCAATGACTGGGCTGTCGATTCAGAGGAAGCCAGTCGTTTGTGGGATGAAACCGAGCTTATGCTCAGTTAACGCCTTTCACGATAACCGCGAGTCTTTCAGCTGCGTTTTACTGAACTTTATAGACGGCTTGATAATCTTCAGACTGTTAACAAGCTTTAGCATAATTTTTATAATCATCCATATCATGATAATTACAACGGACGATAAAATAAGCTGACATGATTAAAATCAGAGTAAGCTATTTTAAAAGAGCATCTATTTCTTTCTCAATATCTTCTGGTTTAGTGTTAGGAGCAAATCTTGAAACGACAGCACCATTTTGATCAACAAGAAACTTAGTAAAATTCCATTTAATTTTTTTGGATCCTAATAGACCTGGTTTTTTTTCACAAAGATATTGATATAAAGGATCAGCTGATGGGCCATTAACATCAATTTTTCCAAAGACAGGAAAATCAATTTGGAAATTTGTTGAACAGAATTCTTGAATCTCTTCATTTGTACCAGGCTCTTGTTTACCAAACTGATTGCAAGGAAAACCCAGAACAGAGAAATCTTTGTCTCTATATTTGAGGTGTAGATTATTTAAACCTTCATATTGAGGGGTAAATCCACACTTACTGGCGGTATTAACAATTAAAAGAACTTTGTTTACGTACTCACCCAATGAAACAGTTTCACTCTGGGCATTTTTACAATAAAATTCATAGATACTATTCATTATTTTCTTTCTCCAAAGACTTGATAGTAAGCACATCATCGATTAAAGGCAAATTAAGCACAACAAAAGAAATAAACTTATTGAGACAGTAGAATTTTAATATTGGTATCAATATTATTGATTTATTAACTGACGGGAATATCTTAATGCTGTCTTTAACATCTCCAGATGGTGCAATAATGCAATGCTTTGAATAATAAGTTCTTGATAAGTTAGCTTTAAACTGCGAGGCTTGTCATATGAGCACAAAAGAACGCCTATCAATCACTAAGGATTGGCTCCCCAGGTATACTGGCATGGAGATTGACAAGTTTGGTGATTACATTCTACTTACAAACTTTAGTGATTATGTCATGCGATTTTCTGAAATGTTTGATGTTGAGATCAAAGGTTTAAGCAGACCAATGCAGGCAGCTACTAATTCTGATGGATTAAGCATTGTCAATTTTGGTATTGGTTCCCCAAATGCAGCCATCATTATGGATTTATTGACAGCAAGAAACCCAAAGGGGGTTTTATTTTTAGGTAAATGCGGCGGCTTAAAAGCCTCATCGGAGATTGGTAATCTTATCTTACCAATTGCTGCCATCAGAGGAGAAGGAACCAGCAATGATTATTACCCACCTGAAATTCCAGCTCTTCCGTCCTTTAAATTACATAAATTTGTTTCAGAGAAAGTCCTAGAGAAGGACTTGGAATATAGAACAGGGGTTATTTACACCACCAACAGAAGAGTTTGGGAACATGATGAAAATTTTAAAAACAGACTTAAAGAGACCACAGCCATAGCCATTGATATGGAGACAGCTACTATATTTATAGTGGGACACTACAATCAAATTGCCAGAGGAGCTCTATTATTAGTCTCTGATAAACCGGTAACGCCAGATGGTATAAAAACTGGCCAATCAGATAAAAAAGTTACTGAAGAGTGGGTTCAAATACATTTAGATATCGGTATTAGTGCTATGACTGAAATAGGAAAAAGCGGAGAGAAAATAAAACATTTTAGATATTAATGCCGTGTTTCTGCATCACATTTAATGTGATATTCTTTTTTTAGTCTTGTCTTAAAATCGTTTTATAAGGGGGTGGAACAAAGAGATGACATCGAGTCAATTAACACCTTTTCATTTAGCAATACCAGTCGATGATCTAGAGGAAGCTAAACAGTTTTATCATGGTCTTCTCGGAGCAGACATAGGACGATCAGATGCCACTTGGATAGATTTTAATTTTTTTGGTCATCAATTAGTTTGCCATTTAAGTCAATCTAAGACGACTGAGGTCACTAACCCAGTTGATAACCACGATGTGCCTGTCCCTCATTTTGGATTAGTTTTAGAATGGGATGCCTTCTATCAGTTAACCAAAGAGTTGGAAAATAAAAAAATCAGATTTATTATTGAACCAACAATCAGATTTAAAGGTCAAATTGGAGAGCAAGCAACTGCATTTTTATATGATCCCTCAGGAAATGCTATTGAATTTAAATCTTTCAAAGATATGAAAGATTTATTTAGAAACTAAGTATCTTGCAGTAGCTCACAGATAACTTGATAATAAAGAAATTACAGGAGTAATTTATGGACATTTTATCCTATATGTTTAGTGAAGGAACATGGTTTGGAATCATTGATAACGGTATCCTTCTTTTTATTACCATTTTCGGCGTAAGCATTGAGAGAAAGTTAGGTGGTAAAGGAATATATGGAGCTTTATTTGGAGCTTTAATTGGTAACGCATTAAGTGATCTTGCTGCAGCTATTTTGGACCCTGCAACTAGAGATATAGCTGGAGGTATTTTTGCAGGTTGTGCCTACGTTGTGATCATAGCTTATGTATATGTGAAAGTTGCTAAGCCAAATTTCTAATTGCTAAACAATGAATTCAGCAATTGAAAATTGGCACCTTTGTATTGAAAAGAATATAGTCGATTCTTCATTTATGGATGAAGCCATAGAGTTTTACTCTCCCTTTGTCTACAAACCTATTCAAGGCGTTGAAGACGTTATGAAATATCTCACTGCAGCTAGCGTCACTATTAATAATGAGCATTTCAATTATACCGATGAAATAATAGGGGAGAGAACTGCGTTTTTATTATTTGAGACTAAGCTTGGAGATATTTTTATAAATGGTGTGGACTATATTGTGTGGAATGAGCAAGAAAAACTGACTGAACTTAGAGTACTAATTCGTCCATTTAAGGCCTTAACTCTTGTCGCTGAAACCATGGCGAAGCATTTATAAGGATCTAATGGATAAATTTGCAGAGAATAGACATCAATACTGGCGTTCCAATCTTAAGCTGGTTTTCTCTTTATTATTGATATGGTTTTCTGTTTCTTTTGGTTGCGGTATCTTGTTTGCTGATTATCTGGATCAATTCACATTCTTTGGCTTTAAATTAGGGTTTTGGTTTGCCCAACAAGGCAGCATCTATATTTTTGTTTTTTTAATTTTCATTTATATCAATCGTATGAAAAAACTTGATGAAAAATTAAAAAGCATAACCAATAAAGATGAGTAGCTAATGTCAGTTCAGAGTCTTACCTACTTGTTTGTCGGAATAACTTTTACTCTTTATATTATTATTGCCATTCGATCTAGAGCTGGCTCAACAAGTGAGTTTTATATAGCTGGCAAAGGAGTGCACCCTATAGCCAATGGTATGGCAACAGCAGCAGATTGGATGTCGGCTGCATCGTTTATCTCTATGGCTGGTTTAATTTCTTTTTTAGGAAGAGACGGTTCTGTATATCTTATGGGTTGGACCGGTGGTTATGTATTACTGGCATTATTGTTAGCACCGTATCTTAGGAAATTTGGTCAATACACAGTGCCTGATTTTATTGGCACTCGATACTATTCATCACTTGCAAGAATTGTCGCAGTAATTTGTTTGATCATAGTTTCTTTTACCTATGTTGCAGGTCAAATGCGAGGGGTTGGAATTGTATTTTCTAGATTTCTTGAAGTGGATATTAATACCGGCGTTATTATTGGGATGGCAATCGTCTTTTTTTATGCCGTTCTAGGAGGTATGAAGGGCATTACATACACTCAAGTTGCTCAGTATTGTGTCCTCATATTTGCTTATTTAGTTCCGGCTGTTTTTATTTCAATATTAATTACTGGAAATCCAATCCCTCAAATGGGGTTTGGTGATCAGTTAATTAATGAACCCACTTATTTACTCACTAAGTTAGATCAAGTCATGATGGATTTAGGTTTTAGAGCTTATACATCGGGTGTTAAGGAAACAATAGATGTTTTTTGTATCACCGCAGCTCTAATGTTAGGAACAGCTGGATTGCCTCATGTCATCGTTAGATTTTTTACAGTGCCAGATGTGGCTGCTGCTAGGAAGTCTGCTGGTTATGCATTGGTGTTCATAGCTATACTTTATACCACTGCACCAGCAGTGGCTTCTTTTGCCAGGATTAATCTATTTGAATCAACTCACAATATTACTTACACAACCGCTCCTGAATGGTTCAAAAATTGGGAAAGAATTGGACTGATTGCTTGGAAGGACAAAAATCAAGATGGAAAGATACAGCATGCAGCTGGAAATGCATTTAAGCCTATAAAACCTATTTTTTCTGATCAGATTGGCGATTTTGGTCAACGAGAAATAAGTAATGAAGTTAATTTAAATAATAATAATGAGGTCTATATAGATAGGGATATCATTGTCTTGGCAAGCCCTGAGATAGCTAACCTACCTCCTTGGATAATTGCTTTGGTCGCCGCAGGTGCTTTGGCTGCAGCGTTATCAACTGCTGCAGGCTTGCTATTAGTTATTTCATCAGCAGTGTCTCATGATTTAATTAAAAAAACGTTTGCCAAAAATATTTCAGAAAAAAAAGAATTGGCTCTTGCAAGAAGCTCTGTTTTAGTTGCTGTTGTTATTGCTGGTCTATTTGGCATATATCCACCAGCATTTGTGGCTCAAGTAGTCGCTTTTGCATTTGGTTTAGCTGCAGCAACACTATTCCCTGCGATTCTTATGGGTATTTTCTCAAAATCCATGAATAAGGAGGGCGCTATTGCAGGAATGCTTACTGGGCTCATTTTTACTTTTAGTTATATTTTATTTTTTAAATTTCTTAATCCTCAGCTTAATTCCAGTGAATATTGGTTGTGGGGTATTTCTCCTGAAGGCATAGGATTTGTTGGTATGTTATTAAATTTATTAGTCAGTAATCTCCTACGCTTAATAACACCAAAAACACCTATTCATGTTAAGGAAATGGTTGATAATATTAGGCAACCTTAAGGAGTAAAGATGATCGGTTCTGTAATTTTTATTAATTGGTTGTGTTTAAGTTTGCTATGGTCTTTCAGCTTGAAAATAAAGGATGCAAGCATTATTGATATCTATTGGGGTTTTGGTTTTTGTGTCATTGCTTGGAGTTGTTTATTGTTTACGTATTTGGGTGGAGATCTAATTTCAACCAGCCAATGGATTATGTCTGCTTTGATAAGTATTTGGGGGCTCAGACTGACTGTCTATCTTGCCCAACGTAACATTGGCAAGGGCGAAGATTATCGTTATGTCAAGATGAGAAATGCATCAAAGAAGGATTGGCGATTTGTCAGTTATTTTAGAGTCTTTATGTTTCAAGGTCTGCTTCAAGTCATCATATCTACCCCTATTTTTCTTATTTTTTCTAAAGGAGATCAGATTGAATCCAGTACCCTGACAGCTATCTCAATCATTGTTTTTTCTTTAGGATTGTTTATAGAAACACTATCGGACCAGCAGATGAAACAATTTAGATCAGACCCTGCTAGTACAAATAAAATTATGAATCATGGGTTATGGAAGTTTTCAAGACACCCAAATTACTTTGGTGATTTTCTACAATGGCTAGCAGTTTTTATCCTCTCATTAAACACCGGCACACTCTGGGGGATTCTAGCTCCATGTATGATGTTATTCATTTTTCTTAAACTGACCATTCGGATTTTAGAAAATGCTCAAATTAAGAAACGCCCTGAATATTCAGACTATATTGATTCCACCAATATGTTTTTTCCTTCTTTTAGGGAAAATAAATAAACAGACTTATTCTTTCAGTCGTTTAAACCAATCAGATTTATCTTTAGGGACGAAATATTTTATTTCTTCAATTGCTTCTTCGACAGAGCTAACGAAAAGAAGTTCATTGGATGTGGATTTAGGCAGAAAGCCTTCAGCGACTGCATGCCCAACAAAATCTTTAAGAGTCGAATAATAGTTTTCAATATTTAATAGGATAATTGGTTTAGATTGCAACCCAAGTTGGTTCCAAGTGAGCGATTCAAAAAATTCTTCCCACGTGCCAACACCACCAGGTAAACAAATTATCGCATCTGATTTTTCAGCCATTAATTTCTTTCTTTCATGCATGGTGTCGACAATCACCATTTCACTTAACCCCGGATGTCCTACTTCAATATCATTTAATTGTTCGGTGATAATTCCAATAATATAACCATCATGTTCAATAGCACTGTCTGCTAGAACACCCATTAATCCATTGCTTCCACCACCAAAGACAATATTGTAATCATTGATAACAATTTCTTTAGCTAAAAGTTGGGCAGATTGTTGATATATATCTCTGTTGCCAAAACTTGACCCAGCGAAAACACAGACGTTTTTAATGTTATTAGATGGGTTTTTTTGATTACTCATATAAGAAATTTTGGCACCAGGTAAATACCTGCTAAGGAAACAATAACGATAGCTATTAAGTTAATGACAATACCAGCCTTCATCATTTGTGGGACCTTAATTAATTCAGATCCAAAAACAATTGCGTTTGGTGGAGTTGCCACTGGGAGCATAAAAGCACAGCTTGCTGCAATTGCAATCGACGCTGTTAATAGCATTGGGTCAAAACCAAATTGTGTGGCAATGATGGCTACAATGGGCAGAAACGTAGCTGTAGTGGCTAAGTTTGAAGTAAGTTCAGTCAAAAATACAATCAAGGTTGTAAACATAAATACCAGCAAAATTAGACTTAAGCCGACAGGCATTAAATTGCCTATCCAAGCTGCAAGCCCGGTGCTTTGTGCTGCAGCCGCTAGTGATAACCCTCCACCAAATAATAAGAGTACACCCCATGGAACTCCTCTCTCAGCATCTTTCCAGTCTAAAAGACTGTCTTTATTATCGTTCCCGCTCGGGGTTAAAAAGAGGGCCAGACCGCACAACATGGCGATGCCAGGGTCAGTCAACCCTTCTAGTCCAGGAATATTATTTATAGGACCTCTGAATACCCAAAGAAGGGCAGTTATGAGAAAAATAACAAGCACTCTCATTTCAGAAGATTTAATTTTACCAAGACTATTTCTCATAGTGATGATGGTTTGTTGAGTCTCAGCCGATGTTTCAAAATTGACTGGGAATGTTAATTTTGTCAACGTTATCCATGCTAGAGGCAGGAGCGTCAAACTGACTGGAATGCCTACTTTCATCCAATCCAGAAATGAAATAGACACAGCGTATTGTTCTTCCATAAAACCGTTTAGAGTCATATTAGGCGCTGTTCCGATAAGTGTTGCTATTCCTCCAATATTAGCTGCATAAGCAATACCTAGAAGAAGGGATACTTGAAAATTAATTTTATCTATTTCACTGAGTTCAGACATGGATTCTTTAACCACAGCAATAATGGCTAAGCCAATAGGTAAAAGCATGATTGTGGTTGACGTATTCATTATCCACATACTGAGCAAACAAGAACTGAGCATAAAGCCACCTATAATAGACTTGCCTCTGGTGCCTGTGTATTTTAAAACGTTTAATGCCATACGTTTATGAAGATTACATTTTTGAATAGCTATAGAGAGAAAAAACCCTCCCAAGAAAAGAAAAATATTTTTATTGGCGTACGGTGCTGCAGTTGATTCAATATTTGCAACACCGAGTATAGGGAAAAAAACCAAAGGTATTAAGGCTGTAACTGCTATGGGAACAGCTTCTGTGGCCCACCAAATACCCATCCAGACAAAGATTGCTGCTGCTCTTTTAGCCTCTATGGGAAGTGATTCACTGGCTGGTATGACAAGAATAATCAGGGCAGCAACCAACCCTAAAATAAGTCCATATTTTGATTTTTTGTTTTCTGACATGACGCCTAAGTAGTGAAAATCTGGTCATAGAATACTACAGCTCATAATGGAAATCTGATAAGAATTCGATGAATTTTTTTGTCGATATAGAAAAAGCCACATTCTTTAAAAACATCAAATTTATATTGAATTCTAATTTTGGTAAAAGCTCAGTAATTTGTGAATTTGGCAAGTGGCTGGTTCTTGCAGTGTGTTCATCTAAAATGGTATAACCAAAGCCATTATTGACCAATGATGCGGCCATTTGATAGTTGTCCGAACTGATGGTAGATTCTAGATGAAGTTTATTTTTCAAGATGTACTTATCTAGTTTCTTACCCAGTGGACTCTTAAAACTCAATTTAATAAATGGGAGTGATTTATATGTTTTGTCCTGATTATTTTTTGGTTCTAGGATCACAAAATTTCCCTTGGCTAAATTTATTATCCCGATTTCTTCATCTTCACTTTGATCTTGAGCTACAGCCACATCAAGCAAGGTGTCAGAAATATTCTTTCTAATATCGGCGTAGTGATTGCTTGAAATTTCAAAGTTTACATTAGGGTTCATCAGTTTAAATTGAGCAATGGCTTTAGGGAAAAAGTCTATCCCCAATGAGGGCGTACAAGCCACTCTCAGTCTGTCTACGGGAATTTCTGCTAAACCCTCTGAAATCTCATTGATATCAGTGAGCACATCTTCCATGATCGCAGTGTGTCTATAAAGAATATCGGCTTCAGGTGTTGATATTAATCTACGTTTTATTCTTTCAAAAAGGGGAAAACCAATCTGTTGTTCTGCGTGAGCAAGAACTTTACTGACAGAGGGCTGAGATACATTAAGCAATTTTGCAGCAGCTGTTACGGAGCCTGTCTTGTAAACGTTATTAAAAACTTCTATATGTCTAAGTCTCATCTCTAACTCACTATATTAATACTGTTTATTTATATCATATCATAGACTAAAGTTATGAATACACAATAAAGTGGAATGATTGATCACTTAGAAATTATGGTGTTTTATGTTAAGTTCAACTGAACATTTATTATTAATATGGGGAATATATAAAATGTCATTTTTAAGATTATCTATTATGTCTTTACTCTTATGTGTGGGTAATGTCTACGCACAAGAAGACACAGCAAGTAAATCATCCAGTGAAGTTGAAGAAATTACAGTCACAGGATCGCAAATTAAAGGCGCAAAAATTACCGGCTCACTGCCAGTTTCAGTCATAGAATTCGAAGACATTGAAGCTTTGGGTATTGATTCAGGTGAAGAGTTATTAGAAAACATAGCTGAAAACGGAATGAATCTGTTTAATGAGGCTGAGAATGCTTCAGGTGGTGTTAACGCAGCTAGGGGTGATATGGGTGCTTATAACTTGAGAAACATGGGTACTGGTAACACCTTAACTCTTCTTAACGGTAGAAGATTAGTCAATTCTCCTGGTTATCAAACTGAACTTATTGGTGGTGACTACGTTCCTGCCATTTCAGTTAATTCAAATTTAGTTCCAGTGTGGGGTATTGAGAGAATGGAAATTCTACGTGATGGTGCCTCAGCCATTTATGGTGCGGATGCTGTCGCTGGTGTTGTTAACTATGCGATGCAAAAAGATTTCGAAGGGTTTACCTTTAGAACTAAGTACGGTTGGTACGATCATTTTGATGCAGAAGATAAAACCTTTACTGCGAAATTTGGTAAAAACTTTAATAACGGCGCCACTAATGTAAGTGTGTTTATGGACTATTATGATAGAGAGCCTATTAGGGCACAAGAAGATGCCAGATGGGGAAATTCAGATCATAGACAATGGACCACATGCGACCTTCCTGATGGCGTGGAAGCCTCAGGTCGTTGCTTAGATGCAGGAAACCCATGGGCAGGTTCTACTAGCTTTAGAAACACCAGTGCTAATAACTACTATGGTCAGTTTGATATGGTTACTTCCAGTGAACACGGCAGTAGCGACCCATACAACCACGTGTTCACCGATTCGAATGGTGAATTTGAAGTATTCCCTTTAGGGGATACTCGTTGCAGTAACCGATCCAGTCAAGGCGGAGAAGTGTTTGATACCGGTTATGGTACGTGTATAGCTGCAGACGGTAATGGCACAGAACGATATAATCTTTGGGGATTTACTGATGCTAGATCAGATTTACAAAGAACTAACATCTTTGTCTATATTAATCATGATTTAGGTAATGGTATAGAATCATTTACTGAACTAGGTTATTACACCTCTGAATATCTTTTAGCTCGGCATCCTTCGGCTCCTTTCTCATCAGTGAAACATAGAGTCGGGCCCGATAATTATTATCTCAATCAAATGACATTAGCAGACGGGACCGCACTGTTTGCTGGAAAACAACTTTACGTGGACAACTACCGATTTGCTGAGCGATTGAGAATGGTTGATGTGGAAAAAGAGACCATTCGTGTGTTGCAAGGTTTTAGAGGCAGTCTCGACGAGTGGGATTGGGAAGGAGCATTTGTTTACTCAAAAGCCACTTCGGATGATGTCACTCATGACAGAATTTCTAATAGTCTTCTAAAAGAAGCACTTTGGGATTCAACACCTGCTGCTTATAATCCATTTAGTGCAGGGGTCGATAGCAACATTGAGAGACTTCTTATTGATATTTACAGAAAAGGTGAGAGTTCATTGACTATGTTTGATTTTAAGGTAGCCAACAATGAAATCATGGAATTACCAGCAGGACCGCTTGGGTTAATGTTTGGGATGGAGTTTAGACATGAAAAAGTTAGTGATGATCGAGACCCAAGACTTGATGGAACCATAGACTACTTTGATTATGAGAATGATCATTACCCTGAAGTAAGTGATGCTGTTAACTCAAGTCCGACAGGTGATGTTAGTGGTTCTCGTGATGTAACATCGCTATTTGCTGAGGCTCAAATACCAATAGCAGCAAATGTTAATGCTCAATTAGCTTTAAGGTATGAAGATCTTTCAGACGTGGAACGTACATTGGTTGGTAAGGTTGCCATTGGCTGGGATATAAATGACGTTGTTCTTTTCAGAGCGTCTGCTTCCACAGCCTTTAGAGCTCCAAATATCATTCAGATTAATGAAAAAATTGTTGTAAGAAGCGGTACTAGAAACGATTATGCAATGTATCGATTAGAGCAACTCACTGGACAAGATCAGGACGATATGAATTCAAGACTATCTATGCAAAGGCAAGCAACAGGGTCTTCTAATTTAGTCTCTGAAGAATCTGATAATACGTCTGTAGGATTTGTAATAACCCCAACTGGAGGTCTAGAAGGGTTAACCATCACAGCTGATTATTGGACAATAGAAAAAGAGAATACTATTGGCTTATTTGGTAGAGATAATCATACCGTTGAAGACATGTCGGTTCGCTTTGCCAATGGAACCAATGGTTGTGCTACCTTTATGGGTAACCCAGCAGTAGTCAGAAGTGCTCCAGATGAAGATCAAATAGCAGCTGCAGCAGCTGTAGGCGTGTGTCCATTTGGTAATGTTAAGCATGTTGAAGATAACTATTTGAACCTAGCTACCAGAACGATTGAGGGTTTTGATGTTGGTATTTACTACAACGTTGACACTAACTTTGGAGATATTGGTATTCGATACGTTGGCAGCTTTATTGATAAGTTTGAGCAAACACCAGGTGGTGAATTTGCAGCTCTTAAAGCCAAACAGGACGCAGGCGAAATACCTGCTGACATCCCTCTTGCTGGATTTGGTGATCTATTGTTAATGGATGGTAATTATGATGAGAAACATTCATTAAGAGTTTCCTGGAGAAAAGGACCAGTTGGCGCCTCACTCACAGCTTTGAGAAAAGGTGAGTTTTATCAAAACAGCCTGACTCGACCAGACGGGACGAGGTTTATCATTGATGCAATGACAACAATGGATTTAAGTCTAGACTATCGTTTTGATATCTCAGATTATGATGCCAAGGTAAGGCTAGCAGTTAAAAATATAGCTGATGAAAGAGCACCACTTGCAGATCGTTATTACGGTTACTTTGCAGATGCTCACCAAGATTTAGGCAGAAACTTTTATCTTGATTTTAGAGTCTCTTTCTAGAGCTTTAAACCCCAATAAAAAAGGGAACTTCGGTTCCCTTTTTTATATCTAATAGAGCTTTGTGCAGTTAGAATTAGTTAATAAGGTTTTAGTTAATTATGATTATTAGATTTCTATCAGTATTTTTTATCTCTTTCAATGTTTGGGGCCAAAACTCCTATATTGATTATCAATCCCCCTATCATTCAACCATTAACAATAGCGGCATGGTGGTTTCGCAGAACATTGATTCTTCAAAGATTGGAATTGAGATTTTAAATAAAGGCGGTAACGCCATTGATGCTGCTGTCGCTGTTGGGTTTTCTCTGGCTGTGACTTTGCCTAGAGCAGGTAATTTGGGTGGGGGTGGATTCATGGTGTTTTATCTGAAAGAGAGGGATGAAATTTTTGCAATTGATTACAGAGGTCAAGCTTCCAGAAACATCAACCTTAAGGATATATTTAATGTCGATTTGCCCAAGAACTATGAACAAGCAGATCGAGATATTGTTAGGTTCGGGTATAAAGCTTCTACAGTTCCTGGGACAGTCTCAGGCTTAATTGAGGCCCATAAGAATTTCGGAAAGTTACCATTATCTGAAATCTTAATTCCCGTGATTAGACAAGCTACAAAAGGGATTATTGTGTCCTATGATCTAGAGCAAGCAATTAAAAGTTCGCCTCAGTTATACCAAGACCCAGAATCAAGAAGAATATACTTTAGAAATGGTAACCCTATTAGCGAAGGGTCCTTAATGAAAAGACCTGATTTAGCAAGGACCCTAGAGGTACTGTCTGCTAAAGGTGCACAAGCTTTTTACCAGGGGGAAATTGCAGAAAAGTTTATTCTTGCAATGGGGTTAAATAAGGGGTTTATCACATCAGATGATCTACAAAATTACAAATCAAGATTCACAACACCCATTGGCATCAATTACAGAGGCAATAAGATATACACTCATGGTCCGCCATCAGGAGGCGGTATTACGTTATTAAGTGCTTTAAAAATATTAGAAAATTTTAATCTCAAAAAATACAAAAGCAATTCGGCAACCACATATCACTTGTTAGCTGAAGCTCTAAGAAGAGGGCACAACAATAGGTCACATCATGTTGGGGACCCCAGTTTTTATGACACTCCAATCGATGAATTCCTTTCTACAAAAAGAACCAAAGAACTCGCGAGAAGCATAAATTTTAAAAAGGCTTCGTTAGCTTCTCAAATAAAACCATTGAGTGTTAAGCAGGAGTCAAAGGACACAACTCATTTTTCTATTATTGATAACCAGGGTAATGCAGTGTCAAATACTTATACTTTAGGGTATTCATTTGGTTCAGGAGTTACGATTCCAGGGACGGGTATCCTCATGAATAATCAAATGAATAATTTTGCCTATAGGTATGGAGATAAATCCATCCAAGGCAGGGTTGCTAGTCCAGGCAATAGATTTCAACCTGGAAAAAGACCAATGAGCACCATGGCCCCAACAATTATCTTTAATCAAAATGATCAACTGACATTAATTACAGGTTCGCCAGGTGGTTCTTTTATCCCTGCCGCTATTCTAAGAGTTATTACTGGGATTATTGATTTTAATCTTAATATTGGTGAGGCCACAATGTTGCCTAGATTACATAAGGATTGGCCTTATGCTGGTTTGGATCATGAGTCAACTGTTAGCTCAGATATTTTAAAGACTTTGACTAAATTAGGTCATCGCACTGAATTATCAAAAACCATGGGAAGCACGCAAAGCATTCATATTAATAATGGTCTAAATCATGGTTACGCTGATTTGAGAAGGCCAAACTCAGGGGTTGCTATTCAAACAGATTAGTCATCTGTAATTAAATTTAATGTAAAATATTATTTATGGAACTAAAAATCATTTACTGGGCTGTATTACTTGTAACCTTTTTAGGTATTTATCTACTGGGTTCACGAACCGATTTCAAACTTTGGGTCAGAGTAATGGTCGCTTTGCTTCTGGGTGCCATTATTGGACTTATCTTTGGCGATCTTGCTCAATCTTCAAAATGGATTGGCGATCTGTTTGTTCGATTTATTAGAATGCTAATTGTGCCTCTTATTTTTACCTCTCTAGTTGCTGGAGTGGTTTCTATGGGCGATCCAAAACGGCTTGGTTCGATTGGAATTAAAACCATTACTTTGTATTTATTGACCACATTGTTTGCCATTATTATTGGTTTGACGCTTGGAACTATTTTTAATCCTGGGGCAGGAATTGATTTGAGCGGTGTAATTCCTTTTGAAACTGCTAGTTCATCTATGAGTGTCTCAGATAGATTATTTGGGATTGTGCCTACTAACCCAATATCATCATTAGCGGATGGTGAAGTATTGCCAATTATATTCTTCTCTATTCTTTTAGGTATCGGCATTATATTGGGCGGTGAAAAGACTAAAACTTTAGGAGATGTATTTTCTTCAGCAGCTGAGGCTGTTCTCAAAATCGCACATTTAGTAATGCAATTAGCTCCCTACGGTGTTCTGTCTCTAATTGCTTGGGTTTCAGGTACTATGGGCCTTGCAGCTTTACAGAATCTTTTTGTTTTAACCGTTATCCTTTACGCAGGCTGCCTGTTTCATATGATATTTGTATACGGAGGATTAATTCGTCTAGTTGCTGGATTACCCTTAGGTAAGTTCTTCAAAGGTATTATTGATGCACAAGCAGTGGCTTATTCAACTTCATCAAGTTCAGCAACTCTTCCAGTAACACTACAATGTGTTCAAGAAAACTTAGGAGTCAATAAAACCGTTGCTTCTTCTGTTCTGCCTCTTGGTGCTACCATTAATATGGACGGTACGGCACTCTATTTAGGAATAGTGGCTTTATTTTCAGCACAAATATTTGGTGTTGAATTATCTTTTGCTGATTATTTTCTCATTGCAATGACGGCAACACTAACTTCTATTGGGACAGCGGGCATCCCATCGGCTTCTTTGTTTCTTCTAGCTACGGTTCTTTCAGTCATAGGGATAACAGATGCACAGACTGCCCTTATTGTCGGATTCGTTTTACCATTTGATCGAATCTTAGACATGGCTAGAACTGTTGTTAATATTACTGGAGATGCAACGGTTTCAGTCTTAGTTGCTAAATCAGAGGGTGAAATAGATGAAACAAAGTTTCGCAATGAATCTGTCATCTAATGAGATACTTTGGCCATGAGAAGAACTAAAATTATTGCTACATATGGCCCTTCACTAGAAGATCCTAAGATACTCACTAGAGTGTTAGAAACGGTTGATGTCATCCGCATTAATTTAGCACACGGCAGTTGGGATGAGGGCAGTGATCAGAATAACGAGAAAACAATAAAACTGATCCAAAAAGCTGCTGAAAAAATTAAAAAACCTATAGCAATTCTAGTTGATTTGAAGGGAAATAAAATTCGCATAGGTGATGTTAAAGACCATGTTTTGAATCTAGAAAAATCATCGATTCTCACTATTTGTTTTACAACTGAAAAAGTTGCTAAAAAAGAAAATGAGATTGTTATCAATGCTGAGCACTGTTTCAAGACAATTTCGCTAGAAGATACGATTCTAATGGATGACGGTCTCATCAAGCTTCGAGTCGATAAAATTTCTGAAGCTGAGAAAACCCTGCAATGTGAAGTTATTGATGGAGGATTACTAAGAAGTAATAAAGGCTTTGAAGTTGAGGGTAAGATAATCAATCAAACAGGTCTCGGTGATGATGACAAGAATGATATTAGGAGACTTGCTAAATTAGGAGTGGACTGGATTGCTTTATCATTTGTAAATGAAGCAAGTGATATTAATCAAGCCAGAGAAGTACTATCAGAGTCAGCTAGCTCTATAAATCTTATTGCAAAAATCGAACGAATGGATGCTCTTAAGCAACTCTATTGGATTATCAAAGCGAGCGATGGAATCATGGTTGCCAGAGGTGATTTGGCTCTCCAATCAGGCCCTGGCGAGTTAACAGGTTTACAAAAAAATATTATTAAACAAACTGTTAAGGGCAAGAAAGTTGTTATCACCGCAACTCAAATGATGGAATCTATGATTTCAAACCCAAGCCCAACACGAGCTGAAATGACCGATGTATCCAATGCTGTCTTGGATGGAACGGATGCAGTTATGTTATCTGCTGAAACTGCTATAGGTGATTATCCAGTTGAAACTGTTCAGGCAATGGATGAAGTGTGCAAAGGCGCAGAAACTTATCATCAAACGATTTCAGGAAAAGACGAATTTGAATATTCAGAACTGCAATATGTAGATCATGCTATTGCCCTAAGTTCTATGAGTATTGCAAGAAATATGGATATTAAGGCCATCGTGACACTTACAGAATCAGGTTCAACTGCCCTAATGCTGTCAAGAGTAAGGTCTGAGATACCTATTTATGCATTCACACGTAATATCGATACACAAAGACGCGTTGCTCTCTACCGCGGTGTTATCTCCTATCCTTATCTATTTAATGTAGACAACATGAAGGATGTAATCAAAGAGATTAGAAAAGAGCTTCTTAGTTCAAATCTAGCCAATGCTGGGGATTTTATTATCATCACTTCAGGTTTACCATTAAAAGTGTCTGGTGGAACAAACTCTCTACGAATCATTAAAATCTAATTTATAATAAATTTCTTTTACAAGGTTTTATTTAGTAATACAATCTCATTTTCTATACATCAAGCTTAATTATGAATTATCAAAAAGTCGGTATAAGCGCTCTTTCAACTTATGTTCCCCCTTATCGTGTGGACCTAGAAAAGTGGTCTGATTGGACACATCAATCATGGGAAAAAATTAAGCAAGTTGTGGGAACGGGCTTTAGAATGTTAGGCCCAAATCAAACCATCTACACCATGGCTGCAAATGCGGTTCTTGATTTAATATTATCGAATAAGGTTAACCCCTCTGAAATTGGTTTTCTAGCTCTAGGGACTGAATCAAGCACTGATAACTCAGCTGGCTCGATCATTATTAAAGGCATGTTAGATAAAGAGTTAAAAAATAGATCTATGCAACCAATTTCCAAGAACTGTGAAGTTCCTGAATTCAAGCAAGCTTGTCTCTCAGGTATATATGCTGTGAAGAATGCAGTTCGTTTTATAAAAACTGATGCACCGTCATTAAAAGCTATTGTTGTGTGTTCCGATATTGCTCTATATCAGTTGGGAGCCAGTGGTGAACCAACGCAAGGTGCAGGAGCTGTTGCTGTTCTTATTGAGTCAAATCCAAAAATAGCTGAGGTAAAGACTGTAGAATCTGGCTCGGCTTCTGATTATCGCCATTTAGATTTTAGAAAACCCATCCACTACAGAGCAAAACAAGCCAATGGACATTCTGATTTTGATCTTGATCTGCCTATTTTTAACGGTACATACTCATCTTCCTGCTATATTGATGGCACCATTAATGCTCTAGATAATATGGCATCAAAAAACTCCGAACATTTATCAGACCATTTGAGGCAAGTTACCGCAGTGTTTATGCATCGTCCGTTTCATAGAATGCCAATGACAGCATTTTCTATTGCCTATTTATATGCTTTAGGAAAAGGCGGGGTTAATGATCATGAGGAATTAGAAGAATACACTAATATTGCAGATGTTAGTTTCAACGATATTCTGACTGAATTTAACAATAAACCTAATGTTAGTGATTTTCCTGATAATGATATTAATCGTAATCCTTTCCCCATCGCTAGTAAGGTAATGAAGGCTTTACATAATGACTCTGCTTTTCAGAAAAAGGTTCTAACTAAGCTTAGTTTTGGTCAAGATCTTACAATGGAAATGGGTAATATTTATTCAGGATCAGTTTTTGGTTGGCTTTCAGCAGGCCTAGAAGAGGCAAGCAAAAAAGGATTGGATTGGTCAAATAAAGAAGCTCTTATTATTGGCTATGGAAGTGGAGATGCTGCGGAAGTTATCCCAATTATTTTTGCTGAAGGCTGGGAGCAAGCAGTCCAAATATCTCCTTTCTCATTGGCGTTTGAATCATCTATTGATTTATCACATGAGCAATACATCAAACTCCGTTCAGAGAAAACAACTAATGGTATTGACTATCATTTAAACAATCAATTTGTGGTCAACAAGGTTGGGACAGAAGAAAGAGATGATTTTCAGGATGCGGGCATAGAGTATTACGAATACTTAAATTAATTTAAGTATTTTTTATACCAAGCCAGATACCGTTCCAGAACATCTTTATTGTAGCTTGGAGTTGAGAACGAATGATGCTCGCCAGGGTAAACAACCAGTTCTGTTGGAATATTTAAATGCTTTAGAGCTTGATACATTTGTTCTGAACCAATTAAGGGGACGTTATAGTCTTTTTCTCCTACCAAGAAAAGTGTTGGTGTGACTATCTTATTTGCATTTAAAAAGGGGTGGGAAACTCTTAGCCACGTCTCAGTATTATCCCAAGGAGTGCCCATTTCAGTAATGTATTCTCTTATGTATTGATCATCACCAAAACCACTGAGTATATTTGCAATACCAGCTCCTGAGGTAGCTGCTTTGAAACGCTGATCTTTAGCAATGACATAATCTGTCAGCATGCCACCATAACTCCACCCACCTAAGCCCAATCTATTCTCATCTATGTAACCGAGTGAAATCGCATAATCAGCTAATTGACTAATATCATCAGCATCTACATTACCCCAATCAGCAAAGATCACTTTTTGAAAATCTAAGCCTCTACCTGAGCTACCTCTGGGGTTGGTTACCATAACCACATAGCCATTAGCCGCAAACAACTGCCAATCATATCTAAAGTGAAGTCCATATTGTGAGACAGGACCACCGTGCATCCTTATGATTAAGGGGTATTTTTTTGATGGATCAAAATTAGCAGGCTTGATCATCATTCCAAATAATTCTTCACCATCAGTAGCTGTGAAAGAAATAGTTTCTGTTTCTAAGATTTTTCTTGATGATAAGAGTTCAGAATTATGATGAGATTGTTGACTGAGATTACCATCATCATAGAAAAAAACTTCATCCGGTGAATAAGTGCTAGAGAGGATTAAACCTATTTTTCCATTTCTAACCACATAGTTTTTTTCCCATCCAGAAATATAATAATTAGGTGGTGTAATTCTTGAGATCTTTTGATCCTTTAGCGAATACTTTGCCAATTGACTTTTCATATTGTCCTCTATGACAAAATATATATTTTGTCCATCATCGGACCATTGTGGTGAGGTTGTATTGCGGTCTAACTCTTTTGTTAGTATAGAGTTTGTTTTTGTCTCCAAGTCTATGACAGCTAACTCTGTCAGTGCATACCATACAAGCGCAGGGTCACCACCATAAAGGTAAGCAATTTTCTTACCATCAGGGCTCCATTGAGGTTTGGAGGATGCTGAATCTGCTCCAGGGGCGGTAGTTAACTGAATAGGGTCTTCAATTGAATCAAGCTCAAGAACATAAATATCATAATTATCAGTTCGATCCATGTCACCAGTTTTTGTTACATAGGCAATTTTTTTATTATCTGGGGACCATGATGGGAGAATCTCATTAGAGCTTCCTTTAGTTAGTTGTTTTGTGGTTCTGCTTTTAATATCCAATAGGTAGAGATGTTGTCTTTCATCGCCTAAAAAATTATTTCTATCTTGTTTAAAATGATATCGATCTATGACAATTGGTTCTGGGGTTTTGATGCTATTTTTGTTTGTTTTTTTATCACTGGTTTTAAATTCAGCAACCAAGATCATTTTCTTCCCATCTGGGGACCATTCAAAATCATTGATATTTGCTTTGAGTCTTGTGATTTGTCTTTTTACTAAATTTTTAGTATTGATTGTCCATATTTGTTGATAATCTGAATACTTACCTCTTCCTGGTGCTAAATATCCTAGTAATATGTCATCCGGAGAAAATCTAGTTTTTCCAACCCAGTGATTACCTTTGAGAAGAATTTTTTCTTTATTATTATTTAAATCTAGTAACCAGATATCGTTACGGTAGTGGTCTTTTTTTTTATCCACAGATGAAACAGAATAAACCATTAGATTGGCTGAGTGAGAAACATCAATTGAGCTTATGTCTTTGAGTTGATTTAGATCGTTAAGCGTTATTTTCTCTTTAGGCAATTCAGAGGATTGGCTTGCATCGATAGAAGCCAGAGAAAGAAAAATACTTAAGAACAATGTAGAGAATTTTATATATTTATTCATAACCTTAATGATAATGATTTCTAAGAGTTTTAACCATTGAAAACACAAAGATAGGGCTTAAAATCAAAATAGGGGGTGACATTAATAAAATCAAATCCATCGCTGTTCGATTACTGCCAATAATAAATAAGCACGCAGGAATAATAGCTAAAACAAAGGCCCAGAATAAACGGCTTGATCGAGTAGGCTCTGAATAATTGATTCCTGTTTTTCTAATATGAGATGCGAGGATGTAGGAGACAGAATCATATGAGGTTGCAATAAAAATAACGACAATTAAACAATAAGTGAAAAGAAAAACCTTACCAAAAGGTAAAGATAAAATAACTTTTGTAGCAGCGACTTGATGCCCCTCATTTGCTAGAATGCTTGAGACTTCCATTTGACCTGATAGCTCAAGATTTATGGCGTAATTACCCATAATCGCAAAGAATAGAGTACAACCCAAACTACCTAAAATTAACATACCAAGAATAACTTCTCTTAACGTTCTGCCTTTTGAAACTCTGGCAACAAATAATCCCACTTGAGGCCCAAGTGCTAGCCACCATGCCCAGTAAAAAATTGACCAGTCATCAGCAAATTTTGATTTTTCGATAATACCTAAGGTATTCATACCAGCAAAGTTAATAGCCAATTCTTTAAATGCACTATAGGTTAATATGAGTATTTCTTTTGTTGGTCCTAGAATTAAAATAAACATTAAAAATATCAATGCCAGAATGACATTAATATTACTGATTAATCGGATGCCGTTATATATACCTTTATAGACGCTGTAACCAAAGAGCATGGTGCATAAAGCTAACATGCTTAAATCAAGCATCAGATTATGCTCCAGATTAAATAACTCAGAAACTCCAGCTCCTATAACAGGGACATACATACCTAAGGTTCCACCACTGGCTCCAATGAGCACTAAGACAAAAATAAAATCAACTAAACGTCCAATAACAGAATGTTCTACTAAGCTATTTGAATGAGATCTTAAACCCGAGCTAAGCCTAAGAGACCCAAGTTTATAATGATAGTAAGGAACTGCTATGGTTATTGTGGGAATCAAATACAAAGCCCAACCACTTAAACCCCAGTGAAACATTCCATAGGCTGAAGCCAGATGATAGGCTCTCTCAGAATAAGCTTCGATTCCAAAAAGAGATTGATTGACGTAATAAGCCCACTCAACCACACCCCAATAAAGTATTCCTCCTCCTATACCTGAGCAAAACAACATCGATGACCAGCTCAAGTTAGTGTATTCAGGGGTTGAATCTTCCCCTCCAAGTCGATAACCACCATATTTGGTCATGCATAGAGATATCATAAAGATTACTGTTAATAAGGTGAAGACCATATAAGTAGACCCAAAAACATTTACAATATTTTGGTAAGTCTCACGAATAAAAGTTTCTGTTTCGGCAGGAAATAACACCATGGGAATGGTAATTACTGCAATGGCCAGTAACACACTAAATACTGTGAATTTATCTGTTGAGTTATTGTTCAATTTGTTCAATGGGTAAGGGCTCTGGTGGCGATTCCTGTTTCGCCATGTCACTAACCATGAAGAACTCAAACATGACAATAAAAATGAAAATTAAGAAAAACACAACTAGGGTAATAATGGTTTCTTTCATAGGCAATTTCTAAACAAACAAGTCTGGATTTTTCATTAAATAAATCGGGTTTTTAATTATGTGTGTATTATATTACTTAAATTACTGAGGTATAGGTAGATTTCAAATGAAACCTGAAGATATAGATAGGACAGATGGAAAATTACCCCAAAAAGAATTGGGTTCATTGAATCCTATTCCTGCTAAGTCCATGCAAGAGCAGAGACGATTACAAATAGAACGCTTGGCTGCTGGTTTTAGGTTGTTTGCTTTGTATGGTTTTGATGAAGGGTTAGCGGGACACATCACGCTTAGAGACCCAGAATTTAAAGACCATTTTTGGGTTAATCCTTTGGGCATGAATTTTAAACATATTTCAGTTTCTGACCTACTATTAGTCAAAGAAGACGGGACCATTATTCAAGGTGATCGACCCATTAATCCAGCCGCTTTTTATATACATTCATCCATTCATAAGGCAAGACCTGATATTAATTCAGCAGCTCATGCTCATTCCATATACGGCAGAACTTTTTCCACATTAGGCAAATTACTGGATCCAATTACACAAGATGCATCCATGTTTTTTGAGGAACAGTCTATTTATTCAGATTACGGTGGTGTGGCTTTTGATAAAAACGAGGGAGAGGGGATCGCTAATGCTTTAGGCGATAAAAAAACAGTTATTCTTCAAAATCACGGGCTCTTGACCACAGGAACAAATGTGGATGTTGCGATTTGGTTGTTTATTTCTATGGACAAATGTTGTCAGAGTCAATTAATTGCTGAAGCTGCAGGTAAACCAACTATTATTCCAGACAAAACAGCGCGTCATGCCAAAGCCCAAGCTGGGAGTGAAATGATTTTATGGGCAAGTTTCCAGCCGTTATATGATTTAATATATAAAATAAACCCAGATTTCTTAGATTAAAAATGATGCAACAAACACTTAAATCACAACAGCTAAAATCTATTTCAGAACCAATCCCTGATCTTAGGGTTCGCCTTAATCGCCTCGATCGTTTATTGGATATGATGCTTGAGTATCAGGAGCAGATCCCAATAGCTTTAGCAGAAGATTTTGGACATCGCTGCCATAAGGTTTCAAGATTTTCAGATGTTGCTGCGGTATTTGATTCCATTCACTATATAAAAAAGAATCTAAAAAAATGGATGAAACCAGAATCAAGACATGCAACGCCACCCTTTAACTTGGTTGGAGCTAAAGCTTATATCCAATACCAACCTGTTGGGGTTGTAGGCATTATAAGCCCATGGAACTACCCCTTTAATCTTACCTATGGCCCTTTAGCAATCATTCTTGCAGCCGGCAATAGAGCTATGATTAAACCCTCCGAGTTTACTCCTAGATCATCAGCTCTTATGAAAACAATGATTACAAAATATTTCGATACTGATGAGGTCGCTGTTTTTCCAGGGAGTGCTGATATTGGCCAGGAGTTTTCTGCACTGCATTTTGATCATCTTTTATTTACGGGTTCAACAGCAGTAGCAAAGAAAGTTATGGCAGCAGCAGCTCGTAATTTAGTACCTGTGACCTTAGAACTGGGCGGTAAGTCTCCTGTTATTGTTAGTGACTCAGCAGATTTAACAGTGGTTGCTGATCGATTATGGTATGGCAAATTAATGAATGCTGGCCAAACCTGTATAGCTCCTGATTATCTTTTTATTGAGGAAAAATCTTTAGAGGATTGGATTCAAATTTCGAAGACCTCAATTGCATCTATGTACCCATCATTCTTTAGTAATAATGATTATACTTCTATTGTGAATGAGGGTCATTTTAACAGGTTAAACAGATACCTTGATGATGCTAAAGACAAAGGCGCAAGAGTCATTGAATTTAATCCTTCAAATGAAAATACAACTGAACGTGTGCATCATAAAATGTTGCCATCAATTATATTGGGGGCAACTGATGAGATGTTGGTCATGCAAGAAGAGATATTTGGGCCAATACTACCCATTAAAACTTATAAACATTTGGATGAAGCCATTGATTATATTAATAATCATGATCGACCACTTGGTTTGTACTATTTTGGGAAGAATAAAGCAGAGGAAAATCATGTGCTCAACAACACCGTTTCTGGCGGGGTTGCTGTTAATGATGTGATTTTTCAGTTTGTGCAGGAGGATCTTCCTTTCGGGGGTATTGGCCCTAGTGGTATGGGCCGATATCATGGGATTGAAGGTTTTAAGACTTTTTCTAATCCAAGGGGTGTCTATAAGCAAACCCCACTGGAAGTGGCATTAAAGATTGTTAGACCACCTTACGGTAAATTATTTGATCAAGTACTCTCGACTCGTATTAAAAAATAAATGACCAAAGAAATTGACAGGTTCTTGCAAGCCAAGTTGCATGATTTGGGATTCGATGTGATTGAGAAGCATATATTTCTCTGTGCAGATCAAACCGAAGCCAATTGTGCACCCAGAAAAAAAACAATTCTTTCATGGGAATTTCTTAAACAACGACTCAATGAACTTAATTTAGATGGAAGAGGAGGGGTTTATCGGTCCAAAGTCAATTGCCTTCGTGTCTGCTCTCAAGGTCCGATAGCTGTTGTTTACCCAGATGGGGTTTGGTATAAAAAATGTACACCAGAAGTCTTAGAAAAAATAATTCAAGAACACATCATTGGTGGCAATGTTGTTAATGAGTTTGTTATTTCAAAGCAGAATTAAGAGTCTCTAGAAAATAGGTTTCATTAGCCCTTTGAATTAAATAGGCATGGATGTCTTCAGCATTCTGTTCATTAAGTCGACGTGCAAATCCAACCATACCCTTTTCGATGTAGAGTCCTCCTAGAGTTATGGCTTCGAATTTTTCATGGGTTTCTTTGGTCATGTAACGTAGATCAGAAATAACTCCTCCTCCCATCGCGCCTGCTCCATGACACACGTGACACTCTAAATGATATAGAACTTCTCCTCTGGCAATACTAGCTTGATCTTCATTTGGTGGAGGCGGTTTAGGCATATTAATGTTAGCGGGCCTTTGAGGCAATTGAATGTCTCCATCCAATGAAAATGTCACAATTCGAGCATTGATAGGACCACCAGAGTATTTTGGCGGTAGACCAGCCTGAAGTGCAAAGACCCCTCCATAACCTGCAACCACTGTTACATATTGTTTTCCATTAATACTGTAAGTAATAGGCGCTGCAACAATACCTGTTTGTAAATTTTTACTCCATTTCTGTTCACCTGTTGAAGCATCGTAAGCAACTAATTCACCATCAGATGTTCCTTGAAAAACAAGGTTTCCTGAAGTTGATAAAATCCCTCCGTTCCAAGGGAGAGTTAAATATTGTTTCCATACTTCTTTTTGCTCCACAGGATCCCAGGCACTTAAGCGACCCCTAACACTTCTTACGAGTAACGACAATTGAAGTAGATTTTTTGGAGGAGTAATGACTGTAAAGTCTACGGCAGTGTTCCAACCTTTTTTGTCATAATTATAATTTTCATCTTTTTTAAACGGCATATAAAGCTCTTGTGCAGGAATATAAACCAGACCAGTATCTGGATTAAAGGACATTGGCATCCAGTTATGTCCTCCTAATGCTCCAGGAAAAAGCAATACAGCATTTTTTTCATAATTACCGAGATTAGTTTTAATGGGTCGACCGGTTTCCTTGTCGATACCACTTGCCCAAGTAACTTTGACGTAATTCTCTGCAGAAAGGAGTTCTCCATTGGTTCGGTCAAGCACATAAAAGAACCCATTTTTTGGTGCCTGCATCAATACTTTTCTGATCTTCCCATCAATTTCAAGATCAGCAAGAATAATATGTTGTGTGGCTGTATAGTCCCAATTATCACCTGGAGTGGTTTGGTAGTGCCATACATAATCACCAGTGTCTGGCTTTAAGGCAACAATGGAAGACAGAAATAAATTATCACCACCTCCGGGACTTCTAACTTTATAATTCCACGGAGATCCATTGCCTGTCCCTATATAAAGTATGTCGAGATCTGGATCATAGGCCATAGAATCCCATACCGTGCCACCTCCACCAAATTTCCACCACTCAGAACCTTTCCATGTCTCTGCGGCCATTTCCATAGCAGCATTTTCAAAACCATTTTCAGGATTGCCCGGGACAGTAAAGAACCTCCAGAGCATATTGCCATTATTCACATCATAAGCACTGACATAACCACGAACACCAAATTCTGCTCCGCCATTACCTATAATTACTTTACCTTTAATGACTCTGGGTGCTCCTGTAATACTATAGGCTTCAAAGCTATCAACCGTCATGGTCTCCCACACCACACTGCCATCTTTAGCATCAAGAGCAATTAATCTTCCATCAAGGGTTCCAACAAACACTTTTCCTTGCCAGGCTGCTACACCTCGATTGACCGCATCACAGCATAAATAATAAGCTTTTTCTCTGGGGACCTTGGGATCATATTTCCATAATAATTCTCCAGTTACCGCGTTATTGGCATAAACAACACTCCAAGCACCAGTGGTAAACATGATTCCATCAATGACTAAAGGTGTGGCTTCATGTCCACGACTGCTGTCTAAATCATAAAACCACTCAATATTGAGATTTTTTATGTTGTCTGAGTTAATTTGATTAAGTGAACTATATCGTTGTTCACTATAAGTTCTGCCATGTGTTAACCATTCGTTGCTATTCTTATTTGCTTCTATAATTTGATCAGTGTTGACGTCAAATTCTAATGCTAGAGTTTGACTGATCAAGAAAAAACATGAACATGCAATAAGGTTTTTTAGAAGAAGATTCACAGTTATATTCTATAACATTGTGTAAAGACAATTTGATTAAGTATTTATTTTTATCTGTGTTTGACTTTTAAGGTGTTTTATATTCATCTATGTATTCAAAACTAAATAAAACGTGAGGGGATAGAGATAATGAGGAATCCAATACAACATTTTTGTTACTCGATTTGTTTGCTTAATCTATTGTTCATCTCAATGAATTTGCAGGCTATTAGCGAATCTGAAATGCTCAATCAAGCCTATCAATCGACTTATAGTCCAGACCCCAGTCCTAAAACAATAATAAAGAATGGGACAGTGCTGACTGGTACTGGGTTACTTATTGAGAGGGCATCTGTACTCATTGAGAATAATAAAATTATAGCTGTGGGTGTGGGTATAGACGACGATGAGGCTCAAGTGATTGATGCTGAGGGTAAATGGATTACTCCTGGTATTATTGATATTCATTCTCATATGGGTGTTTACCCGGCTCCAGGTCTTCGTTCCCTTTCGGATGGGAATGAAGCGACTAGCCCCGTTACACCTCATGTATGGGCTGAGCATTCTGTATGGACACATGACCCTCAATACACCCTAGCCCTTAAGGGCGGCATAACCACATTCCATGTTCTACCAGGTTCTGCAAATTTAATTGGTGGAAGAGGGGTGACACTAAAAAATATCCGAAGCGTTACTGTACAAGGTATGAAGTTTCCGGGTGCTCCCTACACCTTAAAAATGGCTTGCGGTGAAAATCCAAAGAGAGTGTATGGGAACCGAGATTCTGAACCCTCAACAAAAATGGGTAATGTAGCAGGTTATAGAAAAGCCTGGATAGAAGCTCAATCCTATCTGAATCGATTAGAAGAATACGAGTCTAAGTCAGAAGAAGCAAAGGAATTAGGCTATGCACCGTCTAGAGATCTTGAGCTAGAGACACTAGTTGGTGTGCTTAAAGGTGAAATCCTTATTCAGAATCATTGTTATAGGGGTGAGGAGATGGCAATAATGTTAGATATTGCTAAAGAGTTTGATTATAAGGTTACAACATTTCATCATGCTATCGAGGCTTATAAAGTTGCCGATTTGCTTGCAGAACAAGGAGTTTGTGCTGCAATGTGGGCTGATTGGTGGGGATTTAAACACGAAGCCTTTGATATGGTTTGGGAGAATGTGGCCATGGTTGATCAAGCCTTAAACGGAAAAGGATGTGCAATTGTGCATTCGGATTCTGCAGTAGGCACTCAGCATCTGAACCAAGAGGCTGCAAAAGCGCTTTCAGCGGGTAATCGATCAGGGTTAGACATCAATAAGGCCAGAGCCATACAATGGATTACTTTGAATCCTGCAAAAGCGTTAGGCATTGCTGATCAAGTGGGTAGTCTTGAGGCTGGTAAAATGGGAGATGTAGTTATTTGGAGCGGCGACCCTTTTAGCATCTATTCTAAAGCTGAAAAAGTGTTTATTGATGGCCACTTAAAATACGACAATGGCTCAATTGATGCTTTTACAAGAACTGACTTTGATCTAGGAATTATAACTCCTGAAGGAGATCGACTATGAAATATTTTAACTCTATATTCATACTTACTTGTTTATTTTTTATTTCTGCACAAGCCGAGAATGATTCTAGAATCTTGATACAAAATGCCACTGTAATTACCGCCACAGAACAAGGCACTTTGCTAAAGACTGATGTTTTAATTGAACAAGGTATAATAACTAAAGTTGGCCAAAATATTGAGACCACTAATGCTTTTATTATCGATGCGAGTAATAAAATTATAACTCCAGGCCTAATTGCACCTCACTCAACCTTAGGACTTATTGAATTAGATTCAGAATCAGAAACAAGAGATGATTCTACAGATCATTATTCTGCTGGATTTAGTATTGTTGATGCCTTCAATCCGTCATCTGTTTTAATTCCTTATAATCGCTCTGGTGGCATTACTTCTGCCATAGTGGCGCCTTCCTCTGGTGCTGGAATTTATTCAGGAATGGCATCTGTTTTTAAGACCGATGGATTATTAAAGATAGAACCAGTGGCTAAAGATGTAGCTATGATTATAGAATTTGGTGGCAGCAAAGATTCTAGAGCAGCCAATATGCTGATGCTTAAAGATTCTTTTGATTTAGCACGACGTTTTACTACATCGAAATCTTCAATCTTAAGGGGCGGATATTTTGATTTCGGTGATTATACCGTCAGGGATTTAGTAGCAATTCAAAGATTACTAAAAGGTGAGATTCCACTCATTATTAGAGCAAATCGAGCATCTGACTTATTAAAAATGATTAATTTTGCTAAAGAGCATCGTATCAATATTATTTTTCTTGGAGCTAAAGAAGCTTGGCGAATAGCAGATACACTGGCTACAGAATCGATACCAGTGATCATTGATCCAATGGATAATATACCAAGTTCTTTTGATTCTATTGGTGCTAGATTAGATAATTCAGCCATACTCCATAGAGCAGGGGTAAAGATTTTAATCACCTCTCAAAATACTCATAACTCTTATCTAAGTCGTCAAGGTGCTGGCAATGCTGTGGCCCATGGTTTATCAAAAGATGAAGCCATAAAAGCTTTAACAATAAATATTGCTGAGACTTTTGGATTACAAGATGAGATTGGCTCGATAGAGGTTGGCAAACACGCTGATATAGTCGTATGGGACAACGACCCATTAGAAGTATCCAGCTTTGCCGAAGAAGTGCTTATTGATGGTAATAGTATTAGTCTCATGACACGGTCTAAGCGACTCAGAGATCGATACTTGAATAAACTGGGATTGAATTAATCTAATTTCGTTGCGAAATAGTTGAATCCATAAGTCCGAGGTAATCGGATAACGTTTTGCCGTCATCGGATAATGAATTAAGTTCACTTAAGATATTTTCAACTGATTGGATGTTGGTTGAGACTTTAGCCATAATACTTGTGTCACCTCTTTGGGTGGTGACTTCATCAAATATCTCAATGATTTCAAAAAGTTCAAAGTTACCTAGATCTCTATAAGGAGTTGAATCATTATCAACAAGTTCCTCAGTGATTAATCTATCTTCATCACTGACTTCAATTAATTCAATATATTCTGAGAAATCCATAGTCTTCTCTTGTGTAAAGTCCATGTCATTATTCCAGGCAACGTATATTCTTGGTTCATTTTCAGAAGTGCTATCGACTTTGTCCTTATATATATCGTATCCCACCCCAACATCAAAACTTCCCAGTGGAATGTCAAACCAATAGAGATCAAATTCATAACCTAAATCAGCATTAAAAAAATTAGTTCGATGTTCTGTCAGTTGATAGGAGTTTATTGATCCTCTATTTAATTGACCAAGAGAAAGTCTTGATTTCAGTAATTGTGAATTTTCACCAACCAATATCCCGCCTAAACTTAGAACAATTGAGTCGCCATCGCTGGTGTGACCAATATTTAAGCCGTCATAACGATAACCATCTGTGTATAGCTCATTGCGATAAGCACAGCCGTATTTTGCACTGTCATGTTTATAGAACTGACAAGATGTTGAAGAAGCTTCGACAAAAAATCTGTAACTCTCTAATTGTTGACTTGAATCAACTAACCCCCATGTTTCCATGCCAAATAAACCCATTGTGTCATTAAAGGGCTCTCCCATTAACTGGCCATAGACAGCGAAGGGAATGTCATTAATTTTATACGAGGATCTAAAATCAAAACCAAAAGCATTGTATCCTGCATCATTTTTATCAATGAGCATATCGGTGAAGGTTGAAAATCCACAAGATTTATTTTCACCGCAGAATAGAGATGTTCTGGAAAAACCTAATTCTAGAGATGCTGTAGGTCTAAAACCAAAACGCAAACCAAAAAACTTTGGATCAGGGATTGATCTATCATTATCTAGTTCCCCAATCATCACTGAGAGATCCCATGGTCCAATCCATTTTAGCAAAACTGATTCGAATGGATCCGAGAAATTCCTCTCAATTGATAGACCTCTTATTGGTCTCGCATTTGTAGATAGAACTAAGCTACTGTCCCAACCTGGTCCCCACCAATTTTTCTTAGAGCCAAGTGTTAGCGAGTAATTTCCTCTAGCGATTGCCAGGTAGGATTCATCCATTAGAGTGTCGCCAGGAACTTTTTCTACCTTAATATTAAGGGCTAAATTCTTTGATAAATAGGATGATTTTGCACCAACCAATTTAGTACCTGTAACCCCATCATTAAACCAAGTCATTTGATTTGGATGCTTAGCAACCTTAATTTCTGTCTCGCCTGATAAACCACCCATCTCAGCTTCAATTAAAGCCTCTTTAATACGCTGAAATGAAATAATCTCAATCAGACTCATTTCACTTTCATTTTTTGTGAGGTTATATGCAATATCTCCCCAGGCCAAAGGCCATGTGGAGATTGGTATATTTAGGGCTCCAGCATCAACAAGAATCTGTATATCATGCCTAAATAATAGGTCATCAGGAGATGCCCATGGGCTTGCATCAACCACCTTTGAGTTGATAAGTAGTATTAAACAAGCACTAAGGCTAAGTATTAATTGTCCGAAAAACCTAGTTTTCATAAGATCGTATTCTACTACCCGTATTACAAATTTACTAAAGAATTACTGATTTTGAATAAGATCAAATATAGAATACCCTTCAGAAATAAGATTAAACGATGAAATTAAAACTAATAACCTCTGTTTTTTTAGCTCTATGGCTGTCGTCATGCAGTGTGCCAAAAAGTGATTTAAAACCTGATGATAGTTCTGTAAGGAACACACAAAACGGTCAAGTTATTGGTGGGTTTAATGACAAAACCCATCAATGGCTGGGAATACAATACGGAGCTATTCCTAACAGTGAATTCCGATGGAAAAAAGCAAAAGCTCCTGATAATTGGGAAGGCATTAAAGAGTCACTTAATTTTGGAGCTAGTTGTGCTCAAAGAGGTTCATTAATTAATACAACAAAACGAAGAGAATGGGGTGATATGGTTGGTTCAGAGGATTGTCTTTATTTAAATATATGGGCACCCCAAATGAATCCAGAAGAGCTTAGCGATTCATCTCCACTTCCAGTGATGGTTTGGATTCATGGAGGCAGTAATGTTTCAGGAAATGCAGATCTTTATGACCCTTCTGAATTAGCTTATCAACATAATTTGATCGTGGTGACTATAAACTATCGTCTCGGTCCTTTTGGCTGGTTTAGCCATCCTAGCATTAAAGAATTGTCAGTTGATGCAATGAATGCTTCTGGTAATTACGGAAATATTGACACTATTCAATCCCTAGAATGGGTTCAGTCTAATATTGTAAATTTTGGTGGTGACCCTAGTAATATCACTATTTTTGGTGAATCAGCAGGAGGTTATAATGTCGCAGCATTATTGTCTTCACCCATAGCAGAGGGTTTATTTCATAAAGCCATTATTCAAAGTGGGGGTGTAAAACCAGGTGATATCACTCATTCAGAATCTTATCTAAAAGACAATCTTCCATGGAAAAACTACACCTCAAGAGAATTGGTTAATCAGCTATTAATTGAAAGAGATTATGCACAAACAAGAGAGGAAGCATTGAGTCTTCAGAGTGATATGAATGATGAGACTATTAATGATCTCCTAAGATCATCATCAACAAAGGAGATCTATAAATCTTTTCAAGAGGCCAAAATCAATACCAATGAAATGTTGAGACCTTTTCCTGATGGAACTGTGCTTGATCAAAATGGGATTCTAAGCTCTCTTAAAAATGGGTTATCTTCAAATATCCCTATTATTTTTGGGACAAATCGAGATGAAAACAAGTTGTTCCTTATTGAGAATCCTAGATTAGTGCGTTCGTTTTTAGGATTACCTAGGATTAGAAACCTTGAGAGATGGAATTCTGTGGTTAGCCATCGTTCAAATACATGGAAGTTGCTTGCTGTTGATAGGCCAGCTAGGGAACTCAGTCTAATGGGGAGAAATAATGTGTATGCGTATCGCTTTGACTGGGATGATGAACCTAGGAAATTTGGGGTTAATCTTTCTGATCTTTTAGGCGCAACTCATGCTTTTGAAATTCCCTTTGTTATGGGTAACTTTAAAGAGGACACCATAACCAAATACATACTTAGTCGAAAAAACATGGAAGAAGTAAAAGAATTATCAAATGCCATGATGAGTTATTGGGCTGAGTTTGCTTACACAGGGGCTCCTGGAAAAGGACGGAAAGGAAATCAAATAGAGTGGAGATCTTGGGATGAAATATCTCCTGAGAACCCTAAATATATTATATTTGATAGCAAAACAGATCGCGGTATTCGTATGACATCAAATGCTATTACCATGGAATCACTTTTTGCAAACATTGAAAAGGATGACAATATTGATTTTAAGATGAAATGTGAAATGGTTGATACGGCAATAAAATATGATGATGTTAAAAATGAAAGTTGGCTTTATCAATTTGCAAACGGTCTTTGTTCAGATTTGGATCCTGATTTAGAATGGCGACATTTTTGGTATGATGAATTGGATAAACCCTATTAAGGAACAATGGATGCAATATTGGTTAATGAAATCAGAACCAGAAACCTACAGTATTGACGATCTGGAAGATTTTGCTACTGATCACTGGGATGGAATACGTAATTATCAGGTGAGAAATTTTTTTAGGGATCAAATGCAAATAGGTGATCAGGCCTTTTTTTATCATTCAAATTGTAAAGAACCCGGCATTGTTGGTTTAATGGAAATAGCCAGTAAAGCTTACCCTGACCACACCGCATTTGATAAGAAAGAGAAGTACTTTGACCCTAAAAGCAATCCTGATGATCCCAGATGGTTAATGATCGATGTTAAATACAATAGACATTTGAAAAGGAAAGTTACACTAAGAGAACTCCGTCAAGTGGAATCATTACAAACGATGAAGTTATTGCAACGAGGTAATAGGTTGTCTGTTATCCCTTTGAGCAAAGAAGAATGGGATCATATATTGGAGATGGAATAGATGAGTTTAATTATGACTAAAAAGAATACTAAAGTTGTCAGTCTTATTGCTGTACTTATCTTTTCAATAAATCTTTTCGCTGATGAGGAGTCTTCTAAACGAGTTATTATTTTGCAACCGGGGAATGGGGAAGAGGTTCATCAAACTTTTGAAGTTTTCTTTGGAATTGAAGGAATGACTTTGGCCCCAGCTGGCACCTATACGACTGCAACAGGACATCATCATTTAATTATTGACGCTGATTTACCTAATCTTTCCTTACCCATACCCAGTAGTTCAAATTATCTGCATTTTGGTAAAGGTCAAGATCGGGCCCAATTAACTCTGAGCCCTGGTAAACACACGCTTCAACTGATTCTAGGTGATGGAAATCATATTCCTCATAAGCAACCATTGATATCTAAAACAATAGAAATTATTGTTAGACCCTAATTATTTTCTTCAACTTCTTTAATAAAATCTCTGATAAGACAGGCTGTTGCTTCGGTTTGAAGTTCAGGTGAGGCAATTCTAGATTCTTTTAAAATGGCTGTTCTAATTAATGGAAAGTCTTTTTTAATGAGTTCTAATTGATCAATAAAAAAATCATCAATTGCTGACATCACGAGAATGGGGCACTTAATCTTAGATAAGACTTTCATGAAATCTTGTTTCCAAATTGCAGTGAACGCTTGATTTCTTCCCACTTTAGACCTCAATGCCCCTCTTAATTCTAAATCAACAAGATCAGGGTCAAATGTTGGAAATAAAGTTTTAATTAGATTAAATGTCTCAATAAGATATTTTCCTTCTTCATCAGCTTCTACTGCTGCTGTAAAATTATTTTGGAAAATCTCTCTTTCCTCAAACGTCAAATAGGCTGCACCATTAAGGCAAAGCGAAAGAACTTGTTGTTCCAATTTCAGAGCAATTTCAGAGGCAATATGAGTGCCTGTATGATGTGCATAAATATGGAATTGGTCTAACCCGGTCTTTTCAATTGCCGCAATGAACCAATCTCGATAGTCTTCCAGGCTTGGCATACCACCAGGGTTGAATGATTCACCAAACCCAGGTGTATCAAAAGCAAAGAGAGGTCTATCATTCTTCATTTCGAGCATCAAACGTTCAAACATTATTGAACTCGACGGGGTCCTGTGAAAAAACAATAACGGCAGCCCATCTCCTTCTGTATATCTATAATGAATTTGGCCTGAGTTGATGTTTACATAGGACTTTTTAATTTTAGACATTTTCTCAACCTAGAATGCTACATATATAAATAATTCCCCTTAGATTAATTCAAAGCTTATTAAATTGATATAATGCAAACCTATGAATAGACTGATTATAGGAATTTCTGGTGCCAGTGGGATCATTTATGGTGTTCGTCTTTTGCAAATGCTAAAAGGGATTAATGAAATTGAAACCCATTTAGTTGTAACAAAAGGAGGTAAGTTAAATATCTCTCTGGAGAGTGAACTTGATCTTAAGGAGATCAAGTCTATGGCTGATGTTGTGCATAACGATCGTAATTTAGGCGCGAGTATTGCTAGTGGTTCATTTGAGACCAGCGGAATGATTATAGCCCCTTGTTCAATGAAGACTCTTTCGGGAATTGTAAATTCATACGCAACCAATCTAATAGTCAGAGCTGCTGATGTGACCCTTAAGGAGAAAAGACAGTTAATCATAGTGCCTAGGGAAACCCCGCTTCATCTTGGCCACACAGAGTTATTATATAGAGCCTCATTGATGGGAGCTCACATTGTTCCTCCTAATCCGGCATTTTATAACCATCCAAAAACTATTGATGATATTGTCGATCATACTGTTGGGCGTATCCTGGACCTAGTTGGTGTTCATAATGATGTGGTTAAACGGTGGCAAGGTGTTTAAACGCCAATGGTTAATGAGTCCATTGCAGAGCTAACAGAGCGTTTAAAATTGTTCTTAAATGAACACAACACTCTTACAATTGCCACCAGAAATGCCCAATCAATTTGGGCGGCTACTGTGTTTTATATAGCTGATGCTGAGATGAATCTTTATTTCTTATCGTCAGAGAGAACAAGGCATATTCAAGATATTAAAAGTCATAATGAAGTTGCAGTCACCATTTATCAAGATGTGAGCGATTGGCAATCAATCCAAGGAGTTCAAGCTAAAGGCCATGTAAGTCATGTAGAAGAAGATGATAAATCCAATATCTTGAATCAGTACACCTCTAAATATATTTTTCTAAAGGAGTTATTGAAAAATCCAAAAAATGAACAAGAAGAAAGGATTGCACAACAATTCAAAACCATCAGTCTTTTTAAATTGAACCCCTTTTACTATCGAATAATAGATAACTCAATTGAATTTGGTTATAAACAAGAAATCACTCTGGCAGAAGGTTCTTGGACTAAAAAAAGTTAGTCTTCTGAGCTCGAGTATTTGGGTAGAGACCCTAAATGAGCTCCACTGTCCACTATTAGAACTTCACCTGTTATGAGTTTAGCACCCTCAAGAAACCAAACTAAGGTTTCAGCAACATCTTCTGGAGTAGCAACTTGTCTTAAGGGTAATTCTTTTTCAGCTTGTTCAATTAGTGCAGAATAGGCCTCATCACTCATACCTTCTTTAAGCCATCTTGTTTTAATAGGGCCTGGGGCTACAGTGTTAATTCTAATTTCAGGGCCCAAGACATGAGCTAACGATTTGGTCATCACATTTAATGCAGCTTTAGAAGTGACATAGGCGATTGATGAACCAACACCGTTAATACCAGCTAACGAGGAATCATTCACAATGGCACCCCCACCTTGTTTTTTCATATATGGGACAACAGCTTTGATCATCTGATAGGGCCCAACAACATTAACTGAATAAATGTCTAAGAAATCTTTACTAGATAAACCTTCAAGATTCTCAAACGGGTTAAACTTTGTTTTACCTGCATTATTGACAAGGTAATCAATTTTTCCCCATTTTTTAATTGCTGCTTCAACCATCGACTGACAATCATCATCATTGGAAACATCAGCTTGGAAAACTAAGGATTCAACATTGTGTTGTTCAACTAATTGAGCCGTCGCCATAGCCTCTTCTTTTGATCTAGTGTAATTAATGACAACATTGCAACCTTTCTGTGCCAACATCACTGCTGTAGCTGCCCCTACACCTGTGGCAGAGCCTGTAACTATTGCAACTTTATCCTTCATATAATCTCTAGGTGTTAGTTGCTTGTTATTGTATCGGTTAAACTATATTAATTCTTTGATTTAATTTGCATCAGCTAAAATGCACAATGTTCAAAATGTTAAATCTAGAATATAATTTTAATGATATTTACAGGAGATAAAGAAGTGGACTTTAATGACATGAGAGGGTATTTGAAATTACTCAAAGATAAGGGCCTATTATTTGATTTAGATATTGAGCTTAATGTAGCAAGAGAGACCACTGAGCTTCAGGCTTTAATGCGGCATCTGCATAATGATGATGGACCGGCTTTAATGTTAAATAATCTTGAAGGTTATAACACCAAAGATATTCCAGTATTATTTAATCCCTATGGCACTAGGCAGAGAACTGCAATGATCTTGGGTAAAGAAGATCCACTAGAAGCCAAGTTAAAGCATGCAGAAGTCTTAACTGATCAATCAAGCTGGATAAAACCCAAAGCTATTGATCCTGCCAAAGCTCCTTGCAAAGAGAACAAGATAGAAAAAAATGATATCAATATAGCTAAGCAACTTCCTCATGTTTGGTTTGGCAAAGAAGGTCCATCCTATATCACTAATGCTGTTGTGATTACAAAAGATCCTGAAACAGGTATCCCAAATACAGGCTGCTATCGTTTGACCCAACTTTGGAACGCAACACACCCAAATGGTGAGGTGTATTCAGATGAAGAACAGAGGAAATGCCTATCTGTTTTTGCTTTCTGGAATCCTCCTGGAAATCATATTGGTCTGCATTGGGCTAAAGCACAGGAAATGAAAAAACCATTGGAGATAGCTATTGCCTGTGTGGTTGATCCTGTCATACAAATTGCTGGAGCCACCAGCATACCCTTTGGTTTAGATGAAATGGATTTTGCAGGTGGCTTAAGAGGTGAAGCTGTAGAGGTTGTTAATTGCGAAACATTAGATCTGCAAGTTCCTGCAAGTTCTGAGTTAGTTATAGAGGGAAGATTCTTGCCCAACAGGGACGTGACTATTGGGCCACACTCTAATCCAATCGGCTACTATGATGATACTCAAGTGTTTCCACTAATTGAGGTTGATTGTATAACACATCGAAGTGAACCCATTTGGTATGCAACCATGGAGATGATGCCACCTTTTGACCATAACTACATGGCTTGTTTACCGATTGAAGGTGAATTACTTAGTGATTTGCAATCAAAAATACCAGAAGTCAAAGATGTAGTGGTCACACCTAATTTGAGTTATTTTGTGCAACTTTCAGTTGATGGTGCTCAAAAACCACATCCTGAATTTGGCAAATATGTCTTGAATGCAGTTTGGGGAGCCAGTGGGAGATGGGGTCGAACTGCTAAAGTCGTGGTAGTTGTTGGACCAGACGTGAATCCATATGATTTAAACGAGGTTGAATGGGCTATTCTTACTCGTGTTCAACCAAAATCAGACACGATAATTAATCAGTCTGGACAAGCGTTTTTAATGGATCCATCAGCAAATAAAGATTCTAGCCATGGCATCGCACTTCAATCTGAACAAATTGGAATCGATGCAACGATTAAGGTTTTTGAAAGATTTGATTCCTACCCTGAGTATAGTAATTCAGACCCTGAAGATGTTGCTGCAATTGCAAAAAAATTGAAGGGATTATTTTAATCCAGTCAAGAACATATAATGGAGTAAAAAAAATTCCAAAGAAAATATACTTCTAGATATGGAAATAAATTTTATTATTGATTGGGTCGCTTCTAACATTTTACAATTAGTAAAAGTGTCTTTGGTAATAAATAAAAAAAGGCCCACATAAACATGTGAGCCTTATTAATTAATTGAAAGATTTTTTACATAAAGAAACCCATGTGTCCAGCTCCTACCATACACATAAGCATAGGGATAGAGAGCATGGTATTGGTTCTTGAGGCCAAAAAAGCAATTCTTGCTCCTTTTGCTTTTTCTTCTGCAGTAGCTTCAACAATGCCCAAAACTTTTTTCTGATTAGGCCAAATAAGAATCCAGACATTGAAAAGCATAATCGTGCCCATCCAAGCACCAATGCCTATAATCATGTTGTATTCTGGATTAATAGACTCTCCAACTAACCCTAACTCAAAAGCAGATTTTATGCCGTCCATTCCACCATTAGCATAAAGTATAGTGGCACCTGATAACCAAGTTAGAAGCGCAGCCCATCTGAACCAAAGTAATGCTCTAGGAGCAACATATTTTGTTATCGCTGCTGGCCCAGGACCACCTTCATCAGCTTTCGCCTCTCCGATAGAGGGAACCTGAACAAAATTAAAATAGTAAAGCAAACCAATCCACGTAACTCCTGCAGCTACGTGCACCCATGTGGAAATTGAGACCGTTGCACCTACGCCAGTAGATACATTTATTGAAAGAACTATAATTATAGAAATTACCAGCCCACTTATGATTGTTCCAGCAATCTTATCTAATGGATTCATATCTTCACCTCGTTTAATTTGATTTATAAAAAATATATTAATTTTTAATTATAGTCAAATACACCTCTCTAATTAAAATACACAATATTTTTTTATCCAGAGAATTTATAATAAACTTTATTCAAAGTTTATATAGGAGTTTGTAATGGATATGAAAGATCGTATTAAGAGTCAATTGGGTGAGTTTCCTATTTTACTTTATATGAAAGGAACGCCAGATTTTCCACAGTGTGGCTTTTCAGCAAAAGTTTGTGGAATCCTTAAAGCCTCTAACAAACGCTTTGCATTTGTTAATATCCTTGAGGATCATGAGATCCGAGAGGGGCTGAAGACTTACTCAAATTGGCCTACCTTTCCTCAACTTTATGTGAATGGAGAACTGGTTGGAGGATCTGACATTGTTGAGCAAATGTTTAATAACGGCGAATTAGATAACGTATTGGATAGTGTGAAATACCCTGAATAAGCATTTTCTTAGGAGAGCTTTTAATTTCTAATAAAAAAATAGTTTTACTTCCCGATCTTGGAGATTTTAGCGATGTTGAAGTCGTTGAATTGATTGTCAAAGAGGGGGATGTGGTTAAAGTGGATGACCCAATCATTACCATAGAGACAGATAAGGCAGCAATGGATGTTCCTAGCCCTTATCCAGGTAAAGTGATTTCAATATATGCAAATAAGGGCGATAAGGTTAATCAAGGCGATGATCTTTGTTTAATTGACGTTGATCTGTCTCTTGTCGATGATCAAGACGGTGAACCAGAAGCAATTATTACTGAAGTCTCTGAAGAGATTGAAAAGTTAGAAAATACATTACCCACAGAAAAGACTTCCAAAGAACATAAGACGTCTAATTTTATTTCAAAGTCATTTTCAGGCCTTCATGCAAGCCCTTCGGTTAGGAAACTTGCTCGTGAATTAGGGGTTGACCTTACAGAAATTAAAGGTACTGGTTTAAAAGATCGCATTCAGCCTGAAGATTTGAAATCTTATGTTAAGGGAATCATAGCAGGTAAAAAAACACTTGGAATTATGGGATTGCCAGAATTACCCATAATTGATTACGCTCATTTTGGCCCCATTGAAACTGTTCAACTAAGTCGAATAAAGAAAATATCTGGCCCAAGACTTCAAGCCAGCTGGATTAATATACCGCACGTTACACAACATGATGAGGTTGACATTAATGAGTTAGAGCAAATAAGAATTGATTTAAAGGATGAGGCTAAAGCACAAGGTTTTTCATTAACCATTCTTGCTTTCATCATCAAAGGTGTTTGTAAGGTGTTACTAGACTTTCCTGATTTCAATTCCTCTTTGGATGCAGATGGAGAGAACCTCATTCATAAGAAATATATCAATATAGGATTTGCAGCAAATACAGAGAAAGGATTAATGGTACCTGTAATAAAAAAAGCAGAACAAAAAGACCTATTTACAATTGCAAAAGAACTTTCTGAATTAAGTAAGCTAGCTCGTGATGGCAAGATTCAACTCAGTGATATGCAAGGAGGAACTTTTACGGTATCAAGTTTGGGTGGCTTTGGTGGTACCGGATTCACTCCAATCATTAATGCACCCGAGGTAGCAATACTGGGAGTAGCAAGATCACAGGTTAAGCCTATTTTTATTAAAGGCCAGTTTCTTCCAAGGTTGACACTTCCTATTTCACTTTCATATGATCATCGGGTAATAGATGGAGTAGGGGGGATTCAATTCACAACACAACTTAAAAATACCTTAGAGGATCCTCCTAGTTTCCTTGACATTATTTCAGATGAAAATGACTGAAATTAGAATTCCAGATTTAGGTGATTTTGATGCAGTTGTTGTCGTTGAAGTTCATGTTGTAGATGGTCAAGAGGTTAAAGAAAATGATCCTATTATTACCTTAGAGACTGAAAAAGCTGCTATGGATGTCACTGCAATTCATAAAGGATCTATTCTATCTGTTGGTGTTAAGGTTGGAGATAAAGTGTCTACAGGGGACGTTGTTGCACAACTCTCTGATGCATCTTCTTTACCAGGAGAAGCAACTAATCAACCTGACAAGGCTTATGATTTAGCGGTTATTGGTGCTGGACCGGGTGGATACACAGCTGCTTTTAGGGCTGCAGATCTTGGCTTAAGGGTTGCTTTAATTGATAAAAATAATGTTTTAGGTGGTGTTTGTTTGAATGTTGGTTGCATTCCTTCAAAGGCTTTTT
>JAPYQN010000010.1:0-6653 GCA_029941465.1 Gammaproteobacteria bacterium
GTTGAACTATAACCCCATAATCTCAATAGCCACCCTTTCTCCTGATTCCATTGCACCCTCCATTCCTCTATTTGAAACAGCTGTGTGCTCACCACAAAAATGAATCTGGCCATGTTGATTTCCAACAGAAGACCCAAATTTTGATATTTGGCCTGGACTCCAATAAGCCCAATCGCCATTCGAAAATCTGCTAAGAGACCATGAATGATATGCGAACGGCTCTAATACATTTTTTGTGCTTGGTCTTATTTCTTCAATTGATTTAATCACTGATAGTATTGCTTCTCGCTGATTCATTCTGTCTAATTTCTCGGCAATAGGTCCCCTTAACCAGATAGTGAAGCTATCCACTTGATCAGGTGTATTTACATGACGATTAGCAATCATCATTCCAGACAGCCCATTGGTGTATAGATTCGGGCTCATTCCGTCGTTTTCCCAAAATGGAGACTTAGGAACAACATGCAACATATTAATCTTTTGCGAGCGTAGATTATTTATCGCTTCTGCCTGAAGACCTTGAACAGAAGGCCTGATATCAATGTTTTTTAAGACTGAGAAAGGCAGCGAGCATATAACATGGTCTGCTTCATAGACTGATCCATCTTCGCAACTAACTTTGGCTTTATTTGAGTAAGTTTCAATCGCATTGACACTTTTATTGAAATGCACTTGTTGATCTAGATTATTAGCCATAGCTTCTGGAATAACCATATTGCCGCCTTCAGCGGACAAACTGGTTCTAAAACCTAAACGACTTTGTGAGCTAGCAAAGGCATTTACAAACATTAGCATTAAGACAGAAACATCTTTGGCGTTATATCCATGGGTAATATTCATGTTATAAACTAAATCAATAAGCTCCTGCTTATAACCCTGCTGAGTCAGCCAATCATGAACTGAAATATCATGCATAAAGTGTTTAGGGTTCATCCACCCCCCTGGTGTTTTAATAGGATTATTGTTGCCTAATAATTGATGAAAAAAAGCATTTGGAGGCATGGCCTTCATTGCTTCTGGTAAAACATTTTTTGGATGATCAGCCCACTCATTCATTCTAATTAATTCATCATCAAGAACTAGCTCTTGTTTTCTAAAATAAGGCAGTATTGGGCTTAAATCATTCAACTTAATATTAAAACGATTGGAAATATCAATAATTCTTGCATACCCAGATCCGAATGCAGTCCCTCCGGTCTCTGGGTTACCAGGAATATTTGTTTGAGAAAGCACTCTTCCTCCTACCCGACTATCTGCCTCTAATACAGTGACCTTATATCCTTCATCCTGCAAAATTGTGGCGCTATACAAACCTGATAATCCAGCTCCAATAACAATGACATCAGAATGATTACGAGCTTTAACATAGGAAGGCAGAAATGAAGCAATAGAAGCTGCAGCAAATGTTTTAAGGGTTGTTCGTCTATCTGTTGATAGAATTGCAGACACTCCTGAATGTAGTAGTTTACTCATTCCTTTAGGGTCAATGTTTGATTAATCTCCTGATTGTTATATTCACTAATTTTCCCAGAGGGCCATTGAACTTCTATTAAGTCTACAAAGGTGTTATCTGCAAGGCCAAAATGCACTCTGAAATCATTAGCTGAATTATAACCATGGGCGCTGGTGTGTTCCCTATACTGGATCAATGAGCCTGAAACTAACTTAATCTTGGCTCCATAAGCATCCCTATTACTTTCACTTCCGACTAAATTAAGTTTTATCCAATTATTGTTATTGCCTTGATTCCTCAGTAAGAAATTACGATCTGATGGAGTGATTTGTTTGCCAGACGAATAAAAAGTTCTGTTAGTAAAAAATAAATCTAGGAATCCATCATCATCAATATCAGCAGTTCCCACACCACTACCAATGCCTAACCCTTTGGTTTTTGATCTGCTGGTTAGGTCAGAAAAAGTCAGGTCACCATTGTTCATGAATAATTTATTATAATCAGGTTCCATGGCTATATAAAACTGAACAAAAATTGGTAAATCGATTACATCATTAATAAGTGTGTCTTGGAATCCTCCGTTATTAACGTAAATATCCAACAAGCCGTCATTATCAAAATCACCCATGGCACATCCCCGTGCACCTGATTTATGACTTATTCCGGAAGTTAACGTGATGTCTTTATACTGAAGTGAACCAGTGTCTTTATACAAACTAATATACAAACGATTTGATTGATCAGCGGTAGGGAAAAAAACATCCATATCACCATCATTATCAATATCACCGATGCATGCACCATTGGCATTACCTGGGTTTAGAAAAGCTGTTGCTGAAGGTGGGCTGAAAGAGGTTGTTATGTTTTTAAAGGTGCTATCACCTTGGTTTAATAGCATGATCTTTCGATCGCCTTCATTGGTCACCAAAAGATCGATTAATCCGTCTTGATTGACATCAGTCCAATTGGGAGAGCCCTGTGAATTAGCTTCACTCACCATATCTAAGATACCGGTTCCAGATTCTTCAGTAATGTCAGTGAATGTACCGTCACCGTTGTTTCTAAAAAGAGCGTTATCAATATCATATTCTGCACACTTCCAATACAGATCAAGATCTCCGTCATTATCAAAGTCTGCCCAAGCCACTCCTGCACCAGTGTTACCGATACCGCCAATTTCTTGATCGTTAGGAATATTTTTTCTAAATAATTTTGCTTCTCTTGAAGCATTTTCAAAATTTGGACTACCTGTCTCAATTAAAAGATTTTTATACAATGATGTTGGCACATGGACAGACCGATCTGAAGGGGGCATATTAGAGATCACGACATCCATATCACCATCATTATCATAATCGCCCCAAGAAGCACCTCGTCCTAAACCTCCCTTATTATCAACCCCTCTCTCAACGGCAACATCGATGAATTTGCCATTACCATTGTTCTCAAACAATCGATTACCCTGGTTAACTCCGTGGTATTCGGTGGAAACATAAATATCAATATCACCATCATTGTCGTAATCAACAAAACTGGGTCCAGAACTATTGACTCCTTCATCAGCAACACCACGTAGATAACTCTCATCATCAAATTGAATCGGTGTTTGAATGGAGCAAGCTGCAAGACTTAAAGCCAAGAGACCTGTCAGAAGATGTGTTTTCATAAAACCATGATAAATGTTTGTTAAGCAAATATCATAGCATCAAACATGGTGCCTAATAACAGTAGACCTAAATGTATTATTGAGGCAAAAAAAGTTTTTTTAGCCCAGCTCTTATCTTGCTTTCTAAGTAATTGAGCGCTGCTGTAGAGAAAATATAACCCTCCAGTTGAAGCAAATATTAGATACACCCAGTGCATTCCATAAAATATTAGGGTAAATGACAGTAACACCAGCAAAAAAGTGTGCCAAAAAATGGCATGACTTGTAATTGAAATGCTTGTTACAACAGGCAACATTGGGACTGAAGCTTTTTCATAATCGTCTTTAAAGCAAATAGCCAGAGCCCAAAAATGTGGGGGTGTCCACAAAAAAAGAATGATGGACAAAATAAGAGGCGCTGTTGAAAAAGTGTTACCTGTGGCAGCTGAACCAACCAGAACTGCAAAGCTGCCTGCAAGCCCTCCGATCACTATATTCATCCATGTTTTCCGTTTCAACCATACAGTGTAAATAATTCCGTATGTAAAAATCCCTGCAAATAAATATAAGCTGGCCTCTAAATTGGCAACACGATAAGTAAAATAAAGTGCAGTACAACTGATCACAACCAACCATAGATTCAATAAATTGGTTGGTTGAAGCTCTTGGGTTACAAAAGGTCTTTTTTTCGTTCTATCCATAATTGAATCTATGTCTCTTTCAAACCATTGATTGAATGCGCCTGAAGTTGATGAAGCAACTAAAACACAAACTGCCAATAACAGTATTTCAAGGGGTGTTAATGTCGAAGCAGGTGAAACAGCTATGCCCGCGAGAGTACAAGCCATAATCAAAAATCCTAGACGAACTTTAGCAGCAATATAAATAAGATTTATTGTTTTACCTAGGGAGTTTTTTGACATCTTGTTTGTTACTCTTCCTTACAAATAGAAAGCTATTATCAATGTCTGTAAGGAAAATTAAAAGAAAAAATTTATGTTTATTTAAGAATCAGCTTTTGACTTAACAGTGATGCCTAATTCTTTTAATTGACCTTTTCCAGCTTGGCTGGGTGCATCAGTTAATAGACAACTTGCCGTCTGAGTTTTAGGGAACGCTATAACATCTCTAATGCTAGTAGATTCAGTCATAAGCATTACTATTCGATCTATACCAAAAGCTATTCCCCCATGTGGTGGGCAACCATATTGTAAAGCTTCAAGGAAAAAACCAAATTTCTCTTTTGCCTCTGCAGCATTAATTCCAAGAATTTCAAAAACAGCTGATTGCATCTTTTGAGAATGAATTCTTATTGAGCCACCGCCAATTTCGTTACCATTCAGCACCATATCGTAACCCAAAGATAATGCTGTTTTTGGGTCAGCAGTAAGGTCCTTAGGATTATCAGTCATAGGGGCAGTAAACGGGTGGTGTTCTGACATCCACCTTTTCTCCTTAGGGTCCCAATGAAACATAGGGAAATCAGTAACCCAAAGTGGGAACCAGCCAGATCGCACTAAATTAAAATCTTTGGCTAGTTCTTCTCTGAGTGCTCCAAGAGATGCATTAACAATGTCTGATTTATCGGCACCAAAGAACACCGTGTCTCCATTCTCTAACTTTAAACGCCCTGCTAAAGAATCGATACACTCTTGGCTTAAGAATTTTAATATTGGAGATTGCATTCCTTCTATCCCTTTCTTATGGTCATGAACTTTAATATATGCAAGTCCCTTAGCACCATAATTAGCAACAAAATCTGTGTAATCATCAATTTGTTTTCTGCTGATATCTAGTTGATTCTTTAACACTAAGCAAGCCACTCTAGATTCTTTATTTTTAGCGGGTTCAGCAAAGACTTTAAACTCAACATCTTGCATTAAATCACTGACCTCTATCAATTCCATATCAATCCCTAAATGGGGTCGATCACTACCAAATCGATTCATTGATTCTGCATAGGTTATCTGCGTAAACGTTTGATCGAATTTGTAATTTAACACTGTTTCAAAGAGATGTCTGATCATCTTCTCCATGACGTCTTTGACCTGATCTTGATTAACAAAAGCCATTTCAATATCTAACTGTGTGAACTCTGGTTGACGATCAGCTCTTAAATCCTCATCCCTAAAACAACGTGCCACCTGATAGTACTTGTCAAATCCAGACATCATCAATAATTGTTTAAATAATTGAGGTGATTGAGGAAGGGCAAAAAAATCACCTTGCTGTGTTCTACTGGGAACCAGATAATCTCTAGCGCCTTCGGGAGTAGCTTTAGTCAATATAGGGGTTTCTATCTCAATAAAAGAATCTGCATCAAGAAAATTTCTTAGTGTCTTAATAATCTGATGTCTTAATTTAAGATTCTCTGACATTTTTTGGCGTCTAAGATCAAGGTATCTATATTTCAATCTAATGTCTTCATTTGCTGATTCAGCATGATGAAAAGGAGGTGTTAGTGAGGGATTCAATACACGACCTGATTCAACCAATAACTCTATTTCTCCCGTTATCATGTCTGTATTAACAGTCCCTTCAGGCCTGTTCCTAATACTACCCGATACTGAAAGTACGTATTCACTTCGAATCTTTTCTGCTTCGGCAAATAATTCTTTGTTTGATGGATCAAAAACCAATTGAAGGATTCCTGAGGCGTCTCTTAAATCAATAAAAATAACACCTCCATGATCTCTCCGTCTATGAACCCAACCAGAGACGGTGATGCTTTCACCAATATGTCCTGTATTTAATTGTTCACAGTAATGACTTCTATGTGCTCTTTCTTTGCTCATTTTTATTTTTTTAGGTTTCAGTTAGATCAATGTCAGATGTAGGAACAACAACACCAAGAGATATAATCATTTTTAAGGCATCCTCAACACTCATATCCAACTCGATAACTTCATCCTTTGGAATTAAAATGATATAACCCGAAGTTGGGTTAGGTGTGGTTGGAATAAAAACACAAACAACATCCACTCCACTTTTTTCTTGGATTTCCCCAACGTCTTTTGATGTCTGAAAACACAAGCTATATAACCCTTTCCTAGGGTATTGAATTAAGAGAACCTTTGAGAAAGATTGGGTCTGGTCTGATAAAACTAGCTCAGCAAATGTTTTAAGCGGGGCATAAATACTCCTAACCAGTGGAATTTTATCTAAGAATTTTTCCCAAGTCTCAACTAATGTTTTACCTAGAAAATTAGCTGCGACCAATCCAGTACCAAATAAAATGATGAAAGCCATGATGATTCCAAAACCAGGAATAGTCACGCCAAATAAATTTTCAGGTCGTAATGCTTCAGGAATAAGCAGATAAGTTCGGCTCAATAAATCAATTAAAATCTTTATAATAAAAACTGTAATTCCCAAAGGTAACCAAACCAATAAACCCGCTATAATTATTCTTCTCAATTTTTTCATGCTATTTCAATTATGACATTACACGCTATCTTTAGGTGTTTTATCTTTAGGTGTTTTATCTTTAACTTTTTCATTCTTCTCAGGTGTTTTTTTAGTTTTATCTTCTTTAGTTTTATCTTCTTTAGTTTT
>JAPYQN010000010.1:6753-43072 GCA_029941465.1 Gammaproteobacteria bacterium
TTTAGTTTTATCTTCTTTAGTTTTATCTTCTTTAGTTTTGTCTTTCTTCACAGATGAATCATCCTTATTCTCAGCTAAGTTCTTTCGATTGCCTGTTTTGAAATCAGTTTCATACCAACCCTTACCCTTTAGGCGAAAGTTTGGCGCAGAAATAAGTCGTTTTAAAGATGTTTTATTGCAAGCTGGACATTCTGACAACCTCGGCTCATTGATGCCCTGAAGAGCATCAAGTTGATGACCACATTGTGTGCATTCATATTCGTATATTGGCATTATCTCTAAATCTAATAATTAACTTAATAAAACTGAGTATATTACGATAGAGACAGAATAATTTCTAAACTTTAATCTCAGGAAACGGTAAATTATTCATTGTATCTGCATCCAATTCATTACCTGATAGTTCTTTGATGATAGATTCCATATCTTTTGGTAACTTTGATGAGAAAGAGATTAACTCTGCTGTAGAGGGGTGTTGAAATGTGAGTTGACAAGCATGGAGAGCCTGCCTTTTAAAGGAGCGCAGTGTCTTTTTTAAGCTTTCACTAGAGCCTTTAGGAATCATCAGCCTTTGCCCATAGAGAGGATCACCTAATATAGCATGACGAATATGAGACATATGGATTCGAATTTGGTGGGTTCTTCCTGTTTCCAATCTTATACCTATAAAACTATGACCTTGAAACTTTTTTAGAACACGGTAATGCGTGACCGAAGATTTACCAAATTTTGATACTTTATATTTTATTCGATTATTAGGATCTCTAGATAAATTAACATCAATAGTTCCGCCACTGGTCATCTCTCCAATACAAATTGCCCGGTACTCTCTTTTTATCAGTCTTGACTGTAAAGCAGTATTCAGTGAATTATAAGAGTTAGAGTTCTTTGCCACCATTAATAAGCCACTTGTGTCTTTGTCTAATCTGTGAACTAAGCCTGCTCTAGGTAATAACTTCAGATCAGGATGATGGTATAAAAGACCATTTTGCAAAGTTGACTCATGGTGACCATGACCAGGATGAACAACTAACCCCTGTGGTTTATCCACTATGATGAGGTCATTATCTTCAAAAACAATCTGGAGATTCATATTTTGAGGATTAACCTCAGTGCGTTCCTTTAACACTGGATGCACTATAATTTTCTGCCCTTCTTGAACCTTAGTTTTAGCTTTAACTACATGATTATCAACAAGAATATTTTCTGTTTCTATCCAACCTTTGATGATTACGCGTGAATACTCCTTTAGGTATAAGCTCACCACCTTATCAACCCTTTGATTGTGTTCTTCAGCTAGGACAAGAAATTCTATTGCATCTTCTTTCATCTAATCTATTATGCCTAAATCTATGCGATTTATTTTAGGCTATAATTCCATAATAAAACTATCTAGGAAACAAAAGGGGCTGTAATTTTTAAAAATACACAAAAAATATTTTTTCTAACAGGTCTTATCCTTATCACTGCTTGCAGCAAAGATGAAGTAACAGACCTAAGATCGTCTTCTGAAGTTATTTATGAAAAAGCAAAATATGCGCTTGATAATAATAACTATAGAAACGCTACTCGATACCTAGAAGTACTCACTACTTCATTCCCTTTTAGCAATCAGGCCAAGCAAGCTCAGTTAGATTTAATTTATGCCCATTATCGAAGCTCTGCCTTTGAAGAGGCTATTGATGAAGCTAAGCAATTTGAAAAAGAAAATCCAACACACCCTAGAGTTGACTACGCACTTTATATGAGGGGTTTATCTTCATTTGAAGGTCAACATGAGTGGTATCATGAGATATTCGATGTGGATCTTACAAAGCGACCGCCAACAAAAACCGAAGAAGCCTTTTCTGTGTTTTCACAACTAATAAGACGATACCCTGATAGTATTTATGTCAGTGATGCTAAACAGAGAATGGTTTTTCTCAGAAACAGACTAGCAAAGTATGAAAATCATGTGGCTCAACATTACATGGATAGAGGTGCCTATGTCGCTGCTATTAATAGAGCCAAATATGCCTTAGAACAATACAGCGGATCCCCATCCACTATTCAGTCCTTAGAAGTTATTGCAAAGGCTTACGATAAACTTGGGATGACAGATCTTGCTGAACAAGCAGCAAGTATTTACTTGGCTAATCAGTCAAAGGATCCAAATCTTTCTGTGGAGATTGAAGACAGCGATCCTTGGTATAAAATCTGGTAAAGAATCAACTCAGAACTGACTTCATTTTTTCACCAATGAGTGCGGGTGATTCAACAGTATGAACGCCAGCCTCTTGTAATGCCTCATATTTACTGTCTGCAGTTCCTTCTTTTCCAGTAACAATAGCTCCAGCATGTCCCATCCTTTTCCCAGGAGGTGCTGAAACACCAGCAATATAGGCAACCACAGGCTTGGTTACATGCTCTTTTATATATTCGGCTGCTTTCTCTTCATCCGAACCACCTATTTCTCCAACTAAAACAATACCTTGTGTTTCAGTATCAGATTCAAATAATTCTAAACAATCAATAAAGTTTAAACCTTTTATCGGGTCACCACCAATCCCTATACATGTGCTTTGACCTAAGCCATATTTAGTCGTTTGATGCACGGCCTCATAGGTCAAGGTTCCTGATCTAGAAATAATTCCAATAGAACCTTTCTGATGAATGAAACCAGGCATAATGCCTATTTTAGATTCATCAGGAGTGATAATACCTGGGCAATTTGGTCCAAGCAAAACTGATGAGGAATTCTTTAAAGAAGCTTTAATCTCGATCATGTCTTGCACCGGTATGCCCTCTGTAATACAAACGATTAATTCCACCTCAGCCTCAATAGCTGCCATTATTGCATCTGTTGCAAATTTGGGAGGAACAAAGATCATGCTTACCTCAAACTCTATGTTCTCTTTTGCCTCTATCACTGAATTAAAAACAGGAACTCCTAAATGCTCTTGGCCACCTCGGCCTGGGGTAACTCCACCGACTATTTGTGTGCCATATTCAATACACTGCTCTGTATGGAAAGTACCTTGAGAACCAGTAATTCCCTGACATATTATTTTTGAGGAGGCATTAACTAGGACACTCATTATGATCCTTTTACTGAGGTAACAATTTTTATCGCGGCATCAGTGAGGTCATCTGCTGGTATTATTTGTGCCCCTGCTTCTGCCAACATGTCTTTAGCTAAATCCACATTAGTGCCTTCCAACCTAACAACAATCGGAATATCAATTTTAGATTCCTTTAAAGCTTCTGTGATGCCACTTGCAATAACATCACATCTAACGATACCTCCGAAAATATTAATAAGGATGCCCTTAACATTAGGGTTTTCCATGATAATTTCAAATGCAACTTTTACTCTTTCTGTGGTTGCGCCCCCACCCACATCAAGAAAATTAGCAGGCTCGCCACCATGCAATTTAATTAAATCCATTGTTGCCATAGCTAGGCCTGCCCCATTGACCATACAAGCAATATCTCCATCCAATGAAACATAGCTTAAATCATTATTTGTGGCTTTAACTTCAAGTGCATTTTCCTGGTTAGGGTCTTTATAATGCGTCAATACTTCTTGTCTAAAAAGAGCATTACTATCAATAGTTATTTTTGAGTCTAGGGCAATAAGATGATTGGTTGTATCAATAATAAGAGGGTTAATTTCAATTAAATTAGCGTCAGTCTTTTTAGCCAATAAAAAAAGTTTAGTCGTGATATCAATAAATTCTATGGTGGTCTCATTCATAAAACCAAGTTCTGTGGCCATATGAGATAATTCAGCTTCACTCAAACCATCAATAGGGTTGACAGTATATTTGAGAATTTTATTTGGTGTTTCATCTGCAACTACCTCAATATCCATTCCTCCTTCAGAAGAAGCAATAAAGGTCCAAGATTCTTTGGCTCGATCTATAAGTAGGCTTAAATAGAATTCAGATCTTATCTCTGTTCCACATTCAACATAGACGCAATCAATGGGTAATCCGTTCTGATCAGTTTGCTTGGTAATAAGGCGAGAACCCAACATGGAAGATGCAATACTCTCAACCTCATCAATATTATTCGTTATTTTAACTCCACCTGCTTTACCTCTGCCTCCTGCGTGAACCTGTGCTTTAATAACCCAAGTGTCACCACCTAGTTGCTCAGCAATAGACTTAGCCTTAACTGCGGATGCAGCCACAGCTCCTTTAAGGATAGGTATACCTGCATTCAAAAATAGTTCTTTTGACTGAAATTCGTGTAAATTCATCAGATGAGAAAATTTAAATAATTATTACTCAGTTATAACAAAAGGCTATTTTCATCTAAACTAGTAATGAATTAAACCTTTTTATTATTTTTATGAAAGATACTTTAAAAATTGGGTTAACAGGGGGCATTGCTTCAGGTAAATCAACTGTTTGTGACTTGTTCTCACAATTATCTGTGGAAATCATTGATGCAGATACAATATCACATTACCTAACCAAAAGTGATGGGCTGGCCTTTCAAGAAATTTTGGATCATTTTGGTGACAGGATACTGGGTTCAGATGGAGAGCTGGATAGACAACAATTAAGATCCATAATATTTAATGATGTAGCAGAAAAACAAGCCTTGGAAAATATAATTCATCCAAAAGTACTCGATAAGATTAATAAAAATATCTCTGATTCAACTGCACCGTATTTAATAATAGCTGTCCCTCTCATGATTGAAACAGGCATGAACCTATTAATGGATAGAGTTTTGCTTATAGATTGCTCAATTGAAACTCAAATCAAACGATTGATTGAAAGAGACAAATGCACTAAACAACAGGCTGAGAGTATTATCGAAAACCAAGCAAGCTTAGAGAGCAAAAGAGCAATTTGTGATGATGTTATTCTTAATGAAGAAGATACAAGTTTTGATCAGCTCAAAACTGAAGTAATCAGACTACACAGTTTTTATAGCGATCTAGAAATAAAAAGGTTACATAAATTACCCTAAGTGCTATTTTATACTGTTCTAACAACTGGTTTTTTTTATGGAACAAGGAGTATATGAACTTCCATTAAATGAAAGATTAAGGACATTCATGAGAACTGAATTCCTTTATGCTCGCCTAAAATACTTCTCATCTGATTTACAAGACAGTTGGGAAACTCGGACAGTAATTCATACCTTATTGGAAATATATTCAATTTTATCTAGAACTGATGTGCGCAGAGAAGTTTTAGCTGATTTGGATAGATATATAATGCAAATGCAACGATTCCAGTCAGTTCCTGATGCTGATTCTAATATGGTTATAAATACCCTTGAAGATCTAGAATTAATTAAAGAAGAAGTAGTCAATATTGGGATTGATTATCTCAAACCATTAAGAACAGATGCATTTATTGCATCTCTGTTACATCGACATACTTTACCAGGCGGTAAAGCTGAATTTGATTTACCTAAATATAAGTTCTTTCTTGAAGGAGATAAGAGATTAGTTAGCAAAAAGATTGCTACATGGATTGATGTTATCCGACCACTGAGTGAAGGCATTGATAAATTGATGTGGATCATAAGGGAAAGCAGCGAACCTATTGCAACAGTAGCTGTCGGAGGTCAATATAATCATCAAATAGAAAGGCGAACTCAAATTTCACTTGTTAGAATCTTTCTAAAAAATAAAAAAATATTCCCTGAAATTAGTGGTGGCAGACACTTAATTGCCGTTCGGTTTTTTGAAAGCATCGGGGAAGATAATTATCAACAATATCAAGACAATGTTGATTTCAAAATTTCTCTGTGTTGATCTAGCTTAATAAATCATAAATAACCGCTACACTTCCGGGCAAGATTTTTTTCTCCTCAAGGCACTTCTTGCTCACCCATATAATATCCTCTTCTTCATTAGCAACTGGCTTACCTGAATAACTTATCACTCTGTAAGGATGAAGTTCAACATCGAGATTATCATATTGATAAACAATAGAATCCATTGCATAGAATTCCTCAGCACTAATTGTGATCTCTTCTCTAAGCTCCCTGATTAGGGCATCCTCGTTTGTTTCGGACGATTTAACCTTACCCCCAGGGAATTCTAGATAATCATTGTAGATAGGCTTAGTGTGCCTAGTTGATAAAAGAAACTCACCCTTCGAATTACCTATAATGCCAATTACTACCTGCAAAAACTTTTCATTAATATTCACAGAAACCTATTGCTCTATAACCCCATGACATTTTTTATATTTTTTACCTGAACCACAAGGGCATGGTTCATTCCTTCCTATTTTCTCCTGAGCTCTAATAAAAGGTTTAGTTAATGTTTTTTCAGGTTCTGCTTTAGTGGCGCCAGATTTAAATATAGAAGCGTCTTTATGTTGAAGTTGAACTTCTTCAACATTTGGCATCTGCTCATTAACAGTCTCTGCATCTTCTTCGCCTCTGAATCGTGCCCTAGAAAGAATACTAATTACATTAAATTTAAGCTGATCCATCATAAAAGAGAACATTTCAAAAGATTCTCTTTTGTATTCCTGCTTTGGATTCTTTTGTGCGTAACCCCTCAAGTGAATCCCTTGCCTTAAATGATCCATTGCTGCAAGGTGTTCACGCCATTGCATATCAAGCTGCTGAAGCATTACAGCCTTTTCAATTTCTCTCATTGGTCTTTCACCTATTGAGTTTTCTTTAGTGCTATAGTTGCGAGTGAATTCTTCATAAATAATTTTCCAAATATTGTCAGCATTTAATGAATCATCTTGATTTACAATTGATTCAAGATCTAAAGAAATCATAAAATCGTTATAAATAGACTGGCTCAAACCATCGAGATCCCATGTGTCTTCCATAGAATCCGGGTCTATGTATTGACTGGCCAATTCTTGAATAGCTTCTTCGCTTATCCCTTCAATCATGTCATTGATACTTTCTGAAGTTAGAATGTCATTCCTTAATTGATAAATTACAGCTCTTTGATCATTGGCAACATCATCATACTCAAGAAGATTTTTTCTCATATCATAATTATGTGATTCAACTTTTCTTTGAGCTCTTTCTATTTGACGAGTAAGTAAGTTACTCTCAATAGCCTCCCCCTTCTCCATACCAACTCGAGATAACATGCTCTGCGTTTTTTCCGGATCACCAAATATTCTTAATAAATCATCGTCTAGAGATAAATAGAACCTACTTGAACCAGGATCTCCTTGTCGGCCAGCTCGTCCTCTAAGCTGATTATCAATTCTTCTTGATTCATGACGTTCAGTGCCGATGATATGCAATCCCCCTGCCTCAATAACCTTGTCATGTTTTGCCTGCCAATCATCTTTGAGGAGTATCTTTTTTTCATCGCTAAGCTCATCACCAGATAACTTTAATTGTGCTTCAAAATTACCCCCCAGAACAATGTCAGTTCCTCTACCTGCCATATTAGTAGCAATGGTTACTACTCCTGGTTTTCCTGCTTGTGCAATTATTGTTGATTCTTTTTTATGTTGCTTGGCATTCAACACTTCATGCTTGATTCCTTCTTTGTTTAAAAGACTTGAGATGTATTCTGAATTTTCTATTGAGGCTGTTCCAACTAAAATTGGCTGATTATTTTCTTGCCTATTCTTAATATCTTTAATGATATTGTTAAACTTACCGTCTCTATTTAAATACACTAAATCAGCTTGATCATCTCTAATCATTGGTTCATCAGTAGGTATAACAACCACTTCCAAACCATAAATTTGCTGAAATTCAAAAGCCTCTGTGTCAGCAGTACCAGTCATTCCAGAAAGTTTGTCATAGAGTCTAAAATAGTTCTGAAAAGTAATTGATGCTATGGTTTGATTCTCTTCTTTAACCCTCAAGCTTTCTTTTGCTTCAACCGCTTGGTGAAGCCCATCAGACCAACGTCTCCCTGCCATAGTTCGTCCAGTGAATTCATCAACAATGATCACTTCTCCATCTTTGACAATATAATCAACATCCTTATTAAAGAGTTTATGCGCCCTAATTGCAGCGTTAATATGATGCATATATCTTATATTTTTTGGGTCATACAAACTTTCACCTTCCCCCAATAAATTCATTTTCATTAAAATTGTTTCTACGTTTGCATGCCCTTTTTCAGTGAGATAGATTTGTTTGGTTTTCTCATCAATCGTATAATCATTTGTCTCTGATTCATTGATGGCAGGATTTAATTGGTTAACGATTGAATTTATTTTTTGATATAACTCAGTACTTTGATCTGCTTGCCCAGAAATAATTAAAGGCGTTCTCGCTTCATCAATAAGAATCGAATCAACCTCATCAACAATAGCAAAAGTAAGTTTGCCTTGAGATTGTGAATCACTTTCATATGATAAATTGTCTCTTAAATAATCAAAGCCAAACTCATTGTTTGTGCCGTAAGTAATATCGCATTGATAGGCTGCTTTCTTTTCTGCCGCATTCTGATTTGATTTAATACAACCCACTGTTAAGCCTAAAAATTCATAAATAGGCTTCATCCATTCAGCATCTCTCTCTGCCAAGTATTCATTAACAGTTACAATATGCACACTATTAGATAGTGAGTTTAAATAAGCAGGCAGTGTTGACACTAAAGTTTTGCCTTCTCCTGTTTTCATTTCAGATATTTTTCCATGATGTAACGTGAGGCCTCCAATCAATTGAACATCATAATGTCTAAGTCCAATAGTTCTTTTTGAAGCTTCTCTAACCACTGCAAAAGCCATTGGTAAAAGGCTATCTAGGTCTTTATTTAACTCATAAAGGGATTTGAGTTCATCAGTTTTTGCTAATAAATCACTATCATTTAAAGCAGTAATTTCATCTTCTAAGGCATTAATCTCATGCACAATCTTAGAATACTGATTCAATAACCTTTGATTGCTGCTACCAAAAATTCTTTTAAATAATTCTTTCAAAAGTTGCCTCAGATATTAATTAGATCAGAAGTAAATATAAGTATTTAAGTTTATTAGGTTTTATGAACTGCTATTATAACCTGAAGGTAAAAAATATTATCATTGATAAATAAATAGATGGAAATGCAATGAAACACATTTCAGAAGTGCTAAAGAATAACTTAAGTAATTTTAAGAATATCTCAGAATCTTTAGATAAAAAAACTATCATTTTAAAGAGTTTAAAGAAAAATATGGGTGACCTAGGTCAGCATATAACTGCTGCATATCTTGAAAAAAATAATACATTAATTATTGAATCAATTAATTCTGAAGCTTCATCAAGAATACGGTTTGAAGAACTAAGAATTAAAAAAATTTGTGAACAATTAGGATTTGTTCCTAAGAAAATAAAGTGTTTGGTCAAACAAGGTTACTAAGCTTTACCTAAAGCTGCAGTCCAATAAGAGATCGGTATGTCTGAAATTTCTGACTCCTCGACCTCTTCCCAGGCAGATTCATCCGCGTAAAGTTTTCTTATCAACTTATTATTTAGTTCATGACCAGATTTATAGCCATTAAACTCTCCAACCAAAATATGACCCATGAGATATAAATCACCAATGGCATCCAAAATTTTATGTCTAACTAATTCATCCTCAAATCTTAATCCATCTTGATTTAAGATACGATAATCATCAAGGACGATAGCATTATCTAAACTACCACCTAGGGCTAAATTATTTGCCCTCAATGTTTCAATTTCTTTCAGAAAGCCAAAAGTTCGAGCTCTCGATATTTCATTTAGGAAAGTTAGAGTAGAAAAATCAAAGCTAAACTCTGTTAATTTATCCTGAATCATAGGGTGCTCGAATTCAATTTTAAAACTTAGTCGATAGCCATTAAAAGGTTTAAATTCAGCAAATTTATCATCTTCTTGCACTTTGACATTTTTTTTAATTCTAAGAAATTTCTTTGGTGCACTTTGCTCTATGATGCCTGCTAACTCAACTAATAAGATAAATGATGCAGCACTCCCATCCATTATAGGTATCTCAGGTCCATGAATATCAATATAAGCATTATCAATTCCTAAACCTGCAAAAGCAGCTAAAAGATGCTCAACAGTCATAACTGAGACATTATTTTGGGAGATAGTGGTTCCTAATCGAGTATCAGTTACATTGTTAGCATGAGCCTTAATTTCTTGTGCGGGGTCACAATCGATTCTTCTAAAACAAATTCCTGAATCTGCAGATGCAGGCCTTAAGGTTATTTCAACCTTTTCACCGCTGTGCAATCCAACACCTGCTGCAGATATTGTTTTACCTAAGGTTCGTTGATGAAGCATTATCTTAAACCCCCTTTTTTTCTTAGAAACCTCTAAAACAGCTAAAGACTATCACAAATAAAGATTATTACTCAAATCTTTGTTTTTATTGAGAATTATAGATTTGAGTTAAACCAAGTTTTAATTTTCTCAATCAATGTGGCAGAGGACTTTTGCTTTATTAATTCTTCAGGGTTTGATTTAAACTTTTTAAGTGCATATAAAAGTAACCCTGCTCCGGTTGCATTCTCTGGGCTATTGATGGTTTCAAAAGCACCGCTCATTGGTCGAGGATAACCAAGTCTAACATCTGAAGAGAACACTTCTTCTGCTAATTGAGCAGCTCCACTAAGCTGTGAAGCACCTCCCGTAAGAACAATACCTGCTCTAAGGTTTTCAGTATTCATTTTGCCAATTTCATCTAATACAACTTCAAATAATTCTTGATAACGTTGTTCTACAACTGTTGAAAGAACTTTCAAATCAGTTTGTCTGGGAGCTCGGTCGCCAACACTTGGCACTTCAATCATCTCATTAGATCCGTTCAATTGAGATAATGTACGGGCGTGTTTTATTTTAATTTCCTCAGCACTATCAATTGGGGTTTTTAATTCATGAGCAATATCTATAGTTACATGATCTCCACCAATGGGTATAACTTTTGTTGTAAGAATTTGGCCATCTTTAAAAATAGCAATATCAGTTGTGCCTCCCCCAATATCAATTAGACAAACCCCCAGATCTTTCTCATCTTTGGTTAACACAGACATGCTTGATGCAAGAGGCTCCAATACAATTTCCTGAACTTCTAGATTACAACGTTCAAGTGATTTAACTATATTCTTCTCAGCACTTCTTGAGATAGTGACAATGTGAACATCTGCCTCCAAACGGATGCCAGACATTCCTATGGGATCCCTAATTCCATCCTGACCGTCTATGACATAATCTTTTGGTAACACATGCAATATCCTCTCTTCAGAAGGGATTTTCATGGCTTTAGAAGCATCAATAGCCCCAGCTATGTCACGAAGGTTAACCTCCCCACTATTAATTCTGACAAAACCATGGCCATCATAGCTCCTTACATGGCTGCCAGCAATTCCTGCAAAGACTGTATTAATCTCACACTCTGCTATCTTTTCTGCCTGTTCTATGGCCTTAGTAATGGATTCAATAGTGGCTTCTATATTAACAACCACTCCTTTCTTTAGGCCTGTGGATCTATTGAAACCTGCTCCAATAATTTTTAGCTCAGCATCATCATTAATCTCTGCTATAAGAGCAACTATTTTAGATGTACCAATATCGATAGCAGCTATGATTTCAGTGGAGTTACTTTTGGACATTATATTTTCAACCTAATTCTTCCGTTTTATGACAAAACCTTCTGCATACCTAAGATCAATATAAGAAATTAATTCAAAATTTTCTAATAGAGATTTATCCCAAATCATTAAAAATCTATCAAATCTTTCATCTGTGTTCTGATCCCCTAATTTTATCTCTATTCCTGGTCTCACTGTTACACTCCAAGACCCTCTTAAATCAAGGCCTATTTTTTCTATCAGAATACCTCTGGCAATCAATTCATTATTATACAGTTTGAATTGCTCATAAACTTCATCAACTAAATCTTCGGGGCCAAAAAACTGGATTAACTCGCCTGGAATAACTCTTTTATCCAAAGCATATAAACTGCCAGATGAATTCAACAACAGTTCATTATTCCATATTCCGACTACATCATCTTCAATAACAGTTATATTAATAGTGTCTGGCCACTCTTTAGATAACTGAACTGACTTCACCCAATTAAAAGATTCTAATTTCTTTTTAATTAAGGATTGTCTAACACTCAAAAATCCCTTGTTTTTCATTTCTGAAGTAATTGATTGGATCGTTTTTAATGACACCCGTTTAAAATCACTTTCTATATTGATCACACGAATAGGTTGATTTAAAGACACATAAATAAACGACAGTATTAGAGTAAATATTAGAACAAGTAAGAGGGACTTATAGGAACGTTTATTTTTGCTCCCTTGACGAAATTTACTAAAGAAATTAAAACGGGTTTGTTTCTTTTTATTCTTCTTAGTTTTTTTTAGAAAACTCAATTTAATCAAGACTGGTTTTTTAAAATTTCTAAACAAAGGGTATTGAAATCTATTCCTTGTTCTTTAGCTGCCATCGGCACTAAGCTATGGGTTGTCATTCCTGGTACAGTATTTATTTCAAGAATCACTGGTCGATTTTCATCGTTTAAAAAAAAGTCTATTCTTCCCCACCCTCTTATCTTAAAAAGTTCAAAAATAAATAAACACTCTTTCTTGATACTTTCTTCAACATCTTTATCTAGCTCACTTGGACAAATATATTTTGTTTCATCACTAAGGTACTTAGCTTCATAGTTATAAAACTCTTCATTGCTGGCATCAATTTTTACCAAGGGCAGCACCTTGTCTGCTAAGAATCCAGCGGTGTATTCAGGTCCATCAAAATATTTTTCAGCAATTATCCAGTCATTTAATTGGTGAATTTCTAAAAATTTCTCATTATATTGATCTTCGTCTTTGATAATAAAAATACCCAAACTAGATCCTTGAGAACAAGGCTTAATAATGAATGGAGATCCTAAAGTGTCTGAGATTTCCGAGAAAGTTGTGGTTTCATCTAATATCAAAAAATCTGGTGTCTGGTGATTGTTAGCCATAAGGACTTTTTTCGTAAACAACTTATTCATGGTCAAAGAACAACTCAAGGTCCGACTACCCGTAAAAGGTATATCTGATAATTCCAACAGACTTTGAATTTTCCCGTCCTCTCCATCTGCTCCATGAAGAGCTATCCAAACATTGTTAAATTTTTCATCTAATAATCGCTTTATAAAAGGTTCTTTGGTATCGATTAGATGAGCATCGACTCCTTTTATTTTTAAAGCGTTATAAACAGCTTCACCAGAAATTAGAGAAATGTCCCGTTCTGATGAATTACCACCGTACAAAACAGCAACTTTCCCAAAACCATTATTTGTTTTTGACACTTAATTTCTCGCCTATGATTCTAACTTCAGTCTCTAATTCTACATCAAACTGGCTACTGACAATTTCTTGAACATATTCAATCAGGTCCTCAATATTTTCTGATGTAGCATTACCCTCATTGACAATAAAATTTGCATGCTTAGTCGATATAGAAGATCCACCAATTCTATAACCCTTTAGACCGGCTCTCTCAATCAGATCTCCTGCGTGCTCTCGTTCTGGGTTCTTGAAAACTGACCCACAAGTATCTTCAGTGAGAGGTTGTGTTTTAAACCTCTGGTCTCTCATTGATTTCAATTCAGATTTGGTGGTTATTTCAGATTCAGGAAATTGCATTAGGCAAGAGACGAAGCAGAGGGGAAAGGGAAATTTGACTGTTCTGTAGGAAAATGTGAAATCTTTGGGGTCCAAGTGATGTATAACTCCATCTTGATCAATGACCTCCACAGATTCCACAAAATCCCAAGTTTCATGACCAAATGACCCCGCATTCATTGTAAGAGCCCCACCAACTGAACCAGGGATTCCAGAAAAGAATGCTGCAGGTCCCAATTGATTCTTTTCTGCAAACAACGCCAAATCCATACATGAAGCACCTGCTTCAACTCGGCAAGTATTATCTGCTTCTTTCTTAATCTTATTCAGTGATTTTTTTGTTGAAATAACAGAACCCCTAATACCTCCATCTCTAACTAAAACATTGGTTCCATTACCTAACCATGTAATGGGCTTGTCATAGTTTGACTTTAAGAACTGTGATAACTCATCACGATTATCAGGCGCGAAGAAAGTATCCGCCGGTCCTCCTACTTTCCATGACGTGTATTTAGATAGTGGTTCATTGAAAAGGGACCGATCTTTGATTTTTTTAGTAATTTCACTCATATAATCCGCCATCACCCACATCCTTTAAAGGGGGCTGTTCTATCATTTTGTAGCAAAATTGAGCTATATTCTGGGTGGCATTGACAAAAGTCTCATCATACGTTGCTTCTGCCATTTCACTGAGAATTCCTTCTTGTAAAAAAATCTTCTTTATTGTCTTTACTAGAATCTCTAACTTTAGATCTTTATCCAAAATAACTTCAGCTCCTCCTTTTTTTGCAATAAATTGTGCATTAAACCATTGATGGTTATCCATGGCATGCGGAAATGGTATAAGAATGGAAGGCAAACCTATAGCGCTAGCCTCAGAAACTGTCATAGCGCCTGCTCTACTAATCAATAAATCTGCCCATTCATAAGCTTTTTCTATATTAGGATTAAACCTTGTAATTTTGGCATCTATTCCCAACTCTAAGTATTGATCATTCACAGCCTCAAAGTCCTTTTCTCCAGAGTCATGCATTACTTCTACTGGAAGATCTGCCATCAATAAACTGATAGCTTTAGGAGCGATCATGTTGATAGATCTAGCGCCTTGACTACCACCCATTATAAAAATCCTAGGTTTTTTTGATTTGTCTGGAAATGATCTAACTATTCGATTGATATTGAGGATATCATCTCTGACTGGGTTACCCAGAAAGACATGGTCATCAGTTGAAAGTTTAAGAAAATTAGTCTTCCAGTCAAAGCCGCCTGGTAGCCCCTCAATAATGCCTCTGGCTTGGGTTGCTGCAATGTATCTGTTGGCTCTTCCTGCCTTAGCATTCTGCTCATGGATGGCTACATAGGGCATAATAATATTTCCTGGAAAATCTCCTTCAATTGTTTGAAGATAAAAAGCTGTTTTACAAAGATCGAATGAAGCATAACCACCCATTCCTAAAATCAATTGTGGAGATAGTTCAGCTACATATCTTCTCAATTCCCGATCTGGTCTAGTTAAGGCAGCTAAATATTTTTTAAGTCTAGATGTGTCCTTGAACCTATTCTTAAAAAAAACAGTCTCAATGTCATATTGAGCAAATATTTTCTTTTCCAGAGCATTGCCGGTACCAACAATTACAACTTTATGTCCGTCAGATTTAAATTTTTTTGCCAACGCTATAGCTGGGAAAATATGTCCGCCTGTGCCGCCGGCACCAATGAGGATAGTGTATTTTTTTTCTTCAGCCATTGGTTCTTAGATTTTTCTTTGGTTGAGGGTTTTCACAACCTATTCTCAATACCATAGCTAAAGTAATCAGTGTAATTGCGATACTGCTGCTACCATAGCTGATTAAAGGTAGCGTAAGCCCTTTGGTTGGAAGAAGACCCATATTAACTCCAAGATTAATAATAACTTGGAGTGATAACCATATCCCTATCGAAATACACAAATAACCTTGAAACATAAGCTCTGATCTAATGGCTTTAAACCCAATGATAAAGATTCTAGAAATTAGAAGGCCATATAAAGACAGAATCAATACCGTTCCCATTAAACCTAATTCTTCAGCAATGATGGCAAAAATAAAATCCGTATGAGCCTCAGGTAAATAGAATAATTTTTGAATGCTCTCACCTAAACCAACACCAAATATTCCCCCACTCCCTATAGCAATTAATGAATTGGTTAATTGATAGCCAGCACCGAGTGAATCTTTCCATGGTTCAAGAAAACCTGCAAGGCGACTCATCCTGTATGGCTCAATATATATTAGAAATGCAAAGGCAAGGCCCAAGATGATAATAAGCGCGATAAAGTATCTTATTTTAAACCCAGCAATAAAGAATAAGCCGGCAGTGACTGAGAGTATGATGACTGTTGAGCCAAAATCGGGTTGTCCTAAAAGCAGAAGGCAAGCCGGAATAATGAATATCATCGGTTTGACAAAACTCATAAAATCATTGGTTAAGGTTTCTTGCTGTCTATAGCAATAACCAGAAATATAAATTAACAGCAGTAACCTAGCTGGATCTACTACTTGTATATTTGGCAAAGGACCTATCTTAATCCAGCGTGTTGCTCCGTTTGCTGTCACCCCTATATCAGGAATAAACACTATAGTTAGGAGTCCAATAGCTAATATTGGCAGAAGAATTCCAAACTTTTCCCACATACGACTTGGAATTAGGAAGGTAATGAAACCGGCCGATAGGCCTAATCCAATTGAAAAGATTTGTTTATATACATAACCGTAGGGATCTCCGAGATTCTTAACTGCGATCGGCATTGAAGCTGAAGCTAACATCACCAATCCACCTATCAATAGAACAACTGTGACTATAATAAATAAATGGTCTATGCCATGAAAAAGATTGGTTTGTCGTCTATCTGAGCCCAAAACTTATCCTAAGAGCATAGCTTTTCTTATTTTCATCGAATCTTAAGGCTAGATAAACCTATTAATACCAAAAAAACAGTAATAATCCAGAAACGAACAATGACCTTAGGCTCTGCCCAGCCTTTTAATTCAAAATGATGGTGAATTGGTGCCATATTAAATATTCTTTTACCTCTAATTTTGTAGGAACCAACTTGCAAAATTACTGAGAGCGTTTCCATAATGAACACTCCACCCATGATTGCTAGCACTAGTTCTTGCTTAACAACTACTGAGATTAACCCCAGAGTTCCCCCTAAAGAAATAGCACCAACATCGCCCATAAACACTTGAGCTGGATAAGTGTTGAACCATAAAAATCCTAAACCTGCTCCAGAAATAGCACAACATATCACAAAAACTTCACCCGCTTCTCTTAGGAATGGAAGATCTAAATAAGAAGAAAAATTTATATTGCCAGTGACGTAAGCAAAAATACCCAAAGCGATGGAAATCATCACTACCGGCACAATTGCAAGACCATCAAGGCCATCGGTAAGATTAACAGCATTACTAGAACCAACAATTACAAAGATAGCAAAAGGTAAAAACACCCATCCAAGATCTATCCTTACATTATTGGTAAAAGGTATCAGTAAGTCTGTGGTAATAGGCTCTACTGAGCCATAGAATAAATAGCTTATAGCCCCATAAGCAACACCAATTTGCATGAAAAATTTTATGGAGGCACGCAGACCATTTTTATTGCCTTTTAACTTTATAAGATCGTCAATCAAGCCAATTAGACCAAATAGGAGCATACTGATCAAAATAGTAATGATGTAGCTATTGGTAAGATCGCTCCATATCAATGTACTAATTGATACTGAAAGTAAAATCAGAATACCTCCCATTGTTGGAGTACCTTTTTTCTTAGAGTGGGATCTTGGTCCATCTTCTCTTATGGATTCCCCAATATCATTACCTTCCAACAGGTTGATTAACTTAGGCCCAAAAATAAATGAAATAACTAAAGCCGTCAAGGCACTCAAAATTCCTCGCGTGGTAATATATGTGAAGGCATTAAATGCAGAGAAGATTTCAATCAACTGATCTGAGAAAAATAAAAACAACTTCCGTTACCTATATAGATTTAATTAATGGGTTATCAAGAATCATTAATTGTACCAGAGATATTTATTATTTTTTATCTGGTGAAACCCCCAAAAGTCTAAGTGTTCTCGATGCGATTGAAGAAAATATTGGAGCTGCAACCTGACCCCCATAATACTCTCTTCCTTGGGGCTCATTAACAATGACTGCAACAACTATTCTAGGCTCAGAGATAGGGGCAATACCAACAAAAATAGCATTATGAGCATCTCGTGAATAATTAGCTGCAGCAATTTGTGCAGTGCCTGTTTTTCCACCAACCCTATAACCATTAATTTGTGCTCTGACAGCAGACCGTTCCACAACTTGCTCAAGCATCAATAAAAGTGTCTGAGATGTTTGCTCTGACAATACTCTATTGCCTGTTTCTAGTTGATCAATTCGTTCAAGAGAAATATTATTCTTAACTCCTCCATTCGCTATTGTTGCATAAGCATTTGCCAATTGAATTAAATTAACATCAACGTTATAACCAAAAGCTAAAGAAGCACGCATGCCATCTCTCCAACGTTGATATGAGTTGTCTAGAGTCCCTGAAGTTTCCCCAGGAAAACCTGAAGCAGTTGCTTGCCCAATGCCTAATTTTGATAGAATTTCATAAAATAATTCTGGGTCAGTTGATAGTGAAATTTTTGAGGCTCCAACATTACTGGATTTAATCAATATCTCACCTAGACTAAGTGGTCCATAATATCTTGGATCCTTAATTTCTCTTGAGCCGATTGAATAAGGAAGGGTGTCAATCGTGTCTGTTGAATTAAAAATTCCATGCTCAAGAGCAGTCGCAATAATTAAGGGTTTAAACGTTGATCCAGGTTCAAATTTATCCGTAAGAGCTCGATTCTTATAAAACTTGGGTAATCGAAGTTTGAGATTACTCATATCTGCAGAAGGATTATTCACAATGGCTAATACCTCACCAGTTTTAATGTCTAAAACAACCGCAGAAGCTTGCTTTGCTTGAGAGATATTCACTCCTTCATTAAGAGCGGCATGAGCTATATATTGAATCCTAACATCTATGCTCGTATGAAAATCTTTCCCTTGTTTAGCTGGCTGAATAATTTCAACATCTTCAATAGTATGTAAACCAATATCAGTAATTGCTTTTTTTTTGCCATCTTTTCCTGACAAATAATCATTAAGAGCATACTCTAAGCCCTCTTGACCTTGATCATTGTTATCATTGAATCCTATGATCTGTGTTGTGATCTCTCCATTGGGATTAAATCTTTTATAAGCCTTCTCTAACCAAAAGTAATTGCTTTTTTTTAGGCGATTAATTACAGCTACTTGATCTTTGCCTAACTCTCTGGAGAGGATAAAATATCTTCTAGATGATCTTTTCTTGATCTCCTGATCAAGTACTGAATGATTGATTTTTAATACTGAAGCCAAAGACTTAGACAACTCCTGGTATCGACTTGAAGATAAAAATATCTTGGGATCTACCACTAGATTGCTAACTGGGATACTGACAGCCAAAGGGTTAGAATTTCGATCATATATAGTGCCTCGACTTGATGGGATAGTGAGAGTTTTTATATGTTTTTTCTCACCTTCAGCACTTAAAAAATCAGATTCAATATATTGAAGATAAAATGATCTAGATAAAAGAATAATGATTAGAGTAATAAGAATAAGGCTCAGAAAAATAAATCGGCTCCTAATAAGCCTTAAATTATTACTGCTTATCTTCATTAATTAATAATACTTTTATTTTTGAAGAATCTGGTAATTGCATTGATGCCTTTTCATTAGCCTCTTTTTCTAAACTCATTCCAGATAAAAGCTCCGAGAGATCCAAACGAAGTTCCTTCCATTTAATCTCTAACTGATCCTGCTGTTTGACTAATAATTGATATTGCTTAAATAGCTCTCTATTTTTGTAATGTGTATCTATTTCGTAAGTTGCAGTAACAGCAACCATTAAAAACCAGAATAAAGGCCACTTATACCAATTGAGCTTATCTTTCATTTTATTTTTTCAGCAGCCCTTAATATCGCACTTCGTGATCTTGGATTGGTTTTGACCTCCTCGTCTGAAGGTTTAATTTTCTTTAATATAACTTTTAATTTTGATGTGTCTTCAATATTTGGCAGCTTAGATAAAGTGGGATCTATTCTTGAGTTATCTCTAAAAAAACGTTTAACGATGCGATCCTCAAGTGAATGAAAACTAATAACAGCAATTCTTCCACCAGGTTTTAGACGTTCTAAACTAAAATCTAATAATGATCTTAACTCCTCAAGTTCATCATTAATATGCATTCTAATGGCTTGAAATGTTTTAGTGGCCGGGTGCTTTTTTTCTTTTTTTATAGAATGTTTTTTTATTTGATAAATAAGATCAGCAAGTTCTCTGGTGCTATTAAATGACTTAATACTTCTTTGTTCTATTATTGTTTTCGCAATTTTTCTTGAGTACGACTCTTCTCCATACTTCCAAATTATCCCTGAGATCTCATCTTCAGGGGCTCTATTGATCCAGTCTTTAGCTGAAATGCCTGTTGTTTGATCCATTCTCATATCCAACTCAGCATCTTTCTTAAAACTAAAACCTCTTTCTTTAGAGTCTAATTGATGCGATGAAACACCCAAATCAGCTATGATTCCATCAAATGTAAAAGAACAATCCAGTTGATTTATTTCTTTTCTTAAGCTTCTAAAATTACTTTTAAGAATAGTGAGTTGAGGATGAGAAAACTTAGACTTAAGATAAGCAATTGAGTCTTGATCTCTATCAGCTGCTATTAGATGTCCTTGATTATCCAAACTTTCTAAAATTAATTGTGTGTGACCTCCAAATCCAGCTGTAGCGTCTAGATATAAGCCCTCTGCAGTAGTCATCATTACCTTTGTGGATTCTTTAGCAAGGACAGGTATGTGTAATGTATTGAACATAACTAAAGAATTTAGATTTTATAAAATAGATAATGCCTAAAATTAGGCATCCTGTCTTTTCAAAAATTGAGGGACATCAAGTATTTCTAAGTCTTCATGTTTCCCAATAATCGCTTCTTCCTTATTTTCAAATAGATCCTTAGTCTCTCTTAATGGATTTCTTTCAGTTATAGGTCTGTCAAGGTTACTGAAATTAGTTTGATCCTTTATCTTATTCTCAGATTGTCTCTCACCTAAACCAGTTGCAACGATAGTTACTCTGATTGAATCATTCATATTCTTTGAGATAGCTGTACCAACTATTACCTTAGCCTTATCTGAAGCATAACTTTTGACTATCCCGCCAATTTCATCAAATTCTGATATTTCAAGATCTTCATCTGCCGTAACATTGAGTAAAATTCCTTTAGCTCCTTGCAAATCAATATCCTCCAGCAAAGGGCTATTCACTGCTTCTTCAATTGCTCTTCGCCCTCGGTCAGGCCCAGAAGCCACTGCAGAACCCATAATTCCTCTCCCTTTATCACTCATAACTTTTTTAACATCTGCAAAATCAAGATTCATTAGGCCTGGAACGGTAATCAGTCCAACGATACCTTGCACTGAATTTAGTAAAACATCATTTGCAGCTTCAAAAGCTTTTACTAGGGTAATTTTCTTGCCCAATGATTGTAATTTATCATTAGGTATTATGATGAGTGAATCGACATGTTTCTCTAATTCTTTTATGCCTTCTTCAGCATATTGAGTTCTTAAATCACCCTCCCAATTGAAAGGCTTAGTAACTACGGCAACGGTTAAAATACCTAACTCTTTTGCAATCTCAGCTATAACAGGGCTTGCTCCAGTCCCTGTGCCCCCACCAAAGCCTGCTGTAATGAACAACATATCTGTTTCAGATATTGCATTTGCTATTGCTTCCTTGCTTTCTTTTGCTGATTCACTCCCTATACCTGGATCCATACCAGCACCTAAACCTTTAGTGGTATCTATGCCTATTTGTATCTTTGTTGCAACATGGGATTGTGCTAAATCTTGAGCATCTGTATTAGCACATAGAAAATCGACACCCTCCATCCCCTTAGAGATCATGTGACCAACTGCATTGCCTCCGCTTCCACCAACCCCAATTACCTTTATATTGGCTTTCTGATCAGCCGTATCATCTATTACAAACGCAAAATCTACCATCATTTCTCCTAATTTCTATAATGACAACATCTCAAAATCTTTGGGTAAGGTAAATTTTTCTTCCTGTAACCATTTCTCTCGAGACTTAGTCCATGTTAAATAATCCCAGATTTCAAAACGCTTACCCTGGCCTATAAACATGGCTTCTTTATTAATTTTTGAAAATTCTCTTAGCTCTGAAGGAATTAAAATTCTTGCTGAAGAATCTATTTCTATTTCAACTGCATGACCTACAAGCAATCTCTGTAATTTCCTACTGGAATTATCAAGGCTTGGCAGTTTCATTATTTTCTCTTCTATCTTTAACCAGTGATGTAGTGGATATAATAAAAGACAGTGATCTAGATCTATTGTGCAAATCAGCTTATTCTTGGAAACTTTAATTAGCTCATGTCTATATTTTGTGGGAATCGAAACCCGACCCTTAGCATCAAGACTAATTTTATTTAAACCTCTAAACATCATATATAACAATAGGAACACAGTAAATATCCCACTTTTTACCACTCAAATACACTATAGTTTATTGGTAAGTTATGTCAACCGAAAGATGATTAGAAAATAGCTCTAATTAGAGAAAAGGAGTTGGTCTATAAGCCGGGTTCTGTCTTGGACAATCATTCATCTGGGATGCTTGTCACCAAACACCTCTAGCAACCTACCCTAGAGCGATTACGGGATATCATAGCTCTTCTATTTGGTTTTGCTCTCGATGGGGTTTGCAATGCCATAAATGTTACCATTTATGCGGTGCGCTCTTACCACACCTTTTCACCCTTACTTTATCAAAGCGGTTTATTTTCTGTTGCACTTTCCAGAGGCTCACGCCTTCCAGGAATTACCTGGCATCGTACCCGTTAGAGCCCGGACTTTCCTCCAAATTAATTTATTTGGCGATTGTCTGACCAACTCCGAAGTGAATTATTCATCACTATCATAAAAAAAACAAGGGCTAGTATTGTTTTTCTAACGCATGAGTATAAATAATCTTTTTAGAATAACCTGTAATTTTTGCACAGATCTTGATGGAACTTTTTAATGATAGCTCAAGTGTTAGAAGGCTTAAAATAAAATCAATTTTTTCATAATCAATACTTGTATTTCTTTCACCTTGAACAATGATAGTAAATTCACCTTTCAATCTATCGGGGTTTGTTGATAGATAATTAGAAATCTCTAACAAATTACTGCCTAAAAAACTTTCATAGAGTTTTGTTATCTCTTTGCAAAGGACTGCATTTCTATTTTCGCCAAAAATCTCTTTCATTGACTCAATGGTATTAACTATTCTATGAACAGACTCATAAAATATTAATGTTTCTGACCTGTTAGTCAGCTTTCTCAGTTCTTTAGCTCTTTTTACTTTAGTTTTTGGTAAAAACCCATAAAAGGTAAATTTATCTGCAGAAATACCTGAAGCAGTTAATGCAGCTATCGCTGCTGAACAACCCGGTACGGGTGTAACTTGGATTGATTCTTCTCTAGCGGACCGAATTAGGAGATACCCTGGATCACTAATCAATGGTGTTCCTGCATCAGCAATTAATGCAATATTTTTTCCCTCTTTTAATTGTTTAATTAAAGTTTTCGTTTTCTGATTCTCATTAATCAGATTAAAGGATGTTAGTTTATTCTCTATTGCATAGTGATTGAGTAGCTTTTTAGCAACCCTAGTATCTTCTGCAAGAATTAGATCGACACTTTTTAGAACCTCAATTGCTCTAAAAGTTATATCTCGTAAGTTACCAATAGGAGTTGAAACAATATTTAATTGGCCGGGCATTGGATAATCTCCAATAATTCAAGATGACACTATAAGTGCATCTCCTCTTCGTCTTCTGTAAGGCTGTCATGGAATGCCTCCCTGTCGAACACTCTTTGCATATAACTTTTCATATTTTTATGGTCATTCGTTAAGTTGATATGAAAATAATCTAACCTCCAAAGTATAGGGCCCAGAACACAGTCTATAATGGTAAAATGCTCACTAAGAAAGTACTTATTAACTGAAAATAAATCAGCTGTTGCATTTAATGCTGATTTTAATTTCTTTCTACAGCTATTTTCATTTCGAGTTCCTAGTGACTGATCAAGATCCACTGCAGACTGAACAATATCAACTTCTAGGGAAGTTAAAGCTAATCTTATTTTAGCTCTATCAACTGGGTTAACTGGTAATAGAGGTGGATAAGGATACCTCTCATCTATATATTCCATAATAACTCTTGAGTCATACAGAACTAATTCACGATCCACTAATGTTGGCATCGTAGCAAATGGGTTAAGAGCTATTAGATCTTCTGGTATTTTATTACCATCATAGTTATTAATTTGAGTAACAATGCCTTTTTCTGAGAGAACAAATCTAACTTGATGTGATCGGATACATATATTTCCTGAGTATAAACCCATCATAGATCTTCTATTTGCAACACTTGTCATATTTGATTCCCCTAAACTATTTGAGTAAAACAATAAATTTGCTGATTAAGCTACTTAACTTCTCTCCATATATCCTTATAAAGAGCATAACTAAAAACTAAAAATAAGACCAAAAAACTGATAACCCAGACTCCGAGTGATTTTCTTTTTTGCTGTATAGGTTCGCCCACATATTCTAGAAAAGTCACTGTATCTAAGATAAATCTATTATAATCCTCGGCAATCATTTGCTCTTCAAGTAGCCATAAGATATGAGGCATACTCGTTCCATCTTGGATCAAGTTATTAACACCAGTTGGTGAAGTATGATCAATGTAGAATGACTTTAAGAATTGATAAACATAATCAGGATTTTTTCTTCTTGTTACAAGAGTTAAATCTGGAGGTGCTTTACCAAACCATCGATCCCCGTCTTCTTGTAACATATTGGTTGTCACTAAATCCTGTGGAGTTTTATTAGTAAAAATTAAATTGTCTAATAATTGTTCTTCCGAAATATTGAGATCTTCAGCAATTTGTTCATATCGCATATACTGTAATGAGTGACACCCAGCACAATAATTAAAGAAATTTCTCGCGCCTCTTTGTAGTGATTTAACATCTGATAAGTTAATTGTTACTGCTTCAATTCCTACCTCTGGTTCAGTAGGACTCGAAGCAAATCCGCTATTGCTAAAAAAGAAAATTGCTATAAGTGAGAAAATATATTGCTTCATGTTCATTTTTTATAAACCACCCTATGAGGCACGGGTTTTGTTTTCTCAAGTTTTGTATAAAACGGCATTAATAAGAAAAAAGCAAAGTAGATAATGGTAAATATCCGTGCCAAAAGAACATAGATTCCAGTTGCAGGTTGCATCCCTAAGTAACCTAACACAACAAATGAAACAACAAAGGCAAAGAGTGCGACCTTGTATTGCCATCCTCTGTATCTGATCGATTTGACAGAACACCTATCCAACCAGGGCAGAAAAACAAATAGTAAAACAGCTGCTACCAAGAACACTGCTCCTAATGCAGCATTTGGTATCGCTCTAAGAATCGCGTAATAAGGCGTAAAATACCACGAAGGGACAATATGCTCAGGAGTTTTCAATGGGTCAGCAGGTTCAAAATTATCAACCTCTAGAAACAGACCACCCATCTCGGGTGCATAAAAAACTGCTGCAAAATACAATATTAAGAAGACAATGATAGCGACTAAATCTTTACTTGTATGAAAGGGATGGAACGCTACACCATCAATTGGCTTACCGCTTTCATCTTTATAATCCTTGATCTCAATACCATCTGGATTATTAGAACCCACATGATGCAATGCCAGAATATGAGCAACTACCAATGCTAGTATTGCCAGAGGAAGCAATATGACATGGAAAGCAAAGAAGCGGTTAAGAGTTATATCAGACATAAAATAATCACCCCTGATCCACTCGGTTAGTGTCTCTCCGATAACCGGAATATAACTAAATAAATTTACAATAACTTGTCCAGCCCAATATGACATATTGCCCCATGGAAGTAGATAGCCAAAGAAAGCCTCCGCCATTAAACAAAAGTAAAGAAGCATACCGACAATCCAAATGAGTTCTCTGGGTTTTTTGTAGGAACCATAGAGCATGCCCCTAAACATATGCAAATAAACAACTATAAAGAAAAATGATGAGCCAGTTGAGTGCATATAACGAATTAACCATCCCCATTCAACAGATCGCATAATATATTCAACCGAATTAAAAGCATCTTCAGTGGAAGGTTTATAATTCATAGTAAGAAAAAAACCTGTCATGAGCATGATGATAAGAACAACCATTGACAACACACCAAAGATATACCAAATATTAAAATTCTTAGAAGCATAATATTCAGTTGCATGATCCTTAATTAACGAAGACAGAGGGAATCGATCATCGACCCACTTTAAAATTGGATTTGTAAAGATACTTTCTTCTTGCTTAGACATTCATGTCCTCAGAGTTTTCACCGACCACCAATATAGATCCATTTTCGAATCTGTGTGGTGGTATCCTCAGATTCGATGGCGCTGGAACACCGCTAAAGACTCTTCCAGATAAATCAAACTTTGATCCGTGACAAGGGCAATAAAACCCTCCCCTCCAATCGGGACCCATATCTGCAGGGGCTATTGAAAACTTTTCGATTGGTGCACATCCTAAGTGTGTACAAACACCTTCAACAACGAGGTATTTTGGTTTCATTGATCTCAACTCATTCTTTGCAAAATTTGGTTGTATGGATAATTCTGAATCTGGGTCTCTTAGATCACTATTGATGGTTTTTAGTTGCGCAATCATATCATCAGATCTATGAACAACATAAAATGGCGTTCCTCTATATAAGACTTTAATAAGAGATCCTGGTTCTAGATTAGAAAGATCAACTTTTATTGAGGCACCTAAAGCTTTAGCCTTTTTGCTGGGTTGGAAAGATAAAATAAAAGGAGTGACAGCAAAAGCGCCTCCGATAACACTTGTTACGCTTGTGGCGATTGATAAAAACTTTCTTCTACCTACTTTACTCATTTTCATCTAATAACTGTTTAAACTTAAGACTCCTCAAAATTCTCGTGCGATTATACACGAATAAATAATAAATCATGACTCAATTCTTTCCACTTGTGCACCAATAAGAGAAAGCTTCTTGTCAATATTCTCATAGCCTCTATCAATATGATAAATACGATCAATTTCAGTTTCCCCATTAGCTACAAGAGCAGCCAATACTAAAGCCGCTGATGCTCTTAAATCAGTTGCCATCACTTGGGCGCTTTGTAATTGGCTAACGCCTTTAATTTTAGCAATATTACTTTGCAACTTGATATTAGCTCCCATTCTTTGTAATTCAAGAACATGCATAAACCTATTTTCAAAAATTGTCTCTTCTATACTTGACTCACCTTGGGCTAAAACGTTTAAGACCATCAATTGCGCTTGTATATCAGTTGGAATACCTGGATAAGGACTGGTAGTGAAACTCACAGGAATAATTTCATTCAATGAAGTTACTTCTATAAATTCTTGTGCTATAGATATTGATGCTCCTGCCTCTTCAAGCAAGTTAATGGGTTCCCTTAAGTGTTCTGCTAAAGCCCCGTTCAATTTTAGATTACTTTTGGTAATTAATGCTGCAATTAAAAAAGTCGCTGCTTCTATTCTGTCAGGTATTACCCGACAAGCTGTTGCTTCCAATTTATCAACTCCCTCTATGAGTATGTGGTCACTACCTAGTCCGTTTATTTTTGCACCCATTGAAATTAGAAACTCTCCTAAGTTAACTATCTCTGGTTCTTTAGCGCAATTATTTAGAATAGTTGCACCTTCAGCCAAACAAGCTGCCATCATCAGATTAGCAGTTCCCGTGACTGAAACAGGATTAAATGAAAACTCACACCCTTTTAACCGTCTTGCTTTGGCATGAATATAACCGTTTTTTAAATCGATCTCTGCACCCATTGCTTTTAACCCTTCAATATGAAGATTGACAGGTCTAGCCCCTATTGCACAGCCCCCTGGTAATGAAACAACAGCTTCACCAAAACGTGCTAAAAGTGGACCCAATACCAAAATTGATGCCCTCATGGTTTTAACCAAATCGTATGGTGCAAATTTCTCTTTGATACGATGAGCATTAATTTTTACTGTGTTATCTGAAGTTTTAGAAATTTTTACACCCATATATGTGATCAATCTAATCATTGTGTTGATATCCCGAAGGGCTGGGATATTATCAATTTCAACTTCTTCAGAGCATAAAAGACATGCAGCCATAATAGGTAATGCTGCATTTTTTGAACCAGAGATGTTCAACTCTCCATTTAGAGAATACCTCCCTTTGATTCTTAGTTTTTGCAATTATTTTCTCTGTTATTTAGAACTAATTTCATGCTCATCTGGAGTAAGAGCATTAATAGTCAGCGCATGAATCTCATGGCTCATTTTATCTCCCAATGATGCGTAAATCATTTTATGTCTCTCTAGTAAAGACTTCCCATTGAATGAATCAGAAATTATAGTGGTTTCAAAATGGACATTGTCCTCACTGTTAACTTGGACCTCTGAGTTATCAATAGAGTTTAAAATTAAAGACTTTATTTCCTGCGGATTCATTTTTTTTCCTTTATTTTATATTAATATGATCTTGATATTAATGTATTAGATCAGAAGAGTTAACTTGATCTTAAGGGTTTATATTGAATAAGGAAAAAAATACTTTCGACTACATCGATGTTGCAAACAGAGTATTAGATATTGAATCTGCAGCTATTAAAAACCTTAAAGGCACTTTAAATAAAAGTTTCGTTGAGGCTTGTGAGGCATGTGGAAATTGTAAGGGTAAAATTATTGTAATGGGTCTTGGTAAATCTGGGCACATAGCAGATAAAATCGCAGCAACATTTGCTAGCACTGGAACACCAGCTTTCTTTATACATCCTAGTGAAGCTATTCATGGTGATCTAGGAATGATTGACAAAGAAGATGTTGTCCTTATTTTGTCAAACTCGGGGGAAACAGAGGAAATTGTTTCACTAATCCCTATTATAAAAAAAATGGGTATAACAATCATTGCACTTACAGGTAATAAAAAATCAAAACTGTCTAATGAGGCAAATATCCATTTAAATGTCGAGGTTAAAGAAGAAGCTTGCCCCATGAACCTGGCCCCAACAGCAAGCACAACAGCAGCTTTAGCTATGGGTGATGCAATAGCTGTTGCGTTACTAGAAAAAAAAGGTTTTACCAAAGAAGATTTTGCTAAATCTCATCCTGGGGGTTCGCTGGGTAAAAAACTCTTACTTTCTTTAGGCGACATTATGCATAGAGGTGATGAAATTCCAATTGTTTATGAAACAGATAAGCTTGCTTCTGGTTTAATTGAAATGTCAGAAAAAGCATTGGGTATGACAGCAGTTAAGAATGATAACAATGAACTAGTAGGTATTTTCACTGATGGTGACCTAAGAAGGACCCTTGAAAATAAAGTAGATATTCAAAATACTTGCATGAAGGAAGTAATGAAAAAAGACCCTTACACTATGAGTGAAGACACCTTGGCCTATAATGCAGTGGCAACAATTCAAGAAATGAAAATCACCTCACTTCTCATAGTCAAAGATAAAAAAGTTATAGGAGCTCTTAATATTCATGATCTATTTAGATCTGGAGTAATGTAAAAAGAATCTCTCATTAAATGAATAATTACTTTCTTAAATTAGGTCTTCTTGTTGTTTTAGCAATTCTCAGCAACTTAATCTATTTTTTCACCGTAGAGACTTCAAAAGAAATTGAAAATATAGCCACAAGTGACAGAGAGTTTATTCTCAAAAATGCAAAGATTTTTGGCTCAAATAAAGAAGGTAACTTCAGTTACAGCATTTTTTCAAAAAAAGCTAAGACGAATGATCTAAAAAAGCTAATTTATCTTGAACAATTAGAAATAAAATATATTGCAGAACCAACCATCGATTGGGTAATTAAGTCTGACAGTGGAAAAATCATATCGAAAAGTAATGTCTTAGCTTTATCAGGCAATGTTCTCATTGAGAATAAATCAATCGATAACCCCTCAATTATTTCAACAAACTATCTGGAGATCAATCCAAATACACTAACAATAGCTACCAATAGAGACGTCTTTATCACCATCAACAACAATACAATTCAAGCACAAGGTCTTAACGCCCAACTTAGAGACAACAAACTGAACTTTAGCTCCAGCATGACCTCTAATATTTTTGCTCAATAAGGAAATAGAGCGTGAGTATATTAATAGCAGAATCACTGGAAAAAAAATATAAATCTCGAAAGGTTGTTAATAATCTTAGCTTTAATGTTAAAAGTGGTGAGATTATAGGGCTTCTAGGGCCCAATGGTGCTGGAAAAACAACGGCATTTTACATGGTGGTTGGACTTGTAGCATGTAAAACAGGCAAAATCATGCTTGATGATTTAAATCTTACTAACCTCCCTATTCATAAACGTGCACAAAAAGGCCTTGGATATTTACCTCAAGAAGCTTCGATTTTTAGAAAACTTACAGTAGAAAATAACATCATGGCTATTTTGGAAACTCGAAAAGAACTTAATTATTCGAATCGTGAAGACCTCTTAGAGAAACTATTAGATCAGCTTAGTTTAAATACGTTAAGAAATACTCTGGGCATTAGTTTATCAGGTGGAGAACGAAGAAGAGTAGAAATTGCTAGAGTACTTGCAATAGAACCAAAATTCATACTCTTAGACGAACCATTCGCAGGCGTCGATCCTATTTCGGTCCTCGATATTCAAAGAATTATAAAAGATTTAGCTGGTGAAGGTATAGGTATACTCATTACTGATCACAATGTTAGAGAGACACTAGAGATATGTACGCGTGGATATATCGTTAATCAAGGTATATCAATTGCCTATGGTACTCCAGAACAGCTTCTAGAAAATAGGGAAGTTAAAAAAGTTTACCTAGGTGAAGGCTTTAGAATGTAAATTTATTGTTATATTTTATTGGTATTGATTACAATCTGAATAAATCAAATTAGCCTTATAATTATCTCAAGACATGCAACATTCAGAAAAAAAACTCACTGATCTAATAAAAGATCTTGAAAAAGATAGGGTAGCTAGTATCAAGAATACTCTCTCCTCACTTAGTCCTTATGAAATTGCAAGACTGCTTGAATCAATAGAACCCAGGAACAGAGAAATTTTATGGGAGATGATGGATCAAGAAGATGAGGGCGAGGTTCTAAAAGAGCTAATTGAAGATGTCAGACAAAACCTTATTGATCAAATGGATACGCAAGAACTGATTGCAGCTACCCAAGACATGGAGTTGGATGATTTGGCTGATATTATTAATGATCTACCCAATCAAATTACAGACCAAGTAATTAAAGCTCTAGATAAACAAGACCAAATTAGACTGGAATCAGTCATGTCATATGAGGATGATTCTGCGGGTGGTTTAACCAACCCAAAAATTGTAACGATAAGAAGAGGTATCTCCATTAATGGATTGATTCGCTATTTAAGAACCTTTGAAAACCTACCAATTAATACTAACTTAATTTACGTCATCAATCGTCACAATCAATATCTAGGTTCTGTAAAATTAGTGGATCTCTTTACAGAAAACATAGAGATGCCTATTGAAGAAATCATGGATGAATCTGTTAAACCAATTGATGCCAATTCCAAAGCCAATGATGTAGCCATTGAATTTCAGAATTTGAACTTAATTTCAGCTCCTGTAGTCGATTCAAATAATCAATTATTAGGAGAAATTACTGTGGATGACGTCGTTGATTTGATTCAAGATCAGGCCAATAGTGAAATATTTAACATGGCAGGATTAGATGATGAAGATGATATCTTTGCTCCTGTGCTTTTAAGCTCTAAAAGAAGAGCTGTTTGGTTAGGCGCCAACATGGTAACAGCGTTTATTGTTGCTACTGCTGTAAGCCTATTCCAAGAAACTCTTGATCAGATTGTCATTCTAGCTGTCTTAATGCCGATAGTAGCGAGCATGGGTGGAGTTGCCGGTAATCAAACCCTTATTCTTGTTATTCGAGGAATCGCTATGGGTAAAATCCAATCATCTAATGCAATGAACTTATTATCACGAGAATTCCTGGTTGCTCTAGTGAACGGAGTATTTTGGTCAATTGTTGTTTCATGCTTGGCGGTACTCTTATTTAAAACCAGTTGGGATATAGGCTTAATCGTTGGGGCATCAATGTTACTGAATATACTTGCCTCTTCTATAGCAGGGGTTTCTATCCCATTTTTACTGAGACGTTTTGGTATTGATCCAGCGCTTGCAAGTGGGGTACTCATGGTAACCTTGACCGATGTTCTCGGGTTTATAACTTTTCTCGGGTTAGCAACAGCTCTGTTACTGTAAAAACATTATTATTTATTGAAAAATACTCTTTATTTGCTCTTTTTGTTCTATGGCATCTTGAAAACCTAGTTCGATTAATTCCTGAGTGAACGAGGATTCAAACAATAAAAAACTTAACAACTCAGACTGACTTTGATTTTTTAAACCTAACCCTCTTAAAAGTAGCTTGATTGAATAAGGGAGTTCACTGAAATGTCCTTCAGCGATAAGGTTAATATCCTTTGAGGGTGAAATAATACAATAATCCAGATGTTTCATTTGTTTCGATGCAGTACTGATTGGGTCATTACTAGAATGTTTGATAATTTGGTTAATACGGTCTAGGCGTTCTAAATCTGCTAAAAGTCCACTAGAGAACAATGCATCGAGCATATAGCCTCCTATCTCCCCTAGCGAAGGATCATCTCTTTCATCGGTATCAGGGTCGTTCTTATTGTTATCTGTGGTTATGATTAATAATTTTTCAGCTCCTAAACGAATTGCTGGTGACAATGGCGTGGCATGACGCATAGCTCCATCACCAAAGAATTCATTATCAATTTTCACTGCTGGGAAAATTATAGGCAGGGCCACACTGGCCATCAGATGATCAGTACCTATTTTCGATTCTATGCCCTCTCTTCTGAACTTTTCCCAATCAATATTTTTTTTATTGGATTGGAAAAATGTTTTTGATTTTCTAGAACTGTAACCAGCCGCCGTTATAGCAAAAGCCTCCAGATTGCCGTCATCAATATTTGATCTTATACGATCAAGATTGATGCTTTCCATTAACAGGCTTCTTAACGGTGCATTATTGAGCAATGACTTTGGATTCTTCACTAATATTCCTCCGGAAACAATAGCAACTAACCAGTGTAAACTGCTCTTAAACATCGTTAGGCTATCAGTTTTGTATACTCTATTAGTTTTAAAGTTACCCCAAATATCATTCAGTAAATCAATCGCATCAACAAAAGAGTCCGCTTTTGATGCTATTACACTTGCATTAATAGCGCCGGCTGATGTGCCACTGATGACACTAAAAGGATTACTAACTCTAGCTGGCAGAATTTTAGAAATCGCTTTTAATACACCAATTTGATAAGCACCTCTTGCACCTCCACCAGGGAGAACCAAACCGACTTTGTTTTCGAATGTACTCATAAGTAAATATTAACAGTAATACCTATTGGTTAATGTAGAATAAGTTTAATTTTTAATTATGGTGAAGATTATGAATAAGACAATTGCATCTTTTGTTGTAGGGCTGAGTTTAGTGTCATTGGTTTTATACACCAGTGTTTTTTCAGAATCAGATCTCAATGAGGGTGATTTAGCTCCAAATTTTAATTTACAAGATCAGAACGGTGAATGGCACAGTTTAGAAGATTATAAAGGTCAGTATGTGGTTTTATTCTTCTATCCCAAAGATGGTACACCCGGGTGCACCACTGAAGCGTGTAGTTTCAGAGACAATATTTTTGAATTTAATTCATTGGATACCCAAATATTAGGAGTGAGTCTTGATGATGTTGATTCACATCAAGAATTCAGTGAAAAATATAGTCTCCCCTATCCTATTCTCGCAGATGTCAATAAAAACTGTGCTGAAGATTACGGCGTGCTTGGGAAATTTATGATGATGACAATTGCTAAAAGACAATCTTTTATTATTGACCCACAAGGCAAAATTTTAAAGCGTTACAACAAAGTTGATCCCGATACTCATACCAGCGAAGTTATTGAAGATATAAAGAAATTTAGACAAACAATCTAGTCAGACACTACTGTAGCTTTTGACTGAATCATTTGCTTGATTGTTTCTTCATCAACACCTGCCTCTGCTAAAATTTCTAAGCTATGCTCGCCAAAGTTTGGTGCGTGTTTGCGAATTGTGGCTGGGGTTTCTGAAAATTTTACTGGAAAACCTGGCATCTTTAATTTGCCTTCCGTAGGGTGGTCAAAATCTTGCCAAAAACCAACCGCCTCTAGATGTGGATCAGTAAATAGATCATCAAGGCTGTTCACAATAATGACAGGCACCTTGGTGTCAGCAAAAATATCCAACCATTCCTGAGTTGTTTTTGTAGCCAGAATTTTCCCTGTCTCTGAATAGGTGTCATCAATGTTTTTAACTCTAGAAGATAGGTTCTTAAATCGATCATCTTCAATTAAATCCTGTCTTTCTGCTTTTTCACAAAAAGTCTTCCAATGATTATTCATATAAGGCAAAACAGCAATATAGCCGTCTTTAGTTTTATAGGGTTTTCGATGATGAGACATTAAGCGGGTGTAACCAGCTTTACCCAATGGTGGCTCAAAGATCTCTCCCCAGATGTGTTCAGCCATCACAAATGAGACCATAGTCTCAAACATTGGTACTTCAATTTCTTGACCATTGCCTGTTCTTTCACGGTGAAACAAGGCTGCCAGTATTGAGTAGACAACTGTTATTGCTGTGGTTTTATCAGCAACCACGGTAGGTAAATATCTAGGCTCACCGAGCACCAATTCATTCAAAGCAGCAATACCACTAGCAGCTTGTATAGAATCATCGAGCGCACCCTTTTCACCATATGGTCCATCCTTGCTGTAACCATAAGTACCGCAATAAATGATATTCTCATTGACTGCTTTAATATCGTTATATTCTAGTTTAAATTTGGTCATAACTTGAGGTCGATTATTATGCAGAAAAACATCGCAGTCCTTAACAATAGCAAGCAAAGCATCACGTGCACTTGACTGCTTTAGATCAAGAACCAAACTTCTCTTATTCCTATTATTTGAGAGATAAAGAGCCGCCATATTTGGATTACGTGAAGCTCCTAATTGTCGATTACTGTCACCAAACGGTGCCTCAACTTTAACAACTTCAGCACCCATATCTGCCAGAATTTGAGCAGCCCAGGGTCCCAGAACAACACTGGTTAACTCAATTATTTTAAGGCCTTTTAAGGGTCCTGACATAATGTATTATTGGGTTATAAAAATACCCAGAATATAAAACCTATTTAATTGTGATCGTGGTCATGATCATGATCATGATAATGAGGGTACTCAAAATCAGTGAAATGATTATGTCCATCAGGTGAGCGAATCCATTTATACAGAGACGGTTTCAAGCGCCTAAGTCTAGCCGCTGCTCTGTCTGCATTATCCTTAGGGGTTGACCAAGGGTTATGATGGAAATAATTGTGAAGATGAGCATCAGTTCGCCCGATTGCAATAATGCCATTTTTGCTAGCAAAGGCACCATGATTAATATAGGGCGGTCTCCAGAAATACCCTCCTGTCGGTAAGTCACCAAATTGCATCATCCATGAAGTCCCCCAAATATGATAAGACTCTTCACAACAGTCATGATATGAAATATTGTCTTGTTGAAACCCTGGTGTCATGCAATACAAGAAAGTGTGTGCTTCTGTGTGTAAGTCATATTTTAAAAGTTTCAACATGCAACCGGATGCAACAGACGGAACAATTCTATTTCCAGGCATCCAATGAATATCTTCCATAGAGTTGATGATAGATAAACGATGGCGTTCAGCTAATGGGTGATCCTCATCAGAAGCAACAAAACTTGGTTCACCATAATTGTAGAACATTATGGCAACAGCTCCTTTGCTCACTTTCATTACCGGCATGGTTACGCCTGGAGGAATAAGGAAGTAATAGCCCTCGCCATAAGTTTTATCACCATAGGTTATTGAGCCTGACACAATAAAGAGTTCAAGTTCAGAATAACTCATCCCCGCCGGTAGCTTATAGCCACTTTCAAATTTAACTTTTAATGAACACGCCCCTGTATCAGTGTCCATACTTAAAACTTTGTAATGCATACCCTTGTTAAAACCAGGCAATGTCATACGTTTGTATGCTGCCGGTCTTTCGTCATAAGGTTCTATGTGTGGTCTTGGCATAATCTCTATCCTTTTATATTAATGGTCAAATCCTTTGAGATCTTTAGGTTCATAAGTAACTTTGGTTTTTCTTCTTGGTTTTTTAGGTAAGTCTTCCCTTGCTATCACCATTCTGGTATCGCCATCAATGTTTTGCCCTCGAGTTGTAATTCGATCAAAAAATTCTTCAAACCATTTATCTCGTTTAGGAGTAATTTCCTCCATGTGTTCTAAGATTTTTTTGAAACGTTTTTGCTGTTGTTTCAGCTCATTTTTCATCCAAGCTTTTACTGGTTTAGATTGTTTATGATCTATAGAATTTAAAGGTTTTTCTTTGCCTGAAGCTCTTCCTTCTGAAGCTTCACCCATTTGATTGGCCATAAGC
>JAPYQN010000011.1 GCA_029941465.1 Gammaproteobacteria bacterium
TCACGGATATTATTAATGTCATTCTCTATTATATTACCTGGTGTCCATTCACTGCCACATCCACAAATCTGATGAACAAAATTCTCAATAATGATTTGCCCTTTATTGGTGTGAGTCACTTCTGGATGAAACTGCAATCCAAAAAATGATTTTTCATCATTAGCCATTGCAGCCATTGGTGAACTATCGCTTTTACCAATAGCCTCAAATCCTTCTGGCAAGGTCTCTACTCGATCGCCATGACTCATCCATACTTGCAGACAATCTTGGTTTACCTCAATCCTACTGAACAGCCTATTTGATGTTTCAATAGACACCTCAGCATAACCAAATTCTCTATGAGTTGATGATTGAACACGACCTCCCAACTGCTCAACCATGGTTTGCATGCCATAACAGATTCCTAAAATAGGAACGCCCATGGAAAAGATTTCAGCTGCTGCTTTAGGAGAATCATCGGAAAAGGCAGACTCAGGCCCGCCTGAAAGAATAATTCCTTTTGGGTTGAAATCACTGATTGATTGGTGATCGATGTCGCCTGCATAAATCTCGCTGTAAACACCAGCTTCCCTGACCCTGCGGGCGATTAGTTGTGTGTATTGTGAACCGAAATCAAGGATTAATATTTTTTCAGCGTCAAGTGTCATTAATCGACAGAATAATTAGGCGGTTCTTTAGTAATGCTGACATCATGAACATGATTCTCTTTTCTCCCAGCATCAGTGATACGAACAAACTCAGTTTTGGTTTGAAGTTCTTCTATATTGTTGCAACCCGTGTAACCCATGGATTGTCTTAAGCCGCCAATTAATTGTTCAACGATTTGAGTTAGGCTGCCTTTAAATGGAACTCTGCCCTCTATGCCTTCAGGCACTAATTTATCAGTGACTTCAACATCGCCTTGAAAGTATCTGTCCTTAGAACCGTGCTTCTCTGCCATGGCGCCAAGAGAACCCATACCACGATAAGACTTAAAACTTCTGCCTTGATAAAGCTCTACTTCACCAGGTGATTCCTCAGTGCCTGCAAATAAGCCGCCCACCATAATGCTGTCAGCTCCTGCTGCAATGGCCTTTGCAATATCACCTGAATAACGGATTCCTCCATCTGAGATAATAGGGATGCCTTTGCCCTTAAGTGCTGCAGCGACATCACAGATAGCAGTGATTTGTGGCATTCCAACACCGGCAATAATTCTTGTGGTGCAAATTGATCCTGGGCCAATTCCCACTTTGACCGCATCAGCACCGGCTTCAGCTAACGCTGTAGCCGCTTCAGCGGTGACAATGTTGCCGACAATAACTTGTAGCTCAGGGTATTGTGTTTTAATGGATTTGATCTTTTCAATGGCGCTTTTAGTGTGTGCATGCGCCGTATCAATGACAATCACATCCACACCGGCTTTATGCAATGCTTCAACCCGATCAACTGAATCCCCTTCAACACCGACAGCAGCTGCAACTATTAATGCCCCGTTGTCATCCTTAGAGGCCAATGGGAAATCAGTGGCTTTCTGAAAATCCTTGGCAGTAATCATGCCCTTAAGTTTGAAGCTATCGTCAACCACCAATACTTTCTCAATCCTGTGATGGTGCAAGAGTCTTAAAACTTCTTCTTTTTCTTCACCTTCCTTGACTGTGATTAAATCCTCTTTAGGGGTCATCACACTGCTCACTAAAGCATCCAATTTGTTTTCATACCTTAGATCTCGATTGGTCACAATCCCTACCGTCTCGTCTTTCTGCACCACCGGTACTCCAGAAATATTATTCTTTTTAGTGATTTCAAGCACCTCACGAATAGTGATATCAGGCGCAACAGTGATGGGATCGGTAATCACGCCGCTTTCAAATTTTTTAACTCTATTCACTTGGCCAGCTTGATCTTCAACACTTAAATTCTTATGCACCACACCAATACCGCCCTCTTGAGCAATGGCGATGGCAAGTTGAAATTCTGTCACCGTATCCATGGCCGCTGAAAGCAAAGGGATATTAATATTTAGGTTGCGAGTTAGTTTTGTTGATAAATCAGTCTCGCGGGGTAACACATCCGAGTAATTCGGTTTAAGAAGAACATCATCAAAGGTTAATGCGAGTTTTTCTATGGTCATTTAACAGCTCCATTTATCACCATGGATTTGTCAAAGGCATTCTACACGGATGGTTCAATTTGTAAACCCGTGAAGGTCTGCTTTCTTGTATAATTAGAGACATCTATGGATTCAGATATATTACAAGAACACATCTACAGCGTCTCAGAATTAAATGACGAAGTCGCGTCGCTGCTGGGCATAAATTTTGGCATCGTCTGGATTGAAGGAGAGATTTCTAACTATATGAAGTCAGCAGCTGGTCACAGTTATTTTTCTTTAAAAGATCCAACATCCAGTGTTCGTTGCGCAATGTTTAGGCTGCAAAATCAATCTCTTAATTTTGAGTTACAGGACGGGCAACATATTTTAGCTAAAGTTAAGGTGGGCCTTTATCAAGCCAGAGGAGAATACCAGCTAATTGTTGAGTACGCTGAACAAGCGGGTGAGGGATTGCTTAGGCAAAAGTTTGAATTGTTAAAAAAGAAGCTTGAAGCTGAGGGCTTGTTTGAATCAATTCATAAACAAACTCTCCCCTCTATACCCACAAAAATTGGCATTATTTCTTCACCTAAAAGTGCTGCCATTCAAGATATCTTTAAGACCATAACACGACGCTTTAACTTGGTAGAATTGTTGGTCTACCCTACCCTGGTTCAAGGTCAAGAAGCCACAAAGCAGATATGCCAGGCTATTAATATAGCCAATCATCGAGATGAATGCTCAGTGATCATTCTTGCAAGAGGCGGGGGGTCACTAGAAGATTTATGGTGCTTCAATGAAGAAGAGGTTGCGCGGGCCATATTTGAATCGAGTATTCCTATTATTACCGGTATTGGTCATGAAACGGATACGACCATAGCCGACATGGTCTCTGACCTTAGAGCTCCTACCCCCACTGGGGCTGCTGAAATGATTTTGCCTGAAAAAACTGAGCTTATTAACGCCTTCACAACCCTGTCAAGACAAATCACTCAGGCCTTCAGTTTAATGCTTAAAAAGCTCCACAATGTTTTAATGCAAGATCAAATTAAACTTGAAGAAAATCACCCTAAAACACAATTGCAACAACACAGCCAAAGACTGGATGCACTGCAACAGAAAATTCAGATCATGCCCAACACCTACCTCAATATTTTGCACTCAAGCTTAAATAATAAAATCAATGCACTAGCTATGCAGAACCCAAAATTTACTATTGATTCAATGTATCGAGATCTCAAGGAAGTTAATCATCATTTGGTGTTATTCACACAACAAGTTTTTAATAAACAACAACAACAATTCTCAATCGCTATAACAAAACTAGATGGCATATCACCACTACAGGCTCTCTCTAGAGGGTATGCGTATGTAACTGATGATCACACGGGGCAACACGTCAAATCTTTGAGTGCCATAAACAAAGGTTCAAAATTAACCACCCGTCTGCACGATGGGACTTTTAAATCTTACGTCACTGAAATCAAAAAAAAGAGCTAGGATCGTTTTTTACGTAAACGAATAACACGTCTTCTTTTCTTCCACTGTCGATGTGAGAGTTTATTTTTCCTGTCTGAAAAAGGGTTTTTACTGTCTTTAAAAAATAATTGGATCGGTGTTCCCATAAAGGAAAAATAAGATCTGATCTGACGCTCAATAAATTTTTTATAGTTGTCTCTTAATTTTTTGGTTTGATTCCCATAAATAATAAATGTCGGTGGTTGAATACCTCCTTGGTGGGCATACTTTAGTTTTATCCTGCGTCCTTGAACATAAGGAGGCGGATCAGTTTCCATAAGTCTTTCAATTAAACTAGACAATTCTGAGGTAGGCACAGTTCGCATTGCGTTCTTAGCGGCTGCCAAGACTCCATTCATTGTTTGCTTAAGGTGCTTTCTTTTTAATGCTGAGATAAATTGAACATCCACATAAGCAGCAAATTTTAGTTTCCTTTTAATTTGACGATCAACCATTTCTTTCGCTGCCTCATCTAATAAATCATACTTGTTGATCGTAATTATAAAGGCGCGGCCAGAGTTCAACACTAAGCCGATTAATGAAAGATCTTGGTCAGTAATGCCTTCATCTCCATCAATCATGACGATCACAGCATCGGATAAATCTAGTGCTTGTAATGCTTTGACAATACTAAATTTTTCAATGGCTTCACCGACCTTCTTTTTGCGTCTTATGCCTGCAGTATCAATCAAGATTAAGTCCTGATTACCAAACTGATAATCAATGTGAATACTGTCTCGTGTTGTGCCTGGTTGATTTTCAGTCAGCAGTCGTTCCTCTTTCAGTAGACCATTAATGAACGTTGATTTACCCACATTAGGTCTGCCAATTAAGGCAATAGAAATTTTTTCTTCAGGTATTTCTTGATAGCCAGAATCGGCTTGATTCATCCCAAGAATCTCTAAAATTCTAGAGATAAGCTCTTCGCAGTGATCGCCTCGTAAAGCTGAAATACTCAACATTGCCTTAAAGCCAAGTGAATAAAAGTCCGCGGCCATAGTCTGGCTGTTCATGCCTTCAGTCTTATTGATGGCAACGAGCACAGATTTATTCTTTTTTCTCAGTGCTTGAGCAATCTCTTGGTCACTGTTTGTTAGTCCTTCTCGACCATCAACTATCATTACAATAAGATCCGATTCTTCAATGGCTAGATCAGTCTGCTCTTTGATAACCTGCGATAAATCACCGTGATCATGATCTAATCCACCGGTATCAATAAGGATAATATCACTCTTATCAGTGCGCAGATGGCCGTATATTCGGTCTCTTGTAAGACCATGAAAATCAGCAACTAAAGCGTCATTTGTTTGAGTTAGTTGATTAAAAAGAGAAGATTTACCAACGTTTGGTCTTCCCACAATTGCGACTACTGGCAGCATAGTATGATCTCCCCATACTACGAACTAGGAATGAAGGTTTTAACTGAGACCAGGTTACCTCCATCGGTTTGCACAATAATAGTGTCTTTCATAACCAAAGGCACTGCTGAAATTTTATCCGAACCAATGCTGATTCGTTGTTGCGTTTCACCGGATTCTTTATCCAACCAATGCAAATAACCTTCAAGATCACCAATGATGATTGACTCTCCAATAATCACTGGAGCTGATGGATAACGATTCAATAAATTGTCTTTTTTCCATATCTCTCTGCCTGTAAAACGAGACAAAGCCATGACACTGCCGTCAGCCTCTGAAACAAACACTGCGTCTTCATCCACTGCCATCCCAGCATAAATAGATGCTTCAGTAAGCCAGATAATATCCCCAGATTCCAAAGCCAATGCTGCGAGTGCTCCTTGATAGCTGCCCACATAAAGTTCGTTACCAACAATGATCATCGGAGCATCAATATCATTAACTTTTTCTATTTCTGTTCGACCACCTGGGGGTGTCAGCATAGTCTCCCACAATAATGAACCGTCCACTAAATCATAAGCACTGACTTTCCCGTCATCAAAACCGCATAATACTGCATTGGCAAATACTTCTGGGCTAGTTGTGCCTCTTAGACTTAATCGAGGAACAGTATGATTGGCCGTCCATTGTAAAGACCCGTTGGTGCTTAGAAAAGCGGCTAAATTACCGTCCACTGATCTGACAAAGATTTGATCGTTCTTAATAGCAACTGGGGCAAGTATCTCGCTGCTAATTGTAGTGGTCCAAAGAATTTCACCGGTCATAGAATCAATACTGATAAGTTCACCATTATTCGTGCCAAGCACCAGGATCCCATCTTTGTATGTGGGCCCAGCGGTAAAGGAAAAATCAAAGCTTTGCTTCCAGACTTTTTTTCCGTTCTTTGCATTTAAAGCAACCACATTGCCGTTAAAGCTTGCAGCATAGATGATCTCCCCATCTGTGGCTGGATTTAAGGCAATTCCTAACCCTTCATGCCCTTTACCCACAGAAGATTTCCATCGTTTATCCACAACAACAGTTTCTGTAAATTCAATTAATTCTGCAGGCAACAGTGATTCATCCTCGTCGTCACCACCAAACAATGAACACCCTTGATTAAGAGACAGAAAACATATGATCAATAACCACCTTAGTGACGCCCAGCTAGTCACATCATTATCTAATTGTTGTGCTAATGGATTCACGACTGGCTGCTGTCTAGAGGGGTAGCATCGGTTTGAATCTGATCGGCTTTCATTTTAATAAAATCAAAATCAAAATTGCCAGGCTCGAGTGAATCAAGTGCTAATGAATAAGCAACTTTAGCCTTTTCTAACTGACCTTGGGCGGCGTATATATCACCCTTAATGGCTTCATAATAGGGAGTATAAGCAATCGGAGATGCGGTTACTGAGCTCAACAGTGCTAAAGCGCTGTCCAACTCATCTTGTTCAATCATGATGCGCCCGATTCTTAACCGTGCAATGTGCCTAAAAGATTCATCTATAGCATTCTCCATAACAAATTCTAATTGAATAATGGCATTATCATAATCCAATGTATCCATGTGTAACTTTGCCATAGCCAAATGGCTTTGTTGTTGATAGGGGCTGCCAGAGAAATTATTGTCCATCTCTTGAAGTAAGCTTTGGGCTTGAGACATTCTTTGCTGTTTCAATGCAAATTCTACCTCTGCATACAATCGAGATGCAGTTTCAGATTCTCGCAATTGACTCTGTTGATAAAACTGTAAACCAACATAGGCTGAAATACCTAGACCTATAGAGACTAGAATGCTTAACCCATTGTCTTTAAGCCATTGCTTTACAACCTCGGCTTGTTGTTGATCTGTTAAATTATCATCCATCGCTCTATTACCTTTATTTATTCAGTGAAGAAGCGGTTAATCTCTTGCATAAGATTTTCTTCTTTAATGGTTGTCTGTTCTTGATCAATCATTAAAGGCTTAAACCCAAGGTTACCTTGTTGAATCTCTTCTTCTCCTATTACAATCGCCAATTCAGAGCCAGATTTATCTGCCTTTCTAAATTGTTGTTTAAAGCTTCCACCGTCCATATTAATCTCAACTGCATATTCCTCATTAGTATCTCGGATTTTTTCTGCCAAGAGACTAGCGTGCAATTCTGTGTCATCTCCAACGGCAACAATATAAATTTTTGGCTGCATATTTTGTTCTTTTTTGGATAAGACTTCAACCAATTCCGTTAACCTTTCAAAACCGATTGCACACCCAACACCGCAAACATCCTGTCCACCCAATTGCTTGACCAAGTCATCATAACGACCGCCTCCACACACTGTAGCCTGTGAGCCTAATTGATCAGTTGTCCATTCAAACACTGTCTTGGTGTAGTAATCCAAACCTCTCACTAACCTTGGGTTCAATTGAAAGCTGATATTATGTTGCTCCAAAGAGTTGGTTAGAGTTGCAAAATGATCCTCAGATTCTGTATCAAGATAGTCTGTGATGTTAGGCGCATTTGAAATAAGATTACCCATCTCAGGATTCTTGCTGTCGAGAATTCTCATTGGGTTAGAGACTAATCGCTTGGTTGAATCTTCATCAAGATCAGATTTATGATCAGAAAAATACTCAACCAGAACCTTTCGATAGGCTTGTCTAGAGGTCGAAGTACCCAATGAATTGATCTCAAGCTCAATGGCATTCACCTTTAATGCCTTCCAAATTCTTGAGGTCATTAAGATCATTTCCAGATCAATCTGAGGTCCTTGATAACCAAAGGCCTCCATATTGATCTGATGAAATTGTCGATACCTGCCTTTTTGTGGCCTCTCATAGCGATACATCGGTCCCATAGACCATAATTTTTGAGTTTGATTGTAAAAAAGACCGTGCTCAATGCCTGCTCTGATCACACCAGCTGTTGCCTCAGGCCTTAGTGATAATGATTGATTCTTACGATCATTGAATGAGTACATTTCTTTTGCCACCACATCAGTGTCTTGACCAATGGTTCTTTGAAATAACTCAGTTCGTTCAACAATTGGGGTTCTAATTTCTTGGAAAGCATAGGCCTGCAGCACACGCTTAACCTTGGATTCAACAAACTGCCACTTAACCAACTCTTCTGGAAGAAGTGCTGGCATTCCCCTGATTGATTTTATTTGATTGCTCAAGCCCTTAGTTATGGGAGATATACATACCAACCACTGTCACCAGAAACAGGATTACACCAGCCGTTGCAATAATCCTCAATGCAACCATGTGTTCAACAACATTTGATTCTGTATCATCTGACATAAATTACTCCTTTTTTGTCTAATGTAATTGTTTTTTAAGTTTTTGTCTTAATGTTTTCTTGGCTAAATTTCTAACACTGCCAGAAAGTTGTCCGCAGGCAGCTTGAATATCTGCGCCTCTGGTCTTTCTAGTTATGGTCATTATTCCAGATTCTAATAAGATATTCCTGAATTCATCGATGTTTTCTCTGTCGGTGGCCTCAAATTTAACCCCAGGAAACGTGTTGAAGGGTATTAAATTCACCTTTGCGGGTTTATTCTTTAACAATTTAGCTAACTCCTTAGCCTGCTCTTTTCCATCATTAACCCCTTTTAACATGGTGTACTCAAAGGTAATGGTTCTTAAATTCTGTTTCTTTGCATACAACCAGCAAGCTTCAAGAAGATCAGCAATAGGGTGTTTGCGATTGATGGGAACCAACTCATCACGCAACTTATCATTAGGTGCGTGCAAAGAAATAGCTAAAGCAACCCCGACTTCATCGCCTAACTTTCTCAATTGAGGCACCAAACCTGAGGTACTGACAGTAATTCGTCGTCTTGAAATATTGAACCCATTGGGATCATTTAAAATCTTGATGGTCTTTATAATCTCAGAGTAATTAGCCAAAGGCTCGCCCATACCCATGAACACAATATTTGTTATCCTCTTTTCTTCACTTAGACTTTTTCGAGCAACTAATAGTTGGCCAATAATTTCATGCGCTTTTAAGTTACGATTAAATCCTTGATGTCCAGTTGCACAAAAAGGGCAATCAATTAAACAACCAATTTGACTTGAAATACATAAGGTTCCCCTATTATCTTCGGGTATAAACACTGTCTCTATTATCTGATTACCCTGTTTACCAATAAGCCATTTAGTGGTCCCGTCTCTAGAGACATCAGTTCTCAAAGAAAGATCAAAAGCTAAGGTGCAATGACTATCAAGATATTCTCTTAAGTCAATATTAAAATTGGTCATCGAGTTAAAGTCATACACGTGTTTGGAATAAACCCATTGCATAAGCTGTTTGACTCTATAAGTTTTCTCCTCAAGACCTTCAAAAAATTCTTGCAGCTCTTTTGGTGGCAACCCTAAAAGATTATGTTGAAGATCGGTCAATTTTTGAATTAACCAAAAAAGAAATTAATTTCTTCTCTAGCAGTGTCTGGTCCGTCTGAACCATGGACAATATTTTGTTCAATGCTGGTTGCAAAGTCCTTACGGATAGTTCCTTCATTGGCTTCATCAGGATTAGTAGCCCCCATTAATTTTCGATTTAAACTAATGGCATTATCCCCTTCTAGAACTTGTACCATCACCGGTCCAGAAGTCATGTAGTCAACTAAGTCATTAAAAAAAGGCCTGTCTTTATGAACGGCATAAAATCCCTCAGCTTGTTCTTTACTTAGCTGCACCATTTTTGCTTCAACAATTGCAAGACCTGCCTGCTCAAAACGCTTATATATCTCTCCGATAATATGTTTTTCAACACCATCAGGTTTAATAATTGAAAGTGTTCTCTCCATGGTAATATTCTTTATTATTTAAACGCTGAAACTTTCACCACAACCGCACTCGCCTGTGGCATTAGGATTTTTGAATTTAAAGACTTGATTCAAACCTTCATCAATAAAATCAATTTCTGTTCCCTTGATCAAAGTCATGCTCTCAGGATCAACAATGATAGATATATCCGCAACACTAATAACATTATCAACGTCGGTGATTTCCCCAGCGTAGTCCAATAGATAAGAATAACCATTGCATCCCGTCGATTTAATGCTAATGCGCAAGCCAATAGCGTCAGGTTTGCTAGACAAGTTTTCTTTGAACCGTTTTATGGCACTGTCTGTTACTGATAAATTCATTTTTTAGCCTCTTTCAAAGTGATTTATACAGTCTTTTACAGCATCTTCCAACAAAAAAAGTCGATCTTGTCTATTTTTAGGCAGATCTATCAGACTCACCAGTGACTGATAATCAAAATCAGCTAGGCAGAAAATATCCTGATTAATGATTGAGTTGGTAAATAATGAGGTTAAAGCCACCAAATACTGACAACCTTTGACTTCGTATTTAGCATCAATAATTTTTGAATTACTGGTGATTAAATAAAATTTTACCCACATGTTCTGAGCATTATCAGAAAATCCAGCTGTGTATTGATCAGTCTCATCTGTTGCTATAAGGACATGATCGGTATCAAAAAAAGCCTCTTTTAAGATCTCTATAGATGAGTTCATTTAAATACCTCCCTTGAGAAGTCTTAAATGATCCACAGCCTTTTTTAATGATTGTGTGAGCACCTCAATGTCTTTAAATCTAGTGTTTCTGCCAAAACTGACACGAACAGTTCCTTCAATTTCCTCTCTACCAAGGCCCATAGATTTTAATACATGAGAGGGTTCATCACTCTCAGAGCTACAAGCTGAACCTTTTGAAATCGCAACCTTGTCCATTGCAAACAATAAGCTTTCTGCATGCAGATCAGGAAGCGAAATACTCATGATTCCTGGAAAGGTATTATGGGTATCCCCATTGATCATCAAGCCCTCAATGTCACCTGTGAGTTGAAGAAAAAGATCACGGCATTTTGTTAAGTGGATTAAATCATTCTCCATATTGGCCTTAGCGAGTCGATACGCAGCTGCCATGCCAATAATTTGATGGGTTGCTAGAGTCCCAGGTCTCATGGCTCTTTCTTGCCCTCCTCCTGACATTAATGGTTGCAATCGACCTACCGTCCTCTGATTAATAAATAATGCCCCAATGCCTTTAGGTCCATATATTTTATGCGCTGATAAAGACATTAAATCAATGTTATTTTGTTCAACATCCACAGGGAGTTTGCCAATACTTTGAGCAGCGTCAACATGAAAAATAATATTTTTTTCTCGACACATAGAGCCAATTAAAGCAATGTCATTGACGCTACCAATTTCATTATTTACATGCATACAACTAAAGAGATCTAACCCACGGTCTAAGATTTTTGCAATTGATGCAGGGTCTAGGTATCCATCTTTATTTGGTTCGATAAATTCAACACGGTGACCTTTTCTTTTCAACTCCATAAGAGGCTCAATCACTGACTTATGTTCTGCGTATGACGAAGCAATACTTAAAGGATGGCCTTGGGGTTTGAAATTACAGACACCATACAACGCTAAATTATTTGATTCTGTGGCTCCAGAAGTCCAGATAATCTCGGCTGTTTCTGCATTAATAAGCTCTGCAATATCTTGTCTTGCCAATTCAATTGCCTGACTAGCATCCACACCAAACTCATGATCTAGGGATGACGCATTCCCAAGAAGATCATCCTCTAGGGCAGCGCCTATATCTTCTTTAACTTCCTTTGCTATTGGGGTTGTTGATGCATAATCAAAATAGATCTTATTCTTCATTGATTTATTTTCTTGGTTTTTGATAAGAGGCCAGTATACCTCTCAAAATATTGACTTCATTGTCATCGAGTTCTGCTCTATTGAATAAAGCTCTTAATCTTCTCATTAGTTTCTTTGGGTTTCTTGGATTAAGAAAACCAGTCGCTAACAGGACCTCTCTCAAATGTTCATAAAATAATTCTAACTCTTGTCCTGAAGCTAGATTTCTTTCTACTGTTTCTGTAATTTCTATGGCCTCAGCCATTTTTAACTCATAAGCAACCACTTGAACTGCCATGGATAAATTAAGTGAAGGGTATTGTTCACTCGACGGAATATAGACCAGATGATTGCATCGATCAATTTCTTCATTACTCAACCCTGAGGTTTCAGGGCCAAAGACAATAGAAATTTTTTGATGCTCAGCTTTGCATAAAATATCATTAGCCATGTCTCTTATAGAAGACACGGGCACACTGATTCTTCGATTTCTTGCTGTGGTCCCAATCACGTAGCTAGAATCCCCAACGGCATCTTCCAATTCGTTATAAACACCAGCATTTAACAACACTTCCAGTGCAGAGGAGGATCGTGCCCTGGATTCAGGATGTGGGTGCTCCTGCGGCTTAACCAAAGCGAGTTGGTCAAACCCCATAGTGCTAATTGCCCTCGCCACAGCGCCAATATTGCCAGGATGTGAGGGCTCCACAAGTACAAACTGTATATTCTTATTCAAAATAATCTTCAATAATTACAAACAAAGTAAAACATTTGATCAAAAAGTTTTGTTATTCTACACATATTCCAAACAGTTATTGATTCATGATAGAGATTTTAACATGCAAGCATTTTTAAACACTGCCATAGACGCTGCAAGAAAAGCAGGAGATATTGCTCAGATTAATTTTAATCAGATCAACAGCAGCGATATCATAACCAAAGCTTATAATGAATTTGTGACCTATGTTGATGAGGAAGCAGAAAAAGCCATTATAGAAATAATACATGGCCGTTACCCTGACCACACCATTCTGGGTGAAGAGCACGGCCTCCAGGGAGATGCATCAGACTTTTTATGGATTATTGATCCTATTGACGGCACCACAAATTATATTCATGGATTCCCTGTTTACTGTGTATCCATTGCTTTAAAAATTAAAGGAAGACTTGAACTAGCTGTAATCTATGATCCATCCAGACAAGAATTATTTACCGCCATTAGAGGTATGGGCAGCCTGCTTGATGGCAGAAAAATCAGAGTCAGCAAACAAACGACACTCGAGGGCAGTTTACTTGGAACAGGTTTTCCTTATAGGGAGCAATCGGATTGGCTCGAAGTCTATTTAGATATTTTTACTGACTTTACAAAAATTGTAGGTGCTATTAGAAGGCCTGGTTCTGCGGCTCTTGATTTAGCTTATGTGGCTGCCGGTCGTTATGATGGGTTCTGGGAATTTGGTCTGAAACCATGGGACGTTGCTGCCGGTGTTTTACTCATACAAGAGGCCGGTGGGTTGGTTGACAATCTTATCCCTGATCAAGACCCAGTTGATAGTGGCAGTATACTGTGTGGAACTCCAAAGATTTTTGATGCCATGAAGGAAGTTATTTCAAAATATGACGACAGATTAGGAAAACTATTCTAAGAAAAAAAGATCCTAGGGCATTCCATCATCAACTTCCTCTCGCTTACTAGGCAATAAATCAGAGGTTGAGATATCCAAATAAAAGATTGAAATTGAGGCAATAAAAATAGAAGAATAGGTACCAATCAATACGCCAATAATTAAGGCCAAAGAAAACCCTTCGAGAGACTGACCACCCATAATATAAAGAGCTAATAAGACCAATAAAGTAGTTGAACTGGTGATCATGGTTCGGCTAATTGTTTGAGTGATAGATGAATTAAGAATATCGAGAGTCTCAGCACGCCTCATGGAGCGGAAGTTTTCTCTAATTCGATCAAAAATAACAATGGTGTCATTCAATGAATAACCAACCACAGCTAGAATTGCTGCCAGAACAGCCAAATCAAAGGTAATCTGAAAAAATGAGAACACACCCACAGTGATTAAAACATCATGGATCAAAGCCAGGACAGCTCCAATAGAAAATTTCCACTGAAAACGAAACACAATATAAATCATGATCATAATCAGGGCAAAAATCATAGCAAGGCCACCCTGCTCTGTAAGCTCTTCTCCCACTTGTGCACTAACATATTCAGAACTCATGAGTTCTGCAGGATTTGAAGATTGACTAAGGCTCTCGATAATAAGTTTACCAACAGTTCTACTATCAAATCCTTCTCTGGGTGCAATTCTAATCATAATATCTGTGGCTGATCCAGAATTTTGCACTATCGCATCATTAAAGCCAGCCGATGATAGATGATTCCGGACATCTTCGATTTTTGGAGGTTGTAGATACCTAATTTCAATTTGAAACCCACCAGTAAAATCAATGCCTAGATTGAACCCTTTTGAAGTGATTGAGACCAATGAAAAAATCATTAATACAATTGAGATTATTGTTGTTATTCGACGAGCTGATAGGAAATTGATTGTGTTCTTAAAATTAAACATGCTAGATCCTTAATTTCTTAACGGTCCTGCCACCATAGACCCAATTAACAACTGCTCTGGAGGCAATAATTGCAGTAAACAGTGAAGTTAAAATACCCAAAGACAAAGTGACGGCAAACCCTTTTATTGGACCGGTTCCAAAAGTAAACAAAACCAAGGCTGCAATTAAAGTGGTGATATTGGCATCGGTAATTGTCGCAAAAGCCTTTTGGTATCCTGCAGTAATACTGGCTTGGGGTGAATTGCCGTTTCGCAATTCTTCTCTGATTCTCTCAAAAATAAGCACATTAGCATCAACAGCCATTCCCACAGTTAAGACAATACCGGCAATACCCGGTAAGGTTAGAGAGGCTTGTAAAAGAGACAGTAACGCTACCAACAAGGTCAGATTAATCATCAGCCCTAGATTTGCTATTAATCCAAAGCCTTTGTAATACAAGGCCATAAAAATCACAATCAGAATTAGTCCAGTGACAATAGCTGCAAACCCTTTATCAATATTGTCTTGACCCAAGCTAGGCCCTATAGTTTTTTCTTCCACCTTAAATATAGGTGCTGCGAGTGCTCCAGCCCTAAGTAATATAGATAGATCTTTAGCCTCAAATACAGTGAGTCCTGTGATTTCAAATTGACTACTGAACACACCTCTGATGGTGGCAATATTGATCACCTCTTTATCCAGCACTGATCGTTTAATAAAATTCCCATTCTCTTCTGTGGTTTCTTGACGTTGCTGAACAAACAACACAGCCATGGGTTTATTTAAATTCCTTTTAGTGGTCTCCAACATCGATTTTGAGCCTTTGCTGTCCAAGCGGATAGATACTGCAGGCCGGCCTTGAGAAAAAGATTGTGAAGCATCAATTAATTGATTTCCAGTGACAATGGCTTGCTTTTTCAAAAGCACAGGATTACCAATTCGATCCTGAAAAAGGTCGCATCCTATCGGTGCACGGCCTTTTTCTTCCGCTTCAAAAGCATTTTCATTCTCACAAACTAAACGAAACTCCAGTGTTGCAGTAGCGCCCAGTATTCGCTCTGCTTGTGTTGGATCTTGAACACCAGGTAATTGCACAACGATTCGATCAAGTCCTTGACGCTGAACTATGGGTTCAGCAACGCCCAGTTCGTTAACTCGATTTCTCATGGTCAAAATATTTTGCTGAATAGCAAAATCTCGTCTTTGCTTAAGTTGGTCATCTGTCATATTGACTAAAATTACTGTTTGAGTAGCTGTTGATGCGTTAGTAATATCTAGTAAATTATCAATTTCCCTTATGGATCGTCTTGCTTGGTTAAAATCCTCAGGGTTCAATAATTCTATCCTTAGAGTATTCCCTTCTTTTCTAATAGCTCGTCTAATGCGTTGATCAATTAGTGATTTATTGATATCCGTTATGTACTGATCAAGCCTTTGCTGAATCGCAGCATCAAGATCAACTTCAAATTTAAAATACACTCCACCTCTGAGATCCAGCCCAAGACTCATCGGATTAAGATCAAGTTGTTGCATCCATTTTGGCATTCTGGGGGCAAATGTTAAGGCTACTGTGGAGAATCGTCCAAGATAAGATCGGATATTACTACTGGCAGCAATCTGTTCTTCTACATCTGGAAAACGAATTAGAAGATCACCTTTCTTATTTCTAATTGATGTAATAGAAGCCTCTTTACTAATAAGAAAATTCTCAACATCCTTTAACTCTGTGTTTGAGAAAACTTCTCCATTCTCTTTTGAAATAATCAATGCTGGGTCCTCACCATAAAAATTAGGCAAAGCAAATAAAGTACCGAGAAGAATCACAACAACTACAACAACATTTTTCCATAATGGATAATGATTCATAACAGCTAGCCTTTCTTGATGGTGCCTTTTGGCATTAAAGCCCCAATGGTGTGTCTCTGAACTTTGATGATTACGTTTTCTGATATTTGTAATTGAACGTATTGATCATTAATTTCTTTAATCTTCCCCAAAACACCGCCAGCAGTCACAACTTCATTGCCTACCTCCAACGATGATATTGTTTCTTTATGTTCCTTCTGTTTCTTAGATTGGGGTCTGATCAGCAAAAAATAAAAAACCACAAAAATAATAATAAGGGGAAGAAACCCTAAGAAAGAATCACTCCCAACTGCACTATCTTGTGCCCAAGCATTTTCGAAAAATATACTCATTTCATTACCTTCAGAAAAATTAGATGTGCAATTATGACACAGAACTAATTATTGCTGATAATTCTCTATGAAACTTTTCGCAAATTCTTTAAAACAATGCTTACTAATTGCATCTCTAATATTCTCCATTAAACCTAAATAAAAATATAAATTATGAATGGTTGCTAATCGCGCACCCAAGATTTCATTGCAGTTAAATAAATGCCTTACATAAGATCTAGAAAAATTTTTACAGCTATAACAACTGCATTGCTCATCGAAGGGTTTGATGTCATTGGTGTATTGAGCATTCCTTATTCTTAAGACTCCTGAATGAGTATAAATTTGACCGTTTCTAGCATGTCGCGTGGGAATCACACAATCAAACATATCAACGCCGACCTCAACTGCTTTTATAATATCAATAGGCTTACCCAGCCCCATTAAATATCGAGGTTTATCCTGAGTCATTTGTGGTAAAAGTGTTTCAAGCACCTCCATGCGTTCAGCTAAGGGTTCACCCACAGACAAGCCGCCAATTGCCAGACCATCGAAATCAATTGATGAAAGAAAATCTAAGTTTTCTAATCTTAAATCACTGTACATACCCCCTTGAATAATCCCAAAGATTGCGCTGTCAGAATCATCTTTTAGATCTTCGTAAGCCTGAAAACTTTTTTCAGCCCATTTCTCAGATCGTTTCATTGATACATACGCTTCATCTTTAGTGGCAGGGTAATGAGTGCATTCATCCAAGACCATTTGGATATCACTCCCTAGAGTTTTCTGAATTCGCATAGCGATTTCCGGTGTTAGTCGAATCATGTCTCCGTTCACAGGAGAATCAAATTCAACAAAATCATCATTAATGGTTCTCTTTGTAGACAGGCTCCAAATTTGATATCCGCCAGAATCAGTTAAAATAGGTCGATCCCAAGCCATAAATTGATGCAAGCCTTGATGTGAAGAGATCACTTCTTCACCTGGACGAATCATGAGGTGGTATGTATTGGATAAAATTATTTCTGCCCCCAAACTCTCTAAATCATCTGGTGTCATGGTTTTAACTGTGCCATAAGTTCCCACAGGCATAAAAACAGGGGTTTGTATTTCACCCCTTAAAAAATGAAGTTTTCCTAATCGACTGGTGTCGTCTTGTTGTAACAATTCAAAACGCATAATAGTTACTTTCCTTCTAAGTACATTGCATCCCCATAACTATAAAAATGATAACCTTTCTCCACTGCATGGGCGTATGATTTTAGAATGGTTTCTTTATTCAAAAAAGCAGAAACTAACATCATCAACGAGGATCCAGGTAGATGAAAATTTGTGATCATAGCATCCACGATTTTAAATTCGAATCCTGGGGAAATAAAAATATCTGTAAAGCCTTTGCAATCTCTTAGCCCACCAGACACCATTAGTGACTCGAGCGCTCGGGTCACTGTGGTGCCGACTGCAATAATCCTTCCTGATTTCAGGTGAGCTTGTTTAATCTGATGACACAGTGCATTACTAACCGAAAAAAATTCTTGATGTAATTTTTCTTTAAGAATCTGCTCTTCTCTGAGAGGCATAAAAGTTCCAGCACCCACATGTAATGTCAGAAAACCAATATCAACACCATGGTCTTTTAATTCGTTAAATAATTTCTCGGTGAAATGTAAACCAGCTGTAGGCGCAGCCACAGCACCTCGTTCACTAGCAAACACGGTTTGATAACGCTGTTTATCTTTTATATTTGGAGTTCTCTTAATGTATGGTGGAAGCGGTATTTGACCTTGAGTATCCATCACTTCATGGATAGGTTCATCTGAGCGAATGAGAAAAAACCCTTTCACTCGATCAATCACTTTCATTCTGATTGTATTGCCAATAAGCAATTCATTATCAGCTCTTAATTTGCCACTGAATTTTACTTGTGCGAAGAAAGAACACTCATCAACCACTCTCTCAATCAGAATCTCAATTTTTCCACCTGAGGTTTTTACCCCATGGAGTCTAGCTGGCATCACCTCAGTATTATTTAATACAAGCAAATCACCATTGTTTAAAAGCCTCGGTAAATCAGAAAAAGTCCGGTCAACCACATTGCTTTCACTCACATGAAGTAATCGGCTTGCATCGCGATCATCAATTGGATTCTGCGCTATAAGATGTTCCGGTAAATGAAAATAAAAATCACTGGTTTTCATTCAAACATTGTACTGAATTATTAGAATTAGAATAATCCGTTTAAGGCATAAAGATTGATAGACTGCATCTTGAACTCAAGGTATTCTTCATTAATATTAAGCCGGGATGGCGGAATTGGTAGACGCGCCGGATTCAAAATCCGGTGGGGTTAAACCCGTGAGAGTTCGAGTCTCTCTCTCGGCATAAAGAAGAAAAAAATTATGAAATACTGTAATCAATGTGGGGGCACTATTCAGTCAATTATCCCAAACGGTGATACAACACTTAGATTTATGTGCACTGTTTGTGAATTTATTCACTACGAAAACCCAAAAATTGTTGTTGGCACTGTGCCCGTGCATAACAATGAAGTGCTGTTATGCCTTAGAGCTATAGAACCAAGGAGAAATTTTTGGACTTTACCGGCTGGCTTTCTAGAAAACGGTGAAAGCTTAGCAGCAGGTGCCATCAGAGAATCTCAAGAAGAAGCTTTGTTCACACCTTCACTTGGACCCATCTTAGCTATTATTGATGTGGTGCATGCTGATCAAGTGCATATTTTCTTTAGAGCTGGACTAACTGATGATAATTTTGGGCCAGGGGTAGAGTCACTCGATGTTAAAATGTTTCCTTTGGATGATATTCCATGGGAGGCAATGGCTTTTAAAACAGGTAAAATAGCCCTTAAGGCACAGATTGAAAAAGAAAAAAACGATTTTGAACCGATATATAAAACAATAGAATAACAACACAACTTAGAGATAAAGGAATATAAGCATGACTTTTTTAGTAGGAGAAAACTGTATTAAGTGCAAACTAGGCGATTGTGTTGAGGTCTGTCCTGTTGATTGTTTTCATGAAGGTCCTAACATGTTAGTTATCAATCCTGACGAATGCATAGATTGCGCTTTATGTGAACCTGAGTGTCCGATTGACGCGATTTTTGCAGATGATGAAATCCCTGAAGGTCAAGAAATATTTTTCGATTTAAATGTAGAACTTAGTGAGAAATGGCCTGTCATTTCTCATGCACCAGAGCCGCCTCCAGATGCAGATGAATGGAGAGAAGTAAAAAACAAAATAAAATATCTTGAGAAATAAACCCTAGAATTATTTGCCGTCTAATCTGTCTCTTAAATCAGCAGCTGACAAATAACCAACAATGATCTCTCCTGCATCAGTAACCATTGTGGGTGTACCCTGAACATTAAACATCCTACCCATATCATAATGCTGCTGTACTGGATCATTAGAACACTTTTGACTGTTAAGACTCTTACCTTGCTTAGCTAAAGTAATTGCTTGTTGTTGATTGGCATTACACCAAACTTTTTGGGCCTTATACCAGCTTTCAGTATCAGGACCGCTTCTAGGGAAAAATATATAGCGAACCTGAATACCTTCATTCATCACGGCATCAATCTGTTGATGGAATTTTCTACAATATCCGCAGTCAATATCGGTAAATATGGTCACTGAGTGTTGATATTCAATAGGAGAAAAAATGATCATTGAACTTGAATCAAGTTCATTTAAAAATTCTATGCGAGCAGTTTTGCGTTCAGTATCGGTTATATTTTCACTGGTTTGGGTGCTGTAAATATCTCCGCTAAGTAAGAATTTTCCATCATCACTTATATAAAAAACTTGGGAGCCAATATGAACAGCGTAGAGGCCTTCCATGGGTGAGGATTTAAGATTAACCTTAGTGCCCTCAGGAAAAAAGTCCAACAAGTTTGTGACTATTTCTTTAATCCTTTGATCGGTTGAGTCCTTATAATCCACCGAGGTTTCAGAAGAATTAGATTCATCAGATTTGAGGCTTTCATAGCCTATAATAAGAGTCAGTAATGCGAGGATTATAATTATTTTTTTCATTGTATTAGTTTACAAAAACCCTAGCCTCTTGGGTGATGTTTTTGATGCAGGTCTTTTAAACGATGTTGTGCAATATGAGTGTAGATCTGTGTCGTTGATAGATCACTGTGTCCTAATAGCATTTGAACAACTCTTAGATCAGCTCCGTGATTTATTAAATGTGTAGCAAAAGCATGTCGAAGACTATGAGGAGATAAATCACTATCAATACTCACTTTATTGGAATACTTTTTAACAATCTGCCAGAACGCTTGTCTTGAAATAGATTCTGAGGTTCTTGTTGGAAATAAATAATCAGATTGCCGTTCTCCTAAAATTTCTATAATCGGACCGTTTAAATATCTGTTAAGCCAGCGTTTTGCAATTGATCCCATAGGCACTAATCGTTCTTTACTGCCCTTACCCATAACTCTTACATAACCTTGATTAAGATTTAAATTGCCTTGTTTTAAGCTTACTAATTCTGAGACTCTCAATCCAGTTGCATAGAGTATCTCCAACATTGTCCTGTCCCTAAAGCCTAGCGGCTTCTTAGTATTAGGTGCCTTTATTAAGCGAATAACCTGCTCTTCTGATAAAAGTTTTGGTAAGGTTCTGCCTAATTTTGGCATGGAGATTTTCTCAGTGGGATTGCTTGAAATTAGTTCCTGTTGAAAAAGGTAACTATAAAATCTTCTGTAGGAAGATAACATTCTAGCTGAGGTTCTACTGCTGGATCCTGAATTGGCTTTATGGGCTATAAAATCAAGTAAATCAGCACGTGAAATATTATCAATTGTTAGTTGCTTATTCACAGCCCATTGGTTTAAAACCTTTAAATCTGATCGATAAGCACTAAGAGTAGCCTTGGACAACCCTTGCTCAAGCCAAATAGAATCTATGAATCGGTCTATGATCAGATTTGCACTAGAATTATTATCCTCAGATGTTTTCATTGATCAGATTTGTGTATTATGTTGACTTTAATATACACAATATAAGAAAAACCATGAAAAGTGTTTCTATATATTTATTTGGCTCTTGGGCTTGGCTCGTTTTTTCTGTCGTTCTCTTAGTGATGGTCTGCTGTTTTCCTTTTACTCGAACTGTTACCTCCACAAGAAAACTAGCTAAAAATTGTTCAGCTGCGATTATTAAATTAATTGGCATTGAATTAATAGTTGAAGGCTCAGAGAATTTAGTTGATGAACCATCAGTGCTGGTTGCTAATCATGCCAGCTATATTGATCCAATAATTCTTCAGGCTGCCTTACCACCTCACTATGCTTATGTTGCTAAAAAAGAGCTTAAACACATCCCTTTTGCTGTCTATATGTTAGGAAAAATGGGTACACATTTAGTTGACAGAAGAGATGCAAAAAAAGGGGCTAATGATTTTAAGAAAATCATGCAAAGCAACAAAGATGAAGATTCCATTATCTTTTTCCCTGAAGCAACTTTTTTGAAAGAAGAAGGCCTTTTAAAATTTAAAAAAGGTGCGTTTCTCACAGCAATAAAGAATCAAGTTCCTATAATTCCAGTAACACTAAATGGAACCAGAGAACTGCTGACATCAGAAAGCTGGTTGCCAAAAAAAGTCACCTTATCAGTTAAAATACATGCGCCCATTTATACGTCAGATGGTTCAATTAATGCTCAAGATTTATCAGACGCATCGAGAGAAATGATATTAAGCAACTTGAATGAACCTGACTTAAATCATCGATCTTTTTCTTAGACTAACTGCCTCGACGATCTGAAACATACTCTATCCAAGCCTCTGCGTTTCTTTTATTGCCATCTGTTCCAACTTCAATTGCTTGGGTAAAAGAATCAATGGCCTCATCAAACTCACCAAGTTCAGTGTGTGCCATGCCTCTTAAAATATAAACATCACCAGGGTTCTCAAGCTCCTGATCTTGAAGAGCCATGGTTACTGCGTCTTTAATTCCAGACCAATCACCCTTCTCATTAAGCAACATGGCTTTTTGAATATATAAAGTTCCATCTTTTAACATCGAGGCTAAAACATCTATAACTTCTATGGCTTGATCAAATTCTCTGGCAGAAGTCCATGCCCCTAGGAGTAATCTAAGATTCTCCTCATTTTTTTCAACCAAACCTGAATCCATGTTCTCCTGCATAATCTCAGCTGCCTGATAAGGTATTTCCAGATAAAAACTTAATCTGGCAAGATTTTCTAAAGTTTCTTTTTTATTAATAGCGTTATTTTTGTAACCTAAATTTAATGCTGCCAGAGCATCTGTGTCTTTTTGCATTTCCATATAAGCACCAGCCATTGTTTCCCAATATTGTTCTTTGTCAGGCCAATAGGTAGCTAATTGCTTGACGATCCTAATAGTCTCGTCATAACGCTTATTAATAAATAAGATGGCAAGCTCTAATTGCAACCAACTTTCCTTTGGTTTTTCTGCTTTTTGATTAGCAATATGGATATAAGGCAATGCTTCGAGAGGTTGACCCTTTTGGAAGTAGGCTATACCTGCCATAATGTATGACTCAGCAGCAGGGTCTTGTTCGAATTTGTAAAATTGCATCAAAGAATCAAGCGCAAGATCCCATTTTTCTTGAGACCCATAAAGGCTTGCTAAATTAAACACAGTCCCTTGGTGCTGACTTTTCGAAAGAACATTGTAATCAACACATTTCTTAAACACCTCAATAGCAGAATCCACATCATTTTGCTGGACATAGACAAACCCCATGAACTGATACACCACCGCTTTCTCATATTTTGATAAATTCCACTCCAACATGGCTGTTAAACTCTTCATGGCACCTTCAAGATCGCTGTTACCAAAACGGTCAGCCACCCCTTCAAATTTTTTATTAACGTTTGTAGACATTTGGTGGGCTGAGTTTGGGCGTTCTATGGCAACCCTGTCTTCTCTTAGTGGATGGTGTGGGGGTAAGTTCTCGGAAATTGAATATTGAGGAAAAAGTACTAACAAAGTTAGCCACAGCTTTAATAGGTTGTTATGCATTCTGCTGGTGTTCATGCTATTGATTAAGATTAAAATCTAACCTCTGAATAGCTTTTCTCTCAACAGGGACACCGTTAATTATTCTCGGTTTGAATTTCCATTTAAGAACAGCTCGAATGACATTTCTATCGAACAGTCTTCTCGGCACAGATTCCATCACAACCACTCCCCTGACTGAGCCATCAGCAGCTATCGTTACCTCAACAATAACATACCCTTCTATGCCTTCAACCAATGCTTCTCTAGGCCATTGCGGATTAATTCGGACAATAGGTAAAACGTCTCCCTCGGCAAGTGGGTTCCCTGCCCAATTACCTAAAAAAGGACCTCCGCCAGCTATGGTTGGAAGATCGATATTTGGTATCTCAATCTTGACTTTATTCATCGTCGGTTTAACTTGCTTTTGCACGATCAATTTTGGTGGAGGTGGCGGTTCTTTTGGTGGCTTCGGTTTAATCGGCTTTCTCCTGTCTTTGAAACTTAAGCTTTCATCATCTTTGATGCGAATAAATTCCATCATTTGACCCTCAGAAGATGAACCAAGGCCCTGCTCACCTGAATCTATTAAGGCCTGCATCAAAAAGAATAAACCTAAAGTAACAATCACCCCAAGCAACAAAGCACTAAGATATCTAACCTCAGGTTTCAAATTCATTGTCAGGTTGTTCACGTTTACTTTTCCTTTGCTGATAGAGACACTTTTGAAATACCACTGAGTCTAATTTGGTCCATAATATCAATAATTAAGCCTGTTGAAGCCAGTTCATCAGCTACAATAACAACGCTACTTTCTGGGTTTTCAGCATGGGCTGATTCCATTAATATACGCACAGATTCCAATTGGATTTGATTCTTATTCATCCATATTTGATCGCTAGGTGACACCGCGATGAGAATATTTCCTAGTTCTGCTCTGGCTGCAGTTTCAGCTTCAGGTCGATTAGGGTTAATACCAGTTTCCTTAATAAAAGAAGTGGTCACTATGAAAAAAATCAACATGATGAACACAATATCCATCATCGGAGTGATATTAATTTCACTATCTTCTTCTTCTCTATTTCTTCTTTTAATCATAAAATTATTTTTGTGCTGCTAATGAAACATTCCTGGCCCCGGCTAATCTAGATTGGTCAATTACTCTGACCAAAAAACCTGCGGCCGCTTCTCTATCTGCAACCACCACCACCGACGCTTGAGGTTTTAATGCCAAATACGATTCTATATTAGCTCTTACCGCATCTACTGTTATTAAACGATCTTGAACAAAAATCTGTCCCTCTGCTGAGATCCTCACTGAAATTACTTCGGATTTTTTTTGTTCTTTTATCGGTGATTTTGTAGGGCGATTGACATCAATAGAAATCTCTTTAACAAATGAGGTAGTCACTATGAAAAAAATCAACATGATGAAAACGATATCAAGCATTGGTGTGATATTAATTTCACTTTCTTCACGTTTTTTCTTAAATCTTCGTCTCATCTTTAAATTATTCGATCACCAATTGATCGGCAACTCTTGAAACTTCATCGTCAGCTTTTCTTTTCAGCAAATTAGCTATATACAACCCTGATATGGCTGCAACTAAACCTGCCATTGTTGGTATTGTGGCTTGCGATACCCCACTAGCCATTAATCTTGCGTTGCCAGTCCCAAAAAAAGTCATGACATCAAACACCTTGATCATGCCTACTACTGTGCCTAAAAGTCCTAGTAGCGGCAAAATCTGCATCATAGTTTCAATTGTTAATAAAAACTTCTTAGTATCAACCGATACTTGAGAAATAATCTGATCTCGAATTCTCATGGAAAACCAGTCGCCTTTATTATCTATTGCTTCCCACTCACTCATAGCCTGATGTCTGCGAACAGGCAATAAAAACTGAAAAAACCAGAATCGTTCAATGATCAATGTCCACATAATAGTGGTAACCAAAAGGATGCCCCAGAGAACAGGTCCTCCTGCTTCAAAGAAATCTCTTATTTCTGGTAATATTAATGTCAGAAAACCCACGCCAACTAAAGAGAAAGTTGCTAAAATTATTGCAGTTTCCCTGCCTATGGATTGACCCTCAAACCAACTTAAAAAGTTCTTCAGAGATGACATAAAATGGCACTACTTCTTTCCGGCATTCCTAGCAATTAACCCAGCGCTTTGTTCTTCTATGATTTCGATCAAAGAGCCGCTCCAGCTGCTCAAAACACTATGTAAGAAAACCAAAGGGATAGCGACTATGAGACCAAGCATTGTGGTGACAAGTGCTTGCGATATACCGCCAGCCATAAGTTTAGGATCCCCAGTACCAAAGAGTGTAAGAGCTTGGAAAGTGACAATCATACCCACCACAGTACCCAAGAGGCCAAGCAAAGGTGCGATTGCAGCAAACACCTTAATAATGCTATGGAATTTCTCTAATTTTGGTACTTCTCTTAAGATAGCTTCATCAATTTTTAATTCTAAAGATTCAGGGTCAATAGCTTGATTTTGATCAAACACTGAAAGTATACGACCTAAAGCATTGTCATCAGAAGCTTGGTCTGATTTTAACTGACGATTAATGGCATCACTCTCGTCTTTAAGGAGTTTCAATCTCCATCCAGATAGAGTTAAACCTAGTAACCCAATAAAAATAATAAAATAACCAACTAAACCGCCTTGATTTATCCTTTCTCCAATCCCTGGAGCTTGTATCAGGAGACCTAAAATTTGCCCTCTACTAGGATCAACAGCCATAGTTGTATAGCCTTCTTCAAGATCAAAAAGATTATCAGCTAAGGATCTAAAGCGTCTTGCAGGTTGTCTAGCTAAAACTTGGAGTGTTTGAGTTTCAGGAATAAATTTAAGAAAAAAGCTCTCAGTAATAGCATTAAATACACCAATTCTTACAACCTCAGCATCTGCGATAGAACCACCTGGGAGAATTACTTGGCTGTTAAATCGTTCGACATTTCCTGATTTAGTCATCTCTTCGAGCATAGTAACAATTAAACCTTTCATTTGATTAATGTTAGGTAAATTTCTGGTTTCTACTAATTCAGCTAATGACTCTTCTCTTCCAGGGTATTGAATGGATACTAATGAATTCTTGACGGTCGCTATAGCTTCACCAGAAACTTGTCTAACCACGCCAAATAGTTCCCCAAAATTTCCAATTCTTATGCGTAAAGTCTCTCCAATTTCTTCGAGAGCTTTTTCATTTTCCTCAAATTCTTTTTGCAATCGTACACTGCGTTCTTCTTCTTGATCGAGCCTGATCTTTGCCTCTTCTAATAATTCACGTTGACTATTTCTGGCACTTAAGAATTTTTCCTCTCTTTCTTCATTAATCATCCCTGTCGTGATGCTATCGGTTTTAGTGATTTCTAGAAGCTTTTCCATCGTTTCAATATTCTTCAGCTTCTCCAAGAGAACAGGATCAAGAATTCCCTCTACTGATTCACTTTCTTCTTGGGCGACAACACCAAAGTTGAGTAACAACACAAAGACTGATAGAAGAGTATTTTTTAATATCACTTTACTCATTGCATTACCTTTGGAGCCTCAACTGGCAATTGAATAAGGTCAGGTGTAATTTGTTTCTTGGCTATTCTTAAACCTTCTTTAACATAGTCAGTGTATTTTCGAGGTAAATCTTCCCATTGTTGTGTTTGCTTGTTCCAAAATCCTGTTTCATTCTGATCAGGTGATTGATATGTTAATGATGTTCTTCCGATTCTTAAGAAATCGACTTGTCTATTTTCACCATCAATTTCTAAGAATCCCGTGTAAGCCTCAATATCTGAACCCAGACTTGTTTCAATTTGGTAAGCGTCCATGATTTGCCTAAACTTCTCAGAAACAGTTATATCGGACTCATTCATAATAACCCTGAGTCGATTAACTCTGTCCTTTCTTTCTTCAAGCAAAAAGGGGACATCAAGATCAATAAAACGATCCAACGTTTCAATACTTTCTAACATTAATGGAACGATGCCTCGTTCAATCAAAGCAAAGTCTGAAAGTTGACGATTAATATCTACTATCTGTTCTTCTTGGTCTGTGATTAAACGTTCAACATAATCATTGTAGGCTATCAATCGATCAATCTGTTGCAGCACCAAGCGATACTCTCCTAATAACTCTTGGGTCTCAACTGATAAATCAGTAATTTTTTCTTGTGAACCCTTTGAGTCTATGGTGCTGTCGTTTTGAACAAATAAACTGTCACTTAAGATCTCCACTGGGTCTGGAAGCACTATATCTTCAATATTGTCTTCTTGAGCAATTGATCTTGTGGAATATACCAAATTAATAGCTATTACTAAGACTAGAGACAATGAAAAATATTTCTTTATAAATGGGTACATATTCTATTTATTGATTCCTTGTGAAACCTTTTAAATATCAAAGCAAGTTATCAGATAGGAGCATTAAATTAAAGTGCTTTGTCTCTAGGCTGTCTCAATGACATTAACAACATAATCAGTAAATAGGAAAGTATAACTGGTAATCCAGCTATCCCAGGAGTGATTCCTGTTGTGTATTCAGGGGTCAATGGGTAAAGCTGTCCTACGACTAAGGGCCTCATCAACCAAGTAAATATCCATAATAAATACATCAATGGAATTAGATTACGATATGAAAAAAGTATAATAACATTGAATATAACAAAGCTCGTTTGTTGCAACCCCCATAAAGAAAAAACCATATAGATAATTTGATTGGGATCAGGAGTTGATTCAAAAACAATGATATTTGCTATTTTATTGGCTGCATATTGAGGTTGCAGAAAATGCATATAAGCACTAAAAATCATTAGCAACACAAATAAAATCATGCCGTAAAAAGCTAAGGGAGATCCTAAGTAATTATTGTTTGCCTGTTTAGGTATAATTCTTTCTATCATCACAGTCACCTTCACATATCAGTATAATTTGGACCGCCTGTTCCCTCAGGGCAATGCCATTGTATATTCTGTGCTGGGTCCTTGATATCACAAGTTTTACAATGAATACAATTTTGGGCATTGATCTGAAAATATGGGGTTCCTGATTCAGACTCTATAACCTCATAAACACCTGCAGGGCAATACAGTCTTGCGGGTTCTCCAAACTCAGGTAAATTCTTCTCGATTGGTACGGTCGGGTCCTTTAAATGAAGATGGCACGGTTGATTTTCTTCATGATTGACGCCAGATAAATAGATTGAAGAAGTTCGATCAAAAGTGACCACATTATCCGGTTTTACATAATCCTTTTTCGTGGCCTTATTGAAGGGTAATAATTTAGCATAATCCTCACCTTTTGCAGATAGAGTGAAAGGAAGTCTTCCTAAAAATAAATTCTGATCAATCCAAATAAAAATAGAACCCAGTAATAAACCAAACTTTTTCTGTAAAGGTGAAAAATTCCTAGCTCGATGTAACTCATCAAATACCCAAGACTGTTTTAAATGATTTTCAAAATTCTCTAGTTCATCACTTTGAGTGTCATTTAGAATTGATTGAACATATGTTTCAGCTGCAGTGATGCCTGATTTCATTGCTGTATGGGTTCCTTTGATTTTAGCCCCATTCATAAACCCAGCATCACACCCAATCATCACCCCACCAGGGAAAGTAAGCTTAGGTATGGATTGAATACCACCCTTATTAAGCGCTCTTGCTCCATATGAGATTCGTTCACCATCTTGTAGTAATCCTTTAAGCTCGGAATGTGCCTTCCATCTCTGGAATTCCTCAAAAGGGCTTAAATTGGGGTTAGCGTAATCAAGTGAGACAATTAAACCAATGAACACTTGATGATTAGGAGCATGATAAATAAATCCTCCTCCTTCAGTGTTGTTGTCTAATGGGAAGCCAGCAGTATGCATTACTAAGCCTTCTGAATGCTTTTCAGAGTCTATATTCCAAACTTCCTTAAATCCAATGCCATAATGCTGCGGATCAGAATTCTCATCTAAAGAATATTTATTGATTAATTGTTTGCCCAAATTACCTCGACAACCCTCAGAAAATATTGTTTGCTTAGCTCGAAGCTCATAACCCATCTCATAACCGTCTTTAGGTTCACCGTCCTTATCAAGACCCATGTCACCTGTGATCACACCTACAATTTTCCCCTCTTCCTCAATGAGATCAACTGCTGGAAAACCAGGAAACACATTAACACCGAGATTCTCAGCCTCTCTTCCTAGGTACTGGCACATAGACCCTAAGCTGATAATTCGATTCCCATGATTCATCATGGTTTTAGGCATTAAAAATTTGGGAACTGAAATACTTGTACGCTCTCCTGTTAAAAAAAGCATTTTGTCATCTTTAACAGGGGTTTGAAGAAAATTATTTCCATCATCCCACTCAGGGATCAACTCATCCAAAGATCTGGTCTCTATGACAGCTCCTGAAATGATATGAGCTCCTATTTCAGAACCTTTTTCTAGTAAGCAGACGCTCAAATCTAAGTTATTTTCATTGGATAGCTGCATCAATCGAACAGCTGCACTTAGGCCTGCTGGCCCAGCGCCAACAATAATCACATCAAATTCCATGGATTCTCTACTCATCTCTTCTACTGGGTTATTGGTATCAGATCTGTCTGATCTGGACCGGATGTAACAGGTTCATAAGTGGGTGTATTATCTTGATACTCGCTAAACGCCTCAGTAATTTCTTCAATACTTGCATTGACCCTTAATACTCTTACATTTTTTATTTGGAGCTGTTTAATTCCATCTAATCGATGGTGTCCATCTATAAGATAGTTATCTTGATCGACAATCAAAGGTCCATATTCATCATTTAATAGCCATGCTTTTTCTTGAACTCTAAATCCTCTAACTCTTTGTGTTTGAACAGGAATAATGTCTTTAGTGGGAATAGTAACTTTTTCATAAGCGTAATCACTTGAGTCAAGTATCTCTTGATTTAGTTGAGGGAGTTGGTTTCGGTCAAAATGTTTGTCTTCAGCTAATGCTGTCAGCGACAAGACTGTCATCATAAGGATTATGAGTAGTTTGTTCATCTTAATCTTCTTAAAGTTGAAAACCATCAAACTTTTTGCCTCTTGGTGTTATATCCAGTTTTGTTAAATTGATACTAGGATTTTACTACGAACTATTCTTGTAGTCTTAATTATTCCTGTTTTAATAGTTGCAGATGAAAGATTAATTACATCCAAAACCCATATAATTTATAATCCTATGGAAAAGTTAAGGAGAGAGACTAAGTGGCAGGAAAACTCGTTCTTTGTAGGCACGGACAAAGTAAATGGAATCTTGAAAACAGATTCACTGGTTGGGTGGATGTGGATCTTACTGAACAAGGACAAACTGAAGCTTTAGAAGCAGGAAAACAGCTACAGATAGCTGAATTAACTTTTGATATCGCTTTTACCTCTGTACTTAAGCGAGCCACTAAGACACTTTTCATTATCCTAGAAGAGATGAATCTAACCTGGATACCTGTAATCAATTCTTGGGAACTAAATGAAAGACACTATGGGGCACTTCAAGGATTAAATAAAGTAGATGTGGCTAAACAATATGGTGAGGATCAGGTACAAATATGGAGAAGAAGCTATGATACCCCTCCTCCTGTTATGGCTGAAGATGACAGCTCACACCCAAGATTTGATGCAAAGTATAATGGTATAGATGGCTTACCAGGATCGGAGAGCCTAAAAGATACTTTGGCTAGAGTGAAGCCTTATTGGCAAGAAAAAATCTTACCCTCACTCCTAGGCAATCAAAATGTCTTAATTGTTGCTCATGGGAACAGTCTTCGGTCTCTAATAAAAATTATTGATAATATTAATGATGAAGACATTGTCTCACTCAATATTCCAACAGGGGTTCCTCTGGTCTATGAGTTTAATGAGAACCTGAAGCCAACCTCTAAATATTTTCTTGGTGATGAAGAAGCTATCAAAAAAGCTACTGAAATGATTGCTCAACAAGGTAGCATAGAAACATAATGATTTATCAAATTGATAAACATAGACCTAAATTTAACGACACTAACTTTATTGCTCCAAATGCAACAATGATTGGACGAGTGGTATTAGAAGAGGATGCAAGCGTCTGGTTTAACGTTGTAATCAGAGGAGATAATGATCCCATTATTATTGGTAAAAAAAGCAATATTCAAGATGGATCTATACTGCATACTGATCTGGGGGCACCATTGAATATTGGCGAAGGTGTTACAGTAGGACACAAAGTTATGCTTCATGGTTGCACCATCTCTGACAACTGCCTTATTGGAATTAACTCAACAATACTTAATCATGCATTGATTGGAAAAAACAGCATAGTTGGAGCTAATTCATTGATCACGGAAGGAAAAGAATACCCTGACAATACTCTTATTATGGGCTCACCAGCAAAATCTATTCGCGAGTTAAGAGAGGCAGAAATTATGATGATTAATATGTCTTCTGAGCATTACGTTGAGAACGGAAAACGATTTATGAATTCGCTCTCTAGCGTCTAATTCTCATCAACCCTTCTTGGGACGTAGAAGCAATCAACAGTCCATCTTGAGAGAAAATCTGTGCTGTGGCAAAGCCTCGTGCTCCTGATGATCTAGTGCTTTCATAAGCAAACAACATCCATTGATCAATTAACATTGGTTTGTGAAACCACATGGCATGATCAAGACTGGCCATCTGGAAGCGGGACTGCATCAAATTGGTACCGTGTGGAAGAATTGCGGTTGTCAATAGATCATAATCTGAGACATAAGCCAACAGAGCTTGATGCAAGCCAATATGCTGAGGTACCACTCCTTTAGCTTTAATCCAACTGTGCTTAATTGGTTCAGTTGTTTTATTGGTCAAAAAATGAGGTGTTTCAACTGGCTTGACCTCAAAGGGACGTTCTCGTGTCAGCATTCTCTTAATTCGACCAGGTAATTGCTCAACCCACTCGGGTTTTATCAGATCCACCAAATCTTCTAGCTCATCGGGTCCTTTCACTTCTGGCATTTCAGATTGATGCTCTAATCCCTCCTCAGGTTTTTGAAAAGATGCTGTCATATTGAATATTTGCTCACCGTGTTGAACTGCAATAATTCTTCGATTAGAGAAACTTCCTCCATCTCTGGCACGATCAACTTCATAGACTATGGGTGCTTCAAAATCCCCACGTCTTAAAAAATAAGCATGCAAAGAATGCACCGATCGACCCTCAATGGTTCTAGTGGCAGCCATTAATGCTTGGCCTAGGACTTGCCCTCCAAACACTTGGGGGCTACCAATGTCTTGGCTCTCACCTCTAAAAATATTCTCTTCAATGACCTCAAGATCCATGAGTTCAACTAACCGTTCAATGGTGGTGTCAAGAGAGTTATTTGATTTCATGGCTAGTTAAAATAATAAAAGGAAACCGTCTCTGCAACACAAGCGGGTTTTTCTTCACCTTGTATTTCAACAGTGGTCTCACCTATTACTTGGGTAGCTCCTGATCGTTGCCTGACTCGTGCGACGGTAGCTCGAACACGAATTTTGCTATTCACTGGAACCATATTGGTAAAACGAACTCTATTCACACCATAATTAATAGCTCGTTCCAAATTTTTAAACTTAATAAAACTTGAACTCATTGTAGGAATCATAGAGAGAGTTAAATAACCATGCGCAATGGTTTTAGAGTCGGGCATTTCTTTCTTAGCTCTGTCCACATCGACATGGATCCATTGGTGATCATTTGTTGCATCTGCAAATTGATTAATCTGTTCTTGAGTTATTTTAAGCCATTCAGAGACACCTATTTCTTGTCCCTCAAATGCCTTAAAGTCTTCAAACGATGAGATTGTGTGACTCATTAGCCTTAAACAGAAATGTGACCTATGGTATTCATAAATTCTAATCGAGTAGCATCGTTAGTTCTAAAACTACCTGTCATAGTGCTGGTCACCATATCCACATTACTTTTATGCACACCACGGGTGGTCATACAAGCATGTCTGGCCACAATCACTACACCGACACCTTTAGGTTGCAAAACCTCTTCAATGGAGCTGGCAATTTGTTTAGTCATTTTTTCCTGGACTTGAAAGCGTCGAGCATAAGTGTCAACGACTCGAGCTAATTTACTGATTCCGACCACTTTGTTCTTAGGTAGATAAGCCACAAAAGCCTTACCAGTAATCAAAGCAATGTGATGTTCACAATGAGACTCAAAATCAATTCCTCTTAAAGTCACCATTTCATCGTAATCCTCAACTTCTTCAAAAGTTCGGTTTAAATACTCATGAGGGTCTTCATTGTAGCCGCTGAACCAGTCTTGATACGCTTTAGCAACACGTTTAGGTGTTTCTAACATCCCTTCTCTATCAGGATCATCACCAGCCCATTTTATTAAGGTTCTTACTGCCTGTTCAGCATCTTCACGTGATGGCAGTTTTGATTCATTACTCATTATTCAATGCTCAAATGGTTATATACAATCGAGAAATTATCGAAATGAACACTATTATGCAAGTAATGAATGATCATCCTGGTTGATTAGTTATCTCTTCAATTGAAACATTCGCACTAAGTAATGCGTCTGGATTCAATGGGTTAAGTATCTCTAGATCCATTTTTGATAATGTTTCTCGAGGGCTAGCATTCTTTATTAATTTGGAGTCAGATGAAATGGCACTAAAAAATCTTGGTTCATAAATAGCGCATAAGGGTTCCACACCTGATTCGTCTATGGATTGAAAAAGGGTTGCTGTTGTCTCTAGATTCCTAGCATGAATAAGTTGATCTATGGTTTGGCTATCAAGAAACGGCATATCACAAGCCACCACTAACCAGCCGGAATGAGGATCATAATCCCCTGCAGATAAAATCCCAGCAATAGGTCCTGCATAACCGACCTGATCAATAATCAATGGATATTGAGCTCGTTTAACATCATTAATTTGATCATGTCTGATGGAAACATAAACCTGTTCTACAAATGGACTTAGTAGATTGTAAGTTCTATCTAATAGTGTCATTCCCTCTAGATCTATAAGCGCCTTATCCTGTCCCATTCTTCGACTATAACCCCCTGTTAAGATCAAACCATTAAGTGGTGTCATGATATTTAGTCCTCTTAAGAGTTAGCCTATATCTGTTTTGCCGCCTGTTTTTCTTTGAAGAGAAATATCACTGATAACAATTTCATGACTTAGAGATTTACACATATCATAAACGGTTAACGCTGCTACTGATACTCCCGTTAAGGCTTCCATCTCAACCCCTGTTTTATGCTCAATGTCAACTTCACAGGTGATTATGAAATCCTGATTATCATCTGGCTCTATGGTGATATGGCAAGCATTTATGTTTAGAGGATGACAAAACGGGATAAGATCATGAGTTTTCTTAACTGCCATGGTGCCGGCAATAATTGCAGTATCAATGACAGGCCCTTTTTTTGTCTGTAAATCACCGTCTCTAAAACGGTCCTTGACCACTTCAGGAAAAATGATCTTTGCTGTTGCAGTCGCTGACCTTTTAGTGATCTCCTTGGAAGAAATATCCACCATTGTTGGTCTGTTCTTTTTATCTATATGATTTAACATTTCAATTTCTCTATTCTAAATTTTACAAAATACTGTTTAAAATTTCTTGTGTATGTTCGCCTCTTCTAGGGCTTGGCTTTGGTTCTTGAATTTGATCATCAAATCTTGGGGCTGGCCTGGCTTGTAATTCTTCATTCACTTTAAACCAAATATCTCGTTCCGCAATATGCGGGTGATTATTAGATTCTTGAGGTCTATAGACCGGAGCAACGCATGCGTCAGAATTTTCAAAAAGCTCTTGCCAATGTTTCAAAGGGTATTGAGAAAACAGTTGTTCGAGTTCTGCTGTCATTTTAGGCCAAACGGATTGATCATTTTGTTGGTTAAAATCTGGGTCATCCTGCAAGCCTAGCTTCTCTATAAAGACAGCATAGAATTTTGGTTCAAGACACTGCACAGAAATCCACTCGTCATCCGCACAGGCATAACATCGACTCCATGGAGGTCCATCAAGAAAACTCTCTCCTCTAATTGGGCTGAGTAAACCTACCGCTTGGGTAGACATCAACAAATTCATCATATGCGCTGAACCATCTACAATTGCTGCGTCAACAACTGTGCCCTTGCCGGTGCTTTGAGCTCTTAATAATCCTGCTAAGATACCTGCCACTAAATATAATGCACCTCCACCAATGTCCCCTGCCAATGTAGGCGGAGTAAACGGTGGTGTGCCAGCTGATGAGGCGTACCATAGAGCACCTGATAGAGCGATATAATTAAGATCGTGTCCTGCATCTTTGGCTTTAGGGCCGTTTTGTCCCCAGCCTGTCATGCGCCCATACACCAGACCCGGATGATCTTTATGAACGACCTCTGGTCCTAGACCCAACCCTTCCATCACACCAGGCCTAAACCCCTCAATGAGACCGTCAGCAGTAGCAATTAGTTTTTTCATATTTGCTAAATCGTCCTTTTTTTTAAGGTCAAGGATAATGGAACGTTTGCCTCGATCAATTATATTCTTTTCAGGCATTGAAGAAATAGATGGGGATGGACGATGCACCACAATAACATCAGCGCCTAAATCAGCTAACATCATCGCAGCAAATGGGCCTGGACCCAGACCTTCTAATTCTATTATTCGAATTCCTTCAAGCATTAAATTATATTTTTACTATTTTGTATTGGTTTTCAACCTATCTTACACCTCTTTAGGATTCCAAAATCTCTAATCTAATTCAAGAGCAGAAAAGCAATAAATGAAGTTGTTTGGAAATTTTCCTATAATGTTTAACCATTATTATTGAGACATCCATGAGCCAAACACTATTTGAAAAGATTTGGGATCAACATTCAATCAAAAACTTAGGTGACGGAAACGAACTAATTTATATTGATAGAATCTTTCTGCATGAGAGAACGGGGAGCATCGCTCTTAAATCCTTAGAAGAAAGAAATATTGATATCCGCAATCCCAACCAAGTGTTTGCAACAATTGATCATATTGTTGATACATTTCCTGGAAGAGATGACACCACTCTTATGCCAACTGGTACTGATTTTATAAAGTCATTGAGAGCATCAATTGAGGGATCAACAATTAATTTTTTCGATCTTAATAATCCAAATCAAGGCATAGTTCATGTCGTTTCACCAGAGCAAGGAATTGCCTTACCTGGAATAACTTATATTTGCCCTGATTCCCACACATGCAGTCTAGGAGCCTTAGGAACATTAGCTTGGGGTGTTGGTTCAACGGAATGTGAACATGCGCTAGCAACAAACACTCTGATAAAGAAAAAACCCAGACTAATGAAAATAAATATTGAAGGCGAACTTCCTATTGGAGTCACTTCAAAAGACATTGTTCTTCATTTAATATCCCAATTTGGATCAAATGGAGCAACAGGTTATGCGGTCGAATTCACTGGATCTACAATTAGTGCTCTTGAAATAGAAGCAAGACTCACACTGTGTAATATGGCGGTTGAATTTGGAGCTATTACAGGAATTATTGCTCCTGATAAAAAAACAATTGATTATTTAGAAGGCAAACAATTCTCTCCAAAAGGGGATGATTTTATAACTGCAAGTGAACAATGGAGAAATCTTAAATCTGATCCAGATGCAAAATTTGATAAAACAATAAACCTTAATTGCTCAGACCTAACCCCTTATGTGACATGGGGTACGAGTCCTCAACAAGCTATTTCTATTAATGGATCTATACCCTTTTTAGATCAGCTTACAGGGAGTTCTGAAAGAGAATCCATGATTAGAGCACTCAAGTATATGGGTCTTAGTGAGGGTGAGAATATCAAAGACAAAAAAATAGACGCCGCTTTTATTGGTTCATGCACAAACAGCCGAATCAGTGACTTAAGAGCAGCGGCTAATGTGCTCAAAGATAAAAAAATAGCTAAGGGTGTTAAAGCCATATGTGTCCCAGGTTCGTCTCAAGTTAAGGCCCAAGCAGAAGCAGAGGGATTAGATAAAATATTCACATCCGCTGGTTTCGAATGGAGAGAATCAGGATGCTCTATGTGCTTCTTTGCTGGAGGAGAGAGCTTTGGTGAGAAACAACGAATTATCTCAACCACCAATAGAAATTTTGAAAATAGACAAGGCAAATCAACCAGAACACATCTTGCCTCACCAGAATCAGTTGCTGCTTCTGCAATTAATGGAAAAATATGTGATGCAAAAAGTTTAGGTATAAAATCATGAAACCCTTCAACACGATATCTGGAATCGCAGCACCCCTGATGAGAATCAATATTGACACAGATACTATCATCCCAAGTAGAGAGATGAAAACGGTCTCAAAAAAAGGTCTTGCAAGTGGTTTATTTGCAGATTGGAGGTATATTTCAGTAGAATCTAGGGAAGAGAATCCTGACTTCATCCTTAATCAATTTCCATATAATCAAGCCAAGATTCTACTCTCAGGAAGTAACTTCGGTTGCGGATCATCAAGAGAACATGCTGTATGGGCAATCCATGAGTGGGGTATAAAAGTAATTATAGCTCCGAGTTTTGGGAGTATTTTTTATAATAATTGTATAAAAAATGGTGTACTTCCAATAAATCTAGATGAAGAAAAAATAGCCTCTATCAATCATTTTGTTGCTATAGATCCGATGAAAAATAAACTATATATTGATCTAAACAACAGAATCATAAATTATGATAAAGAAACAATAGAACACTTTCCGATTGACGAACAAGATCAAGCATTCTTAATCAATGGTCTAGATCAAATTGATCAAACATTAAACAAAATCTCATTAATAAATGATTTTGAAGAAGCACATAGGGGAAAAAATCCATGGTTATAGTAGATCTAGATAATATTAATATTGACCCTCTACTTACCTCAGTTTTGATGCTTAAGCGCCTCACACAAGAGAACTGATGTTGAGTATCATAATTTTAGACAGTTAGATAATTCAAAAGTTGCAAATTTTTCACATTAAATCGTTTATTATTAGCCCTATTATGAGACTAGCTTTATTCATTTTTTTATTATCGACTATTTCAGTGCAGGCTAATGACGAAGAACACCAAGGCATCTTAGCTACTTTATATGTGCAAAACTCTGCGGAGTTTGATGCTAATTCTATTAATGTTTATAAATCAGCAATTGATAAGCTCCCCAAGCTTCTGGCAAATAAAAATATTTCTGCTGCAACTGAGCAAAATAACGATTTTAGTGGGAAACCACCTGCTGTTATCTTAGACGTCGATCAAACTGTCCTAAATAATGTTGCTTATCAAGCAAGATTAATTGAGAACAGAACCTATTATCCTGATGGTTGGGATGCATGGTGTATGGAAGAAAAAGCAGACTATCTGCCTGGGGTAAAGGATTTCTTAGATTATGCTACTGATCTTGGGATAGAAATATTCTTTGTGACTAATAGGACAGCTAATCTTGAAAAAGCTACGAGAAATAACCTTGAAAAGCTTGGATTCATATTTGCTAAGAATAAAGACCAACTTCTCATGAAAGATGAAAGACCTGATTGGACTTCAAATAAAACCTCAAGAAGAACTTTAATTGCTAAGAAGTATAGGATCCTAATGATATTAGGAGACAATCTTGGAGACTTTGTTGATAGCAGTGAAAATATAACCTCTCCAGAAAACAGAAGGGCCGTCGCAGAGAAGTATAGAAATATGTGGGGAGAATATTGGTTTATGCTTTCTAATCCTAACTATGGAGATTGGGAAAATGCGATAATTAATTTTAACTTTGGGTTACCAAAAGACGAACAACTTCAAAAAAAATTAGACGCATTAGACTCTAAATGAAGTCACTTTTAAAATATCTATTTATTATGGTTCTGTCTTCCAGCTTAACTGTAATTGCCTTAAATCAATTCGCTCCAATTGTCATTACAATCCCAAAAAAGGATAAACAAGAAATTAAGATTGATTTTGATCAAACTCTTACAAAGAAAGATTTAAAGAGAATAGATAGGAAAGCTAAAAATATAATTCTTCTAATTGGTGACGGTATGGGAAGCAACCAAGTAACCGCTTATCGAATTGCGAAAGGAGGCCCAAATTATATTACAGCTTTCGATAAATTTCCCTTCACAGGCTTCGTTAAAACACATGCAGTAGACACTTTGATCACAGATTCCGCTTCGTCAGCTACGGCTTATAGCTCTGGGATTAAAACTGTTAATGGATACTTAGGAGTTGATAAAGACAAACAAATAGTAGGCAACATAACTGAAACATTATATGAAAAAGGATATATCAGCAGTCTAATTGCAACATCTGAAATTACCCATGCAACACCCGCTGCATTTGCAGTTCATAATGAATCAAGAGACAACACTGATCAAATAGCTGAAGCAATATTTAAGTCTAATAACTTTATTTTATTAGGAGGCGGACGAGATTTCTTTCTGCCTAAAAATTTAGGAGGTCAAAGAGAAGATAAGCTTGATATTCTTAGTCTAATAAAAGAGCAAGAACGTTACTTAAGTTCAAAAGAAGATTTAAATAATTTCGAATTTGATCCATCAAAAAGAATTTTTGGTTTGTTTGCAAGTGAAGGGTTGATTAGAAAAGAAAATGAACCAAATCTCTTAGAAATGTTTAATTTCACACTAGAGCAATCTGAAAAGATGCTTGTAAATAATTGTGCTGGTTTTTTCATAATGGCTGAAGGCTCTCAAATAGATTGGGAAGGGCATGAAAATGATTTTAATGACCAATTTAAAGAGATGGATGAGTTCAATCAAGTCGTCGACCGTGCATTAGAATATGCTAAATTAGATACAAATACATTAGTCATCGCCCTCGCCGACCATGAAACTGGAGGTCTGCTTATAGAAATGGATGATTTTAGAAATAAACCTAGTAACAAGATGAAAATTTCATGGAACACTGCTGTTGGGTATGGCACTCATACAGGATCGATGATACCTGCTTTTGCTTATGGTCCTGGGGCAGAAAATGTAACCGGAGTCATCGATAACACTGATATTTTTTTTATTATGAAGGAAGCGCTAGGTCTTGATGAATTAAGTGATCGCCAATGTTTATAAGAAAATATACCCATAAATAACAAAGGAATGATGTGTCTGATATTGATGTATTAGTAAGTGAAGTTGGGCCAAGAGACGGTCTGCAAAGCATCAACACCATTATGTCAACCAGTGACAAGAAAAAATGGATTAAAGCGGAAGCGGAAGCAGGGGTTAGAGAAATTGAAGTGGGCTCTTTTGTACCGCCAAAACTATTGCCACAGATGGCGGACACAGCAGACATTGTCAAATATGCAAAAAGTCTACCCAATCTTACAGTGGCGGCTTTAGTGCCTAATTTTATGGGGGCAAAAAATGCGATTGATGCAGGTGTCGATAAAATGTGCCTGCCTTTATCTGTGAGCGAAACACACAGTAAAGCAAATTTACGAAAAACCCACGATGAAGTTTTAGAAGAAATAAAGCAAATAGCCGAGTACATTAAAACTCTTGATAAAAGTGAAAGACCAAAGTTTGAAGGCAATTTATCCACTGCTTTTGGATGCACCATAGAAGGAAAAGTTTCTGAAAAAGATGTGATTTCTCTAGCTGCTAAAATGATGGAATTGGGTTGTGACGAAGTGGGACTGTCCGACACAACCGGTTACGCAAACCCGACACAAATCAAAAGACTGATTCGTTTACTAAAACAAGAAGTGGGTGATAATAATCTTACCAGTATGCATCTGCATAATACTCGAGGACTAGGACTAGCAAATGCTCTGGCTTCACTTGAAGAAGGAATCACGACCTTAGATTCGTCGCTTGGTGGAATTGGCGGGTGTCCTTTCGCACCAGGTGCAAGTGGTAACATAGTTACTGAAGACTTAGTGTTTATGCTCGACTCAATGGGGTTAAAAACAGGCATTGATATTAAGGCTTTAATAGAAGTCAATAGAATGGTTAAGACTTGTCTTCCTGATGAGGAACTCTATGGTTTTACTGTAGACTCTGGCCTACCTAAAGGTTATTCAGAGGGAGGATGGGGAGCTAACTGATTGAGGTTTAAAACTCATACTTAAGGTCAAGAAAAGCTTTTTTATAATCAATTTCCATTTTTTTCTTATTATCAAACCAGGTTAATTCAACGCTAAATTTTTTTGTGAAGGTATAACCAACATTAAGCTGATGTCCCTTATGACCGACACCACCTCCTCCAAAATTTGAATCCACTAAAGCACCAAAGACAGCATTTTTCTCAACGTCTTTATAAAGATAGGTAATTTTCCAAAAATTATTTAAAGCCAGCTTAGTTCCGATTTGGAAACCCGAATCGTCTTCATCTGCTTTAGAATTTCTTGCATAATCTAAAAAAAATGTTGTGGGAATTGAATCAGTACCTAATTTTGTCTCAATCTCAGTAGAAAAATTAGTGACATTATAATTATTCAGATAGTTGTTATTAACATCAACGGGGTTGCCAAATATTTTTCCATTCCAAGTAATTTCAGAAGCAGGTCTGCCTTTAATATCATCGAAATTATATTGAGCTAAAGCAACCTTATAACTTGTTTGGTTTGAGATTTTGTTGCTCGCACCGATTTGGAAACCCCTGATATTAAATGCTTTAGATGAATGTTCATCAAACTTAATGAATCCAATGTTGCCAAAATAATTGTCTCTATTAAAACTTAGAGCAGCTCCCCCAGGGTTGTAATCTCCGTCAAAGAGTAACTGGCTTTTATTGGGTTTAAAGAACGGATTACTCATTTTACCTAGTGTAATAGATGAATTATCTGTTAGTACATAATCTATATACAACTGATCCATACCAATATCACTTAAACTAAAATCATGTCCAAGTGTCTGATTAGCTGCTGTGGTATTTGCTTCGGCAGTGGCAAATCTTACTTTAATTTTTAATCGTTCATTAGGCGAATATTGAACGCCTAGTCGTGTGCGTATTCTATGCCTTCTGCGTTTTGCTGACTCGCTATCATCATCGGTGTACTCATAACGGTATCTAAAATCAAATGACGTCTCTAGATCAGATGCCTGGGTAGATTGAGGGGTAGTAATTAAGAGTCCTAGGAACAAGAATGATAGAGAATGTATCATTTTAATGGTGATTTTCAACTAACCAAAAGCTCCCTTCAATGCATAGAAAAACAGAATAGATAAACCAGCGCCCACTGGTAAAGTTACAATCCAAGACAGGATAATTTTCCCAACAACGCCTAAATTGATTGCTCCTATACCTCGAGCAAGACCCACACCTAATACGGCACCAACCAGCGTATGGGTTGTGGATATGGGTAAACCAGTTCCCGAAG
>JAPYQN010000012.1:0-26994 GCA_029941465.1 Gammaproteobacteria bacterium
AGTATTATGATGAGTTACAAATGGTCTTGCGATAGCTCCACCAGCTATAGGGTGCATCATAGGTGTTTCAACTTCTAGGATATCTTGTTGGTTGAGATAGCTTCTGATGGTGGTAATAATTTTTGATCGATCCTCAAAAACAGTTCTACTCTCTTCTGACATAATCAGATCTAGATATCTTTTACGATATCTGGTTTCAGTGTCAGTCAGTCCATGATATTTTTCAGGTAAAGGCCTTAAAGATTTAGTCAGTAATTCCATTTCCTGGATATTAATTGTTAACTCATCAGTTTTAGTTCTAAATAACGTGCCCTTAACCCAAAAAATATCACCAACATCAGCTGTCTTGAATTGGTCATAAAGTTCTTTGGATAAATTCATCGAATTAAGGAAGATTTGAATGGAGCCGGTTCCGTCTTTAATTTTAGAGAAACTAGATTTACCCATTACCCGTTTAGCCATCATCCTGCCGGCAATAGCAACCTCTTTGTTGAGCTTTTCAAGTTCCTCTTTAGTGGATGTTTCGAATTCATCATTTAAATCTTTGGAAAAACTATTAATGGCAATGGATTTAGGGAAATTAAACCCTGATTCCCTAAGAGCAGTCAGCTTGTTACGCCTTTCCTCAACTAATTTATTCTGATCTTCTTTTTTGTCTGTCATTAGGTCCCTTAAATTAAATGCCTTGCTTAAGACTCGCTTCTAGAAATTTATTAATATTACCGTCCAGTATAGCTTCTGGATTACTGGATTCAATTTGCGTTCTTAGATCTTTGACTCTTGATTGATCTAAAACATAAGATCTTATTTGACTTCCCCAACCAATATCAGCTTTAGTGTCTTCGACCGCCTGGGCTTTATCCATCCTTTTCTGATGCTCAAGTTCAAAAAGACGAGCTCTCATTTGTTTCATGGCTGTGGCTTTATTCTTATGTTGGGACCGATCGTTTTGACACTGCACGACTGTTCCACTTGGAAGGTGGGTAATTCTTACAGCAGATTCGGTGGTGTTAACGTGTTGGCCGCCGGCGCCACTGGCACGATAGACATCGATCCTCAAGTCACTTGGATCCAAATCAATTTCAAAATTATCTTCAATTTCTGGAGAAACAAACACTGCTGCAAACGAAGTGTGCCTTCGGTTGCCTGAATCAAAAGGTGATTTTCTAACCAAACGATGAACACCTGATTCTGTTCTCAACCACCCGAAGGCAAAATTACCAGAAATATGAATAGTTGCGCTTTTTATTCCAGCCACTTCACCGACTGAAGTTTCAATGAGTTCGGCTTTAAAATCATTTGACTCGCACCACCTAAGATACATTCTCAACAGCATGTTTGCCCAATCTTGAGCCTCAGTACCGCCAGATCCTGCTTGTATATCTAAAAATGCATTGGAGGTATCCATTTCCCCTGAAAACATCCTCTGGATCTCCAGCTGGCTGATCTCTGTGTTACAAAGTTGTAATTCTGTGCCTAAATCACTTAACGTCTCATCGTCACTCTCATTGATGGCTAATTCCAATAGGACTTGTGCATCCTCAAGACGGTTTGTTATTGTTTGGAGTTGATTTAACGTTTTCTCTAATAACGCACGCTCCTGATTTAGTGTCTGGGAAAGTTCTCTGTCATCCCAAACCTCGGGATCATTTAGTGATTCTAAAACAGCATGTAAACGAGAGGTTTTATTCTCGTAGTCAAAGATACCCCCTAAGAGAGTTAAAGCGATCCGTTAACTCGCTTAACAATGTTTTTATTTGCGTTTCATCCATGCTAAATCCTTTACTCATTGGATATTATGTCATATGTTTTTCTCAAATCTATGAACTGCTGAATATAGTCATTGGCATTCTTAATAAAAATTTGAGTCCCTAAGTTCTCTAACGCAATGGCAATAACAATTTTATTAATAGGAATTTTTGTTAATTCCTCAAACATAAAGGCATAAGCAGATGATTGCATAAAATAATTATCAATCCAGTGTTCTTTTTTGGGTTTAGAACTGGTTTTAAAATCTATAACAGCTAATTCATTATCCCATTCTGCGACTAGATCCACCCGACCACCTACTCTCAAAACATCACTGTATAAAGGTGCTTCAATAGCTCTAACAACTCCAACTTTATTATCTAGAACACCAGATAATACTTCAAACATTTTATAGTTATTGGTCTTGGGCTCATCAAATAAAGTACTTTGGGAAAACAGTTCATTTTTTAAATAAAGTTCGGCTAATTTATGCACCTCATTACCTCTTGAAGTAGCAGCTCTGGTAATCTGATCAGCTTTTTCTTCCCCTACACGTATTCGCCAAGCTTGAATATCATCTTTTGACAAGATGCCTGTAACAGTAGTTACTGATGGGTATGATTGACCTTGAGGAGTTTGATAAAGTCTCTTCCCTTCTTCCGTTTTGGCTGAAAGTTCATCTAGCTTTACAAGATCATGAATAAAAGACATAAGTGTACGATGAGATATAATTTAAAATATAATGAATACAATAGTTGAATCATAGATGATTTTATATGAATGAGACCAATAACTCATTAATTGAAGCCAGGGGCCCTAACAAAATTAAATTTAAAGGGGTTTGGTACACCGACAGCTTAATTATTCTTAATCATGAGGTTATCCAACCTTGGAATCATTCTGCAGCCAATAAATTATGCATTGATGATTTTAATTTAGCCATAGAAAATAATTGCGAAGTGGTTTTACTGGGTACAGGAGAACAGCAGATTTTTCCTAATCACACGCTAATAACAAACTTATTAAAGAAAGGTATTGGAGTTGAGGTTATGGACACTGTTAGTGCTTGCAGAACATACAATGTTCTTACTGCAGAGTACAGAGACCCTATGACTATGTTAATCCTCTAATCTCTAGGTAATCTTGATATTACAAAATAGATGAGGAGTATGAAGGCTAATGATAATAAGAATTTAGTTAACATATATAAATCAATAACTCATGATTAGGAGAACTATGAAAATAATGATGATTAAGTAACCAATTTTATCGATATTTTTTACTATAGCATCCATACCTTTTTCACCACCAATTTTTGCAGCATAAGACACGAGATAAAATCTAGCCCCTCTGGAGAGGGTTGCGGTGATTAAGAAAAGAAAAAAATTCATTTTCATGGCACCAGCCATGATCGTAAAAACTTTAAATGGAATAATAGTAAATCCAGCTATTAATATGACCGCTGATCCCCAAACGGAGAACCATTCTAAAGCTTGGTCATAATAATCTTGTAAATTTAATGTATTAATTATTCCCATTGCGTAGTCAATAGCAAACATACCAATAATAAATCCTACGCAACCTCCTAAAATTGAGCTTATGGTGGTGATATTTGCATAGAAGAAAGCTTTACTTGGTTTTGCAAGCGTCATGGGGGCTAAAATAACATCAGGGGGTATGGGAATAATGAACCAGGCTTCCACAAAACTCCAAATAAATAAAAAATAGATGGCAGCAGGTTTCGCTGCTTGTCGGAGTATATATTCAAGACCTGATGAAAAGATTTTTTTCATTACTTAAAGTTTATCTATCCAATCTTTTAAGTCATTAATTTGAGAGACATTAGTCAAATTAGTTGCTAGTGGTGTAATTGAAATCTTGTTATTAGCAATGGCGTTAAAATCAGTTTCCTGATTAGAGGCTTCTGGCAGTGGTGGTGGACCTATCCAGTGAATCTCATCACCGTAAGCGTCCCTGTTTCTGCTTGATGAATCTGGCATTAATCTTCTGCCTAATTCAGTAATCGCATAACCCTTCATTTCTTCTATAGGGACATCAGGAAAATTGATATTCAACACCGTTGATCTTAATGTCAACTCAGCTAAATGATCCCGAACAAGAATTTTTGAGGCTTCTATTGCAGCATTTAAATGTTTAGGTTTAAGGCTGGTTGTTGATAAAGCTAAGCAGGGAATATCACTAAATCGACCACCCATTGCAGCACCAACTGTTCCAGAATATAAAACATCATCGCCTAAATTAGCCCCATGATTGATACCACTCACCAACAGATCAGGTTTTTTATCTAACACTTTAGTTAAAGCCAGAAAAACACAGTCTGCAGGAGTGCCATTAACATAATAGCCATTGTCTTGGTATTTTCTGATTCTGAGTGGATTCTTAAGTGTTAAGGAACTGCTTGAACCACTGTTATTATTTTCTGGAGCAACTATAGTGATGTTGGCAAATTCACTTAGAGATTCTGCTAAGCCAACAATGCCTTTTGCATAATAACCGTCATCATTACTGAGTAATATATTCATCCTAATTAAAGATTTTCTACAATATATGTCATCCGTTGCTGAACCTCATCGGAGAACCACCCATCAGAAAAAGAGTTGGTCATTAAACTCAGCTCTCTGTCAATTAAATCATTAAGTTCTGATTTGGCAGTTAATCGAGTAGAATTCATAGCATTTGTTGGCAGCTTGGTGAGATTATCTAACCATTCAAAAGCTCTATCTACAACTGCATCTTGGTCGACAACCTCATTAAGAAATCCAATATTCTCAGCCAATTCAAAACTCATTAATTTTCCCTGCATAGTTAGAATTGTGGCTTGATTCTCACCCACTAACCTTGCAAATCCTTTATGAATTATTATTGGAACAGGTAGTCCCACAAAGACTTCATTCATACCAATCTTATAATCTCCTCTGGCTGCAATTCTATAATCACAGAAAGTGGTTAGAACAGCCCCACCAGCAGGACTATGTCCGGTAATGGCTGCCACGAATGGAATAGGGCTTTTGGATATTTTAGCCATTAACCCCCAAAAAGACTCAAAGAAACTATCTATGTCTTCGCGTGATAAAGTTAATAGAATTTTCACGTCTAGTCCAGCAGAAAATATTCCTTCCATCCCACTTAAAATTAATGCTTTGGCTCCTAAATCTGTGTGCTCATCAATGGCTTGATGAATGCCAGTAACTAGTTCTGGGTTTAAAGCATTAACGGGTTTTCTTGTCATTTGTATTTCAACAATTCCGTTGTTCTCATTGGTTTCTATTAAACCGCTCATCTGTGATACTCCCTATGTTAAAAGCTATTTTGCAATCAGGTAAAACTCTTCACCTTCTTTGATCATCCCCAACTCGGTTCTGGCTTTTTCTTCTATGGCTTCTGTACCATTTTTTAAATCAATTATTTCTTGCTGCAATTGATTGTTTCGGATTGTCATTTCTTTATTAGCTTCTGTCTGTATTTCAATCATCTCAGCTAATTCTACCTTTCTTTTATAACCGTCTTTTTTTATCCAAATATCAACTTGTAGTAATAAGAAAAGAATGATCAGTACAATGATTATTAATCTCATCTGTCTATAAATCTAGTATTGGGTTGAACGCTTTAACCCCAAGATAATTAGATTGTTCACCTAAAATAGATTCAATTCTCAACAATTGGTTGTATTTCTCTATTCTGTCTGATCGACATAAAGAACCGGTCTTAATTTGTGAAATGCTAGGGTTTAATGAAATATCAGCTATGGTGCTATCAGACGTTTCACCTGAACGATGCGAAATAATAGTGGTGTAATGATTTGCAACTGCAAGCTCAACTGCTGCAAATGTTTCTGTTAGTGTTCCAATTTGATTAGGCTTAATTAAAATGGAGTTGGCTACCTTTTTGGTAATGCCTTCCTTGAGTATAGCTTGGTTGGTAACAAATAAATCATCACCAACCAGCTGACATTTATTACCTAATCGTTTTGTGAGTTCTTTCCAACCCTCCCAATCATTTTCAGCCATACCATCTTCAATTGTAATAATGGGGTAATTAGCTACTAATTTTTCCAAATAATCGACGAATTCAACTGAATCAAAGGACTTGTTTTCAGATGAGAAATGGTACTTTTTCTCTCTATAAAATTCCGTGCTTGCTACATCTAAACCGAGATAAATATCAGAACCAGCATTAAAGCCGGCTTTATGAATAGCCTCAAGAATCGTCTCTAAGGCCGCATGATTACTTGGTAAATTAGGAGCAAATCCTCCCTCATCTCCTACTGCAGTATTTAATCCCTGTTGTTTTAGGACTGATTTTAATGCATGAAAAATCTCAACTCCTGCTTGCAATGCCTCACTGAACTTCTTAAATTGCACTGGCAGAATCATAAATTCTTGAATATCAATATTATTATCAGCGTGTTCACCGCCATTTAAAATATTCATCATTGGCACTGGAAAACTATAATTACCATTTGATAAATATTGAAATAGTTCTTGTTTATTATAGGCGGCGGCTGCATGTGCTGACGCTAATGAGACGGCTAGCAATGCATTAGCACCTAATCTAGACTTATTGTCAGTGCCATCTAGTTCAATCATGATGTTATCGATGGTTGCCTGTTCTGTAACCATTTGACCTAAGAGAGCATCTTGAATTTCAGTATTAATATTAGTCACTGCCTGGTGAACGCTTTTGCCTAGATATTCTGATTGATTACCGTCTCTTAACTCCACGGCTTCTTTAGAGCCGGTAGAGGCTCCTGAAGGCACTGAAGCTCTACCCATACTTCCACTCTCTAGTTCAACCACAGCTTCAACAGTTGGATTACCTCTTGAATCTAATATTTGAATGGCTCTAATTGAACTAATCTTTCCCATAACTATTTTTACCTAATTATTGATTCGGGTTAGTTTTTATCAAATCATCAATGACTAGTAACTGTTCTAATAAAGGCTTCAGTTCATTAAGCGGCAAAGAATTTGGTCCATCACTAAGCGCATTGTCTGGGTCTGGGTGTGTCTCAATAAATATTCCAGCAATACCAACCGCAGTTGCTGCTCTGGATAAGGGTTGAATATATTCTCTTTGGCCATCTGATGCATTGCCTTTACCACCTGGCAATTGCAATGAATGAGTTGCATCAAAAATAACTGGGCATTTGGTTTCTTTCATGATCACTAAAGATCGCATATCAGAGACCAAATTATTGTATCCAAAGCTATACCCTCTCTCACACACTAATATATTATTATTCCCTTGAGATTTAGCTTTCTTAACCACATTCTCCATGTCCCAAGGAGATAGAAATTGACCTTTTTTTATATTAACTGGTTTGTTTTGAGCAGCTACTTTCAATATAAAATTAGTTTGTCGACACAAAAAAGCTGGGGTTTGAAGAACATCAACAACTGATGACACTTCATCCAGTGGAGTGTCTTCATGAACATCAGTTAATACAGGAACATTTATTTTGTCTTTTACACTTTGGAGTATTCTCAATCCATCTTCTATACCTGGACCTCTATAACTGTGAAGCGATGTTCTATTCGCTTTATCGAAAGATGACTTAAAAATATAAGGTATATTATATTCATTGGTTATTTCTTTGATTGTACCCGCAACGTCTTGAGCTAATGTTTCTGACTCTATAACACAAGGACCAGCGATTAAAATGAGTGGGGCATCATTTGATACTTCTAAATTTTCAATCTTGACTGTCATACAAACCTTACTTCTTTTTTGAATATTCTACAGCAGCTTTAATAAAAGATTGAAATAAAGGATGCCCTCTAAGCGGTGAAGAAGTAAATTCAGGATGAAATTGGCAACCAATAAACCATGGGTGATCTTTGATTTCAATCATTTCTGCTAACCCATCTTTAGAGAAACCTGAGAAAGTTAACTGATGCTCTTCCAGTTGATTTCGATAGTTACTATTAAACTCATAACGATGACGATGTCGTTCAAAAACTGAATCGTTACCATATATTACTCTGGCATTCGTGCCTTCCTGCAGAAGACATTCTTGTGCTCCTAATCTCATGGTGCCACCAAGTTCAGAATTCTCATCTCTATTTTGTAGCGACCCATCACTGTTTTGCCACTCAGTAATTAATGCAATCACTGGGGCTGAGGTTTTCAAGTTAAATTCTGTGCTGTTGGCATCATTTAAACCCAACACGTTCCTAGAATACTCTATTACAGCTGCTTGCATCCCAAGACAAATCCCTAAAAAAGGAACCTTACTCAATCTTGCATATTCTATTGATTGGATCATTCCCTCAATGCCACGGTCACCAAACCCTCCTGGTATTAAAATAGCATCGAGCTGAGCTAATTCATTTATGCCTTTTGCTTGTATTTCTTCTGACTCCACATAAATAATTTCTATATTCGCATTGACATGAAAGCCAGCATGCCTAATAGCTTCGCTGAGTGATATGTATGAGTCCTTAAAATCCACATACTTACCAATCATTCCAATTTTAACTGTGGTTTTACTATTGGCTTTTAAATCTAGAATCTTTTGCCACTCAGATAAGTCAGCTTCTGGTGCATCTAGTTTTAATATTTCAATAATAATTTGATCTAGGCCTTGTTCTTTAAGGATTAGTGGAATTTGATAAATATCATCAGCATCATGTGCAGAAATTACCGCCTTTTTAGCGACGTTAGTAAAAAGAGCAATTTTATCAAAATGCTCCTCAGGCAAAGGTAATTCAGAGCGACAAACTAATGCATCAGGCTGTATCCCAATAGCTCTTAATTCTCTCACTGAATGTTGTGTTGGTTTTGTTTTAATTTCGTCAGAAGCTCTAATGTATGGCACTAATGTCAAATGGACATATGCAACCTCATAACTTTCTTTTTCAATACCCATCTGACGAATAGCTTCGATAAAGGGTAAAGATTCAATGTCACCCACTGTTCCACCTATCTCAATTATGGTCACGTCAAAACCTTTAGAGCCACTCCAGATGAACTCTTTAATCTGATCTGTGACATGAGGAATTACCTGAACCGTTGCGCCAAGATAATCGCCTCTTCTTTCTTTGGCTATAACAGTTTCATAGACTTTACCTGCAGTAAAATTACTGTTTATACTTGTGGTCGTATTTACATATCTCTCATAGTGACCTAAATCAAGGTCAGTTTCGGTTCCATCCTCTGTAACAAAAACCTCTCCATGTTGATATGGGCTCATGGTTCCTGGGTCAACATTGAGATAAGGATCTAATTTCATCATGCCAACTTTCAGTCCTCTGGCTTCAAGAATTGCGCCCAAAGACGCCGATGTAACGCCTTTTCCAAGAGCTGAGACAACACCGCCAGTTACAAAAATAAAATTAGACATACCCGGTCTGATTACCTTTCCTATTTTATAAATAATTTATTGGGAGTTTCTACAAAACTTCGGGAAATGTAAACACTGTGATCCCGGTATTTCAAACTATCAGATAATGACTTTTTGAACAATCAAGAATTATGAATGACATCCATCTTTTTATCCCAAGTGACTAAAAATCCGTCTTCATTATTATTTGCTTTATAATCTTGGTTAAACCACAAATCCCCAACAGATATGAGCTCCTGATCAACATATATTAACGGTATCTTGTCTCTCACCCATGGAAGCACATTATTTTCTTGAAAAAGATTCTTTAAGGATTTAGTAATTTTATGGCCAGACGGTTTAATTTCCTCACCACCTTTGCGATACTTGATGGCTAAGCTCTTTGGACATTTATTAAGTGAGATTCCATCACCGGTTAGAAATCTCGCCTGAATACTGCCTAGATTCTCTCCTAAATTAATTGTTTTTTTTATGTCCCATGAAATCTCAGCCAATAAATTATTAGGAGAATTTAATGATGAATTTAAAAAATATAACCTATGCTTATACCGTCTAATACTATAATCATTCCAAGTCATTGAAGGGCTTTCAGATTTACTATGCATCAGTGTCTTAATCCCTTCATTCAACACCTGCATACTGGGAACACCCATGTTATTTTTATTAATCATAAATCTAAAAATATTTATGATTCTAGGATAAGACTTTCCTGACAGAGTCTCGACATCAAGATGACTATAGTTCTTGAGCTTACCTATATCCTCTATGGCAAATTCATTAAGTAATGACTGATTTTGTTCTGCAATAACAGCGAGCCTAGAAACTTTTTTTTCTACAGAAGGCCATCGTTTCTTAATTAAGGGAATAATATCTTTTCTTAAATAATTTCTGTCATAACTGGAATCATTGTTGCTGGAATCACAGATCCATTTAAGGTTTTTTAAGCGGGCATATTCTTCAATCTTATCTCTACTAACATTTAGCATTGGTCTGTATAAAAATCCCTTACCAAATTTAGTTTTTCTCCTAATAGCTCTTAAGCCACCTATGCCTGTCCCCCTAAAGATTCGATAAAGAAGAGTTTCCATTTGATCGTCTTGATGATGCCCTGTCAGTAAATACTCATTATCTTGAATAATTTCTCTGAATGATTGGTATCTAAGTGCCCTAGCATCAGCTTCAAGACCTTTGCCTTGTCTTTTAGGCTTAACCGATGCATTAATTAATGGTAGATCATATTTCTCACAAACTTTACTGGAAAATTGAGCCCAATCATCTGAGTATTCATTAAGATTATGGTTAATATGTACGACTCTTAGTTGGTCTGATTCTTTTACTAAATTCATCAATAAATCTAATAAGACCATCGAGTCAACTCCTCCGCTAAAGGCAAGTAAAAATTTTCTGCTGTCTAGTGAGTTAATCTCATTTGAGATAATGGCTTCAATATTTTGATTATCATCCATTGACTTTATATTTCATTAAATTCACCAATGGCTTTATATTTTTTTCTTCTTTCAAAGAGAAGGTCATCAACGTTTTTGTTCTGTAAATTATATAAATACTCCTCAAGGGTTTTTATAATTCTTTTAAATGTATCTTGTGGGTTCTTATGAAATCCACCTAAAGGCTCCTCTATAATATAATCCACAAGACCTAATTTATTGAGTCTTTTAGATGATATACCCATAGCTTCTGCTGCTGCTTCTGTTTCATCTTTGTTTCTCCAAAGAATTGTTGAGCATGCTTCGGGTGAGATCACTGAATAAATTGAATATTCAAGCATAATTAATACATCACCCATGCCGATTGCTAAAGCGCCTCCAGAGCCGCCTTCTCCAGTAACTAAATTTATAACTGGGGTTTTCAAAGATGCTAGTGTAAATAAGTTTCTCGCAATAGCTTCACTCTGTCCTCTCTCTTCTGCTCCAATACCTGGAAAAGCTCCAGGGGTGTCAATAATAGTTATCAATGGTATTGAAAACTTTTCGGCTAACTTCATTAGTCGCAAAGCTTTTCTGTAACCTTCAGGTCTAGGCATACCAAAGTTTCTGAACATTTTCTCTTTGGTGTTTGTTCCCTTTTCTTGAGCAATAAACATTACAGAAATATTTCCGAGCTTGCCTAAGCCCCCAATAATAGAGGCATCATCAGAATACATCCTATCCCCATGCAACTCTTGAAAATCATTAACTATTGCATTAATGATCTCTTGTGATTTAGGCCTTAAAGGGTGCCTTGCTAACTGAGCAACTTGCCATTCGGATAAGTTCGTGAATATTTTTTTTGTCAATTCTTTACATTTCATTTCTAGGCGTTGAATTTCCTCATCAATTTCTACAGATGCGTGTTCATTAGAAGCACTAAGCCTTAGCTCATCTATACGCCTTTCTAATTCAATAATCGGTTTTTCAAAATCTAAAAAGTCCATAAGAGTTTTTATCTACTAATTCATCTAAATATTATTTAGATTATTCTATAACTAATGATAAAAAGCTAATTAGAGATAATTATTAGTGGCTAACAAATTGGAAGTTAGCAGATCCTAATTCAACCGTGAGTTCATCTCTTAATTCTCTTGTCGGGCTGACAGTCCACTCTTTGCCTAATTTTAGTTTGGTGTGATTGATATCGGTCTCGTAATTAAGTTGAATTTCACAGGTGCCTGGTGTGTGAGATTTAAGAATTTTCTTTAATTTAGATGGGTTAAATTCAGAATCACACTTAATCAGAAGCATTGTTGCTTTTTTCTTTATGATTGAATCTATGGTCACTGCGTCTTCGGCAACAAACTGCCAAAGGTCCGCAAAAGAATCAAATCTTAGTTTCCCTTTAAGGAATAACAATGAATTATTATTCAGCATTTCCCTGAAATAATCTTTCCTTTCACCAAAAATAATGCCCTCCATGACTGCTGTGCCATCATCTATTTTAAAAGTGTAATTATTACCCCTTCTCTTCAAAGTGGTTATTAAACCCGCTATTCGAATTAAAGACTCTTGTTGGGTATAACCGTTTGCATTTTTTTGGGTCTCCATCATTTTCTTTAATGTTGCAATATTTGATTTAGTTAAATGCTTACAATCATCTCGATAGGCATCAAAAGGATGACCACTGAAATAAAAACCAAGACTAGAAAATTCCTCATGTAATAACTCATTTAATTTCCATTCTTTACATCTCTTTAATTCAGGCAAAGACTCTTCCTGATTGCTTTGGGTATAAAATAAGTTTGTTTGGCCTGTCTGCTGCTCTAAAGACACACGATTTGAATAACTTATTGCCATCTCAATTGAATCAGATAAGGTAGCCCGTGTTTCAGAAAAATCATCCAAAGAACCACTTTTTATTAGAGCTTCGAGCGTTCTTTTCGAAATTTTTTCAGAGGATAAGCGAGAACAAAGATCAAAAATGCTGTGGTATTTACCGTTCACACGTCTCTCTTCACTAATAGCTTCTGAAATCGATTGACCCAAACCCTTAATTGCACCTAATCCGTAGCGAATCTGGTTCTCTTTCTCAACAAAAAACTCATAGCTTGAATGATTCACGCATGGCCCTTTAATTTCTATTTTAAATGATTCACAGTCCTCCTTAAAACGGATTAACTTATCAGTATTATCAATATCTGCAGTCATAGAAGCTGCAAAGAATTCTGTTGTATGATGAGTTTTTAACCATGCCGTTTGATAGGCTATAGTTGCATATGAAACTGAATGTGCTTTATTAAAACCATACCCTGCAAATTTTTCTATAAAAGACCAAATATTTTTTGCAGCCCTTTCTTCAACTTTATTACTGATGCAACCTTTAACAAAAACACTCTTTTGTTCAGCCATAAGGTCATCATCTTTTTTACCCATTGCTTTTCTTAAGATATCTGCTCTACCTTGGGAAAAATTAGCTAACTTCTGAGCAATCTGCATAACTTGTTCCTGATAAACAATACATCCGTAGGTATCTTTGAGGATCGGCATTAACAAATCATGGGTATAAGGTATTAGATCTGGATTATTCTGTTTTCTCCTTTTAATAAAGGTATCAACAACTGATTCTTCTCCTTGTTTACTGGATAATGTACCAGGACGAAATAGTGCTACGAGAGCAATAATGTCATCAAATTTTTTAGGTTGCATTCTTTTGATTAAATCCCTCATTCCAGTTGATTCAAGTTGAAAAATACCAACGGTTCTTGCAGAAGATAATAATTTATATGTTTTTTTATCATCTAAAGAAATATCTTTAATATTCAATGTTTTAGACGTATTTTTATTATTCTTTCTATCGTATGCATTAATGATATCTATGCTTTTTTGTATGACAGTTAGTGTTTTTAGGCCAAGGAAATCAAATTTTATTAAGCCTATTGATTCGGCATCATCCTTATCAAATTGAGTTACAGTTCCAACCTCGTCATCAACTTTGTAGAGCGGCATATAATTAGATAATTCTGAGGGTGCTATAATTACACCACCTGCGTGTGTCCCAGCATTCCTAACTAACCCTTCAAGCTTTAATGACAAATTAATTATTGACTCCACATCTTCATCATTTTTATATCTTTCTGATAATTCATCTGATTTTTTTAATGCTTCTGTAATTGTTATGCCAATATCAAACGGCACCAGTTTAGCTACCTGATCGACCAAACCATAAGGGTATCCAAGAATCCTGCCGACATCTCGAATAACCGCTTTAGCTGAAAGTGTTCCGTATGTGATGATCTGAGAAACCATGTTATTGCCGTATTTATTTGAAACATAATCAATCACGGCATCTCGTCCATTAACACAAAAGTCGATATCAAAATCTGGCATAGAAATTCTTTCAGGATTTAAAAATCGTTCAAAAATTAAGTCATGCTCTATGGGATCAATATCAGTGATACCTAAACAATAAGCAACCAGTGACCCAGGTCCTGAACCCCGGCCTGGTCCAACAGGTATATTTTGTTCTCTTGACCATTTAACAAAATCTGCAACAATCAAGAAATAACCTGAGAAGCCTGTTCTTTTAATTATTTCTAGCTCTTCAATTAGCCTTAAATTATAAACTTGCTTATTAATTGTTTGGTTTTTCGCTAAATTTAAAAGCCCCTCATTAGCTTCCATTGTCAAAAAGTCATCAATGTTGTATTTTTCAGGAGTAGAAAACTCAGGCAGAACATGGTTGGTATTATCAAAACCAAAGTTGCATTTTTTTGCTATTTTAATTGAGTTTATAAGGGCCTCTGGAAGATCTTCAAACAATGTTTTCATCTCTTCGCTCGTTTTGAAAAATTGTTGATTAGTGTAATCACGATGCCTGCTTTGATCATCTAAGACTCTCCCTTGATCAATACATACTCTGGCCTCAAGAGATATATAATCATCTTCTGATAAGAATCTAGGGTTGTTTGTGGCAACTAATGGAATGTTGTGTTCTGTAGAGATTGAAACCATCTTATCGATAAATTCTTCCTCTCTAGGCTTACCTATTCTCTGTATACCAATAAAGAAATTATTAGGAAATATGTTGGTCATTGTATTAATAAGATTTTTTAATTTTTGATTATCTTTTTTTCTAATTTGGTTTAGCACTCCATCCTGATATGCAGAGATAGCAATCAGACCATCTGAATTTCCTTCTAGCCATTTAATCTCAATAAATGGCTCGTTGTTTTTAAAACCATCGATATAAGATTTTGTTATTAGATAACAGAGATTTTTATATCCTGTTTGATTTTCACATAATAAAATTAGCTTGGAACAGTCAGTGTCATTATTTATTTTTATTGAAATTAGTGAACCAATAATTAATTTAATGCCTTGTTTTTGAGATGCTTTATAAGCCTTAAAAGCTGAAAACAAATTATTATGATCAGTCACACCAACTGCTGGCATTTTATTTTCCTCACACAATTCAATAAGGCGGTCTATTCGGACGACGCTTTTACCTAGTGAATATTGGGTATTCACATCTAGGTGTACAAACCCTTCATCGATTCTATTCGTTTCACTCATAGAGTTCAGGTTTAAAGCTAAGCCGATGAAAAGGGGTGGGTCCTAATTCTTTAATAGCACCAATGTGCTCTTTTGTTGGGTAGCCTTTATTGTTTTTAAATCCATAGCCAGGATAACGATTATCTAATTCATTCATATATTGATCTCGACTTACTTTAGCAATTATAGATGCTGCTGAGATACATGGAAATATCTTATCTCCTCCAATGATAGGTTTATATTTTATTTCTTGCTCAAGGAGTTTTTTTGGTACATATGGACCATCAATATAGCCTTTTTTAAAATCCATTTTAAGTTGACCTACAGCTAATTCCATTGCCCTCAAAGAGGCATTTAATATATTCAGTTGGTCAATTTCTTTGTTATCTTGAGATCCAAGAGAATACTCATAACAATTTGACACTATCAATTCAAATAACTCATTGCGCTTTTGTTTTGATAATAATTTTGAATCTTTTAGACCAGCCAAAATTTGTTTCTCGCCCATTACAACAGCGGCGGCATAGACTGGGCCAGCTAAACAACCTCTACCCACTTCATCAACCCCAACTATTAGTGTCATAGGTGTTCTGTTATCTTTGAATTAAGAAGCAACGGCCTTCTCGATTATTTGCGCTGCCTTTTCCCCTGCATTCTTCCTTAGCTGTTTATGAAGTTGAGTTAAATCTTCAATAGTACCGTCTACCCTATCATTTTGATTTATCCAATTAATAGCTTCATTTTTTATATTTTCTGATGTTGCTTCATTTTGAATGAGTTCTGGGAAAATCTCTTTTTCTAAAAGAATATTTGGTAATGCCGCAAACTCTGTTTTAACTACATTTAATAATTTTAAAAAAAGATATGAAATGGTGGGCATCTTATAAATTACAACTGTGGGTTTTTTATATAGTGCTGATTCAAGAGTCGAGGTTCCTGATTTAGTAATCACCAGATTTGAAGCTGAAATAGCTCTTTTTGAGTCTGTCAAAAACGTATATTTATCTACATCTTTTGGATGATATTTGATTAAGATATCTTTCAAATCAGGAAATTTAGAGGGAACTAGAAATCTAACTCGATCTAGGCCTGAAGTAGCTAATTCATTCTTTAATTTATTAGCGGCATCAAATATTAATTTAGCGTGAAAAGATATCTCACTCCTTCGACTTCCTGGCATCAAACAAATAACTAAATCATCATCAATACCTAAATCTGTCTTTGCTGCTATTTGGTCAGTAACTATTGGGATAGAGTCAGCTAATGGATGCCCTATAAATATTGCTCTTAAGCCTTGCTCTACTAACAACTTCTCTTCAAATGGGAATAAACAAAGCATCAGATCTATTTTTTTATTAAATGTCTTGATCCTATTTTCTCTCCATGCCCAAAAACTTGGAGACACCATATGGATAGTTTGAATTCCTCTTTTCTTTAAGACGCCTTCTATACTCAGATTAAATTCAGGATAGTCAATACCAATAAAAGCATCAGGAGGTCGTTCAATAATTTTTTTTATAACTTGGCTTCTAATCTTATACAGTCTTGGTAAATGTTTAATAACATCAAATATCCCCATAACGGATAAGTCCTCTATATCAAACCAAGATTCACATCCGGCTTCAGTCATTCTGGGACCAGTTATACCTTGGAATTCATGTCCAGGGTTATTTTTTTTCAGTTCACGAATAACTGATGAGCCTAGGATATCCCCTGAAGATTCACCTGCAACAATAACAAAATAGGCCACAATCTGATTTATTTTTTTCTGACAATACCGCGTGTGGCATCTTTAAGAAATTCTAAAAGACTTGTTATTTCTCCGGCAATATCATCTATCGTTAGGATTTTACTTACTGCTTCTTCTAATCTTAGCTCAGACATATATAAGTATTTGTATGCAGTCTTAATATTTCTTATCTGATCTGAGTTAAAATTCCTTCTTTTTAAGCCCTCTAAATTAATTCCTCTGGGTTCAGCAGGTTGTCCCATTACTATGATATATGGTGGAAGATCTCTGGCAATACCAGAGTACATACCTAAAAAGCTATGTGCTCCTATTTTACAGAATTGATGAGCGCCTGAGAAACCGCCAAATATTACATAATCCCCCACAATCACATGACCACCTAAGGTAGTGTTATTTGCAAAAATTGTATTACTACCTACCTGGCAATCATGGGCTATATGCACATAAGCCATAATCCAATTATCATCCCCCAGTCTAGTTGTCCCTACATCTTGGATAGTGCCTTTATTGATGGTGGTATATTCTCTAATGGAATTTCTATTTCCTATTTCAACTGAAGTTTCTTCGTCATCGTATTTTTTATCCTGTGGGTCATCACCGATTGATGTAAATGAATAGATATGGTTATCTGATCCAATGGTGGTTTTACCTTTTATTACAACATGAGAATCAATAACAGAGCTCTCCCCTATTGCCACCTCAGGACCAATAATTGAATATGGGCCAACACTGACATTATCAGCTAAATTTGCAGCCTCAGAAACTATGGCTGTTTTATGTATCAGACTCATTGTCTTCTTTTTTTTGGATACTGGATATGATCGATTTTAATTTACTCAAACTTCTAAATATTGCTACGTTTTTTTGCCAGACGGAGGTTTTTTGATGGGGAAAAAGATTGCTTGAATAAACGCCTGGTTCTATTATTGATTTCATTACAGCTGTCCTGCCAGTAAGAGTTGTATGATCTGCAATCTCAATATGGCCAGTGATGGACACTTGGCCGCTTATTTTACAATGTTTTCCAATAACTGAACTGCCTGCTATTTGACTATTAGCAACAATTGCTGTGTGTTCACCAATAATTACGTTATGACCTACCTGAATGAGATTATCTAATTTAACACCGTTTTTTAATTGAGTGTCTGTCATAGTGCCTCGATCAATTGTGGTGTTAGCTCCTATCTCTACATCATTGCCAATTTTGACAGACCCAGTTTGAGGAACTTTAACCCATTGTGAAGTTTCATCCTCTGAAAACCCAAAACCATCAGCACCGATGACAGCACCAGAATGAATAATAGCTCTTAAACCGATACTTGACTGATTAAGAATCATTACACCTGGTCCAATCCACGAATTATCACCAATCGATGATTTGGAAGTAATAACAGCATTAGCACCTATAAAAACAGACTTGCCAAGTTTTACATCTTTTCCAATATATGCTCCTCCTTGAATAGAGCAACTTGCGGGCACTTCTGATGAATCTTCGATTATGGCAGAAGGATGACAACCCATTTCAAAATTTCTAGCCTTATCAAAGTATGATGCAATTTTTGCAAAGGCTAAATAGGGATTATCAGTAATCAATGCTGCTGTTGGACAATTTTCAAGATCCTCATTTTTAAGAATCACTGCGCCAGCGTTTGTGTTTTTTAGAAAAGACTTATACTTATCATTTGATAAAAAAGCAATAGAACTGCTATTAGCATCCTCTAATGAGGATACTTTAGAGATTAGAACTGCTGGATCACCATTAAGTTCACAACCATATCTAGAGGCTAATTCTTCCAGATTGATTGTAATCTCAGGCAAAAATGTCTCCCTAGTTAATTTCTTTAATTAACTTAGCCTCCAGATTTGCTTTCTTGGAAGTTCTTCTCCAAAACTTTTGCAATATCATTAGTGATATCAACTGAAGCCCCTTTATATAAGGTGCCACCATTTAAAATTGTGTTTTGACTAATTCTGCCTTCATTGATTATTAAATCGTAGCCATTATCTCGACCAAATTTATTGACGACATTAATTGTTTCAACAATAATTTTATTGGTTTCAATTTGAATGCGATTATTCCTGTCTTCTTGGAAACTTTTAGCTAAATATTCCAGTTCTCTTTGATCTGAGGTTAATTTTAAAGTGGCATTTTGTCTTTCATCATTGCTAAGAGCTAAATTATCTTTTTGTAATTTGTCTCTAGACTCATTAAAAGCCGATTCTTTCGCCTCAATATCACGTACCTTCGGAGCAAACTCTTCCTCAATAGCAGATTGCATATCTTGATATTGCGGTGCTTCTTGGAGCAGTTTATTCATATCCACCACACCGATCCTTACACTACTGACATCTTGCGATAAAACGGGTTGACTGAACAAAAATACTGCCAATATTGAATATATATATTTCATTTTCTCATCCTTATTTTTAAATAAACAAAACCATTGTCTAAAAAGCACCACCAATTGTAAATTGGAATCTCTCCAATTCATCATCTAAATAACTATTTGTGTTTATTGTTTCGTTAAGAGGAATAGCATAACTGAACCTAAATAAACCGAGAGGAGCTAGCCACTGGGCAGCTAATCCTACAGACCTTCTTAGATTTCCTGTATCAAATCCATAATCTATAGGATTCCCTTCTCTATCTAAAAACTCAATTTCACTGGTTGAGAAGACATTACCAATATCAAAAAATAGACTGAATCTTGCTCGAGAAGCCCAATCACCCGGTATAGGTAGTATTAATTCCATCTGGCTAGAAACAAGTAAGTTTCCTCCATAAGGATTACCAAAATTATCCTTTGGACCCAAACGATGTTCTTTAAAACCCCTTACAGTATCAGGTCCTCCTGCAAAAAAGTTCTTATAAGGAGGCACACCAATAGAATCGCCATAGGCATCATTGAATGCAATATCAGCCTTAGCCATAAGTGTGAGATAGTTAACAAATGGAAAAGGGATATTAAAATACTGTTTATAACTATAATTAATACCAAAATACTCAACATCACTACCTGGAATGGCTAAATTAGCTATTAATCGTTGAGACATACCCTGATCGGCAAACATGTATCTATTTCTAGAATCATAAATCCAACCTAGAACCAGTTCTGCAGAATTGAATTTGGTTTTACAAAAGTCAAAGAAATCGTCATCAAAACATTCACTGTTACCATTACTGGTAACCCATTGTAAGGCTTGATCAGCGCTATAATCCCCTGCTAATAACTCAGAACTCTGTAATGACCCACCGTATATAAATCTTTGAAATTCACTTAATGGATAGGAATATTCAAGTCCTGCTGAATAAGTTTTAGTTGAAAAATCTGAAGAAGCTGAGGTGAATTGATTAAATGATGAAAGAGAAAGCCTTAAGGTTCTAGAAATTTCATCTATTCCTGAGTAAGCACTTGTAGTCGAAACACTGTAAAGATCTCTGTATTTACTTGAATTTAGATCTACTGCAACTCGATTACCCGTCCCAAAGAAATTAGTATGAACAAAATTTCCGTTTAACATTAATTTTTGATATCCAGAATAGCCAATTCCTCCTCCAAACTGTCCCGGTAGTCCTTCTTTAATATTAAATTCAGCATCCACTAGATCACTTGTTCCTGGAACCGGCGTAGTCTCAAATTCAACTTGTTCAATAAAAGGTAGCCTTTGAAGTCTAATTTTTGACCTTTCTAACCGACTTTTTGAATAGTAGCCACCTTCGAGTTGTCGAAGCTCTCTTCTAAGAGTATTGTCATTAATTGAAGTTGTGTCACTAAAATTCACACGCCTTACATAGACTCTACTCTTTGGTTGAATATAAAAAACAACTTTAACTTCTTTTGAGTCTCTATCTAACTCAGGTATGGCTTCAACTTCAGCAAAAGAATAACCTTCTTCACCAAGTTCATATTCAATTAACTCTGATATAGATGTTAAAAGTCCCTGAGAGAATATTTGACCAGGTTGAGCAAAGACTAAATTTTCAATCCTCTCTCGAGGAATGACAAACTCACCTGTAAGTTTAACATCTGATAGCTTATACATTTCTCCTTCAGAAATATTTACTGTTACAAATATTCCTGTTTTATCCTGAGAAATGGCAACCTGTGCTGAATCAATTCTAAAATTAGCAAACCCTTGATCAAGATAGAAACTTTCTATTGTTTCAAGATCACCTTGAAGATCTTCCCTAGAATATCGGTCATCTTGATTAATAAAAGACATCCAATTAGGCATTTTTAACTTTAATCTCTCTAATAAATCTTCATCAGAAAAAATTCTATTTCCGACTATATTGATTTGTCGAATTTGTGCTCGATCTCCTTCATTGACATCAACCCTAACAGTAACAGTGTTACCAGGTAAATCTTCAACGGTGGTTTTAACTTTTGCACTGTACTTACCAAAGCTAAAATATTGGTCAATCAATGATCTTTCTATTTCATCAAGTATTGAAGGGTCATAATTACGCCCTACCTTAAAGCCTATATTAGTTAGTGATTCTTCCAGATCTTCTGTTTTAATGTCCTTATTACCATCAAAGGTAATTGAAGCAATAGACGGTCTTTCTAAGACTGAAATAATAAGCACGCCTGAGACGTCTTTTCTAAACTCAATATTCTTAAAAAAACCACTTGAATAGACTGATCGAATTGACTCTTTCACCTTAAGATCATCAATTGTATCTCCAATATTGACAGGTAAATAATTAAGTAATGCACCTTCTGATATTTTCTGTAATCCCTCAATCTTTATATCTTTAACAATGAAATCCTCATCTGCTTTTACATAAGTAAAAGACAAGCATGCGATTAAAATGATTAGGAATCTTATTCTCATTGTTATGTATATTTTTTTAGTTGAAAATTCTTGTTAGATCATTGTACAACGCAAAGACCATAAGGAATAATAATGCACCTACTCCAAGCTGTTGAAAAATAATTTGGATTTTCTCTGGAAGCGGTCTTCTAATTATTTTTTCTATTAGAACAAAAACAATTTGACCGCCATCAAGAACGGGAACAGGTAACAAGTTTAAAATACCTAAACTAATACTGATTATTGCCATAAAAGATAATGTGGCAATCAAACCTCTTTTTGCAACAGCACCTGCGTCCTTGGCAATCCCTACAGGGCCACTTAAATTTTTTCCAGAAATCTGACCTGTTATCATTTTTCCAAACATATTAAGCGTTAGAACAATCATTTCATTTGTTTGATCAATAGCCATGGTTATGTTTTGAGGGAATGAATACTTCTCAACTGCTAAGTATTGTTTGATTTGTTCTTTATCTATTGTTGTCCCAATCCCTATAAAGCCTTTGCTTGAATCATCTTCCTTAACACCTAGATTTACCTCAGTAAGATAAACCTCTCCATTTCTTAGTATTTCAATATCAACAACTTTGCCTGGCCTACTAAAAACTAATTCTACAAACTGCTCAAGACCATTAATCTCTATGTCATCTATTGTTAATAAAGTATCTCCAGACTTAAGGCCTGCCTTCTCTGCTGGGCTATTTTCACTAACTGAGGCAATAACCGGGTTAATTATGGGTTGAAAGGGTTGAAACCCAAGCCCTGAAAAAATAGCATTTGGTGCAGTTAATTCTTTCGTTCTTCCTGTTACATCAAGAACAATATCTTTTTTATTATTTGATTCATCAACAACGGATAACTTTATTACTTCATCGTCTAAGATTTCACCAATCATAGAAATAAGTGTGCCCTGCCATGTTTTTACTTCTCTGCCACCTACATTAACAATCTGGTCACCTGTTCTTATGTTATTTTGCCAAGCAATGGATTGTTGTTCGACATCCCCAATTAAGGGAACCGTTCCTGGGATACCTGAGGAAAACATAAAGATATAAGCAACAATAGAAAATAAAAAATTAGCTAAAGGGCCTGCCAATAGAATAAAAATTCTTTTAGTCGCTGATTGCCTATTAAAAGCTCTATGTTTTTCTTCCTCAGCTACATCTTCACTTCTTTCATCTAGTAGCTGAACATATCCACCTAAGGGTATCGCTGATAAGCAATACTCAGTTTGATCCTGACCACTTTTCCTACTTGCCAGGACTTTCCCAAAGCCAATTGAATACCTCAAAACCTTTACATTACAAAGTTTTGCAGCTAAAAAATGTCCATATTCATGGATGGCTACCAGGACACCAACCAAAACTATGAAAGCTATTATTGAAAATAAAAAATCCATTTGCTAATTGTCTTTAATAAATATGAAGGAATTATAAAGATTGAAAGGATTAAAGGAAGTAATAAAAATAAAGAACTGCCATATAATCAACAATCTAAAGTGATTAAATTAAGTAATTTAGAAAATATTCATTGATAATTTCACCAAACCTTCCTGTTGGATAGATAGCAAACATCCAAAAAAAAGTTAGAACTGCAATTGTTCCGTCTAACAAATCAATAAAACCACCATGACCTGGTATTAAATTACTTGAGTCTTTCTTGTTTCTACTTCGTTTAATATAACTAAAAACAATATCCCCTATAAAACTAATAGGAGTAAGGATTAATCCGAATAAAAAGAAGCCAATGAATGAGTAATCTAAGAAAAATGCAATTAAAGCTAAAAGTATTGGAGTGATGATACATGCTCCTATTAGACCTTCCAGAGTTTTTCCTGGGCTTGTATTTGCTAGTAACTGTGTCTTACCTAATTTTTTTCCTACAAAATAAGCTGAAGTATCAGCTATAGAAACTCCAAAAAGAATTAACAATAAAATTGAAGGGCTCCAATTTAAAAATATAAACTTAGCTGAAACGAAAGCTGGAAAAATTAATAAATTACCTAAAATAAACAATTCAATACTATTCATCTTAGGGTTATCAAAAATAATTATGCGGATTGACATCAGTGCCCAAGTCAAGCATGAAATTATAATTAAATATGTAATGATATTGGGAAGATAGTTTTGTAACAGGATAATACCCAGGATTGGACTCAAGAGAAAAACTAAGCCAATGACCTTTTTTTCGAAGAATTGGTAAAACTCCCAGTAAATAACCAATGTCATAAGTAGAATGGCGTAAGCGCCTATTTCTGAATCTATGGAACTAGCTGCATAGATAATCAAAACAAGTAGTGAGAATAATACGACCCCTGAAAGGACTCTTTTTGACAAGTTATTCATTAATTATTTAAACTAAGCTTTCTTTAGCTCAACTTCTTTTTTTATTGAACCATAACGTCTTTCAGATTTTGAATAATTTTCCAATATCTCAATAAATTCTTGTTCTTCAAAATTAGGCCATAAAGTCTCAGTAAAATGAATTTCTGAATAAGCTGCTTCCCAGAGCATAAAGTTACTTAGCCGTGTTTCGCCTGAGGTTCTTATAACTAAGTCTAGTTTTGGTAAATGATTAAATGATAAATAATTAGAAAACAATGACTCGTCAATAGCATCTTTTTCAATCTTTCCTTGATTTATGTCATCAATAATATGTTTAACTGCTCCAATAATATCCTGCTGAGCCCCGTAGCCAATGGCGAGCGTCAATTTTAGTCCTTCATTTTGAGAGGTGATTGCCTCCATTTGTTCTAACTTTCTTTGCAGAATTTTTGGTAGTAATGTCCTTTTACCAACTTGTTTAAAGCGAACCCGATTATCTATCAATAGACCTGTGTATTTTTCTATGGTTTTCTCGAATAGTTTCATTAAACCATTAACTTCTTTTGCTGGTCTTGACCAGTTCTCCGCACTGAATGCATATAGAGTTAATGCTTCAATTCTTAATCTGACACAAGTTTCAACTAACTCTCTAGCTTTTAAAACTCCTGTTTCGTGGCCAAAAATCCTTCTTTTGCCTCTCAACATTGCCCATCTACCATTACCGTCCATTATAATCCCTAAGTGTTTAGGTAAATTTTGGATAGTTGATAGGTTTTTTTCTGATTCGATTTGAGTCATTACCTAGATAGTCATCAGTTCTTTTTGTTTCCCGCCACTTAAGGTTTCAATATTTTGGATCATTTGATCTGTTATGGTTTGAATATCTGATTGGCCTTTATGAAAATCATCTTCTGAGATCATTTTTTCATTTAGACATTCTTTTAAGTCATGCATTGAATCTCTACGAATATTGCGAACAGAAACTTTTGCTAGTTCTTCCTCAGACTTAACCTGCTTGGTTAGCTCAACCCTTCTTTCTTCTGTCAATGGGGGCAGAGGGATTCTTATGATATTACCTGTGGTTACAGGGTTTAGTCCTATATTTGCCTTAACTATGGCTTGTTCAATCTCAGGAATAAATTTTTCCTCCCATGGTGAAATAGATAGGGTTTGAGAATCTTCAACAGAAATATTTGATAATTGTTTAAGTGGAGTTTCAGTTCCGTAATAATCTAATGAGATACTATCTAAAATATCTGGACTAGCTCTCCCGGTTCTAATTTTTGAAAGATTTGATTTAAATGCATTAACAGATTTTTGCATTCTCTCATTGGCTTCCTGATTTATGTCTTCAAGCATCTTAAAGATTATTCTATCAGCGTTCCCACATTCTTGCCTTGAACAATTTGCAATAAAGCATTGTCAATTGAAATATCATACACACGAATTGGAAGGTTATTTTCTTTGGCCATAACAATTGATGTTGTGTCCATAACTCTCAATCCCATCGATATAAAATCATCATAGGAAATTTTTTCAAAATGCTTAGCTTGATCATTTACCAACGGATCCTCAGAAAAAACGCCATTAACTCTTGTTGCTTTAATTAATAAATCAGCTTCTATTTCAACTGCCCTTAATGAAGCAGCAGAATCAGTTGTAAAGTATGGGTTTCCTGTTCCAGCAGAAAAAATAGTAACTCTGCCTTTTTCTAAATGTCTAATGGCTCGACGCCTAATATAGTCCTCACATACCTCATTAACTTTTAAAGCAGACATGACTCTTACAACCAAGTCTTCTCGTTCTAGAGCATCTTGAATAGCTAACGCATTAATAATAGTTGCGAGCATTCCCATTTGGTCGCCAGTTACTCGATCTATCCCAGATTGGGCTAAACCTTCTCCTCTGAATATATTACCTCCACCTATAACAATGCCAATTTCAACATCATTATCCACTATGGATTTAATTTCTTTGGCAAGATAAACAAGGACTTTTGGGTCTACACCAAATAGTTGATCACCCAGTAGAGCTTCACCACTGAGTTTAAGTAGAATCCGTTTTATTTTTTCATTTTTCAAAATTATTAAAACTATTTAATAGCATCAACCTGAGCTTTAACTTCATCGGCAAAATTAACTGCCTCTATCTCTATGCCTTCACCAACTTCATATCGAATAAAAGAATTTACTGAGGCATTCTTTTGAGCAAGCAATTGATCTATTGTCATATCAGGATCTTTTACAAACTCTTGTCCGGTTAAAGTTATTTGATTAAATTGTTTTCTAAGTTTTCCCTGCACAATTTTTTCTATAATTTCTTGAGGTTTGTCTTCTTCTTCCGCTTGGAGAGTTAGTACCCTGGTTTCCTCTGTTACTATTTCCTCAGGGATATCAGAAGCACTAATATATTCTGGTTTAGAAGCAGCTACATGCATTGCTATATCTTTTGCAAGTTCAGCATCATTTGCATCAATAACTACTAAGGAGGCAATTTTAGTACCATGGACATAACTACCAATTTGACCATCAACCTTGATCCTTTGGAATCTTCTTATTGTTATATTTTCACCAAGTTTAGAGATTATAAATCTCCGATATTCTTCAATATTCTCAAATTCTTCAAATGATTGTTGATTTAGTTGATCTATATTATCTAGATTATTTTCAAGGATTAACTTAGCTATATTATTAACAAACTGATGGAATAGATTATCTTTTGCAGCAAAATCAGTTTCACAATTTACTTCCAAAATTACAGAATTATCTGCTTCTACTTTAATTAATGCTATTCCTTGTGCAGTAGTTCGCCCCGATTTACTATCAGCTGTGCTTTGACCCTTCTCTCTTAGAAGAACTTTTGCATTTTCAAAATCTCCATCAGCTTCTAACAGAGCTTTTTTGCAATCCATCATTCCAGCATTAGTTATCTCTCTAAGTTTCTTTACATCAATAGCTTTTATGTCCATAGATTGCTCTATTATTTTTTATCTGCAGGTTCTTCTGCTTC
>JAPYQN010000012.1:27094-41057 GCA_029941465.1 Gammaproteobacteria bacterium
CTGCTTCGACTTCAGCTTTAGGTTCTTCTGCTTCGACTTCAGCTTTAGGTTCTTCCTTAGCTGGAGTAATTGCTTGCTTCTTATCTATTATTATTTTTTTCTTACGCCTTATCTTTGTTGGTGATATTTTACCTTCACTATCAACTTCAACGAATTCATCATCAATTTCTTCCAATAGAGGAACAGTCTTTTTACCCTGCGAATAGGCTTCAATAATTAATGACGTAATAAATTTAGCAGTTGATCTTGAGTCATCATTTGATGCAATCACATGATTAATTCCTTCTGGGGAAGAATTTGTATCAACTACAGCAACGATAGGAATACCCAGGACTAATGCCTCTTGAACAGCATTTTTCTCATAATTTACGTCTATTATAAAAAGTGCGTCTGGAAGCTTCTTCATCTCTCTAATACCGCCTAATCCCTTATCTAATTTTTGATAGGACCTACTAAGTGTTAAGACCTCTTTTTTTGTTAATCCAGATATGTTCTCTTCTTTTAAAGATTCTTCTAGATCATCCATTTTTTTAATTGATTTAGAAATTGTGGCATTATTCGTTAAAGTGCCACCCAACCATCTATTAGAAACATAAGGCATGGAACATTCTGTACCAGCTCTTTTTATTTCATCTTTAATTGATTGTTTAGTTCCTACAAACAATATAGTTGCAGACTCAGAAGCTAATCGTTTTATGTAGTTACAAGCTTCTTCTAGCTGAGGAAGGGTTGTTTCTAGATTGATAATATGAATCCCATTCCTTTCTCCGTATATATACGGTTCCATTTTAGGGTTCCAATACTTTGTTTTATGTCCAAAGTGAGCGCCAGCTTCAAGCATTTGACGCATTGATATTTCTTTCATTTTCTATCCTTTATTGGGTTAAACTCCCATAAACCCCATACAAAACTTAGATTTATCATAAGCACCCATTGTATGTGTCGATTTATGTTCGATTTTTATGCAAAATTGCCGGAGATTTATAACATAATAATCACTCTGCAACAATAAAAAGGTAGAAAATATAAAGAAAATTGAATGGCTATTAATATAAAAAATAACATTGAACAGGAAAAAATGAGGACTGCAGGTCATCTGGCTTCAGAAATTCTTACTATGATAGGCGAACATATAAAGCCTGGTGTGCCTACAAAACAATTAGATAAGATTTGCCATGACTATATAGTAAATATCCAAAATACTATCCCAGCTAATCTTGGTTATAAAGGTTTCCCAGCAACAATATGTACATCTGTAAATCATGTTGTTTGTCACGGGATACCTAATGAAAAAACATTAAAGCATGGCGATATTATCAATATTGATGTAACTGTTATCAAGGATGGTTTTCATGGTGATACAAGTCGAATGTATCTTGTAGGTAAAACTACAAAACAAGGTGAAAGAATTGCTGAAGTTGCTTATGAATGTCTTTGCAATGGAATCAGGGTAGTAAAACCAGGGAATAGATTGGGTGATATTGGTCATGCGATTCAGAATCACGCTGAGAAAAATTATTTTTCAGTAGTTAAAGAATATTGTGGTCATGGTATTGGAGAGATTTATCATGATGAACCACAAATACTTCACTATGGAACACCCGGAACAGGTATTGAATTAAAAGAAGGAATGACCTTTACCATAGAGCCAATGATAAACAGTGGGAAAGCCGCTGTTAGACTCCTTTCTGATGAATGGACAGTTGTAACTAAGGATCATTCACTATCTGCTCAATGGGAACATACTATCTTAGTTACAAATAATGGATATGAAGTACTTACCTTAGCGCCAAATGAAACTATTTGAAGCTGTGGAAGTTAGCTAAAAATCAGCTTATCCTCTGTAATTTGTCCACATAGCATAGATAAACATTACAAAAAAACTAATGATGACCCATGATGGCATACTCAAAGATAAAAAAGACCAATCAACATTTGCACATTCTCCAGAACCACTAAGAACCATTTCTAGAACTTCAGCTAATGGAAAAGTTGAGAGCATAAAATCTAAACCAGGTCCGCATCCAGGTACTTGATCACTAGGAAGATTTTGTAACCAAACATGTCTTGATGCTACTGCTGTTCCTGTTGAGGCAGTGACAGTAAAAAAGAAGCTTACGAGTAATTTAGGAATTTTATTTTTAGGTTCAATAATTGAACAGAATAGAAAAATAATACCCATTGCAATTACAGCTAACCTTTGAAATATACATAATGGACAAGGTTCAAGATTAAGTACATATTGTGCATAAAGAGCATAGGTCATAAGAGCACAACACAATAGAAAACCAATAAAATACTTCATTTTTTTAGGCAACTTTAAAAAGTAGTCAATCAATTGGTGACCTTATCAATTAAATAATTGGGTTGAATATCAAATGGTTTTGTGTGCTCTTCAGTTAGAAATCTATTTTTTGCGTAGGTAATCATTGTTCTGGCATCTGGGTAAACAGTATCAGCTTCATCTAATACAATTATCTTACCATTTTGCAGATGATCACTATACTTAGTCCAGGCATTTCCCACTCCATAAAAATCTGTCTGATTAAATTCAAATTCTTTTATTTCTATCAGACTGTCCTTAACAATCGGTTCAATAATATTTTCCTCATCCTGATGATAACAACCAAAAAAGATTTTGTTATTACCTGCATTCATAGCAACTGCAATTTTTTCAATGGTGAATTGATCTATCGCAACTGCAGCAATACTGCATAAACTGGACTGAGTAATTACCTTAATATTATGAGTATAAGCTATTGCTTGGACAGCACTTACAGCGACTCTAAGACCTGAAAAACGTCCGGGACCAATACCAACAGTAATAAAGTCCAAACTTTTAATATCCAATTTGGCTTTCTGTAATATATTATTGATATTAATGAATAAATCTTTTGCATGATCTAGGCAATTATCCATCGAATACTCAATAAATACTCCGTTATTTTCACAAGCAATTGTAAAGTGAGTAGTTGAAGTGTCTATAGCTAAAGATTTATTCATATTTTGACCTATGGTTCAAAAACATCATAAAAGAATAAAATAATGACGCAAGATTAAACATAGATATAATAACTATCTACTATAATAAATAGAGATGTTTTAGGCATATGAGTACGCACAATAAAGAATTAGAAAATTGGGTAAATGAGGTTGCTACTTTAACCAATCCCGACTCTATTTATTGGTGCAATGGTAGTCAGGATGAATATGAAAACTTCATAAGCGAAATGCTGGATTCTGGTGATTTGATGAAGTTAAATGAGGAAAGCTTTCCTAACTGTTTCCTTCATAGATCTGATCAATCTGATGTAGCAAGAGTCGAGCATCTAACCTTTATTTGTACAAATAATAAAAGCGATGCGGGACCAAATAATAACTGGTTAGACCCACAGGAAGCTCACACTAAACTTGATGATCTATTTGAGAATTGTATGACGAACCGCACGATGTATGTAATTCCTTACTGCATGGGACCCATTGATTCAAGGTTTTCAAGATGTGGAGTTGAAATCACTGATAGCCCTTATGTTGTCGCTAATATGTTTCTTATGACAAGAATGGGACAACCAGCTCTTGAGCGAATTGAGAGAGAAAATAAATTTGTTAAAGGTATTCATTCAATTGGTGACTTAGACCCTGATAAACGCTTTATCATGCACTTCCCAGAAGAAGAAACAATCAGAAGTATTGGTTCAGGTTATGGAGGCAATGCCCTTCTCGGGAAAAAATGTCATGCTCTAAGAATAGCCAGTTGGCAAGCCTTAAAAGAAAATTGGTTAGCTGAACACATGCTTATTGTTGAAATTGAAAACCCTGATGGTGAAAAATTCTATGTAGCAGCTGCCTTCCCATCAGCTTGTGGAAAAACTAACTTAGCAATGCTAATACCACCAGCGGGTTATGAAGGTTGGACAGTAAAAACAATTGGTGATGATATTGCATGGTTACATATGGATGAGTCTGGACAAATTTGGGCCATTAATCCCGAAGCAGGATATTTCGGAGTTGTACCGGGCACTAATGAAGATGACAATGAAAATGCATACAAAGCCATTCAATCCAATGCCATATTCACTAACGTAGGCCTCACTGATAATAACGAACCATGGTGGGAAGGAAAAAAAGATGGAAACCCTACTATAGATTGGAAAGGCGAAGAAATAAGCGCTAATGAAGGGGTATTTGCTCATCCTAACTCTAGATTTACGATTTCAGCAAAGAATAACCCTAAATATTCTAATCTTGCTGATTCACCAAGTGGCGTTCCAATCTGTGCGATCGTGTTTGGTGGCAGAAGAAGTGAGCTAGCACCATTGGTATATGAATCAAAAGACTGGAAACATGGCGTTCTAGTAGGTGCAAGTGTTGGCTCTGAAACCACTGCAGCCGCAACAGGTGAAGTTGGGATAGTAAGAAGAGATCCGATGGCAATGAAGCCTTTCTGCGGGTATAACTTTGCAGATTACTGGTCTCATTGGCTTAGTTTTTCAGAACAGTCTGAGAGATTGCCAAAAATCTTTCATGTGAACTGGTTTAGAAAAAATGAGAAAGGTTTTATTTGGCCAGGCTTCGGTGACAACTTAAGAGTGCTTGAATGGATTATAAAGAGATGTCAAAACAAAATAGAAGCACTAGAAACACCGATAGGCTTCCTACCGAATGTAAATGATATTGACACTAAAGGACTGGAAATAACCGATGAGTCTATGACTGATTTGTTTAATATTGATCAAAATCAATGGCTTCAAGAAATGGATAGCATTAAAGACTATTTCTCAGAATACGGTGATCGGATGCCAGAAATGCTCATCGAAGAGCACCGTAAAGTTGTCAGTGCTTTAAAGAATTTATCAGACTAATATCTCTGCTCTAGTACTTAGGAAATCAGAAAGCTCTAATAGTAGTGTATCAATATCTTTCTTGTGAGATTTATCACTGCCAATAAGGTTTCTCCATTGCTTTGCCCCAGGAGTCCCTTTTAACAATTGAGTCATATGACGGGTAATAAGGTGCGCGCTTACTCCCTGCTTCACTTCATTTTTTACGTACTCAATCATTTTCTCAACAAAATCAAGTTTATTTAGCTTTAACCGATCTGATGAATTTTTGAAAAATGAGTCTTGAACTTCAGCTAGAAAAAATGGATTTTTACAAGCCTCTCTCCCAATCATTACCCCGTCAAATATTTTAAGATGATTTTCTATCTTCTCTATTGAATTAACCTCACCATTTATATCAATCCTTAAGTCACTAAAATCATTTTTAAGTTGTTCCACTCGTTCATAATTCAATCGGGGAATTGATCTATTTTCTTTAGGATTAAGGCCCTTTAATATAGCTTTTCTGGCATGCACGATAAAATGCTCACAACCTGCTGAGGATGTTTGCTTAACAAAATCGTAAAGAAATTGATAAGAGTCCTCATTATCAACTCCTATTCGAGTTTTGATTGAAACCGGCAGATTGGTTGTTTTTTTAAGTTGTTCAATTATTTTTGCTACTCTTTGAGGTTCCTTCATGAGTGTTGCCCCCACAGAACAATTCTGAACTCTTACACTTGGGCAACCCACATTGAGATTAATTTCATTATAATTGTGTTGTTCAATGATTTTTGCTGCTGACGACACAATACTAGGATCACTCCCAGCAATCTGAATACCCACTGCTTTCTGATTGTGATTTTCATTTTTGATAAAGTTTTTGTCAGAATAAACAATAGCATCAGCATGGATCATGGGTGTGTATAGCCTGACATCTTTGGCTAACAAAGAAATCATATATCTAAAATGTCTGTCAGTTTGACCCATCATTGGAGCAACAGATATTCTCTTTTCCATAACCTCTTTTAAATCTCTTTAGTTATCACATCCACCTGGAGAGGGTCGATATACTGATAAGGGTTTTTCAGACTTATCTAGTTGAATAAAATCAGTATCCCAATGTTTAATTGTTATCTGCCATCTTCGTTTCTCAGCCGTTACATAATCATCTAACTGATCACCAAATAGTTTAGTTATCAATTCTGCTCTATCCAGAGGAGCAGGTTTTGAATTCTGTTTTTCAGGAAATAAAAAAGAAATTGCAAATGTCCATTCTGGTTCGATGCTATGTCCATCTGGAACAAAAAGCTTATGTTCGAGCAGAGTGCCATTGTCTAGAGCATATTGCATTAATGGATAGTGCCATTGCATATATAAATCTAACCACTGATCCTCATAGCCTCCTTCAACCAAGTAAAAGGATATGCCAAATGGTTGCATACATTTGCCCCTTCCATTATTTCCTTGAGCAGAAAGCGTACCCACAAAGCAAGTCATTAAAAGAATTATTGTTATTTTTTTCATGTTAAGAGATAAGACCCATCGACTGAAGTTGTTTTGCAGCTTCTATAGCTGAATCTTCTGCAGAAATGTATTGCCAATCAAACATGTCTTTAGCTTTATCTTTATTACAATAAACCACTCGTCCCAAGGATCTTGTAAGTCCACCCAGTTCTTTTATAAAAAGGGCCAATATTTTGACTAAAAAATCGGGGAGTTCCTTGGTTGGAGATTTTTCGAAGCCAGCACTTTTCAGTACCTTACCCATTTCAGCAAAGAACAGTTCTTTATCACTTAAAATAATTCTCTGATCATTAGTTGTTTCAGAAGTCATAGAAAAAATATGGGCTTTTGCCACATCTCTGACATCAACAAAACCTATATGAATTTTTGGGCACGCTGCCATTGAACCATTAAGAAGTTGAACCAGAAGTGTGTTAGAAGTTCCAATATCATCTGATAGCATTGGACCAGTAACTGCTACAGGATTAATTACAGTCAGATCAAATTTTTCCTCATCAGATAATGCCTCTACATAATTCCATGCAGTCTTCTCAGCTAGTGTTTTGCTTTTAGCGTAAGCACCTATAGTTGACTCTGCATTAGACCAATCAGTCTCATCATATATCTTTTGTTCATTGCCATACCCAATAGCAGCAAAAGAGGATGTCAGGACAACTTTCTCTACTTGATTTACTTTACATGCTTTAAGGACTCTGAGTGTTCCTTCAACAGCTGGTTTTATCAGATCATCTTCATGATCTGGTACTTCCAATATAAAAGGGGAAGCCACATGCAAAACATACTTACAATCTTTGACAGCCTCTTCCCATCCATCATCATTTAATAAGTCAGTCATGACTAGTTCAAGATTTTCAGGATTGGAAGAATGCTTTTGCATAGCTTCTCTTACCTCATTTTTTCTATTTTCACTTCTAAGTGTGCCTCTGACCTGATAGCCCTTATCTAGAAGTTGCTGTATACAATGTAGAGCTATGAAGCCTGTTGCGCCTGTAACGAGAACTCTTTCCATTATCTCTCCTTTTTTTATTAATCAAAAATATGGCAATAAATTATTTTAACTGGCTATCTCTTTCCAAACAAAAAACTTCGTTACTGTAAAAAAACTTAACATTATCCATATAACGATACCTAGAGTTGTTGTGTTGAAAACTAGCAAAGAAGCTCCATCGTTAACTATATCTCGAAGACCAGTAGCGATAACACTTAGAGGAAGAGCATGAGCAAACGGTTGTACAATTTCAGGCATAGAGCTAATTGGGAAAAAAACACCTGAAAATATTAATTGAGGAAAAGTAAATGAAGTAACTATAGGCCTAACAGCTTCTTGGGTTTTTGCGATACTTCCCAAACAAAACCCTAGACAAAGAAAAATAAAGGTACCAAGTGTAACCATGCCATAGAGTGATAAGAAACTGCCCATTATTTTTACATCTAAAAGAGCTATTGCAAGACCAAGAACAACTGAAATTTGCATTAGGACAATCAGCGTTCGAGCTAGAACAATAGAAATAATAAAGTCTTTCGGTTGAATTGGGGTTACAAAAAGTCTTTTCAAAATTCCTCGACGTCTGTATTCAACTATATTGAAGCCGCTACCGGCAATACTCAGATTCATCAGCATGAATGCTAAAAGTCCTGGAAGTAAGAAGTCGATATAGCGTTGAGATCTTGCTTTAACATCTTCAATCTTAAGACTAAACATAGGCTCAGAATTTCTTAGCTCTCGCTCTATAGAAAGTAGACTTGTGTTAATTGCTTCTTTAATTGCTCCCAGTTGTCTTACTTGTGAGGCATCCAATAAGAGTCTTAATTCGCTTGTTTTCTCTAAATAATCAAAATTTTCAGGTATAACGATAATGGCAGTTTGATCACCCAACAATAACTGTTCTTTAAGATCAGATTCTTCTCCTTCTGTAACTTCGAACAGTTGATCACTTTTAACTAGGTCGGAAAAAATTTTAGATATAGTATTGGTGGAATTATTCACTAAACCTAACTTTATCGGATCTGGTTCTCCTCCTATAAATAGAAAAGCTCCGATAAAGACCAGAGGGAAAAAAAGATTTAACATAACTGATTGGCGGTCCCTAAAGAAAATCTTTAGAAATACTTTTGCTAGATGGAGCTGCATACTTGTAAACATTTCAATCCCTAAGTGTGTGTCCCGTAAGAGCTAGAAATACGTCTTCTATGTTTCCCTGTGAAGCCAAGTGCTGAGGTTCTGGTGCATATTTCTGAATCAGTCCTTGCGGGGTGTCCTCGGCTATTAATTTCCCTCGATCCATAATTGCAATACGGTTGCATAAGTACTCTGCTTCCTCCATGTTGTGAGTCGTTAATACGATGGTCATACCTGCTGCATTAAGTTCCTTTGCCAGGTTCCATAGATTACGTTTTGCTTGAGGATCTAAACCTGTAGTGGGTTCATCTAAGAATAGAATCTTAGGGTTATTAACAAGGGCGCATGCAATAGAGAAGCGTTGTTTCTGCCCACCAGAAAGCTCTTCGGGTTTGGCATTTGATTTACCTAAAAGGTCTACTTTCTTTAATAAGTCATCGGAATCAATTTCTTCCGAATAAAGCTTACCAAAAAGAATTAGCAGTTCCGTTAGATTGAGTTTGTCAAAGTATTCGTTAGCTTGAAGTTGAACGCCAATAATTTCCTTTACCTTAAAAACATTAGTACTTACATCCAACCCATTTATTATGGCAGAGCCACCGTCAATATCATTAAGGCCTTCAAGCATTTCAAGTGTGGTGGTCTTGCCTGCTCCATTTGGACCAAGGATTCCATATATCTCACCAACTTTTATGTTAAAAGTAATTCCATCAACAGCATTGAATGTTTCTTTTTTATTACCTGGTTGAGGATAAGATTTTAGAAGATCTTTAACTTCAATAATATTCATATTTTTCTATTTATAAGGCTATTAGAAGCTATGATACCTTGCTATTTTGATTATTCAGATTTGTTTTGCTAGATTTAAAACTAAATTCAATAATCCATCTTAAATATGCGTATTGGTCTAATCCTTGATTCCAGGTTAAGTTCCTCCAAAATAACTGAACTGGGTTTGTTAGCTGAACAATATGGGGTTCACACCATATGGTTAGCTAGTTATATCGACTCGCGAGAACCTTTCACAAATCTTTCACAGTTAGCTCTTCGATCCAAACACATAAAGTTAGGGCCTATCGCCTTAAATCCCTTTGATACCCACCCAATTCGTATTTTGAGTGGCTTATTAACATTAAATGAGCTCGCCGATGGCAGGGCTAATGTCGTGATTGGTGGTGGTGGGGAAGCTTTGCAATCACTCAACTTAAAACCACTAAGAAGAGTCAAAGCTGTTCAGGAATGTGTAGAAATATTGAAATCTATCTCTAAGGGAAATACTTTGAACTATGATGGAGAAATATTTCAGATAAATAACTACAATCCTTTTTGGGTAAAACAAAGTATGCCTAAGGTTTACGTTGCTGCCAACAAACCTCAAATGCTGAAGATGTCGTCTAAACTTTCAGATGGAATTATGATGAGCGACCTACCTCCCGGTATAATAAAAAATAAAGTTGAAGAAGTGTCTGACCACTTGAAAGTGCGCGAAGCTAATGACTTTAGATTCAATAATTTTATGGCATGGGCACTCTATGAAGACAAAGAAAAGGCTATGAATGAAGCAAAACAATGGCTTGGTTACCGTGGCTTATTTAGAAGATGGGTCATTACTAGCTTTATGTCAGACCAAGAGTACGATGTTATAGAGTCTCATAAAAAGGAAATATATCAAATGCCCATATTGAAGACTTCTTCGATACCTGGTGTCCCTGATATTTTATTAGAAAAACTTGTAGATCATCTGACTTTGACGGGTCATGTTAGTGAAGTAGACCAAAAAATAGAGCATTTACTAGAACTAAAACAAGCAGGCTTAACTGATGTTGCACTCGAATTAAGAGAAGATCCCGCAGCTTCAATAAAGCTTATTGGGGAAAAAGTTATACCTGCGGTAAAATATGCATAGAGCTCAATTAAAGGAGATTAGTACAATGAAAAAACTCATCCTCATATCAGCACTACTAATATTCTCAACTGAATCTTTTGCTCAAGATAAATATTGTTGGGTATCTGGAGATAATTTCCATGACATTAAAGTAGCAGTTAAAAAGAATTGTAAAGAAGGAGATTTGTTATGGGTTGTTACTCATGGACAGAGATTGGATGAATGGAACCTTGAACAAACAATAGGACAATACTGTGAATTTAAATCTGAGATTATTGTTAGAAAAAGAAATGATGGTAGTTTTTATCTCCAGTGTATACTCCAAGATGAAAAATCTAGAAAAAGAAGAACTGAGTAGTTTATGAGATATTTATTGATATTTAGCCTTTTTTTAACAACAACAGCCCAGGGATTTGACAGAATAACAGGCCTTCCTTTTGCAAGCAGATCAGAAGTCATTGGGCAACATGGCATGGTGGCTACAAGTCACCCTTTAGCAACTCAAGCAGCAATTGATATCCTTAAGGATGGAGGAAATGCAATTGATGCAGCCATAACAGCTAACGCATTATTAGGGCTGGTTGAGCCTACTGGTTGTGGTGTAGGAGGAGATTTATTTGCCATCATTTGGGATGCAAAGACGAAACAACTTTATGGCTTGAATGCTTCAGGACCGTCACCAAGAAACTCTTCAATTGAATTTATGAAGAGCAAAGGAATAACCCAAATACCCAGATATGGTCCACATCCTGTAACTGTTCCTGGGGCCGTAGCAGGCTGGTCTGCTATGCACAAAAGATTTGGTAAAAAAGAATTTCATTCACTTTTTGAAAGTGCAATTTACTATGCTGTTAATGGGTTTCCAGTGACAGAATTAATAGCTTACTATCTGGAAGGTTCTGCAGAGAATTTTCATAATTTCACTAATTTTAAATCTGTTTGGATGCCAAATGGAAAAATTCCAAGAAAAGGCGATATTTTTAGAAATCCTCATTTAGCAAACACATATCAATCTATTGCAAACTCATATGGAGAATCCTTTTATAAAGGTGAGATTGCAGAAGAAATTGTAAAGTCACTAAAAAAACAAGGCGGTGCAATGCAAATGAGTGATTTGATCAATTATGCACCTGAATGGGTTGAACCTGTCTCTACCAACTACAGGGGTTTTGATGTTTGGGAGTTACCGCCAAATGGTCAAGGCATTGCCGCTCTACAAATTTTGAATATTCTTGAGAATTTTGACATTAGTAGCATGAATTTAGATTCAACAGAATATATTCATTTATTCACTGAAGCGAAGAAGCTTGCGTTTGAAGATCGAGCTAAATTCTATGCTGATCCAGAATTTTCTGAAATTCCTCTAGAACGACTGATTTCTAAAAAATATGCCCGTGAAAGATCAAAGTTAATTAATTTTGAACAAGCAGCTGATTCTTTCGAGACTGGAAATCTAGAAAACGGTGACACCATCTATTTAACTGTTGCTGATAAAGATGGAAATATGGTTTCGCTGATTCAGAGCAACTATTGGGGTATGGGGTCTGGCATGGTTCCTGACAATGTTGGGTTTATGCTTCACGATCGCGGAATGATGTTTAGTCTTGATCCAGAGCATAATAATTCTCTGATAGGAGGGAAAAGACCGTTCCACACTATCATACCTGCGTTTGTCACTCATGATGGAGACCCTTTTATTAGTTTTGGTGTAATGGGTGGTGCCATGCAACCTCAAGGGCATGCTCAAATCATCATCAATCTCATTGATTTTGGAATGAATCTTCAAGAAGCCGGAGATGCCCCCAGAATAAGACATAGTGGTTCATCACAACCCACAGGAGAAATAATGACCAAGGGCGGATATTTAAGTTTGGAATCGGGTTTTTCACAAAAAACTAGAGATGGTCTTGAGACTCTTGGGCACAAAATTCAAGATGAAATAGGTGGATTTGGTGGCTATCAAGCGATTATGCAAAAGAACGGTCTTTACTTTGGAGCTTCAGAAAGCAGAAAAGATGGTCAAGCCTCAGGTTACTAACTTGAATACCCCCTAAAGAATTACCAAACGTATCAAGGCATAGTAAAAAATAATGTTTTCAATACCAAGTAATAGAAAGACCTTCCTTTTTGTTTTAGCGATTGGCTCCCCTATTGCTTTTTCAGTTTGGCTAGCTCTCTTGAATAATTTTGCAGTAGAGATAGCAAGTTTTGGTGGCAAAGAGATTGGTATACTACAAAGCTTGCGAGAAGTACCTGGATTCTTAGCATTTACCGTAGTGTTCTTATTGCTCATTATTCGGCAACAAAATTTTGCAATTGTCAGCTTAATCTTACTTGGAATTGGTACTGCACTGACTGGCTTTTTCCCTTCAATTCTAGGTCTTTATATTACAACTGTAATCATGTCCATTGGCTTCCACTATTTAGAAACATTACGAATCTCTTTAAGTTTGCAATGGCTAACCAAGGAAGAAGCGCCTCGTGTTCTTGGTAAAATTTTAAGTGTTCACGCCGCTTCTACATTGGCAATCCTTTCCATCCTATACATCGTTGTGTTTGTCTTTAAGCCAACTTATCTTTGGCTCTACGCTGTAGCTGGCTCACTCACTGTAATAATAGGTATCTTCTGTCTGTTTTCTTTTCCACAATTTAGTGAAAAAGTTGAACAACGCAAGGACCTAGTATTTCGCAAACGCTACTGGCTTTACTATGCATTAACATTCTTAGCTGGCGCTAGAAGACAAATCTTTATGGTTTTCGCTGGATTTTTGCTTGTCCAAAAGTTTGGTTTTTCTTTAGAAAAGATGGTTTTGTTATTTCTAGTCAATGCAGGTATCACCATTTGGGTTGCCCCTAAACTAGGAATTCTCATTGAAAAGATAGGGGAAAGAAAAGCACTAACTCTGGAATATATAGCTTTGATTATTATATTTCTTAGCTATGCAGTTGTAGATAATGTAAATATAGCTCTAGCGCTGTACATTTTAGATAATGTTTTTTTCTCGATATCCTTGGCTATCAATACCTACTTTCAGAAGATAGCTGATCCTGCTGATATTGCATCTACTGCAGGAATTAGTTTTACCATAAACCACATAGCTGCAGTTATATTACCAGCTCTTCTAGGGTTAATTTGGGTGCAAAATTATGGCGCTGTATTTTTGATAGGAGCATGCATTGCAGGGGCTTCATTAATCTTAGTCAGAGCCATTCCTGATAACCCTGAAATAGGCAAGGAAACTTACTGGCAGGTATAAATGCTCTATAAGGAAATGCAGATGAACAGGCAGCACTATATTGGTTACTTCCTGACTGTTCCAGTGAAACCCTTATAAAATAAGGGCTTCAGAATGTCTGGCGTCCCCAAGGGGATTCGAACCCCTGTTGCCGCCGTGAAAGGGCGGTGTCCTAGGCCTCTAGACGATGGGGACCTAGAAAATCTGAGCTAATTAAGATATCAGGTGAGAAGTATATTCAAAAACCTTGTCTCAATCCAATGTTATAACTTCTATTTTACCTAAATTTAATTCTTCAATGCCCTCTTCTATTTTAGATAGATCACCAACTATTACCCAAGTCCATATACTAGGATCTAAATATCTTATTGCAGCA
>JAPYQN010000013.1 GCA_029941465.1 Gammaproteobacteria bacterium
AATATCTCCACATCAGTTCATCTGATAAAGACATAATCTTTCCGAACATATCATCCGGTGTATCATTAAGGGCAATGTAATTATTGGCAGATTTTGACATTTTTTTAATACCGTCTAACCCCTCCAACAATGGGAGTGTTATGACAGTTTGGGGTGTTTGCCCATATATCTGTTGGAGATGTCGGCCCACTAATAGATTAAATTTTTGATCGGTCCCACCTATTTCAACATCAGCCTGTAACGCTACAGAATCATAACCTTGTATTAACGGATAAAGAAATTCATGGATTGAAATTGGATTCTCTGACTTAAATCTTGATTTAAAATCGTCTCGCTCTAACATTCTTGCAACTGTGTAATTAGAAGCAATTTCAATTAATTGGGCAGTACCAATCTTTTTCATCCATTGTGAATTAAATTCTATTCTTGTTTTATCTTTATCCAGTATTTTAAAAATCTGTTTCTTATAAGTTTTAGCATTGTCCTTGACCTGTTCTTTTGTTAGCACTGGCCTTGTCTCATTCACACCTGATGGATCTCCAATCATGCCTGTGAAATCACCTATTAAAAAAATAACCTCATGGCCGAAGTCTTGAAACTGTCTCATTTTATTAATGATGACAGTATGGCCAAGATGAAGGTCAGGAGCAGTTGGATCAAATCCAACTTTAATTTTTAGCGGTTTCTTTGATTTAATTCTTTGAATAAAATCTTTTTCGACAAGAATTTCTTCAGTGCCTCTTTTTAGTTCTCTAAGTTGTTCATTGATCGATGGCATGAATTGTTATTATATAGATGAATAAATAACCGGTATATAAATGATTCAAGCTGCTGCTTCTATGAGAAATATTTACATAGGTGTTATGTCTGGAACCAGTGTCGATGCAATTGACATTGTCGCGGTGGAAATTTTTGATGATCGCTTTAATTTCCTTAGTGCTGAAAGTTTCAACTTTGAAGAAAGATTAAGAAAAGAAATTTTAGAGATTTCAAGAAGCAGCTCTAAACTCAATAATTCTGCAGTGAAATTAATCGATCAGAAACTTGCTGATACCTATGGGAAAGTAATCAATGAGTTCATATCAAAATCGAGAATCAATAAAAATGACATTGCAGCGGTCGGTCTGCATGGACAAACAATTCTTCATCAACCAGATGCTGATCAACCTTTTAGCCTGCAAATAGGAGATGGACAGATCGTCTCTGATATTACTGGACTAAAAGTAATTAATGACTTTAGATCAGCTGATATCAGAGCTGGAGGACAGGGCGCACCACTTGCTCCAATATTTCATTCTTTTCTATTTGGCAACGAAGAAAAAATAAGATGTGTCGTAAATATTGGAGGTATTGCAAATATTAGTATTTTTAAAGGCAGAGAAGTCATAGAAGGTTATGACTTAGGGGCGGGTAACGTCCTAATGGATTCTTGGTCTGTGCATAATGGGATTGGGCAATATGACAAAGACGGTAACTGGGCAAAATCAGGAAAAGAAAACCTAGAGCTCATTATGATCTTGATGGATCAAGATGAATTTTGGAATAAAAGGCCCCCAAAAAGCACGGGCACAGATTTTTACAATCTTGATTTTATAATTAGGGCAATAAAGAAGTGTAATCAGGAGCCGAGACCTGAAGATGTGCAGAGAACGCTCCTTGAATACACGGCTTCGAACTTTGCCCATATTGGAGAGGATAATAGAGTTATGCCAGTGGATAAAAGAAGGAGGTGGATTGCAATTTCTGGTGGAGGCTCTAAAAATAAATTCCTTGTAGAAAGAATTGAAAATTTAATGTATATCCCTAACGGTGAACTTCAATCAACTGAAGTTTGGGGAGTTGGGTCTGAATGGGTTGAAGCTTTAGGATTTGCTTATCTTGCATTCCTTAGAACGAATGAAATATCTGTTGACTTGTCAAAAGTTACGGGCTCAAAAGGGAGAATCTTGCTAGGAAATATTCATTTACCATCACAGTAGATGGAATGAGGTTGATTGATTGCTGACTAATTAAGAGAAAGATGAGCCACAACTGCAAGTTGTATTGGCATTAGGATTTTTTATAACAAATCGTGCCCCTTGGAGATCCTCTTGGAAATCTATCTCAGCACCCATTAGATACTGGATACTCATTGAGTCTACTATTAATTTAACTCCATGCTTAACTACTTGTGTGTCTGCTTCATCTCTATCTTTATCAAACGAAAAACCATATTGAAAACCAGAACAACCACCGCCAGTAACATAAACCCTAAGGTGCATATCAGGGTTATCTTCATCTTTTAATAACGACCCAACTTTGAAGGCAGCCGCGTCGGTAAATATTATAGGTTCTTCATGCATGGAAGCAGTATAAAAGTTATATTTGTTTTATAAAAGGACTAAATTCATTGATAACTTTTTCATACACATGACGCTTAAAATTTATCACCTGTTTAATTGTAGTTTCAGGTTGAACCCACTTCCATGAATCGAATTCCTGTTCGGAGCTAGAATTAAGGTTAATCAAGTCAGGGTTGTTATTAAATTTCAATAAAAACCATTTCTGTCTCTGACCAATGACGGTTATCCCATTGTTTTGCTTTCTAATGTTTCTTTTAGGCAAACGATATTCGTACCAACAATCTGAGATATATGTCACTTCTATATTTTTTTCTTGTAGCCCTGTTTCTTCATGAAGCTCTCTATACATTGCTTTCTTTGGGCTCTCTCCTAATTTAATACCACCTTGTGGAAACTGCCAACCTGATTGATATTTCCTCTTGGCAAAAAAAACTTTTCTATCTTTATTGAAAATTACAATTCCGACATTAGCACGAAACCCATCATCAAAAATTAAATCCCTCATTAATTAATCCCAAAATTTATTCATTCTTATTAAAATAAGATTGACCTTCTTCCATCATTGCGACAAAAGTCTCTTCTTGGCCTTGAGTGATTGCTTGTGTTATCTCACTAATTGCAGAGTTAAGCTCTTTAATCGTTTTTAAACTATGCTCATTTAAATGCTGTATTTCAAAATAGAGATGTGGGTTTTCATTAGTCACCCTTTTAGCAACATTCAACTGATCTTTAAAAGTGGTGCTTGATAAATTAGGAAGGACAGCTCTATTATCATCACTTGACGCTAAGACTTTAGCAAAAGCTATATTGATCATATGAGATAAACCTAAGACATAAGCGATTGCATAGTCATGATTTTCTATAGACATATCAATTAATTGGGCTGTAGTTGACTCAAATAATTTCTTTACTTCTTGATGTGTATTTTTCTGATCAATGTCCATAAAAATAATCTGCTTACCAGTTAATAAATCACTATCTGGACCAAACATTGGATGAATAGAAGTAACTTGCATGCCTATATTTGCCATGTCTTTTAAGATCCTTTGAATGGGTGATTTTATTGAGCCTATATCAAAAATTATTCCTTGTCTTTTAGCAGTAAGCATTGCTTGAAGTATATCTATTGATTGTCTTAAAGGGGCGGCAACAACGGTAATGGTGTAATCATCATTTGCTTCCTCCCATGTTGAGTAATGCCGGGATCCAGATTCAGATTCAATTGGATCAGCGATATCAACTGTGAAGCCCTGGAGCATCAAAAACTCTACGAACCAGCCACCCATTCTCCCTGATCCTCCAATGACAAGCGCTCTTTTACCACTGCCCTGACCTTCCTCTTTGACGCGAGCAAATTCTTGAGTTTTAAGAGAACTTTTTATTAGAAGCTGCATTAAATCTACAACTAAATTTGTATCAACATCTAAGCTCTTAGCATGAGACTGAGCTAACTCAATAACTTGCTTTTCTCTAATGTAATCACGAGTGGGTTGACCTTTGTCTCTTTTGTAAGCGCCTATTTCTTCTGCCAAGACTTGTCTTTCATGAATTAGATCTATGATCTTCAAATCCACCTCACTAAGCTTTGATCTTAATTTCTCTAAATCTTTCATTTATTAAAAATAATAATAATTTTCTTTTTTTGTAATTAGCTTTCTATTCCTGATAATCTGAATCTATTATTGAATCGAAGTACATATTATAGCAAATCATCAATTTAGTTTATGATCTCAGAATTAAGAAAAAGTAGCATTAGTAACCCCATTCTAGTTCTAAAAGAATGGATAGATGAAGCACGGAAATCTGAAATTCAACCTAATCCAAATACTATGTCAATTTCAACAGTTGACTCTATGGGTTGCCCTAATTCTCGAATGGTCTTATGCAAAGAAATTAATGAGGATCTTGGCTATCTAATTTTTTATACTAATTATAATTCCAAAAAATCTAAGGAAATTGAATCTCAAAATAATTGCTCTGTATTATTTCACTGGGATCCTCTAGGTTATCAGGTGAGAATTCGAGGAAAACTTATCAAATCTCCCAATCATGAGAGTGATAATTATTTTTCTACAAGGAAAGTGGGGAGCCAGCTCTCAGCCTGGGCAAGTAATCAAAGTGATCATATTAAAAATCGTGAGTCACTGGATAATCAATTTCAAGAGATTATGAAACGATTTGATATTCAAGATGCAGATTTAGGTTCAACAGAAATTAAGCTACCTAGACCTGATTTCTGGGGAGGCTATCGAATCTGGGTAAAGGAAATTGAATTATGGTTAAATCAGAACGATCGATTTCATGATCGTTTATCTTTTAAAAGAGATCTTATTGAAACCTCTTCTGGTTTTGATTCAAAAAATGATTGGGTTGTAAAAAGATTACAACCTTAATTTACAACATGGCTAATTGATATTAAGATAGCCACATTGAGTTTCAGTTAATTAATGAACTGTAAGGGAAGTTGGTGAAAACAATCCAACGCTGCCCCCGCAACGGTGATCGAGTTAGCTCCTCTACAGAAGACTTTCAGTTTTCAACCACTATCAATAGATGGGAAGGTGTATTGGAGAATTAATCTTGTCAGCCCGGAGACCTACTCAAAAAAAATGTACGGTGGGTACGCGCTCTCATAGTAGGTTGAGCCTGTCCATCGCATAATAATAAAGAGAAACACTACTAATGAGAAACAGACTATTTCTAACAATTCTTTTTTTATCTTTTATGAATTATGAGGTTATTGCTGAAGATTCAGGATTAATTGAAAACCTGATTATTACAGCTGCTAAAAGTCAACAGTTACCCAACGAAATCATTGTGCCTATTATTGTGATTGATCAGTCAGATATTGAGTTATCAGGTGTTAATAATATTGCTGAGTTGTTGAGTTTTGTTAATGGAATTAATATTTCAATCAATGGTGGTCCTGGTCAATTAACTTCAATTTTTGTTCAAGGATCCAATAGCAATCAAGTATTAATACTCGTGGATGGGATAGCAATAAATGATTCTGCGACTGGCATAGCAGCAATACAAAATATTCATCCAGATATGGTTGAAAGAATTGAGATAGTCAAATCTCCAAGAGCTTCATTATATGGTTCAAATGCAGTCGGAGGTGTGATTAATATTTTCACCAAGCGTGACTCAGATAGGACAACTTTAGGTTTTAAATATGGTTCAGATAAAACACAAATAATAAATATTTCCACAGGGAGTAAAACGACACATGGTAAATTAGGTTTGCACTTTAATGACTATGATACTGATGGTTTTCCTAGCCAAGAAGCGAGCAACATCAACAGCAAACATAATAATAGATCAATTAATGGATTTTATGATGGCCAATGGGACAAAACGATTATTAAAGCCAGTATTTTGGATAGTCGAGGAACCACTGATTACCTAGATTTTTTTGCAAACCCTATAAGCCAAGATTTTAATAACACCACTTTCAGTTTCAATTTAAATCAGGAAAAAAATGAGGTCTGGAAATCCAATATTAATTTTGGGTTGAGTAAAGATTTTCTGGATCAAAATAATTCAAATGACTTCAATCATTCTAAAAACGTCATACTGGAGTGGAAAAATAATTTTAGCTTAAATAAAAACAATGAATTGTTAGCTGGTATAACTCTTGAAAATGAGCAATTTGATGCCAGCAATTATAGTTTAAATATTCATACTAACTTAAACAATAAAGCTCTCTTCTTAGAGAATATTTTTTCTAATGAAAAAAACCAATTCTTGGTAGCAATTCGATTCAATGACAAAGAAGGTATTGATGATAAAATGAGTTGGAACCTTGAATATGGTCATCATATTAGCCCTAATACAAGATTATTATTAAATGCAGGGAAAGCCTTTAGAAATCCCTCTTCTTTTGATCTTTATGGCTTTGGGGGTAATACCTTACTGCAGCCAGAATACTCAGAGAAAATAAGCTTAGGTTTATCCTATCAACCTAACTCCTCAACAAATATTGATCTTCACTATTTTGATAATAGAGTTAAGGATCTTATTGCTTTTAACTATTTAGATTTTAAGCTTTACAATATTGAAAGATCAAAAACTTCTGGGATTGATCTCAATCTACAAACAACTATAAACAAATGGATTTTAAACCTTAATGCTACTCTTCAAGATCCAGAAAATTTAACAACCTCAACCCAGTTACTAAGGCGACCAAAAAATTCATTCGGAATTGGGGTAAGACGAAGTTTTGAAAAGTTAACTTTTAATTTAAGTCTAGCTAAAAACTCCTCCAGAAATGATTTTGGTGGGGTCGTTCTTGATGCTTATACTTTAGCAAACTTATCAATTCGATATCAGCTCAATAATCATTGGACTTTTAACAGCTCAATAAACAATCTTAATAATGAAGAATATACACTAGCGAATGGCTATGTTGCCCCTGACAGAAAGATTTATTTTGGGTTTATGTATAGCCCTAGAGGTTAAAGTTTTTGCTTCATCATAGAGATAAACGCTAAGATAAAAGAATGGGTAATCGATTAACAAAGATTTATACAAAAAAGGGTGATGATGGCAGCACTGATTTAGGAGGAAATCAACGCGTACCAAAATATGACCAGCAAATAGAAGTCTATGGTTCTCTTGATGAGTTAAGCGCTGCTATTGGGCTTATCATCACACAAACAGGCGTTCCTGAAGAGATTGGAAAATTTCTTAGCAACTCTCAACAAGACCTTTTCAATATTGCTGGAGAAATTTCTGCTCCTAAATTCAGCAGCATGGATGAAAAGAAAGTAGAGAAAATTGAAACTCTGATAGACAAGATTAACGGTGAATTACCCCCACTAAAAGAATTCGTCGTTCCAGGCACTAATCAACAGTCAGCTCAGACTCATCTCGCAAGAGCAATTTGCAGAAGAGCGGAAAGGGCCCTTGTTAAACTAGCTTCTGTAAAAGAAGTAAATCCTTTTGCTCTAAAATATCTCAATCGACTATCGGATGCTTTCTTTGTTATTGCTAGAAAATTAGCTAGAGAAGACAGTGAAAAAGAAGTGGTTTGGGATCATAAACGTCCCTAATCATAATCTATGAAGATAGATGAAAATTATTAAGTGGTTTGAACTTGAACTCAGAAGTCTATATGTAAGGCGAATGCTCAGTTATGAAACACAACAAAGAAACAGTGTAAAAAGAGAAAAACAACGTCAAAGAGAAAATAGATTACATACTGTCTACTATTTTCATGAAGTAAATGACCCATATAGTCATTTATGTGCCCAGATTCTAAAACCTCTAACAGACAATTATGAGATTGATCTCATTCCTTTGATTGTTGGAAAGCCGCCCAAGTCGTCAACGCCAGAAGCTGAGATGCGAATAAAACATAGTACTAAAGATGCTGCTATGATCGCCCCTTATTACAATCTTCAATTTCATCCCCTCACAAGTGAAATTGATAATCAAAGCATAGAAGTGGCTCAATCTATTTTGGTCAATTGTGATCAATCTAAGTTCATAAAAACTGCAATCCGAGTTGGAGAGGCGCTTTGGTCTAAAAATTCTGATGAGCTCCATTCAATGAATGATTCTAAAAATCACATGAAAAATAACCATTTATCCTCAGTTATCAAGAAAAATAATCTGACGAGAAAGAAAATGGGACATTATTTTGGTGGTGTTTTTGCTTATGAAGGGGAGTGCTACTGGGGCATTGATCGCCTACCTCATCTTGAAAGACGTTTGACTGAAGTGGGAGCTAAAAAAGAAAATAAGGGGTTGGTGGTAATGCCTAGAAAATCTTCTGTTGCTAATAAAAAGCAATGGCCCCAGCTTTATCTTGATATTTTATGGTCTGCTAGAAGTCCCTACAGCTATCTTGCTATGAAGCCATTAGCTCAGCTTAGAGAAAAATATAATGTTGATCTCAGATACCAAATTATCCTGCCAATGGTCATGAGGGGTATGAAAATTAACCCAGAGAAAGGCTTATATATCATCAAGGATTGTATGCGGATTGCTGATGAAAATAATATACCCTTTGGAAATATAATTGATCCACTGGGTGGAGCTGTAGAAAGATGTTATTCAATGTTTGATTACGCTAGAAAAAATAATAAAGAAGAACAGTACCTTCATGCCTTTGCAAAAGCGGTTTGGGCTGAGGGAAAACATGGGTATTTAACAAGCACACTTAAAGCAATAATTAATCAAATTGACTTAGATTGGGAAGAAGCAAAGATTGAATTGGACTCTACAAATTGGACAATTGAAACAGAGGAAAATAGAGAAACTCTTTTTAAACTTGGTAAATGGGGGCCGCCAACAATGACATTATCAAATTCTGAAGGGGAAAATCTGATTACTGTATGGGGCCAAGATAGAATTTGGTTAATTGAAGAAACAATCAAATTAATGCAAGTGAGTAATAATTAAGATAAATTAAATCTCCTAAATCAAAGGAACTAAGGCTATGAAATCAAATCAGAAAATATTTATTACTGGAGCCAGCAGTGGCATTGGGGCAGCCATCGCTGCAGAGTATGCTAACCAAGGAGCGATTCTGGGTTTGGTGGCTCGAAGAGAAGCCAAACTTGAAGCCATTAAAAACAAATGCTTAGAGCTAGGTGCCGAGGATGTTAAAACCTATTCACTTGATGTTACTGATGTAGACCAATCATTGTCTACCGCAAAAGATTTTATTGTGTGGAAAAAAGAAGGGATTGATATTGTTGTTGCTAATGCCGGTGTTGCTTTCTCAGATCATCTCTCATCTGGTGATCCAACTCAAATAAATCAAACCCTACTTATTAATATACTCGGTGTAACAAACACTGTTATTCCTTTTGTGCCAACAATGAAATCACAAAAAGAGGGTGCCATTGTTATTATGTCGTCCATAGCCAGCTTTACTGCGCCAGCTTATTTTGGTGGCTATTCTGCTTCAAAAGTTGCGGTCAGAAGGTTAGGAGATGGATGGAGGACAACACTTCAAAAACATAATGTACAAGTCACCACAATATGCCCTGGCTATATCAAAAGCGAGATGACTGATATTAATGACTTTAAAATGCCATTCCTGATGGAAACTGATGTGGCTGCTAAAAAGATGGTACAAGCAATTAAATCTAGAAAAAAAACGTATATCCTTCCTTGGCAATGGCGTCCTGTGATTGCCATCTCAAGATTGTTCGGAAAAAAACTAAAAAGTATTTAGTTAAGTGAACGATAAGCCCATTGTTTTCCTTGATATGGACGGTGTGCTCGCCGACTTTTTTGGTGCCTTTTCAAATTATGCAGGAGTAAAACACTGGAAAGAACTGGGGCCTTCAGAATTATCCAATACTCTTGAAGCTGTCATTGGCAGTGATTTCTTTTCAACTATTCCAAAAACATGGTGTTGTGATGAATTGATTTCAATGGTGGTAGAATTTTCTGGGAGCTACTCTATTCTCTCATCACCTCTGAATGGAGATGAAGAAAATTGTGCCCATTGGAAGAGGGTTTGGATTGAAAATAATCTCAATCCAAAACCATCAGAGGTGTTCATTGATAGAGATAAAGGAAAATATGCGATGCATCAAAATAAAAGTAATATTTTAATAGATGATAGGCCACACAATATTACAGCATGGGAGAACCAAGGAGGAATCGCGATAAGATTCCAAGCTAATCAAGATCAATTAGGGATCATTGAAGAAGTATTTAAGAGCATTAATTAAAACTAAGTAATGGCACTAGTTAAATTAAGAGGCTAGCTTCCCTCATGCAAAGGGACACAAAAGAATTCAATTGACTAGACAAGAATAAATCGTAAAACTGATTAAAGGTTATTAACAATAAGTTGCAATTAGGGAGGAAATTAACCATGTCTCGAAGAAGAGGTGGTCGTAAAGCCAAAGTTGCAATACGGTCAGCACCATTATCAGAAAAATCAAAGCCTGTTCATCCAGGAGAGTCCGGTGGTCAATATAAACCACTAAACAATGAAGGTGTTGCAGATATAGTTGAGAATAGTTTTCGTATTTTAGAAGAAATTGGCTTTAATGAAGCTACTCCTCACTGCATTGAGGCATGCACAGCTTATGGGGCAGTGATGAGCGATGATGGTCGACTCCGTATGCCACGAGAAGTGGTAAACAAAGCTATTGAAATGAGCAATAAGGATTTAATCCTATATGCACAAAATCCTGCCAATGATTTGCATGTCAACGGCAGTCGTGTGTATTTTGCTACTGCCGGTGCCGCGGTAATGATTGCTGATGCAGAAACCAAAACTTATCGTGATTCAATGGCTCAAGATTTATACGATATGGCCCGTATCGCTGACACATGTGAACACATACATATATTTCAACGTACTTGCGTACTTAATGATGTCAAAGATAATTATGCGATGGATTTGAACACTGCCTATAACTGTGTAATGGGCACCACTAAACATGTTGGTTCTAGCTGGACGGAAGCCCATCATCTTGAAAAAACACTCAAACTCCTACATCTAATGGCCGGTGGAGAAGAAGCTTGGCGGATGAGGCCATTTGTCAGTCAATCCAATTGTTTTGTGGTTCCCCCGATGAAGTTTGCTGAAGAATCCTTGAAATGCCTGCGTATAGCAGTAGAAGGCGGCATGCCAGTGCTTTTACTCTCAGCAGGCCAGTCCGGAGCCACAGCGCCCCCTTGCCTTGCTGGTACTGTCTCTCAAGCATGGGCGGAATGCCTCGGTGGCTTAGTGTATGTCAATGCCATAAAGCCAGGGGCTCCCGCGATATTGGGTACATGGCCTTTTGTTTCAGACTTAAGAACAGGCGCCATGAGTGGTGGCTCACCAGAGCAAGGTCTTTTATCTGCTGCCTGTGCACAAATAGGTCAGCACTTCGGTTTACCTATGGGTACTGGTGCTGGAATGTCAGACGCTAAGTTGCCTGATTTTCAAGGTGGTGCAGAACATGCTTCAAACGTTGCAGTCAGTGCTTTATCTGGAGCCAATATTGTGTATGAATCAGCTGGCATGTATTCCAGCCTCTTGGGTGCGTGTCTGGAAAGTTTACTGCTTGATAATGATCTCCTAGGCGCATGCATGCGAATGGTAAAAGGCATAGCAGTCAATGAAGAGACACTGGCCTTTGATGAAATCAAAGACGTCTGTCTAAACAATAAGAGTCATTATCTCGGCTCAGATCAAACTATCAGTGTCATGCAAACTGAGTACATCTACCCTGAATTTTATAATCGTCTGAGTCCGAATCAATGGAAAGATGCTGGAAAACCTGAAGCCTTGGATGCAGCCATTCAAAAGAAAAAGCATATTCTATCCTCTCATTTTCCTAAACATATCAGTAATGAAATCGATGATAAAATTCGTGCTGAATTTCCCATTTTCCTTAGCAAGGAATCTATGGGACGTAACGGTTGAAGATCGAAACAATGAAAAAATATAAGGAAGTCCTATTGCTCACTTTTTATCTGGGCAGAATAGCGAAAATTGATATAATCAATCACAGGGGCTCGAAAGATCATTATGAGCAATAAAACAACATTTCTAAATAATTTGATCAATGAATCGTAATGTTATTGTTAGCTGTGCGGTAACTGGTTCAGGGGCTTCTGTTGATAAACACCCTGCCATTCCAGTCACGCCAAAAGAAATTGCAGCCGCAGCGATAGAGGCTGCTAAAGCTGGTGCCGCCATTGCCCATATTCATGTGCGAGAACCCGATAGTGGTAAATCAAGCAGACGTGTAGAGCTGTATCGCGAAGTGGTGAGTCGTATTCGCGAAAGCAATGTGGATGTTATCATTAACCTCACCACCGGCATGGGTGGTGATCTTTTTCTAGGTCCTGATGAGGAACCGATGAATTTTAGCGACAACACAGACTGTGTTGGAATGATGGAGCGAATAAAGCATGTTGAAGAGCTCTTGCCAGAAATTTGCTCTCTTGATTGTGGTTCATTCAATTATGCCGAAGGAGATTATGTCTATATATCAACTCCAAACATGCTGGAACAAGGAGCCAGAAGACTACAGGAAATAGGTGTGAAGCCAGAACTTGAAGTGTTTGAACTTGGACATATATCCTTTACTAAACATCTTATTGCTCAAGGATTACTGGATGATCCACCACTGTTTCAGGTTTGTCTTGGTATACGCTGGGCTGCTGAAGCAAATACTGCGTCCTTTAAAACCATGGTTGATGCACTACCAGAAGGTTGTAATTGGGCAGGGTTTGGGACCAGTGCCATGGAAATGCCCATGGTGGCTCAAGCCGTACTCTTGGGTGGAAATATTCGAGTAGGTCTCGAAGATAACCTCTATTTGGAAAAGGGTGTTTTTGCATCGAATGGCCAATTGGTGGAGAGGGCTTGCAATATTATTCAACTCATGGGATGTTCAATTCAAACACCATCTGAAGCGAGACAAACTCTTGGCCTCAAAAGGCCCGTATAGATGACAAAACTTATTGGAGAATTCTTATGGTTTTAGTACAAAAAAACGTTGCACACCCATGGATGTGTGACATTTTAGGTCATATGACCACTCGTCATTATGTGGCCATGTTTGATGATGCTGCTTACCACATGTTATACACGGTCTTTGGATGGACTGGCTCTAGCGATGCAGAGAATAAAATTGCTTGGGCAGACGTTCAGCATGTGATTGATTACAAGGCAGAAGTATCGGTTGGCGACATACTTGAAATTGATGCAAAACTAACCAAAATTGGGAACAAATCCATCACAATTCTTTATGAGATGAAAAATCTTGGTAATAATGAAGTTGCTGCAACACTTAAATGCATTTGCGTGCTCTTTGATTTACACACACGCAAATCTGTTGAGATCTCTACAGAATTAAGAGAGCTGGCATCAAAGTATCTGATAGAAACAACAAACGACAAATAAAACACTGAGATTATCATGAATAATCAAGCACGGATTGTAATCGTAGGCGGAGGCATTATGGGTGTGTCACTGCTATACCATTTAGCAGAAGAAGGTTGCAAAGACATCCTCTTAATTGAAAAGGGTGAATTAACGTCAGGTTCAACTTGGCATGCTGCTGGGCAATGTCCAAGTATGGTTGGAAACTATAACTTGGCAAAAATTCACAATTACGGAAATTGGTTGTATTCACGACTCGAAGAAATTACTGGTCAATACGTTAGTTGGCACCCCTCAGGTGGTATCCGACTTGCTTTAACTCAAGATGATCTTGATTGGTTTCATTACATGAAAGGAATCGCTAACAATGTGGGTTTTCGTATGGAAATCATTGACACTGAAAAGATCAAGGAGATTAATCCTTTTATCGATACAGAGGGGGTGATTGCTGGTGCATGGACTCTCGATGATGGTCATGCAGATCCAGCAGGTCTCACAAATGCCATGGCTCGTGGTGCAAAAAATATGGGAGCTAGTATTGAACGACATAATCGTGTTCTTGATATAAAACCAATGGCCTCTGGTGAATGGCAAGTGATTACAGAAAAGGGAAATGTTATAGCAGAAACAGTGGTCAATGCAGCGGGTTGCTATGCTCGGAGGATAGCACAAATGGTTGACAGAGATTACCCAATTGTGAACATTCAACACCACTATATTGTGACCGATGTTATCGAAGAATTTGCCCAACGTGATGAAGAGATTCAGGTTATTAGAGACCCTCGGGCTTCTTCTTATCTGAGACAAGAGCAACAATCAGGTTTGATAGGTATCTATGAAAGAAAGGGCATGACTGAAGCCTGGGCACCCGATGGACTGCCACCCTGGGAATCAGACAGTGAGCTCTTTTCAGAAGATCTAGAACGTTTAATGCCATGGCTTCAATATGCAATGGAACGAATTCCAGTTTTTGAAGGTGTGGGAATCAAACAAGTTGTTTGTGGTGCTATCCCTCACACTCCCGATGGAGCTCCCCTCCTCGGTCCAGTGGCTGGTCTGAATAACTTTTGGAATTGTTGTGGGGCATCATTCGGTATTGCTCAGGCTGCTGGTTGTGGAAAATACCTTACCCAATGGATGTTGTATGGAGATTCAGAAATCAATATGACAGGTTTTGATTCAAGACGATACGGTAGTTACGCTGATAAAGCCTATATGAATGAAACAGGTTTCCAAGATTATAAAATGACATATGTCACACCAATGCCGGGTGAAGAATTACCAGCCGGTAGATCTCGAAGAATCAGTCCATTGCATGACAAGCTGAAAAGCAAGGGCTGTGTCTATACAGAAACCTTCGGCTGGGAAAGACCAAAATGGTTCTCATTAGATGGTAGAGAGGAACATTATAACCGCCGTCATAATAATGTCTTTGATGTGATTCGTGATGAGTGTTTTGCTGTTCGTGAGCGTGTTGGTATTCTGGATTTAACAGGTTTTGCTAAATATGACGTTACCGGTACTGATGCTGAAGCTTATTTGAATCGAATCTTTGCCAATAAAATGCCAGTGAAAACAGGCGGCATTGTGCTCGCTCATATTTTATCCAATGCCGGCAGAATCAATGCAGAAATGACAATCACTCGCATGGGAAATGATCAATTCTATGTGCTCTCAGCAGCAGGAGCAGAAATCCGTGATGTAGATTATCTTACTCAGGCTAAAACTGCAGAAGAAAATGTCGAAATTGTAAACATTACAGATAAGCGAGGAGTACTAGTACTTGCTGGTCCAAAAGCACGCGAGGTAATGGTAAAAGTTACGGAAGAAAAGCTCGATAATGCTTCGTTTCCATGGTTGACAGGAAAAGATATAAACATTGCTGGATTGCCAACTCGGGCATTGCGAATCAATTATGTGGGTGAGTTGGGCTGGGAATTGCACCCGCCAATTGAGCACTTGGAAGCAATTTACGATGCTCTATGGCAAGCCGGGGAAGAATTTGGTATTGCTGATTTTGGTCTTTATGCCGTGGATAGCTTAAGAATGGAAAAAGCGTATCGCCATTGGGGAGGTGAACTGACCAATGAGGTAACCATGATTGATGCTGATATGGAACGTTTTATTAAATTAGACAAAGATAATTTTATTGGTAAGGCAGCAACTCTTCGCCAACAACAAGAGGAGCGTCTTTTTCAACTGGTGTATTTCGAGATTGAGGCCACTGATTCAGACGTCCATGGTGGCGAACCCATTTTTATCTCAGACAAGTGTGTTGGTATAACCACTTCCGGTGGCTACGGCCATTTCACGAAAAAAAGTCTCGGTTTTGGTTATGTGGATCCTGTCAATTCCAAGCCTGGAACTGCACTGGATATAGACCTACTTGGCGAGCGCTGCAGGGCCACTGTGATAAAGGATCCAATATATGATCCAACCAATGAACGATTGAAGGCATAAATTAAGCGGTATCAGAAATCAAAAAGTTTAAAATAGAAGTCACCGATGGGGTCTTGGATGATTTGAAACAACGCCTGTCAATGACCCGTTGGCCAAACAAAGAAACCCCTGAAGATTGGAGCCAAGGGATACCACTGGGATACATGAAAGAGCTTTGCGATTATTGGCAGCACGATTACGATTGGCGTGCTCGCGAGGAGCAGCTGAACCGATTTCCACAATTTGTCACAGAAATTGATGGGGTGAACATACACTTTATTCACCTGCCATCAGCACACGAGAATGCTCGACCTCTGATCATAACCCATGGTTGGCCTGGATCAATTGTTGAATTTCACAAAGTTATCGAGCCGTTGACAAATCCAACAGCACATGGAGGAAATGCCGAAGATGCTTTTCACGTAGTGGTGCCATCTTTACCAGGATACGGATTCTCTGGAAAACCCAAAATCACTGGTTGGGGAATTGAAAAGATCGCAGATGTTTGGGGTGCATTGATGGCACGTCTTGGATACGACCACTATTTTGCTCAAGGCGGTGATTGGGGAGCGATGGTGACCACTCACATAGGTTTACAGGATAAAGAACACTGTGACGCAATCCACCTTAATATGCCAATGGTGACACCGGATTCAAAGACGATGGCAGAGCTGACACCATCTGAACAAGCATCCCTGATGTCAATGAAGTTTTATCAGGACTGGGATTCAGGTTACTCCAAACAACAAAGCACAAGACCACAAACACTGGGATACGGTTTAGTGGATTCACCAATTGGTCAGGCCGCATGGATCATAGAAAAGTTTTATCAATGGACAGATTGCAATGGCCATCCTGAAAATGCAATCAGCCGTGATGAATTATTGGACAATGTTATGATCTATTGGCTCACCAGGTCGGCAGCTTCATCAGCACGCTTGTACTGGGAAAGCTTTAAGAATCCCCCGCAGGATGAGGTCGACATACCAACTGGATGCAGTATTTTTCCCAAAGAAATACTTCGTCCTTCAGAGCGTTGGATTCGAAAACGATTCACAAACCTTTGTTACTACAATGAATTGGACATAGGAGGGCATTTTGCTGCCTTTGAACAACCCGAACTCTACTTGCAAGAAATCCGAACCTACTTTAGATCACTTCGTTAGAATCAAGGATTACAGATTGATTATTTATTTTCTTCGGTAGCTTTTTTAATCGAGGCTGCTGTTTGTCCAAACATCATTTTTAGACTTTCTTTCGACTGATTGGCTTTGGGATTTCTGAGTTCCTTCCCAAGATCAATGCCCTTTCTTACAGCGGGTCTATTTTTTATTACATCGAACCACCTTCGTAGGTTGTCAAAAGAATCTAGATTGACATCAAATCGTTTGTACATCAATACCCAAGGGAACGATGCCATGTCAGCAATGGAATAGTCTCCTGCAAGGTATTCACGATTTTTAAGAACTGTGTCCATGACCCCCAGTAAGCGATCGTATTCATTCTTATAACGTTCTGTTGAATAAGCGTGGTCACCTGGGAAATTAGGCGCGTAGTTGACAAAGTGACTGACTTGACCAGCCATTGGGCCGAGACCACCCACCTGCCAAAATAACCACTCAAGGACACGAAATTTTTCCTGGGGTGTTTGAGGAAAAAATTTACCGGTTTTTTCACTCAGGTACATCAGTATTGCACCTGATTCAAAAACACTGACTTGTCCACCATCTGGGCCTTCATGATCAACAATGACTGGCATGCGATTATTAGGGCTAATAGCCAGGAACTCAGGTTTGAACTGATCCCCTTTACCTAAGTTAACTGGAATGACTTTGTAAGGAATTGAAGTCTCTTCTAACATGATAGAAATTTTCCAACCGTTTGGAGTGGGCGCGTAATAAAAATCAATCATAATGTAACTCCATCAAATCTGGTTTCTTTGAAGTGTAGGCAATGCGTCCAAAAATATTTTTATGTTTCATAGGATTCTCTTTATCCGATGGTTTAGAATTAAACGAGATCTCATTATACACCCACTTCATATGAGACAAAAAATGAATGAAACAGAAACGTAAACAGAGATTCTTTCACAAGCCGCTAAGTGAGAAAAAAAATATAGTTAGCCTCAAAGGCGAGAGCGCACATTATCTAACTCGTGTGCTTAGACTCAAAAGCGGGCAAAACTTAATTTTATTTGATGGGTCTGGAGCTGAGTGGGATGGTCAAATTATTCATGCAACAAAACATAAGGTTGATGTGGAATTACTATCTAAGTGTTTACCAAAGACAGAGTCTGCTTTAGAAATAACCTTACTACAATCTATTTCCAGAAGTCAGCGTATGGATTTTGTAATGCAAAAAGCCACTGAGTTGGGAGTAAAAAAAATTATACCAGTGATAAGTCAAAACACTGTTGTTAGATTAAATGAATCAAACCTCAAGAATAAAATAGCCCATTGGAAAAAGATTATTATCAGCGCAGCAGAGCAATCAGGTCGTGTAAAATTACCAACTATTATTAAACCAATACCCTTTAGTGAAGAACTCTTGAATGAATACAAAAGCCCCGGATCATATTTTTTAGACACCACAGGAGACAGTGGATTTAGCTCAAAAAAGATTTCTAAAACAACTATTGTAGTAGGCCCAGAAGGCGGATTTACCGTTGATGAAAAACAAATAGCTATTGATACGGGATATAAGGTAGTTAAAACAGGCCCAAGGCTATTAAGAACAGAAACTGCTCCAATAATGGCAATTAGTATTCTGCAATACCTCTATGGAGATTTTAGTAATTAGCTTAAAATAAATAGCAAACAAGTACAGGCAACTCAAAATGAAATTAGCTGTAATTATGGATCCTATAGAAAAGATCATTCCAGAAAAAGATGGAACGTTGGATCTATTATTGGCTGCTCAAGATAGAAATTATGAGCTTGTATATTTTGAACAACAAAACCTCAGAATTATTGATGGCAGTCCTTTAGGTAAAGGCAGACCACTAACTGTTAAAGATGATATAGAACAATGGTTCCAATTTTCAAATGACAATGAATATTGTTTATCTGATTTCGACGTGATTCTTATGCGAAAAGACCCTCCCTTTAATCTGGAATACATTTATTGCACCTATGTATTGGATTTAGCCCAAAATCAGGGCTCGAAGGTCATTAACCAACCATCAGCACTGCGTAATTTTAATGAAAAGGTATCAATAACTTTGTTTCCCTCCATGACCCCTCAGACTCTTGTCACTTCTTCAATAGATGAGATTAAAGTTTTTTTAGATCATCATGGAAAAATTGTGGTGAAACCTTTGGATGGGATGGGAGGAAGATCAGTTTTTGTGGTGGACGGTAATGATCTTAATGCACACTCAATTTTTGAAACCATCACAAATCTTAGTTCAGTCACAGTTATGGCCCAAGCCTATGTCCCTGAAATTCTACAGGGTGATAAAAGAATTCATATAGTTTATGGTCAACATTGCAACACCGCCCTAGCGAGAATACCTAGTGATCAAGATAACCGTGGAAACTTAGTCATGGGGGCCACAGGACAAACTCAAGAATTGTCATCAAGAGATAAGGAAATCTGTGAAGCGATTGGCCCAACTCTTTTAGACCATGGAATTTACTTTGCAGGCATTGACGTTATTGGCGATTATCTAACAGAAATTAACATTACTAGCCCAACTGGCATGCGAGAGATTAAACGCTATGCTGGTGAAGATATCTCAGGTTTCTTTTTTGATTGCCTGGAGTCGAGGGATCAATGATCTGGGAAAGCTTATCAGAGAATCTGATTGGACAATTCTTAATTGCTACACCCAGTCTGAATGATCCTCATTTCTCTAAAACAGTCACTCTTATATGCGAGCATAATGAGTCCGGATCATTGGGTCTGATTGTGAATCGACCATTAGATAATGATTTGGAAGACTTACTGAAAGAACTTAATATCTCAACTCTTAAAGACCTAGATTCAACGCCTATACTTCAAGGCGGGCCAGTAGGCACTGAACGCGGTTTCGTAATTCATAATAAAGGGTCATGGAAACATACCTCACGCATCAATGATTGGATAAATATCACAACCTCAAAAGACATATTGGAATCAATTTCTAGTGGTAACGGTCCTAATAATTGTCTACTGGTATTGGGATACTCTGGTTGGGGACCTGGACAATTAGAATCTGAGATTAGGACAAATTCATGGTTATCCATACCTTTTAATGATGAAATTCTATTTCATACTCCATTTCAGAACCGGTGGGAAAAATCAATTAGCTCATTAGGAATTGCAGCAGAAAATCTCTCTGAAGAAATAGGTCATGCCTAGAATTGATACTGACTATATAAAATGAAGCATGAGGTCTATATTGCCTTTGATTATGGTTTAAAAAAAACAGGAGTGGCTATAGCCCAATCCATTACAAAAACTGCCTCGCCTCTATTGTCCTTAAAGATGAACAATGGAGAACCTGACTGGGAAGATATTGACTCCATTTTTGAAAATTTTAAACCGAATTGTGCCATTTTTGGTATGCCAAAAAAACAAATTAACGAAGCCAATAGTTTGGCTAAAAGAATTAATAACTTCTCTTCAAAAATAGAAAAAAGATATGAAATTTCAATCAGGTTTATAAATGAACACCTAACTTCTAAAATAGCAAAAGATAAATTGAAAGAACAAAGACAAGAAGGTATCCTTCTGCGTCAAATAAAAAAAGGGCAAATTGATAGCATGGCTGCAACAATAATTCTTCAGGAATGGATGAATCGTGAGGAGGAATAATTGAAGCATCTTCTCTATCTTAAGGATTTAAATCAAGAGACCATCAATCAGATTCTCGATACCGCAGACAACTTTCTAGATCATGATAATCAACCGATTGGATCAGAAAATCTATTAAAAGATAAAACTATAGCAAATCTGTTTTTCGAGCCCAGCACCAGAACCCGAAGTTCATTTCAAATAGCAGCTAGAAAATTAGGGGCTGATGTTATTAATATTGATGAAGAGCATTCCTCAAGAGCTAAAGGTGAAACTCTTATTGATACATTAAAAACACTGGAGGCAATGGGAGTTAATTATTTCATTATCCGTAATAAACATTCAGGGGTCTTCCATGATCTTCTAGAACATATTGAAAATAGATCTCGATTAATTAATGCTGGGGAATCAAACATTTCACACCCAACTCAAGGGTTGCTAGACCTTGTAACTATTAGGCGTCACAAAAAAGACTTTCATAATGTTAAAGCAGTCATCTTAGGTGACCTTGCACACTCTAGAGTAGCTCGCTCCTTAACAGAGGGCTTAGAAAAAATGAACACAGGCGAAATTATCCTGGTGTCACCAAAAGACTATGAACCAGATATGACATTATTCAAAGGGGCTAGGTATACAGATAATATAGAATCAGCTCTTAGAAACGCGGATGTGGTGGTGACCCTCAGAGTACAGAAAGAGCGCATGGAAAATGAAACACAATTTATTGATCTATCACAATATTACCAAGACTATGGTTTAACTTCAAAACGGCTTGAACTCTGCAAAAAAGATGCAATTGTCATGCATCCGGGACCAATGAATCGGGGTGTTGAAATCGAAAACATCGTTGCGGATGGACCTCAATCTGTTATTACTGAACAAGTCACTAATGGAATAGCAACGAGAATGGCGATCTTATCGATCATAGAGAAAAGTGCTGGTTAATTATGTTTAATCAAAAGGCAGCTATCTTTGAGGAAAGATCAGAGGTAATTGATCAGATAGAATATGATTCTGACCAATTTATTATCACCCTGAAAGCACCCAAAGCATCTAAGGCAGCCAAACCAGGTGAATTTGCTTTTGTTGATTGCGGTGAAAACACTCTACTAAGAAGACCGCTATCTTATCTAAGGACAAATCCTGAGAAAGAAACTGTCGAATTCATGTATAAAATTATCGGCCCTGGCTTAGAAGCACTGAGTAAAATGTCAACAGGCGATTATGTACAAATGATGGGGCCCATTGGCAATGGATTTAATCATGACCCATTGAAAGAAATTCCAGTCTTTATTGGTGGTGGTGTGGGGATACCTCCTGTTTTATTTCTAGCTGAATATCTGAAAAAAAGTAACCAAGACATAACTCCTTATGCATTTTTTGGCTCTGAGATTCCTTTTCCATTTGAAGTGGTCACATCTAATCTAAAAATTAATGGGCTAAATGAAGCTGATAATAAAACCATTAAAGATCTGGAAGATAAAAGTATCCCATGTCGATTAGCTAGCCTTAAAGAATTTGCTGGTTGTTATAAGGGGTATGTTACAGAACTTGCTAATAGTTGGCTTTCCAATTTATCTGAATCTGAAAAAAATAAGATAGTTATATACGCCTGTGGTCCAGAACTGATGCTGGAAGCCGTATCAGCACTTGCTAGAAATCATCAAATAGATTGTCAATTATCGCTTGAAGAGTTTATGGCGTGTGCCATAGGTGGCTGCGCAGGTTGTACTGTAAAAGTCAGTTCAGGTAAAGATGTTGCCATGAAGAGAGTATGTGTTGATGGGCCTGTGTTTGATGCTAAAAGCATCTATCCCCAATGAGCAATATAGAAGAAAACTATCAACATCTTCTGTCCGTTATTCAAGAGTCACAAGGTGATAATAAAGATTTAAAAGCAACACCTACAATTATTGCTGTTAGCAAAACACGAACACTATCTGAAATAAAAAATGCCTATGATTGTGGCTTAAGAGACTTTGGAGAAAATTACCTTCAAGAAGCCGTCAAAAAAATTAGTTCTTTTCAGCACTCTGTAGACTGGCATTTTATTGGTTCAATACAATCAAATAAAACGAAGCAAATAGCCCATTATTTTCAGTGGGTTCACACCATAACTCGTTTTAATATTGCTGAAAAGATTAATCGTTATAGGAACGATCCCATAAATGTTTGCATTCAGGTAAAACTGCAAGAGAATGATGTCAGAGATAGTGTTTTAATTAATGATCTGCCAAATTTAGCACATCAAATTTCAGAGTTGGACAATATTAAATTAAGAGGCTTAATGGGAATAACTACCCCAGATATAGCAACAAATAAACGGCCAAAATACTTTAACAAATTAACCCAAGCGTTTGATGATTTAAATAAACAGGGCTTGGATCTGGATACCATTTCAATGGGAATGTCTGATGATTATGATTTAGCAATTCAAAATCGCTCAAATATGATTAGAATAGGTACCGCATTATTTGGTGAACGGTCTATTTAGGAAGAAACAGTGTCTGAAAATAAGAAAATTGGTTTTATAGGAGGAGGTATGGTTGCTGAAGCAATCATTAGAGGTCTCATACTCCATGGTCATGACGCATCTAAACTCTTTGTTTCTGATCCTTCAGACTCTAGGAGAGATATTTTATCTATTTTAAATAAACAATTAAATGTCTTGTCAGATAATCAATCACTTGCATCAGAAGTTGACATTATGATCATGGCAATAAAACCACAAATTTTTAGCGATGTTGCTTCGAATATTAATCTCGAGCAAGTTGCTAACAATCCAATGATTATTTCCGTTGCAGCAGGGATACAAATGAAGACCATGAAGGATCTTTTTGGTCAAGACAAAAAGATATGTAGAGTGATGCCCAATACCCCTTGTCTTGTAGGTAGAGGGGTATCAACATTGATTCAATCTAATCTAAATGAATCGGATATTGTGATGGCCACCTATATATTTAACTCGGTTGGAAAAACAATCTGGATTCAAGAAGAAGAATGGATGCATACGGTAACAGCAGTCTCAGGAAGTGGCCCAGCATATTTCTTTCACATGATGCATATTCTAAAAAATGCTGCATGCAAAGCAGGTATCCCTGAGGAAATTGCAGAAACCCTATCTATTCAGACAGCTATTGGTTCTAGCCAGCTGGCATTAAATAGTGCTGATGATCTCATCACTCTCAAAAAGAAAGTAATGTCTCCAGGGGGGACCACTGAAGCAGCCTTTGATTCTTTAGAAAAAAATAAATTAGATGATATTTGGGATGAAGCCATTAATGCTGCAAGACAAAGATCAGTTGATCTTGGAAAAGACTAATTGTATTAATCTTTTAGATGCATGAGTAATTTACTTTTATTTTTATTTACCACACTTGTTGATTTCGTAATTCTATTGTTACTTTTGAGAGTATTTTCTTCCTATTGGATCTCAACCAATAACCAGATTCATCGATCAATAATTCTGATGACTAACTCGATATTGAACCCTTTGCGTTCCAACATTAATAACAAAACATTTACCTATGTGATTCTTGGTGTTTGTCTTTTAATTAAATTCTTTACCCTGTGGTTGATGACAAAATTTGTTTGCCTGATAGCCCCTAACTTTTTTCAACTCATCGGTTTATCGATCAGTAGTTTGCTCAAATTTATTTTGAATATATTCTTTTTTGCAATCATCATTCATGCTGTTTTCAGTTGGATTCTGAAAAACCAACACAATAGTTTTTCTGACTTTATTAGACAACTTGTCGTTCCTATACTTCACCCGATTCAGAAAAGATTGCCCTACCCTGCAGGAATGGATTTTTCTCCATTTATAGCGATTGTTGTTATTCAATCAATCAACTTAATCATGCCCTTTGGCGAATTCACTGATAACATCGTGTGTATGAATTTAGGACAAATCCTATAAAATCAACTTTATGAAAATTAGTCAGGCTAAAGTTGAAAAACATAACATGCAACTCAAGGCACCATGGGCAATTGCAGGTCATGTCCATGAATCGATTGAAAATATTTTTATTGAAATTACAGATGTTAATGGTCTCACAGGAATCGGTTCTTGTGCACCTGCAAACGACTCAAAAGAAAACTACAACCATTATTTTAAAACATTAGATGAATATTCATCATCGCTCATAGGTCAAAATCTAGATCACAATAGTGATACCTATGATAGCTTGCTTTTAAACCTTCCAGAATACCCAGAACTGAGAGCTGCGGTTGATATTGCATTACATGATTTATATGCAAAAACTAATAAAACCTCACTAGTTCAACTCCTGGGTCAAGAGCACGACTCTTTTAAGACATCTATAACCATTGGGGTGGAGTCATTAGAGAAAACAATAACAGCTGCTCAATCACACATTGATAATGGATTCTCTATATTGAAAATAAAAATTGGTGAATGTGTTGAAGAAGATATAGAAAGGGTGAAAACTTTATTTGAATTAAATCCTGAGAATATTCAAATCAGAGTTGATGCAAATCGAGGGTACTCCAAGAAAGAATTGATCAAGTTCTATGAAAACACACAAGATCTTGGTCTTGAACTTATTGAACAACCCTTAAAAATTAAAAATAATAAGGATATGCTCTATTTCCCTGAGGACATAAGAGCAATCTGTGTGGCTGATGAATCTATGAAAACTTATGACGATGCAGTGGCTTTAGTGACAGATCAACAACCATTTGGGGTTTTTAATATCAAGCTGATGAAATGCGGCGGGATCTATCAAGCACTTAAGATAGCTGCAATAGCAGAGTCTGAAGGGATCGATCTAATGTGGGGTTGTTTTGATGAAAGCAAAGTCAGTATTTCTGGAGCATTGCATGCTGCGCTGTCTTGTAAAAACACAAAGTATATTGATTTAGATGGTTTTTTTGACTTAGGATGGGACTTGGTTACAGACGGGTATATTTGTGAATCTGGAGTTATAGGCCCGAACAGCAAAATAGGCATTGGAGTTGAGTATGGATGATTTAAAAGGCACAGCTTTAGTTTATAGCGGCGGCCTGCTGGATGATTTACATGCAAAAACAGCTCATGGTTTACTTCGGGTATCAGAACGTTTTGACGTATTGGGTTTAATTGATCAACGGTATTTTAATCAAACCAGTGCCGATATCGTTAGTCATTGTCATAAGAATGTCCCTATTTTTGAAGATCTTAATCAAGCACTAAAGGCAATGGATAAAAAACCTGATTTTATGGTCATTGGTGTCGCTTTTGGTGGTGGTAAATTACCCAATAATCATCGAAAGATTATTGAAGAATCGCTTGAAAATAAAATTGATGTTGTTAGTGGTCTCCATGAACTCCTGTCAGAAGATCTTGAATTTAAAACTAAAGCATCTGAAACAGGAACCACCATACATGATATTCGTAAACCAAAAACTATTGAAGAACTCTCATTTTGGACAGGAGATATTCTTAAACTGAAAACACCTAGAATTGCTGTCTTAGGAACAGACTGTGCAACAGGAAAAAGAACTGTGTGTCAGTTTCTATCACAAGATTTGAATGCTGATAATATTAAAACTGAAATTATTTACACTGGTCAAACAGGCTTCTTGCAAGGATTTAGACATGGTTTTATTCTTGATGCTACTTTGAATGATTTTGTTTCAGGTGAACTGGAAAAGGCCATTTTAGAATGTGCGAAAAACACTAACCCTGATCTTATGTTGATTGAAGGTCAATCTTCATTGAGGAATCCGTCTGGTCCCTGTGGATCTGAATTACTTCTATCAGCAGATGTAGATGGGGTAGTGCTAGTGCATCCATTTGATAGAGAATATTTTGATAATTTTGAAGATCTTCAATGTGAGTTACCAACTCTTGAAGACGAGATCAACCTTATCAAAAGTTACGGCAAAACCATCTTGGGTGTTTGTATCAATTCAAAACAAAATATTGATGCTAATCAAATTAAAGAACAATTTAAGATCCCTGTTGTGAACCCAATGAATGAGAGCATCAGCACTATCTCAGAATCTATTAAAGCCAATTTATTCTGAAGTAACTTTGTGTCTCATTTTTAAAACAATTGAATTAGACACGTACAATAAGTCTGCGATTTTTCTCACCAGATAATCCTCATGTTTATCTAAGTTGTCATCTGACATTGCTAATCGCCATAACATTTCAATAATTTCTTCCTTAGCTTCTGGAGTTAAGGTTTTATGTAATGCATGAGTATACTCATGGAGTGAAACGGCATCGTCTGCTACAGTCACCGCCTCACGAAAAAGATCATGGGTTTGTTCATTATTGAGATCGAAATGGCCTTTGAGTAGCTGTCTAATCAGTTCATTTTCATTTTCAGCTTGATCAAAATCAGCACGTGCCATTTCAATTAATAAGACTGCGGTTGCCATTTCAATAGGATTAGGTGAGAGCTCTCCTGATTCTTCAGGTTTTTTAGATTTAAGAAAATTAAAGAAATCCGCCATAAGTTAATAATTCGAATAGTAAAAAGAGTTTAATAATAAACCATGTTTGAAAAGTTTTATATATTCAATAAATAACATAGAATGCTCCAATAAAAAAGGGACTGATAGTGGGTAATATTGATTCTTCAAAAGCGCTTAAGCTAGGCATAGCCTTTAGCTTATTATTCTCTGGGTTTATCTGGATAGCAGGACAGTTGTGGTTCCAACAACCAGAATTATTACCCAAACCCCAAGGCATCCCTTTTTGGTATAAGTGGCAACTCAATGAACCTACTCTTATTTCCAGAGCCAGTGCATGGATCCTCTATCTAGGTCATCAATCTACAATATGGTGGTTAATCTATGCTGCTCAAAAAGAGCAGCCAAAATATACCAGCGGCCTTCATTGGTTCAATATTGCAGCACTTGTGGCTAATGCTCTGTTTATTACCTTGCATCTATTGCAAACAGGAATATGGTATGACGCACTTGCGCAAGATGTTCTTGAAATATCAGCTCAATATTCTGTCATTGTATTATTGGTTGTGGTGTTAATGATGGAAAACCAAAGACGAGGCATGTTCTTTGGTAAAAAGTTGGCTTTTGTCACCACAGCATCACAAGGACTAAGAACTTATCATGGGTATTATTTTGCTTGGGCTACAATTTATACCTTCTGGTATCACCCCATGGTAGGAACCCAAGGGCATATTGTAGGATTTTTATATATGTTTCTTATTTTACTACAAGGTAGTCTCTTTTTCACACGGGCTCATCTCAATCCAAAATGGACTATCTTTGTCGAAGTGATGGTGGTAATTCATGCACTATTAGTCGCTTTGATGAATGGTGATAATTGGCCCATGTTCTTATTCGGCTTTCTAGGGGTCTTCGTTGTTACTCAGATGTATGGTTTGCCTCTGAGCCAAAAAATCAGGTGGATGATTTGGTCCATGTTTATTGGCTTGATTATCATCGTTTATAACTTCAAGGGCTGGGACACATCCTATGAAGTCATCTTGGTCGCAGGAACTGAATGGGCTTTCGCTATTTTACTTTCGGGTTTGATATTATTTCTACAATCTGATTTCATAAAGAAATTAATCAGAATAAACTAATTTAAAATGAAACTGACTTCCAAAACTTTTAATCACAACGGCTGGATCCCCGAACGGTGTGCTTTTGGCATTAAAGATGAGGCAACACACATGGCTCTTGGTCAAAATAAAAATCCTCAACTGACTTGGCTAAACATCCCTAATGAAGCTCAATCACTAGTACTTATATGCATTGATACAGATGTTCCTTCATCACTAGAGAATTTTAATAAAGAGGGCAAAACCGTTTCCGCTAACTTACCAAGGGTAGATTTTATGCATTGGGTTATGGTGGATATTCCACCCAAAGACGGTGGTGTTAATGAAGCTGAATGCTCTGATGGAATTACACCCAAAGGCAAGCAGAATCCTAATGGGCCCGAAGGATCCAGACAGGGTATTAATGATTACACTAATTTTATGGCTGGTGATCCAGAGATGGAAGGCAATTACTTTGGTTATGAAGGCCCGTGCCCACCCTGGAATGATGAAATTTCTCATCACTATCGTTTTAAACTCTTTGCATGTGACTTTTCTGTGTGTTCTGTGGAAGCTATATTTAATGGGAATGACGTGCTACAAGCGATTGAAGGACATGTCATTGCAGAAACCGAATTAACCGGGTTGTATAGTCTTAACCCTGACGTGGGTTAATTAGTCAGACACTGGGTCAAAATTCAACGATAAAGAATTAATACAGTACCTTAAGCCTGTAGGTTGTGGGCCATCAGAAAAAACATGTCCAAGATGAGCATTGCATTTTGTACACACAACTTCTTCCCTAGTCATTCCGTGAGCATCATCTACCTTTACTGTAACTGCGTCTGTGTTTGCGATATCAAAAAAACTTGGCCAGCCTGTTCCTGAATCAAATTTTGTATCAGAACTAAACAGAACATTGCCACAGCAAACACAAACGTAAGTTCCTGTATCCTTGTTATACAACAAGTCACCAGTGAACGGAGTTTCCGTTCCTTGCTCTTGAGTGACATACATTTGGTCGGGTGATAAATGGCCTAGATTTTTTTTATTTTTCATAAGTTGAGTATACTTAAACGAAATGAGATTTATATGAAGAACTCTAACCCACAAAACATTTCTTTACTTGAATACCTTAAGCCTAAAAACTGGATTATTCTAATCATCCTAGGGTTTGCTAGACTTATTCTTCTGCTCCCCTTCAGGTTGGTTTTATTGATTGGTTATCTCATTGGTCTACTGTTATTTTGGATTCCATCGAAGAGATCAAATATAGCGAAGAAAAACATAGAACTATGCTTTCCAGAATTATCAGAGAATGAACAAAATACTTTACTTAGACAACACTTTATTTCACTTGGGATAGGCTTCACTGAAGTGGGTATGGTGCGTTGGAAATCAAACTCTAGTCTAAAGAAAATTATAAAGATAGAGGGTCTAAAGTATCTAAAAGAAGCTTTGAAGAAAGATAAGGGCATTGTTCTAATGAGTGCACATTTCACTCTGTTGGAAATCAGTGCATTAATTGGGAGACAAGATTTTGTGGAAGATTTACCGCCCGTGGTAGGCATGTACCGCCTTGGCAGTAACCCTTTTATTAACCGTTTTTTTCGAAACGCAAGATTAAGATCAGTGGAGAGTCTAGTAACGAAGTTTGAGGTTAAAGATATGATCCGTGCTCTCAAAGAAAAGAAAATTGTTTGGTATGCAGCTGATCAAAGCTTTAGTGGTAAAAATTCTATTGATATTAATTTCTTCGGACAAAACGCACAGACCAATTCTGCGATCTGTCGGTTTGTTGATATTACAGATTGCTCAGTACTCCCTTACTTTCCAAAAAGGCTGCCCAATGGAGAAGGTTATGAACTCACAATATACCCTGCAATCAAGACTAGCGAATCTAACAAGCCTAAAGAATATCTTGAGCAACTCTACCAAATATTAGAGGACCATATTATGGACTACCCAGAACAGTATTATTGGGTTCACCGAAGATTTAAAAATGATGATAAGACTAAAGACCCTTATCAATTTTGACTCATTCTCGAAGAATGGCCGACCATTAATTCCGCCCAATCTTTTTCAGGAAACGATTGATGATTAACCGAACACCATTTCATGACAGACCTTTTCATTCGATCAAAACTGCTTGTTGAATGATTGTTATCTGTTTGGGACTGAACTCCTTTGTCAAAATCCAGCAAAAAAACATTCCCTTCATTCTCAATCATTATATTCTCTATATTTAGATCATCATGATAAAAACCAAGTTGATGAAATTGGCCAATACAATCTCCTATATCTAGCCAATGTTGGGAAGTCAGGCGCTGCTTTGATAAAAGATCTGCCATAGAACTCACATCAATAATCTGAGAAGTGATAAGGTCTGCTTGATAGAATAATCCTTGCCTCCTTACTCTAGCAGCAATCGGTCGAGGTACCGGTAAATCAAGTTTATACATAGTTCTTAAGATCTTATATTCAGCGAAGGATCGGGAACTATCTAGACCTGTCCATAAATACTTATCCAGTAGGACATTAGCTATCAAACCACCCCTATAATAGTGCTTAAGAACAGCTGATTGACCGTTAATATTGATCAGAAGAATCTCTCCTCTGCCTTTGCTTATAATTTCTGATTGTGGCTGAGTGTGCCAATACTCAGACTCAAAAAGATTCTCATCTGCTTCATCGATTACAGTATCATCGTATATGATGATGTTCTGATTAATTTTTAATAATTGACTACTCATTTACATGAAGACAAACAATACACCGTCCATAGATCACATTTGTTTAATAAGGTTATCAGCACTTGGGGACTGCTGTCACGCACTTGCGGTCATCCAAAATATTCAAGAGAGATCACCACACTCTAAAATTACCTGGGTCATAGGGAAAACAGAACATCAATTATTCAGAGATCTCGAAGGAGTAGAATTTATTGTTGTCGATAAGAACAATCTGTTTAGTTCATTTCTAAAGATTGGGAAAGAACTTAGAAAAAAACAATTTGATGTGCTGTTGAATATGCATGCATCTATGTCTGCGAATCTGATCAGCCTGGCTATAAATGCAAAAAAGAAAGTTGGTTATGACCAAGATCGAGCAAGAGATCTGCAAAATTGGTTTTGCAATGAATCAATATCATCAACAAAAAATCAGCATGTGCTTGATGGGATGTTAGAATTTTCAACACACATTAATGTGAACTGTGAACAACCCTATTGGAACCCTTTAACTTTAAAACCTGAAGAAGATTTTGCTATCGAGCTGATTGATCCCAATAAATACACTTGTGTGATTAGTCCTTGTAGTAGCCAACCTTATGGCGATAAATATTTTCGTAGTTGGTCAATCAATAATTACATAGAACTCATTAGATATTTACTGAATAGAAATGACCTGCAACTAATTTTAACAGGTGGGATGAGCCCAACAGAAAAAAGTTACAGTGAACAACTAGACACATCTTTTAATAAAAGGATTCTTAACCTCATGGGAAAGACTTCAATTAGAGAAATGGCAGCGTTGATAAAGCATTCCGATATTATAATCAGTCCTGATTCAGGGCCAGCCCATATAGGTACAATTATGGGAACACCAGTGATTGGGTTGTACGCGATGACTAATCCTCTGAGAAGCGGGCCTTATAATTCTACAGAATGGTTAATTAATAAATACCCAGAAGCCCTGAAAATATATATGGATAAATTACCAGAAGAGGTGAAATGGGGACAAAAAATACAAGAACCTGATGCAATGAATTTAATTACATCTGATGATGTGATTAAAAAAATTAAACAACTTATTGAGAAGAAATAAATATTGGAATTGCTAACAAAACGTCTAACCATAAGATCACCAGTGATCGAAGATGCTGAAGAACTTAGAGGAAAAATTAATGACTTTTCAATCGTACAATGGCTGTCTAATACTCCATACCCATATGACATAGATGATGCAATCAGTTTTATCAATAGATCAAACCAGGCTATTAAAGATAGCACAGCATACAATCTAGTCATTGAAATCGATGATGAAATTGCAGGAGGGGTTGGGTTATTTGATGTTGACGAAGTTGGCTGTGAATTAGGATTTTGGATTGCATCTAAGTTTTGGAAGAGGGGCATTGCCACTGAAGCTTCTAAGACAATGCTTTATTTTGGATTTAAGCAATTGGAACTAAAAACAATCAAAGCCTCGTTCAAGGAAGGAAATGAAGCATCAAACAAAGTGCTTAAAAAACTAGGTTTTATCAGTATTGATCAAAAATTAGAAGATGATGAGATATTGAAACAAAGAGTCATGATGCATTTCTTAGAAATTAAAAGCAGTGATTATTTATTCAATAATTAATTTGAAAGCTTTGCCCTATAAACAGCTTCTGCAATCACTAAATCCTGAATAGCAACTCCAGTTAAATCAGCCACTGTTATCTGATTAGAACCAGTCCTTCCTAATTTTGTCCCCGCAAGAACTTCACCCAATTCAATCAGATTTTCTACAGATAAACAGTTCGCTTTAAGTGCTTGGTAAATCTCTCCTCTTAATTTATTTTGCGAAATACTGTCAGCAACAACAATGGATGCTTTGGCTAATAGCTTAGGGTCTAATTCACATTTTTCAGGGGTGTCAGACCCTACAGCTGTAATGTGAGTTCCGGGTTGAACCCAATCAGACTTGATAATCGGCGTTTTTGCAGAGGTTGTAGTTACGATCAATTGTGATTCTTTCACTAATGCTTCTAGGTCATTATGAATCTTAATCGTTATATTTAGATCGGAGAGATCATCCATTAAGACTTCTGCTTTTTTATGATCCCTCGCCCAAATCATTAGGCTGTTTAAAGGCATAAGATCTACAAGGCACCTGGCTTGATATCTTGCTTGAACACCGCTCCCAATAATTGTTGCAACCTCAAGATCTGAATTAGCAAGAGTTTGGGAAGCAATTGCACCTGCAATACCGGTTCTCAAATCAGTTAAATTAGCCTCATCCACCAAAATAGCTTGCGGTAAACCGGTGTTGATATTAAAAAGCAACATCATGCCCTGTCCAGGTTTTATACCCTCTTCTTCGTTGTTAGGAAATCCTGAAGCAATCTTGATCACATAATGAGAACCGCCCTTTAAATACCCATATTTTATATGCACTTCACCTGGTGGGTCTTCAAATAGCAGTTCACCGACTGGTGGTATTTCTGCATTACCTTTCGAATACTCTATAAACGCTTGCTTCATGGAGTCATGAACTTCAACTTGACCTAATAGTAATGAGATATCATCCCAATTTAACAAGAACGGTGCACTCATTTTAGTACCCTTAGCAATATTTCATTACTTACATTAGCCCCACAAATAACAATGAGCACTTTTTTATTTTTCCAGTTTTCTTGATCTTTCATAAAACCAGCAATAGCCACAGCTGCGGCACCCTCAATCAACATTTGATGGTTACCTATAAACTCTTTCATGGCTTCAGCAATCTGGTCCTCACTAACCAAAAGGGAACGATCAATAATACTTTGGCAATAATCAAATGTTATGGAACCTTCTTCAAGAGCACCTGCAGTTCCGTCACTTAGAGTCTCTGAATGCTCAATTTGTTCTATCCGACCAACTCCCAGTGCATGATGCATGGCAGCAGAATTCTCTGGGGAGCAAGCCACCACCTGTATTGCTGGAATTTTTTGCTTAAGATAACCACCGATACCTGAGATTAGACCTCCTCCTCCAACAGCAATAAAAACAGCGTCTAACCGATCTATCTCCTGACACACTTCAGCTGCAGCAGTCCCTTGCCCAATAATCACATCTACATCATTGTACGGTGAGAGATAAGGATAATTATTAGCTTCTGCGAAATCTTTAGCAGCCACTTCAGCATCTCCAGAATCATGACCTGATATTTTCACTTCAGCACCATATGATTTAATTTTTTTTAGTTTAGCTGGTGAAACTGTTTCAGGAAGAAAAATCAACACATCAAGATTAAGTTTTGCCGAAGCATAGGCAACAGCTGAGCCATGATTTCCTGAAGAAGCAGTGATAATTTTTTGTGGCTGTTGTTCAGAAAAAAGCATCAACTTATTGGTTGCTCCTCTGGCCTTGAAAGAACCGGTTACTTGATAATTTTCAAGCTTTAAATAAACCTCTGCTCCGGATAATGTGGATAATATCTGTGAATGTTGAAGTGGTGTTTTCCTTATAAAATTAGAAATACGTAGCAACGCAGCATCAACCATTTCATTAAAATTAGGATCTATCATAGGATTTGATTATAAAGCTTAATGTATTGATCAGTCATGGTTTTAACAGAAAAATCTTTTCCTTTTTCTGTATTGCTCTGCTGCATTTGTGATCTCATTTTAGTGTCAGAAAATAATGACTTTAGAGCATTGTAGTAATCATCTAAAGAATTTAAGTCCACTAAAATGCCATTGACTTCATTTTTAATTATTTCAGGTATGCCACCAACATTTGAAGCTATAATGGGTAGACCAAAATCCATTGCATCCAATAAAATTGAACCCAAACCCTCATGTCTGGATGGAAAAATAAAAAGATCAAATGCGGCTAAATAATCTCCGACATTTTCTTTTTGTCCAACAAACTCAATATTATTAAGATCTTCAGTAAGCTGCTTGAAATGTCCCATGTCCTTACCTGAGCCTACTAATAAAAAACAAATTTCTGGAAAAGTCTCTCGAGTCATCTGTGCCAATTCTATTATCTGTAGTTGACCCTTATGGCTATCATCCAGAGCCCCAATATGCCCAACAATGAAGTCACCTCTCATTTTGGATCTAATCCTTTGAACTTCAACTTGATCAGTAGTAAATCCGGTTTTAGCGCTAGGTATAACTATGGGGTCTAGATCTAAATTAAAACTCTTTTGAATTGATTTAGAAATTGATCGACTCAATGTCACTGTTTGATTCGCATTCCTGTAGATACTTTTGTTGATAAAATTAGATCTTGGTGGTCTTTCCACTCTTCGGGTAATGATATGTTTTTTTTCAGTGGCTATTCCAAAAGACCAGATTGCTGCAAATACCCTTGATTCATGAAAATGCAATAATGGAGCGTCTTTAAAATATGTTCTGCAGTCAAAACCATTTAATGATGATTCTATGACCTCAAGACCTTCAATTAATTTTGCATTAGCTGCTAAGGCGGAATTTGCTTTTGCTATTAAACGTTGTTCATGACCTCTAGAAGCCAATTCTTCCATTAAGAGAAAAGTCTGTCTCTCCCCTCCTCTAAAACCTCCTGCTAAATTGACATGACAAATTGAAGAGTCATTCATCAAAGTCAACTACTTCATAAATAGTTCCACAATAAGGGCACGCAGTTCTTTTGGTTTCCACTTCTAAAAACACCCTAGGATGACCGTCCCAATCATCGTACTCAGGTAAGGGGCAAGATAAGGGTAATGTATCTTTTTTGATCTGGATTAATTTTTCTTCATTTGTTGCCATAACTTTAACTATTCTATCAATAAAAAAGCCCTGCAGAGCAGGGCTTTTTAATCTTATAAGACGCTCTGATAATTACATCATGCCGCCCATGCCGCCCATGCCGCCCATATCTGGCATAGGTGAAACTGGAGCAGCGTCTTGAGGTGCTTCTGTTACCATAGCTTCTGTGGTTAACAGCAATCCTGTAACAGATGCAGCATTTTGCAGTGCATATCGAGTTACTTTTGTTGGGTCAACAATACCCATTTTAACCATATCTCCATACTCATTAGTGGCCGCGTTATACCCAAAGTTAGCTTTACCTTTAGCGACTTCATTTAGAATCACTGATGCATCACATCCGGCATTACTAACGATTTGTCTTAGTGGCTCCTCAAGAGCTCTTTTGAGAATATTAATACCAACATTCTGATCATCGTTATCGCCTTCTAACTTCTCTAAAGATGCTTTAGCTCTAATAAGTGCAACCCCTCCGCCTGGGACAATACCTTCTAGTACAGCAGCTTTGGTTGAATTTAACGCATCTTCGACACGAGCTTTTTTCTCTTTCATCTCAATCTCTGTAGCAGCACCAACTTTAATCACTGCCACACCACCAGAAAGTTTAGCAAGACGTTCTTGCAATTTTTCTCGGTCATAGTCTGAAGAAGAATCTTCAATCTCAGCATTAATTTGGCTAATTCTAGCCTTAATATCAGATCCAGTGCCGGCACCATCAATCACAGTGGTATTTTCTTTTGTGATTTGAACTTTCTTGGCTGTACCTAAATCCTCTAAGGTTGTTTTTTCAAGACTTAAGCCAACTTCTTCTGAAATGACTTGTCCTCCTGTAAGAATCGCAATATCTTGCAACATTGCTTTTCTTCTATCTCCAAAGCCTGGAGCTTTAACACCAGCGACTTTAACAATACCTCGTATATTATTAACAACCAGTGTAGCCAGCGCTTCGCCTTCAATATCTTCTGCAATAACAAGGAGAGGTCTACCAGATTTAGCCACGCCTTCTAGTAAGGGAAGCAAGTCTCTAATGTTAGCTATTTTTTTATCAAAGAGCAGAATAAAAGGCTCTTCGAGTTCCACACTCTGACTATCTGCTTGGTTGATGAAATAAGGCGATAAATAACCTCGATCAAATTGCATACCTTCAACAACATCAAGCTCATTCTCTAATCCAGAAGCTTCTTCAACGGTGATCACGCCTTCTTTACCAACTTTTAGCATAGCCTCAGCAATAACTTCACCAACTGCTGAATCAGAATTTGCTGAAATAGTTCCTACTTGAGCAATAGATGTATCATCTTCGCACGGTACAGAGATCGATTGGAGGCTTTCAATAACAACAGCAGTTGCTTTATCAATACCTCTCTTCAGATCCATTGGATTAAAGCCAGCAGCTACTGATTTTAAGCCTTCTCTAAAAATAGCTTGAGCAAGAACAGTTGCTGTGGTCGTTCCGTCTCCAGCAACATCAGATGTTTGAGAGGCAACCTCTTTGACCATCTGTGCTCCCATATTTTCAAAATTATCTTCTAGCTCGATTTCTTTAGCAACAGATACTCCGTCCTTGGTTACTGTTGGAGCCCCAAAACTTTTATCCAAAACAACGTTTCTTCCTTTTGGACCCAAAGTAATTTTTACAGCATCAGCAAGTACATTTATACCGGCCAACATTTTTTGACGAGCACTATTACCAAATTTAACTTCTTTTGCAGACATTTGTTTTTCCTCTTTATTTAATAATTAATATTTATGATGTGTGTTAATTAATCAAAAACCGCCATTACATCATCTTCTTTCATGACCAGGAGCTCTTCGCCATCAATCTTGACCTCAGTTCCACTGTATTTACCAAACAGAACTGTATCTCCTATTTTAAGATCCAATGGCCTCACTTCACCACTGTCTAGAACTAACCCCTTACCCACAGCAACAACTTCCCCCTTACTGGGTTTTTCAGTGGCGCTATCTGGAATTAAAATTCCGCCTGCAGAAGTGGTTTCTTCTTCCATACGTTTAACAATCACACGATCTTGAAGTGGACGAATATTCATCTATGATCTCCTTAATTTGTTATTATCTCTTTACTTTCTCATTGAGAAATTAGCAGTCTCAATGGGGGAGTGCTAATAATAGGGATGAATTTAAAAAATTCAAGCTAGATTGAGAACTTTTTTTGTTTTTTTACGAAAGATATTCATATGTTGACAAAATTAAACAGCCTAACAAAGCTATTAAGTGATGTTTTATTAATATGTTTTTCTCTAGCCAGTATTAATATATTTGCCCAACAAGTCTTAAAACCACAAGATGCTTTTCCAATTGAGGTGGCTTATCAAAACAATGTCATACAAATTTCTCATCAAATTAAAGATGGATACTATTTATATAAAGATAAAATTTCATACTCTAGCCTAG
>JAPYQN010000014.1:0-32168 GCA_029941465.1 Gammaproteobacteria bacterium
AACAACCAAATAATTCTTACAGACCTACTACCTTTGGCATGAAATAATTTAATCATAGCAAGACTATATTATTCATCGGGAGCAATCTCTACTCTAATGCCATCCATATCTTCAGTAAATTCAACCTGGCAAGTCAAGCGTGATTGATCATCTTTAAAAGATTCTAAATCTTCTAGCAGCTCTAATTCATCATCTTGACGCTCAGGTAAAGAAGAAACCCAAGACTCTTCAATATAGCAATGACATGTCGCACAAGAACACATGCCGCCACAAAGAGCTAAAACCCCATCATCTAGATCTCTTAAGCTTTCCATTAGAGACAAGCCTAGCTGACCTTCAACGGTGTGCTCCTCTCCCTCGCTATCAATAACATGAATAATTGGCATAAGATTATTACCTAAAAAAACAGTGACGATTTAAACATAGAATCTCTCAGATTTCTAGGTAGAAAAGTCAGTGCGAACTCTAGGAGGTTGAATTTTGCCTAAGTGGGAGCTCAACGGAGACAACTGCACCTTGGTCATGGTGGTTTTTTATCTTCAAAAAACCAGCATGTGCTAAGATAATTTGTTTACTTAAATACAAGCCTAAACCAAACCCACCACTCTCTCTGCTTCTTGACTGTGAGGTTCTAAAAAAAGGTTCTGTGACTTTCTCCAAGTCGTCCTTATTAAAACCAGGGCCAAAATCCCTAATTGTGATATGAATTGATTGTGAATTAATTGCTTCAAGTGTGAGTTCAATAAGCGCCTTATTAGATGGGGTAAAACGAGAAGCATTTTCTAATACATTCTTAAGCATGACTTCAAAAAGCACTTCATCGGCTTCTATCTCTAAGTTATTAATATTTGATGAAATTGAAGTTTGAATATTCTCAAGATAAGGGGCTGTAGATATGAGTGCGTTTATCTTGCTCTCTATATGAAAAGTTTTTAGATCTAATTTTTTGTGCCCATAATTAATTGCCTCACTGTCCAACAAATTAGAGATGATGGTTTCCATTGCATTAATTTCATTCAATAATTCCTCTTTATTCTGACTTTGTTCTAGCATTTCTATTTGTAATCTGGCTCTTGTTATAGGCGATCTTAGTTCATGACTAACGCCTAAATTAAGACGTTGTTTAGCCTCTAACATGTCTTGAACATTTTTTGCCAAAAGATTAATTTCCTTTGCCAATATTCCTAACTCATCTTTTTGCTTAATAACAATACGATGCTGTAGCTCGCCTGATCCTATTCTAGTTGTCCCGTCTTGTATGGTTTGGATAGGGCTAATAATTCTTTGCACCACTAAGAATGCTATCAGCAGAACCAATAAACTGATCGCTAAAAAGGTTTCAAATAAAAATGTTGTGTTAACCGCTTGACTCATTTTGGGATTTACCAGAACTACGGTGTAATCACCATAAGGAATCTTAAAAAAAGATCGATTCATATAACGTGCAAATTCTGCGCCTTCAATATAAGTTTCTTGACCGATCTCTATGTCCGTTTTGATTTTCAGGAAATCCCAATTTCTGCTTTCAAAACTGAGAACGTCCAAATTCGGAAATTCTTGGTTAGATGACCAATCAATATCACTCCCAATGATCTTCATATCAAACGGCATGGATAAAATAATCTCCTCGGCTCTTTCTTGGGTTGGAGGGTATTGGAGATCTTCTAAAACATGTTCTAAATAACTGTTTTGATAATAACTCAGTGTTTCCCTTACCTCATCATTTAAGATTATCTGTCGAACCCCAATTGTTAAAAGATACAAGTAAGCGAATGCTGTGAACATAAAGACAGCAGTCAATTTTAAAGACAAGGATTGGAAAATATTTCGCATCTTCATGCTTTGTTAGCGCCTAAAAACATATAACCCTTACCCCATATGGTTTTAATAAGCTCAGGTGATTTAGGGTTTGACTCAATTTTCTGTCTGAGCCTAGAGATCAAAATATCGATTGAACGAGAAAATAAATGGGCTTGGATGCCTTTAATCTCTAAAATAATGTCATCTCTAGTAAAAACCACCCCAGGATTATCAATAAATAAAGTCAATAAATCGTATTCTTTGGTTGTCAAATCTAATGCCTTTCCTTTCATTTTGATTTCCAGATGCAAGTCATCTATTTCAAAAATCGAGTCTTTTATTCTTTTATTGTCTGGAGCCCTTCTATTTAAACTGATGATCCTAGCAGCTAACTCTCTGGGTTCAAACGGTTTAGCTATATAGTCATCCGCACCTAGTTCTAGCCCATGGATTTTATCATTGGCTTCACCGCGTGCGCTGAGCATGATAATAGGTACTGAGTAACTCTTACGAATCAATCGACACACATCAAACCCATTCATATTTGGCATCATAACATCGAGAACGATGACCTCAGGTCGATGAGCCTTGATTGCTTGTTTTGTTTGCAGTGGATCTGAAATAGACACTAGTTTTATTTTGAACTTACTTAAATAATTCTCTAGAAGCTTTGCTAACTGTAGATCATCATCAATAAGTAGAACTCTGATCATACTTGATCTTATTTCCAGCGACCCTTGCTTGCTTTGATTTGATCCGTTCCAATTCTCATTTCTAACATTCTATTGGCCTCTTCTTCTCCAAAGACTTGCACAGGAAGAATATTCATTGGGTCATTTCGGTAACCTAATTCTCTAACCTGATAATCATAGATTTGTTGTTCATTGCGCTCAGCTTCTGGAACAACTTCAGCTTCATCCAACCATGAAAACCAACGACCTACGAAACGCTCAAGATAATCTTCACAAAAATCTATATTTTCATCCGTTAGTTCAGTATGAGAACTAATACAAACTGGAGACATTAGAGACCTAAGATAAGTACCGTGACTAACAAATCGAGTCCAATTAGGATTTGCTCTAAATTCCAAGAAATCTTGATTCACTGGCTCATAGTATTGATTCAAGTAATCCGGATTAGTTCTTAAATCCATTCTTGGTGTGTATTCAGCATAAAAGTAAAGGCGAGGAATAGTTCCAAATATAACTGTCAAATGAGGCACTCTTGTTTCTTGTCCTAAAAAAACAGTGGCATTGATATCTAAGATACTTCGTTGTCGATTACCTAACCAGGAATGCACTAACCAATCAACTTTTTCGCCGGTATAAGAATTAAATGATCCTTCCAATTGGCCGTGATCTGAGTGTTCGTTGGAAGTAAAATAATCTCTGCCTTCACAAGAGGGATGCTTGTCTACTTCGAAACGATCTCTAACTCGTTCAATAATGCTTGTCTGTATCCCCCAGCATCGTTCCCAAGCTTTGCTGACATCAACATTTGGATTTTCTGAGAGAAACTCCATGATGGTTTTAGTTTCTTTATTTGAACTCAAGATTACCTCCTGTTATCTAATATTGATCTACAGTATTCCATCAAGAAAGTGATAGATCCAGTTAATCCCAATCTATATAATCAATTTTGAATTAAAAAATGAATTGGGTGCAGAATTATGCCAATACTAGAGATCAATAATCACAGTATGTACTACGAAATCCATGGGGAAGGACCGCCTGCAGTTTGTATGGGTGGCTGGGGAACCTTCTGTCATGGTAATGAAAAATTATTAGCTAGAGGATTGACTGATGAGTATCAGGTTTTAGTTTTTGATTATCGGGGCATCTGTGAATCTGAAGATGACTCCAATATAGAACCTTCCATGAAAATGCATGCTGATGATTTGATTGGTCTTTTGGATCATCTGCAATGGTATAATGTGCATTTGATTGGGTTAGTTGGAATGGGGTGTTGCGTCGCACAAGAGGTTGCTATTAATCGTCCTGATCTTGTCCGCAGCATGATAAATATGGGTGCTTGGGCACACTGCGATACTTATCTATATGATCAACTTAAATTATTTAGGGACGTGCATAGAGACTCTGGCTTTCTCACTTTTCAGGAAAAGGTTTCAATCTACTCATTCCTTCCAGAATATTACAATGAAAACAAAGATAAATTATTAGGACCCAATGCAGGGTGGAAGGAATTAAGAGATAACTATAAAACTCATGCAAGACTTGTTGAAGCATGCTTAAACCATGATGTTCGAGATCAATTAGGAAAGATAAAAGCTCCAACACTTATTATTCATGCCGGTAAAGACTTAGTCACTGGTCCTAGGACAACTCTACCGCTAGAAGAAGGCATTCCAAATGCAAAAGGTGTTCTCATGGAAGACGTGGCTCATGTGGTCGCAGGTAAAGAGCAAAAAATTGCTTTTTGTAAACTACTCTTCGAATTTTTACAAACACATTAGTGGTTTTTTAGGTTGTATAAAACTTATAAAATATTCATAATGTGCCCGCAATAGAGTTTAAGGGAGAGTAAAATGACAAGTTCGGGTTCAATAATTAAGATTCAAAACGGCAAGCTTGATGTCCCTAATGATCCTATTATTCCATATATTGAAGGCGATGGTATTGGTCCGGATATCTGGAAATCAGCTGTCCGTGTGCTAGATGCAGCTGTCGAAAAAGCATATAAGGGCGACAAGAAAATAACCTGGCTAGAAGTCTATGCTGGCGAAAAAGCTTTTAAGAAATTTAATAATTGGTTGCCAGACGAAACCATTGAACAATGTAAGAAATATTTAGTTTCGATTAAAGGCCCACTGACAACCCCAATTGGTGGTGGCATGAGATCTCTCAATGTGGCTTTAAGACAACTAATGGATTTGTATGTCTGTCTTAGGCCAATAAGATGGTTTAAAGGAGTGCCGTCTCCGGTAAAGGCTCCTGAAAAAATTGACATGGTGATCTTCAGAGAGAACACCGAAGATATCTATGCTGGTATTGAATTTGAGCAAGGAACTGAGGCGACGAAGAATTTCCTTTCACTGTTTGAGACATCCTTCCCCGATGAGTTTTCAAAAATAAGATTCCCTGAAACATCAGGTATTGGGATCAAACCAGTTTCTATCGAAGGGTCTGAACGTTTACTTAGATCAGCTTTTGAATACGCCATAGAAAATAATCGTAAAAGTGTTACTTTTGTCCATAAAGGCAACATTATGAAGTTTACCGAAGGTGCGTTTAGAAATTGGGGTTATGCTTTAGCAGAGAGGGAATACGGAGAACACGTTTACACTTGGGATCAATGGGAGAGAACAAAATCAGAACAAGGCGAAGAAGCTGCCAATGATGAACAACGAGAAGCCTTAGAAAACGGCGCTATCTTGGTTAAAGATGCGATTGCTGATATCACTCTTCAGCAAGTTCTTACTAGACCATCTGAGTTTGATGTGATCGCTACAATGAACTTGAATGGTGATTATTTATCCGATGCTCTGGCTGCACAAGTTGGAGGCATAGGGATTGCTCCAGGAGGCAATATTAATTATTTAACAGGCCATGCTGTGTTTGAAGCCACTCATGGGACAGCACCTAAATACAGTGGCCAAGATAAAGTAAATCCTGGATCTGTGATTCTCTCAGGTGAGATGATGTTGCGTTATTTAGGCTGGAATGAAGCAGCTGATCTGATAATTAAAGCAATGGAAAAGACCATACGAAACCAAACTGTTACCTATGACTTTGCCCGATTAATGGATGATGTGGACCCAATCAAATGCAGTGAGTTTGGTGATCAACTCATAAAAAATATGAACTGATCTGGAATCCTAACTGAACACCCAACCAACCAAAAGAGACTACTTATGATGAAGATCATTAAAACTGTTTTAATTACCCTTATTGTGTCACAAGCTAATTCTGTTGTAGCGGCATCCTGTGAGCAGACTATTGAAGGCAATGATATGCTCCAATTTAACCTTAAAGAGATTGTTATGAGCTCAACTTGCTCAGAAGTAACTATTAACTTAAAACACACAGGCCAATTAGCTGGTAATATCATGGGACACAATTGGGTTTTATCAAAAACAGAAGATTTTATGGCCGTGGCACTCGCTGGAGGCTCAGCTGGTCCTTCAGAAAACTATGTTCCATTAAATGACTCGAGAGTGATTGCTTCTACAGTCATTATTGGTGGTGGTGAAGAGACATCAGTCACTTTCTCGTTAGCATCGTTGGGTATTGGAGAGGACTATACTTTTTTCTGCTCCTTTCCAGGGCACTATGCCATCATGAAAGGTGCTTTTATAATTACAAACTGATTTTTAAGGCTCCTTTAGCCAATGCTAAAGGTCCGGTTCTAGCAATTGCTACTAGGGTGCTTATGCCCTCTAAAGCTTCTAATAATTCATCATTTTTTGAAGTATTTGCCATAACTTCTACAATTAAAAGATCATCCTGGTCATTAATAATTTTTGCTGAATAATCATAAAAAATAGTTTTAATAATCTCTTCTTTATCAGGATGAACATTTATTTTGATCATCATTAATTCACGCTCTATATGATCATGTTTACTGATATTAAGAACATCTATCACATCAATAAGTTTATAAAGTTGCTTCGTTATCTGTCCGATGACTTCATCAGACCCTTCTGTCACCAAAGTCAATCTTGAAATCATTGGATCTTGTGTTGGAGCAACACTTAATGAATCAATGTTGTAGCCTCGAGTAGAGAACATGGAAGCAACTCGAGTTAATGCTCCCGATTCGTTTTGCAGTAATATTGCAATCGTATGTTTCATCTATGTGCCTTACTCATTTAATAATACAGACAAAGGATTGTACAGGTACAGGGTTTGAAGAACAAATGAAGATACTAATCACTATTACTTTTCAACTTGGTTTATAGTAAGGTGTCTTCCTCAACCTTTTGTGAGATTGAGATAATGCTAAGAAAGTTGAGTTAATATGGCAGAAAAACAAATACTAACAGGCTCAGATATTATCGTTAAAGTCCTTGCAGAACAGGGAGTTGAGACGATTTTTGGTTATAGTGGTGGCGCTATATTACCAACCTATGACGCTGTGTTTCAATACAATGAAATACACAAGGACAATCCGATACCCCTGATTGTTCCTGCCAATGAGCAAGGAGCTGGTTTTATGGCATCTGGTTATGCAAGAGCAACGGGTAAGCCTGGAATTGTCTTAGTAACTTCAGGCCCTGGAGCGACAAACACTGTGACTCCAGTAAGAGATGCAATGGCTGACTCAATACCGATGATTGTTATATGTGGGCAAGTTAATAGATCATCAATTGGCAGTGATGCTTTCCAAGAAGCCCCTATTACAAGTGTTATGGGATCTGTTGCTAAACATGTTTTCTTGGTTACTAAAGAAGAAAAGTTAGCTGCCACACTTAGAGCTGCATTCGAAATTTCTACTTCTGGAAGACCCGGCCCTGTGGTAGTGGATGTTCCAAAAGACGTACAAACAGCCAGCATAGAGTTTGAAATTAATTCAACACTTAATATTAACGCTTACAGGGACCGTCTTAAGACTATCGAAAATAATCGGCTAAGCGATCAACAATGTGAAAGTTTTTATAATTATCTAAGAGCCTCCAATAGACCTTTGATTTATTCAGGTGGCGGAACAATTGCTGCTGAGGCATCAAAAGAATTAAGAAGCTTTTCTGATCGCTTTCAAATCCCAGTAACCACCACCCTTATGGGTATAGGAGCGGTTGATACACAATCTCAATTATCTCTCCAGATGTTGGGTATGCATGGTACTGCCTTTGCTAATTATGCGGTTGAAGACTGTGATTTTATTATTGCAATGGGTTCTAGATTTGATGATCGAGTCGCAGCCTTGCCCAAACAATTCGCACCTAAAGCTAAAGCTGTGGCCCATTTTGATATCGATGCATCTGAAATTGATAAAGTAAAACAAACCGATTGGTCTCATGTTGGACTTCTAAAAACTGCTCTGAACGACCTCATGGCTTACGCTGATAAAAATAATATTAAGGATGTGTTTTCTGATTGGGCAAATGAGATTCAAGAATTAAAGTCCACATATCCACTGGATTACGACAGAACCTCGGATTTAATACAACCTCAAATGGTTTTGGATGAAATTAATCATTTAACCAAAGGCAACGCCATCGTTTCAACAGGTGTGGGTCAACACCAAATGTGGTCTGCTCAGTATTTTGATTTTAAGGAACCTAGACAATGGCTAACATCTGGAAGTATGGGGACCATGGGTTTTGGTTTGCCTGCAGCAATTGGTGCTCAGTTTGCCCATCCTGATAAACTTGTTATTGATGTGGATGGAGACGGTAGTATCAGAATGAATCTAGGTGATTTGGAAACTGTCACCACTTATGATTTACCGATTAAGATCCTCTTGCTTAACAATGCCGGTGATGGGATGGTGAAGCAATGGCAAAAGCTCTATTATGGTGGTCGCTTGTCAGCAAGCGACAAAACACTTTATAAAAAGGATTTCGTGTTATCAGCCCAGTCAGATGGTTTTGAATACGCTGAACGTTTAACCGATAAAACCCAAATTCAAAAGACCATTAAAGAATTTATTGGCTGTAAAAAGGCCGCTTTTCTTGAAGTTATTATTGATCCGGATGCTATGGTCTTTCCAATGGTGGGTCCTGGGATGTCTTACAGTCAAATGATCACTGGGGAGCATATCAAAAGCCGAAATGAAGATCCTGAAGTAGAGCCCATTGACCCTAAAGCAATGTTCTAAAAGATCTACCTTTCCCCCATTGCATGAATATCATGGGGTTCTCCAGTTTGAGTATAGAGAACTTTTTTTCTAAAAAATCTTAACATTCCCATTTCACCCATTCGTGAGGCGCCAATGCCTGAGTATTTAAACCAATTTTTCTCACCATCAAAAACATAAGTGGTTGCACCACAATCTTGAATAGTGATAGCACCCGCATCAATTTGTTGGGCAATCTCAGTTGCCTCTTCAGTGCTCCCAGCCAGAACAGCTGCTGATAAGCCATAGCGGGTGTCATTGGCCAAGTGAATTGCTTCACTAACATCACTGTAGCTCATCACAGGAATAACAGGTCCAAACGTCTCATCAGTCATAACCTTCATAGAATGATCCACATCTCTTATCACTGTGGGTCTAATCCACTTTCCGCCTCCATGATTCTCAATAGAGCCTCCCGTAAGCACAGTAGCCCCTTTATCGATAGCATCGCTTATATGAGACTCGATAATAACTGCCTGTTGGTCAAAGATTAATGGTCCTATATGACCTTCCCTAATATTGGGGTAATTAAGTTGTACTTCATCGGCTAATCGAGCTAATTCTTTGATTAACTCTTCAGCAATGGATTCATGGGCATAAACTCGTTCAATCGATTGACAAGCTTGACCAGTTGCTTGAACTGATGCTCTTAAAATAATTTTCGCACTCTCTTTAGGCTCTGCATTTTCTGTAACGATCACAGGGTCTTTACCGCCAAGTTCTGCGTACACAGGTATAAAATTTTTGGCCCCACTTTCATAGACTAATTTTCCAGTCTTTACACTACCGGTAAAACACACGGCATCAACATTATTAATTAAATCCTGCCCTGTTTGGCCATCGCCTTGGATATAACGACACACTGCATGTAACTCTGGGACCTGTTCCAGAGTCTCCTGAAGAGGTTTAATGAACCTTGGAGTAATCTCGCTTGGCTTAGTAATGGCTGCTGATCCTGCCATTAAAGCAGGCAGAAGGTCAATTAAGGAAATTAAAAAAGGAAAATTCCAAGGGCCAACAATACCCACCACCTCAAAAGGTTTGTATTGATGGCTATAAATGACACTTGGAATTGAAGATTGGATCGGTTCTTGTTCAGTAAAAACTTGGCGTCCTATCATGTGCCACCCTTCGATCGACTTTGCTAAATTCTCTATTTCGGCAGTGGCTATAAAATAACGACCTGTATCGGTAACTAGAGCTTCTAACAAATCACTGCTCTTGGAAACAATATTAGCCCATTCTTTAAGAATCTCTGCTCGCTCATCCACTGTTAGCGAAGCCCATTTTGGCTGATTAGAACGTAGTTCTTTTACAGTGTTTTCAATTTCAGTTTTAGAGGTCACTTCAAATGAATAATCGCGCTCGCCTGTTCTTGGATTTCTGGCGTCTATAGTTCGAGTTCCTGCGGTTCCAGTATTCACAATGCCCACTCCTCAGCAAATTAGATGGTTAAGACTACGATTAAAAATAATAGACATCAATATTTATTTTATCAATTCATCAAAGCGATCTGGATCAATATTACCCCCACTTAATAAGATCAGAATATTTGCATTCTTTATCGGGAAATTATGATTCAGAGCAAAAGCCAAAGCTACCGCACCACCAGGTTCAACAACAAGGTTAAATTCTTCGAATGCAAAACGCATGGCCTGTTTAATTTGCTGTTCATTCACTGTTTCTACTGAGGTTAAAAGGTCTTGATTAATCGGAAATGTTAATTCTCCTGGTGTACGAGCCATTAAAGCATCACAGAGAGTTGATTGGCTGATATCAATAGATGTTCTTTTACCATTTTTGATCGATAATTGTGTGTCATTAAATAATTCCGGCTCAACACCAATAATTTTGCTCTGATCAAAGTAATGCTTAATCGCTATACTGCAGCCCGCTATTAAACCTCCTCCTCCCACAGGGCAGATAAAATAGTTAATCTGCTCTTCTATAAGAGCCATCTGATGTATAGCCTCTAGAGCAGCTGTTCCTTGCCCTGAGATAACATCAAAGTGATCATAAGCTGGGATCAGGAATGCAGCGGTTTCCAAAGCGATTTTTTTAGCTATTGCCTGTCTCGATTCTTTATATCGATTGTAAAAGACAACTTTTGCTCCCAAAGATTTAGTCTTTTCTATTTTCATTATGGGAGTGTCCTCGGGCATAACAATTGTTGCATTGACTTCCATAAGAGATGCTGCATAGGCCACTCCTTGAGCATGATTTCCAGAAGAAAAGGCAACCACATCTTTCTTTTTGTGCTCTTTAAAATACTGATGCATTGCAAAATATGCTCCTCTAGATTTAAAAGAACCATTGATTTGATTGCACTCAGCTTTCAAGAACAGATTGGCGCCCAATGCTTTATTCAGTTCTTCTGAAAAAAGAACGGGAGTTTCTCTGACGATCCCCGCCAAAACTTCATTAGCATTCAGAATGTTATTAATGTTGATCAATCTAATATTTACTTTTTACATCTGTCATTTAATATTAAGTTTCATTCAATTAATAGGTGGAATCAAATGGAAACTTACATTGTGACAATCTACGCTAAAGAAGACCATGCCAATCAAGTAGAACAATATTACAAAGAACTTCAACCGCTTTATGAAGAAGCCACTGGATTTGTTGGTAGAAAAATTTATCGAGCAAAAACTGGTGCAATGGTGAGTGCTGTCCGTTCAACCTATTCAAAAGAAGAGTTGGCTAATACTCCAGAAGAAGATCACGATCACGGAGAACACTTTGTTATGATCGAAGAATGGGAGTCTGTCCAAGACCGTATTAACTTTGGACGAGGACTTAGCAAGGAACATCATATGAAGGTAATACCTTACCTTCTCCCTAATCACTCACATGAATTTTATAAGGGCGTCTAAGTTAATATATTGTCTATTTTCTTAGCACAAATAAAATCATTCTCGGAGAGCCCTCCGATAGCATGAGTAGTATAGACAACCTTACAGGAACCATATTTAACAGTTAAATCAGGGTGATGATCCTCTGATTCAGCTATCCACGCCACTGCGTTTACAAAGGAAATAGTTTTATTAAAGGTGGAGAATTTAAATTCTTTAGATATTTCTTTGGCGTCATTTGAAATTTTCCACCCTGGGTCAATGGCTTCAGAAATTTGCTTGGCAGCAGCCATATCAAGTGGCTGCACGCCTCCCTCACAGGGCACACAGTGTTTTTTTTCAAGTTCATTTGAATTCATCTCTATTCTCTCCTTTAAAGATGAGACAAGGCAACGAAAGTGCCGCCATTGTCTTCTGATAATTTTCTCATTAAATGTGCAAATCTTGCACCATTAGCTGTCCCTGCTTGAGTCGGAAAACCAATGCCATGTATTCTAACTAGTCGGTTACCATAACGATCTGCCTTATTAAGACGAGCAACATATCGACTCACAGCTTCAACCGACCCTCTAGGAAAATCATCGCCAAACACATAAATACTAATTTTTTTATCGGTGTCATAGAAAGTAGTGATTGCTTCTGTAATGCCTTCAACAGGGCTCGAATCGCTATAAGGATTCCAAAATTGAAGGGTACGAGTTATGTTTCGTCTAATTGCAGGTGAATCAGGTATCCAAGAACCACTTGTTGTCGAGAACATATACTCTCCCTCATCATTAAGAACTTGGATACCCTTCACTGTTGGATAGACAGCAAGTGTTTCAGTGATTTTTTCTATAACAAGATTCCAAGGGCCTTGAAACATACTCCCTGATGTATCAATCACAAAGATAATGTATTCGCTATCAACTGGAATGCCCCCGACAGTGCTATCATCTATGGGGTTATAATCTTTTAACAATCGCTTCATTTCATCCGTCAACATTTGTTTAGCTGACAAAAGACTATTTAACAATCCTGATGATTCTTCTGAGATCGCCTGTGTTGCACTGAACTCTCCCTGCTTTTCAGATAAATCTCCAGCCAATTTATTTTTCTTCTTTGTATTTTCAGATAATTGCTCCTTGATTTCATCTAGTTCTATATTCAAAACAGTGGAATCCCCTCTCAATTCATTAAGTTCATTTTCTAACCTAATAACTAATTCCTGCATGTCCTCTTTACTCTTTTGAATGGTGACAGGTTCATAAATCTTTGTTATTACTAACAATAAAATAACGGCGCCAAAGCCACAGCAAACCACGTCTAAAAAAGACAAGTTAAAGGTTTCCATGTTACGTCTATGTCTCATTAAGGCCAGTCCCTGGATGGAGCCATAAAACTACCCTTTGAGCGAATAGCTAATCGCCAATAAGCTTCAGCAGCTAAAGGATCACCGTCCATTGGAAACAAAAGAACATTAACAGGGATTGGTGGAAGTTCCCTTAGAGCTTGTTCAAAATACCTAATTCTTTGCTCTGGTTTAACCATTGTCTCTGAGACAGGGCTGCGTTTTCCTTGTGTAGGCAGTCCGTCAGTTAACAAAAAAATATTATCAGGACGAGGTTGAAGGTCACTAATTTTTTCAAAAGCATTTATTAGACTAGTCCCGTTTTGTGGAACAGTTGATCTCAATTCTTTAATCGCTTTTTTAATTGTTGTGCCATCATCAACCTCAAGCCACTCTCCCTGAGATTCTTCAATAGCACTAACCGCTGATTCATTGAAAGTGTAGATTTGGAATTTTGTTCCACCTTGCAATCGAGTGGTCAACCAGTCGACACTATTCACAGTCTGTCTCCATTTAGGTGCCTTGATCTTTTGGCTGTCCTCCATGTTTCTATAACGTATAACATTTACATAGGTTCTACCAAGCATGCTAGCAGATGCATCAACCAGAAAAAGAACATGTTTGCCCCCCATTTTTAATTCTGTAAGGTACTGTCTATCTCCTTCTCCCACAAATTCCCTTAGAGATTTTCCAGTGTTTGATGAGTCTAGTTGAGCCTGGGCAGACATTCTCTTATTAGATTCAGTTAACTGTTTTACATCGGCTTGCAAACGTTTAATATCATCATCTGAAGCAAGTGAATTTGCTTTGTAGAATTCGATTTCTTTTAGTAGTGCTTCAATAATCTCAGTTAATTCATCAACACTGCCCTCAATGATTGCATTCTCTTGCTCAGTCTTATCCAGTGCATTTGTAATTCTTACCAGTTGCTTTTGTTCATTAAAGATCCGTTCTTCTAAAAGCCTGCTTTCTGATTGCAGATCTGAACTGGCCTGATCACTTCTATTTTTTACTTGCGAGTTAATAATCATAAAAAATAAAATTACTGCACCAAAACCGCAAGCAATTACATCCAAGAAAGATAAGTTAAAGACGTTAAATTGCCTTCTAGCCATAAAAAATTTTGCTCAGTCTCCCTTCAAATGGGTAATAAGATTCTGATCGCAATACTTCTCTGTCTCAAAAATTTGACGTTCTTGCAATAACTGCAATTGGTGCACCAAAAACATGATGACAATACTGATCAAAAGAGCAATAAAGGTTGAGTTAAAAGCCACACCTAAGTTCTGTGTTACGCCACTAATATCACCATCTACAGCTCTATGTGCTAAAGATAGAGCAGCACCTATACCTCGTACCGTTCCAATAAAACCAATTGACGGTATTGCCCATGCAATATAACGGATCATTGATAACTCTGATTCTAATCGGTCGGCCTCAGATTCCACCATGGTGTGTGTGGTCGTAGAAACATCTTGAATATTTTTTGTAGTAGAAAAACGTTTTAATCCATTCATAAGAATTCGAGGCAATAAAAGATCTTTTTTAGACTCAGGTAAATTTTCTAACTGCCTAAGAAAATCGTTGATCTCATTGGGTCTGATACTCTGACCTTCTCTTACCGGTACTAGATCTTCTTGGAGAAGTTTTCTTTCATTGATAGAAGATTGGGCCTTTAAGGTCATAATAGCGAATGCCCAAAGCATAAGGATAAAACAAGATTCTTGCTCAAAATCCCTAACAATGACATAAAATGATCGTTCAGGAATATAATTAATATCTTGTGCAATCATTGCCTGCTGTTCTTGGATAATTGAAGTTGCCTCTGGTCTAACAATGGAGACATAAAAAGCATGGACCAATATGACAGAAATTATCAATGCAAATCCTTGATATAAAAATTCTTTCGAAAGATTCTGACCGTTCATGTGATCTCTCCTATTTATATATCGGATGGAAAGCTGACTGCAACATCTGCTGATAGTGACTCTGAAGGAGTAAATTCTTCAAGTGTTTCTTCCTCATAGGCTGCCTGAATTCTTTCCAATTCTTGTTTTAATTCTCTATCAATCTCTTCTTGGCTTTTCGTTGTAACTGATTCCATATCAATTGTCTCATCTTCTTGAGAAACAACAAAACTGCTAGTTAAACAACAACTCACTACAAGCACGATTAAATATTTCAATATCCCTGTTTGCATAATCTTCAAATTATTCATTATCAGTATACCTTGCTATCCTAAAACCGACATCTAATCTACCTTGGGTTCCATAATCTCGGTAGGCATATCTTAATGCCGTAATGGTTGAATGACGCCAACTGGATCCCTTGATAACCCTGACAGTCCCATCATCTGGACCATATGGGTCCTTATCAAGTTGATCAAGGTCTCGATTAACTACAGCATAATAATCATTGACCCATTCAGAAACATTACCTCCCAGATCATAGAGACCGAGTTTATTCGTCTCAAATTTAGCCACAGGTGAAGACACTGGATAACCGTCCCAATAATTTGTTAACACATTGGTCATAAGGCTTTCCGCTGATTCATCAGCATAATTTCCTGAGTTTTCAGTGGGAGGCATACTTGCTCCCCAAGGATACTTTTGTACTCCGCCACCTCCATTATACCGTGCCACCCATTCCCATTCAGCTTCTGTCAACAAACGATAGCCATTGGTCATCGGTTGGATTAACTGATGTTGACCGTCAACTACTCTATAAGCTGGATCCAATGCTTCTCTCTTGCTTAACCAATTACAATATCCAACTGCATCTTCCCATGTGACCATCACTGTTGGATGAAGTCCATTTGATAGTTCTCTATATGTTTCTGCTCCTGAGGTATGTTTTGGTTTAAATTTTCTGAATTCATTGTTCATTATTTCTCTAGTGCCAACATAAAACGGTTTAGTAATTTCAACTAATCTTTCACTTTCATTCGACTGTCGCCCTTGGGTTCTTCTGGGGGTTCCAATAATAAACTGTCCGCTAGATATTAACCTCATTTGAAGGCCTTGAGAGGTTTTAATGGACTGGGGCATAGCTGCTAGCACTGCCTCTTCTGGAGTTAATAATTTTATTTCCAGTGTTTGATCAAAACCAGGAGTAGGTTTTACATTAATATCCTGTGTTAAAAGCCCATCCTTTTTGATAGTCAATATTTGCTCCTTAGCAATCAGGTTCACTTTAAGAGGAATATTTCCTAAACTCTTATCACCTTGGATTACCTCAGCATCTTGAGTGCCTTGGATTAGAATTCTTCCAAACATTGGTTGTAACTCTAAATTTATAACCTCAGAATCTTTTTCCATGGATCTCAATGTTTCAACAGTCTTTAATTCAATGATCTGATCCATAGCTTTGTAACCAGGTTTAGAGACACTAACACTATGAGCAACTAAGGGTTCGAGATCTATTTCAACAGGTGTCATCCCTCGATACACTGAGTCTATATTTACAGAGGCACCCTTAGGGTAGGAAACAATAGTAAGTTTGCTGTCTAAGCGACTCAAGTTAAATGGTTCTAAGACAATAGTTTCTCTCGCCTTTACAGCTATCTCAGTTGTAAAATTCTTGTAACCATTTTTTTTAATCCCAAGAACATGTTCACCTTCTATGAGATCAAGGTCTAAGGGAGTCAATCCTACATTTTTACTGTCGATAAATATTTCAGCCCCACTTGGTTTAGTGTCTATCTGAACATCAGCCCAAGCAGGCTCGAGATCAAAAATAAATTCTTGTTCTTCACCCATCCCATTGATGACCAATTGCTCCTTAATCGGAAAATACTTTTCAAATCGCAACTCAACATCTCTTGTTCCAGCTGCCAAAATAGCGCCCAAACCAAGCCAGTTGTGTCGACATTCCTCTAAGCTTATCTCTACATCTTCACAAATAGATGGCGTTGATCTTTTTCCCTCGAGATACAGCTCAGAATCAACATCGGGTCGGGTTGTGAATGTAATAATACCTGGTGTTTTTTTTAATTTGATATCAATAACTTGTGAGGATTCCTTATTGATTTTAATATCCAAGTTGCTGGGATAATAGCCAGGTCTAGAGTAATTAGTCTTATATTCACCAGGCCGAAGCAAAAATCGTCCACTAATTTTTAAATGTGGGAAAAAACCACCAGAGACTGAAACTTTAGCATCAGTTGGCATTGTGTTTATTTCGACAGCTTTAGAGGTAAATAAATAAAATAAAAAGTAGCCAACTAAAAATACTAGTCCTATAGCAATTCTCTGAACGGTCTTGTTTTGGAAAATACTCTCACTTTGGCGTTTTTGAAACTGCGTTGGTTGCTCCTCTAAAGAAACATTCTCAACATTAAACTCTATTTGATGGGTAGATATTTTAAACTGGACTCGCTTATCAGCCACAATCAACTCGTCACCATCTTTGATCCAATAATTTCCAGAAAATTCATTGTCATTGATTGTGGTGTCAATACCGGAGTTAATCTTTTGCAAGACCAAACGATCATCAATTAAATCGATGATCATAGCTATACCTAATGAAAGCGAGCCAATGACCACAATATCTGAGTTCAAATCTGTACCTATTTTAATAGGTAGGTCCTCTTGGCTTAATAAGATCTCTTTATTATTTTCTCTAAGGATAAAATTCGTCATATTTTTTCTCTACAGATTACTGTAAAGCTCTGATCTGATTGGTTGGGGTTAACTTTGAACCTTAAGGTTGTGTCTCTGTAGCCCATTCTCATTCCTTTTGCTGTGTATATACCCGGTTTTAATAAAACTGACTGACGTTCAAATAGTCCAAAATCACCTTTTTTGTATATCACTACATTTGTTTTTTGATCAGATATTAGAGTAACTTGGACAGGTGTGGAAGCAACCTTTAATACTTGCTGCATTTGGCTAACTTGCTCAATCAGCTCTGGGCCCTTATTAAGAATTGCCTCAGCTTGGTTGAGCGTTGCTTGTGCTTGGGAAAATAATTTGTCATCATTCAGTTGCTCTGCTTTAGCAACAAATGAAATCATTTGGTTTATTAGCTTAATCCTCTGCCTAACTCTGAAAAGACTGTCTTTAACTTCCTGAATATTAGGGTCTAAAGATAGTATGGTTTCATAATAAGACTCAGCGTTATCCCACTCTTCATTAACTTCAGCAATTAGTGCTTTGTATTTCAACGACTTCGTCAACACCATTCTTCTTTGGATTTCTAATTCCTCAATCGCTTGTTGACCCTCTTTAGAGTCAGGAACAATAGATAAACTTTTTCTAAAAAAAACCTCAGCTTCTTCAAATTTTTGTTCTTTCATCAATGCATAACCCTCAGACAAAGACAGCTGAAATTGCTCCTCATCATTAGACACAATAGATGAAGTCAATCCTTCCAAAGCTGGCTTCCAATTAGAATCAATTGCCAATGCTGCTTGAAAAGCTTCGATGGATTCAACCCATTCTCTTTCTTCAGCTAAACGTTTACCTTGATTTGAAAGGGCTATAACTTTGTCAAGTTTTAAGGCACGATCAAGCCCTGCTTTGGCTAACTGATTAGCCCCATCGATCGCTAGGGCCGTCTCATAATTTGATATAGCTAGTGGTTTATTTTCTTGCAGAATGGCTTCTTGTCCTTGGTTTAGAGATTGTTGCAAGATTGATGGAACAGTAACCTCAAGGTCTATAAGTAATTGCATAGCAGTACGATAACTTTCTGCAGCAATATCATAACTCCTATTAATGTAAGCTGTGTCACCTTGCTGTTGTATTGTATTGATTGTTTTCCATTCTGACTGGGCCCAAATTTGGACACCGCTTAATTTTAATTCATCAATTTTAGCGAGTAATTCAGATAATAAAGCTTGTGCGATAGGTTTTTGAGCTAACACAGCTTCATCTAATTGTATTTGCTCTTCTATGGTTTCATTCGAGTTTTGATTGGTAGTTAATGCCTGATCTTCATTAACCATTCTAGGCAAGAGAAACACCACGAGAATTAAAATCAATGCCGTGCTTCCTAATAAGGCATAAGCAATTATTGGTCTAACTGTTTGTTCTTGACGACGATCTAATCTTTGCTGGTAGATCGTTTTCTTCTCAGACTTCTCTGCATTATTATCATTCGATTGAATAGACTCTGATTCTTCAGACATAATCTCTTTCATATAGGTTTATTGAACTGATGGAGTAGAAATTAGAAAGCCAGTTTCATCGGTATAAATCTGTTTGAGCAATTTCCTCCACTCTAAGAATTTTTCTTGGGCTGATCCAGTTAATCTAATAGTTTGCCCTTCCAACTCAATAATTAATGGTTCAGCTTCTGAGTCAAATGCTGTGCCTAATTCTTTCATAGATTCTTTATATATTTTTGCTTCTGAGGCTTTACCAAAACCGCTTTTCATTGCTTCCATTCCACCATAAATAGCCATTTGTTGCATTGTGCTACTGGCTTGACTGTCACCATCAGAAACAATTGCCCCTATTAAGGCCGTTATTCCAAGAATTTGCCTTGTACGGGCTGATTTTTTCAATTCTTCATAAGTGATCATGTCTTCTCTAGACAGCTTTCTCCAATCCTCGTAAGGCTGAGAAATATTCTCATATAGTTGAGCATAGTATTCATTAAGAGTGTCTAGAAGAAGAAACTCTCTCTCTTGAATATTATAAACTCGTTGCATAATACTATCCCCATCATCTGGAAGACGTTGAGCCTCATAGATGTTTTTTTTGTTCTTGGTTAAATAGTCCTTATACACCCCAGGAATAAGTTCAGCAGCAAATCGTATGTCACCAATTTCATTAATTCTTTGAAGTTGTTGTTGTTTGAGATCTTGCTTAATCTTAACTAAATCATTAGCAATTTTATTATATATATTCTGATACGGATCTTGAGTCAAATCTCGTCTCTTGCTGTAAGAACTCTGGGCTACTGTTGAAGAATAAACCTTATTAACCCATTCTTTGCCTGTGATATCCCAGGCACCAATTCTGATAGAAACATCTAATCCGTTTGAAACTTCAATACGACCAGAGATAATAAGATCGATTGCTTCAGATTTTTCAGGTAAGACCCAAACCCCTCCCCAAAAGCCAGTATCTTGTAGAGTTTTTTTAAGATGATAAGGGATATATCTGGCTTCAGCCTTTCTAATTTCAGGAAAAATCAGTTCGTTGTCTTCATCAGGTATATTAGGATCAAACAACAAGATACCAATATCAAGAAGCTCCTCCTCAGGAATTTCTATCTGCGCCCTCTCTAGTGAAATCTTTTCATATTGAATCGTTTTAGCCTGTAGCAAGCCACTAACTAAACACACTAGCAAGGAACAAATTATTTGAATTCTTTTTGATTGGGCTCTCATTTTTTGATACCCATGTGTTTCCTATATTCATCCCAAAGAGCTGCTCTAATCATTGGATCCTCTTCCTGAATAGCTGCTTCTCTAATTTGCCTAGCAATAACATCTTCGCCGGTTCCATCCATTGGAATATCATCAGGAATTCTTTCTTTTATTTTTTCTTGGTCACCCGTTGTGTTCTCAGATGCCTTGTCCAACTCCGTCTCTGAACTGTCTTCATCTTGGGTTTGCCCTGCTGTTGCTGAAGTTGATGAATTGCCTGATTCTGATGACTCAATATCCAATGGTCCATCTAAACCACCCTGTTGAACAGCATCAGCATCAGCACTCTCTTGTGAAGTCATACCGCCAAGAGTTTGATTTGCAGCAGCAATAATGACACGTTCACCAGCTATTTCATTATCAAAATCACCTAATGATTCATCAAAAATAGAAGATGCTGACTGCCCAGACCCTAAATCAGATGACATGACACCAGATCCTGACTGACTATCTTCACCCTGATTGGATGAGGCATTGCTTGTGGTCCCACTATTATTCCCAGAAGCAGCATCAGAACTCTGATTACCACCTGCAGATTGGCCTCCAGATGTTGAGGAGGAACCGGATTGTGAAGATTGTGAGCTTGATTGTGAAGATTGTGAGCCTGATTGTGAAGATTGTGAACCACTCGGTAAAGACGGTGACGGCATAGAAATTCCACCACTAGTAGGAGGAGATGATGAACCAGAAGTTGATGGCATCGATGGAGATGGCATTCCGCTTGCAGAACTAGGAGACGATGGATTAGATGCTCCACCACTCATTTGCTGGACTGCACACCCATTAATTGTGATTAAAACTAGTATTAATACAAATTTTTTCATTGCTGACGTCTCTTTCTCTTATCGCCAGCTTAGCAGAACTAAACCCATTATATCATCAAAATAAGCAGTTAAAAAATCTCAAAAAAATAATAACTTCTCGAAAGATTTATTCTTATTTTGTTAGGATTTGATTTCAACAAAAAAATTTTTGGAGAAGATATGGGCATGCAACAAGTGTTCGAAGCATTAAAAAGTAAGGTTGGTACATTGATACATCAAAGTGACTGGATTGAAATTACCCAAGAAAGGATTAATGCATTTGCTGATGCGACAGATGATCATCAATGGATACATATTGATCAAACAAGAGCAGCAGTAGAATCCCCTTTCAAAGCAACAATTGCTCACGGTTACTTTACCTTGTCCTTATACCCAAAATTAAGAGGCTTGGTTAACCCAGAGAACCCACCATACCCAGGAACCAAAAATATCATCAATTATGGGATCAATAAACTCCGTTTTCCAGGCCCAGTGATCTCTGGAAGCAGGATTAGATCAAATTGCACTCTGCTCTCAGTAGAGGAGGTCAAAGGCACCATTGAGTTAGTTGAAGAATATTCAGTAGAAGTTGAGAATCAATCTCGCCCTGCTTGTGTGGCAGAAAATATTATGAGGCTCTATTTCTGAATTATGGCCAATATTCTGGTTAATAAAAACGCCTCACTACTTGAAGTCATCTTAAACCGACCTGATGACGGAAATGCTCTTAGTTTAGAGTTAATTGAAGAATTAAATGACATTCTAGAAGACTATCAGAATGACCTTGAGATCAAATTGGTCACAATTAGAGGTCAAGGAGATAAATTTTTTATAGCCGGCGGTGACATCAAGGAATTGGCTGAAGTTCGGTCTGAATCAGATATAGAGAAAATGATTGAATTAGGCCGAAGAACTTTGGACACGATTCGTTATTACCCGGTCCCAGTGATTGCTCTAATCAATGGCTATGCATTGGGTGGTGGTGCAGAACTGGCTATGGCTTGTGATTACAGGCTAGCTATAGAGAAAGCATCGATTGGCTTTGTGCATTCAACCTTAAATATCACCACAGCATGGGGCGGGATTATCGATTTAATTTATTCGCTCGGTCACACCAAAGCCCTATTTACTCTAATTGAAGGCAAAACAATAAAAGCAAAAGAAGCCCAAAAGCTTGGCCTTATTGATAGCGTGTTTGATGATATTGACTCAGCATACCTATCAATTGAGACCATTAAAAAAACCTTTGAGAAATGCAACACGGATATCGTTAGAGGCAACAAAGCCATCATTAATGAGAGTAAACGGTTATTTCACCAAAACTTGGAAACAGCTGAGACAGTTGAATTCAAAAAAACTTGGGGCAGCAAAGAGCATTGGGATGCCTTGGAAATCCTACTCTCGGAGCTTCCTTCTTAAAACCTTACCGACATTGGTTTTTGGTAATTCGTTAATAAATTCTATTTGTTTTGGGATTTTATAGGCTGCTAGATTCTCTTTGCAATAAACAATAATTTCTTTTTCATTTAAACTTGGATTACTTTTCACAATAAATAACTTGACTGCCTCACCGGTCTTTTTATCAGGAACACCAATACAAGCTGCTTCAATTATGTCAGGATGAAGACTAACAACATCTTCAATTTCATTAGGGTACACATTGAAGCCAGACACAAGAATCATGTCTTTTTTCCGATCAACAATTGCTAGGAATCCACCTTTATTTAAGGTTCCAATGTCACCAGTTTTAAGAAAACCATCCTCTCCAATAGTCTCAGCAGTTGCCTCTTCATTCTGCCAATAGCCCTTCATAACTTGAGGACCTCTGACACATATCTCCCCAGGTTCACCGCGTTTGACTTCTTTTCCATCATCATCTCTGATTGAAATTTCTGTGTTTGGAATCGGTAATCCAACAAAACCATTGAACTCAGTCAAGTGCGGCGGAGATATAGACACACTAGGTGAAGTTTCAGATAATCCGTAACCTTCAAGCAGCACTTTTCCAGTGAGTTGTTGCCATCTATCAGCTGTGGATTTTCGACAAGCAGACCCTCCAGTTCCAGACAATTTCATAGAACTAAAATCAACTGTATTAATGTCCGGATGATTCAATAAACTTTCATACAATGTGTTGACTCCATTGAAGAAAGTAAAAGGCCATTTTTTCAACTCTTTAATAAACCCTTCGGTGTCTCTCGGGTTGGTGATTAGTACATTCAATCCTCCTTTGCTGTATCCAGCTAAAACAAGAACAACTAATGAATAGATGTGATATATCGGTAAAGCATTGATATGGATATCCTGGCCCTCTTCAAAAACGTCTGCAAGCATGCTATTGAGTTGATCTAGATTAGCTACAACATTACCATGCGAGAGCATAACGCCTTTGGATAACCCAGTTGTTGCTCCGGTGTATTGTAAAAAAGCTAAATCATCAATTGAAATTGCTGTTTCATTAAAATCAGCAGGGGGGCGATAGAGCATTGATTTGAAGCGTATAGTATTGGGAATGCTATAACGAGGAATTAATCTTTTTATATATTTCAAGACAAAATTCATAAATGTGCCTTTGATAGCTCCTTGATAGTCACCAATCTTGGTAATAATCACATGCTCAATTTTGACATTGTCTAAAACGGGTTGAAGAACATGAGCAGAATTTTCGAAAATAATAATGGCTTTAGCACCAGAGTCCCTTAACTGATGCTCTAGTTCTCTTGATGTATAGAGAGGGTTGACATTGACAACAATCAGGCCAGCTCTTAAAGCGCCAAATATTACCACTGGGTATTGAAGAAGGTTAGGCATCATCATCGCGATTCTATCGCCTTTTCTCAAGCCAAGAACATTCTGCAGATAAGCAGCAAAACTTTTGGAATCTTTAGCAACTTGTTCATATTTCATTGAAACACCAAAATTAACAAATGCTTCATTTGAAGAATAATCAGCGTCTGCTGCATTTAAAAGTTTAACCAGCGTGCCTCTGGGGTCAAACACTAGCTCCTCTGAAGCACATTCCGGATAATTTTTTAACCAAGGTTTTTTTCTATTCATAATCTTCAATGAAATTTTATTATGAATAATCTAACTCAGAGCGATCATTTTTTCACGTTATTAGTTGCATCAAGATGATCAAAAGTTCATTATTTCCTCCTTAACGGTTAAATGAAATGGGTAAATCTAGATTTCCAAATTTTTATCAAATGCCTATCAAAGAACGAATCGAAGCGGTCTTTGAGAGAGGCTTAATTACTGAAGACGATTACCAGACATTAAAAAATCAGCAACAACGTCTGGATATAGAAACCGCAGACAAGATGATAGAGAATGTCATTGGCGTACTAGGGATACCAATTGGTCTAGGCTTAAATTTTTCTATCAACAAAAAAGACTATATTATACCGCTCGCTGTTGAGGAACCTTCAATCGTTGCTGCGTTAAGCTCTGCTGCAAAAATAGCAAACATAGGTGGTGGGTTCACAGCAACAAGCACTGACCCTATTCTTACTGGGCAAATTCAAGTGATTAATATTAAAAACATAGAGCAAGCCAGAAACAACTTATTATCTCGAAAAGAAGAAATACTCAATCTTGCCAATAGCCTACACCCAAGAATGGTCGCCAGAGGTGGAGGGGCCATTAACTTTAAAATAAAAACCTACCCTTTGGAATCGTTTGATGGTGATATGCTCATTATTGACTTACACGTCAACACTATGGATGCCATGGGTGCAAATCTAGTGAATAGCATGTGTGAGGGCGTGGCTTCGTTAGTTGAAACCATTACAGAAGGTGAAGTGTTTCTCAGAATCTTGTCAAATTTAACGGATCAGTCACTGGCTTCTGCATCAGTAAAAATTCCACTTCAATCCTTAGCAATTGATGGTTATGCAGGAGAACGAGTAAGGGACGGTATTATTCTTGCATCTGATTTTGCACACGCAGACCCTTATAGGGCATCCACACATAACAAAGGCATAATGAATGGGATTGACGCACTAGCACTCGCTACTGGAAATGATTGGAGAGCAATCGAAGCCGGTGCACATGCATATGCAGCCCGATTAGGCCGTTACTCAGCCCTATCAAAGTGGTCAAGCAATAATGATGGGGACTTAGTTGGACACATTGAATTACCGATAAAAGTAGGCATTGTTGGAGGCTCAATTGAGTCTAATCCTGCGGTTGCTTTAAATTTAAGGATTCTCAATGTCACATCAGCCACAGAATTGTCCAGTGTGATGGCGGCTGTGGGTTTAGCACAAAATTTCTCTGCTCTAAGAGCACTGGCAACCGATGGCATCCAAAAAGGCCATATGACACTGCATGCAAGAACAGTTGTAAAAGCAGCCAATGCCCCTCACAACCTTTTTGATCAAGTGCTGGAAAAAGTTATCTTGAGCGGTGAAATTAAAGTATGGAAGGCCAGAGAAATATTAGAAAAATTACAACAAGCACCTCCTAAAGTTTCTGCAAAAAAACCAGTTAAGCAAGCAATCTCTGCTGCAATTGAAGGCATCGGATATGGCAAAGTGATTCTTCTTGGCGAACACTCTGTAGTGTATAACCGTCATGCAATTGCTGTTCCGGCACCATTGAGTATAAGAACCAAAATTGAAGACACTAAAGATCAAATCGTTTTACTTATGCCGTCTTGGGGAGTCGAGTATCAATTGGATAAAGACCCTGATAAAAGACAATCATTTGAAAAACCAGCCGGACTTATTTTGGATCAATTAGGCTTAAATGATCGGGGAATGAAGATAGAAGTCTTTTCTGACATCCCAAGAGGCATGGGCCTTGGTGGGTCTGCTGCCATAGCTGTATCAATTATTAAAGCATTAAACAAACATTTTGATTTAAGACTAAAAAATGATGAGATCAATCAAATGGCCTTTGAGTCAGAAAAAATAGCCCATGGAAATCCCAGTGGGATAGATAACATCATGGCCACTTTTGGCTTTCCTCTCATATACAGAACTGGGGATCAACCTTTGATTGAACCCTTAAATATTAATGATCCGTTTTCTTTGGTCATAGGCTTTTCAAAAAAAGAAGGTTTGACTGCAACAACAGTTAATAAAGTCAGAGGCTTATGGAAGAAAAACACCAATGTTTTTGAAAAGATTTTTGATGAGATTGATGCTTTAGTCATTCAATCCATTCAAGCTATCCAAAATAATGATTTTGAGCTACTGGGCCAGTTAATGAATCTTAATCATGGTTTATTAAACGCTCTTCAGGTCTCGACACCAGAGCTTGAACGATTGGTTATGATTGCTAGAGAATCTGGTGCATTGGGAGCAAAATTAACCGGTGGTGGTGGTGGCGGAGCGATGATTGCATTATGCAACAATGTGAGGGCAACTCAAGATGCAATAGAATCAGAAGGTTTTGAAACCCTGACATTCGAAATCAAGAATTCATGACCATAGAAAACCTACCCCCCGACAACCAAGAAGATATGCTAATACTGGTTGATTCTTCTGATAATGAAATAGGATTTCTTTCTAAATCAGAGTGTCATATGGATGCAGGACAATTACATCGGGCATTTTCAGTCTTTATTTTTAACAGTTCTGGTGAGGTTCTTATTCAAAAACGAGGCCCTGAAAAAGAACTTTGGGGACTTCACTGGTCCAATAGCTGTTGCAGTCACCCTAGAAAAAATGAAAATATTGAGAGTGCGGTTAACAGACGCTTAGCAGAAGAATTAACGATTCAATGCCCTATTCACTTTCTATACAAATTTACCTACCAAGAAAATTTTGAAAATGTAGGCAGTGAGAATGAACTTTGTTATGTTTATGTGGGTCTTTTTGATGGTGAAATAAAAGCAGATCCCAATGAGGTTGCGGAATACAAATTTATAAGCCCTCAAAAACTTGATCAAGAGATAAAGGCTTCATCTGAAAACTTCACACCCTGGATGAAAATGGAATGGAACACTATCTTGGACAGTTATAAGAACGATATCGAAAATAAAATTGCTTTAAGACTCTAGATAATCAGAACTGATCTTCAGTTAGCGTCATGGTTGAGACTGACCCAGACATTAATGATTTTGAATAGGAATCAACCAGCGGTAAACATTGCTCGATAAAAAAAGTGGATGAAACAAGTTTTGCTTCATAGAATTCTGAATCCTCAGTATTTTTAAGATTCATTATGGCTATTGCTGCTGACCGACTTGCTACCCATCCCCCCATAAACGTGCCCATCATCATCAAAAAATTATAACTTACTGAGCCCGCTAAAAAAGGATCCTTAGGATGTTCTTGTAAAATATAATCAAGGGATTTTTCAATCATAGCAATTGAATGAATCATGTATTCTTTGATTAACTGAAGGCGTTGCTCATTAGAATCTAGAGCTTTAATCTCTGAAGAAATCTCAGCAATCAATCGTCTTAATTCTTGGCCTTGATCTCTAATTACCTTTCGACCAATCAAATCATTAGCTTGAATGCCAGTGGTGCCTTCATAAATTGTAGTAATTCTGGAGTCTCTAAAATGTTGTGCAGCACCTGTTTCTTCGACATAACCCATACCTCCATGTATTTGCAATCCAATGGAGGTGATCTCTTGGCATAATTCACTACACCAACCTTTTGTTATCGGGGTTAGCAAATCAGCTCTTTGAGAATGTCCTTGATCGAAGCCAGCTAAATCCAGTTCTAGGGTATTAACATAAACAAGCACTCGCATCATTTCGATTTGTGACCTCATCTTTAATAACATACGCCTTACATCAGGGTGATGAATAATGGTTGTTCGCCCTTTTTGGCCATGAGCTTCACCTTGTACCCTGTCTTTAGCATAAGTTAGTGCTTGCTGATAGGCTCGTTCTGCTATAGCCACACTTTCACAAGCCACCCCAATTCTTGCATCGTTCATCATCGTAAACATGCAGTAGAGACCTTGATTCATCTCACCAACCAAATAACCTGTTGCATCCTCAAAATTCATAACACAGGTTGCACAACCATGAATCCCAAGCTTATGCTCTATAGAGGCAGCTTCAAGTGAATTTCTTTCCCCTAAACTTCTGTCCTCATTCACCAGATACTTAGGGACCAAAAACAAAGAAATACCTTTAACCCCTTCAGGTGCATCAGGCAATCGAGCAAGAACCATGTGTATTATGTTCTCAGACAAATCGTGCTCCCCCCAGGTGATAAATATTTTCTGGCCCGTGATCTTGTAATGATCCCCATTTGGAACAGCACTGGTGTTTAGTGCTGAGAGATCAGAACCGGCTTGAGGTTCAGTTAAAACCATAGTTCCTGAATACTCTCCTGCGATGAGTTTCTTTAAAAATAGGTCCTTTAACGATGACCCAGCATGAGTTTCAACCGCACGAATCACTGAATTTGTTAGCAATACCAAATGAGCCCATGAAAAATTGGCTGCCATAACCATTTCATTGACTGGCATAGAAACCAAACTTGGTAAGCCTTGCCCTCCAAATTCTGGGTTACAACTTAAAGTGGACCAACCTCCAGAAACATATGCTCCATATGCTTCTTTGTAACCTCTAGGAACACTAACCTTTCCTTTCTCTAATGAAACTCCCATTCGATCCCCATCAACGTTTGTTGGAGCAATCACTTCCGAGGCGATCTGTGAAGCACTGTCATAGATAGATTCTAAAAATTCCTTGTCAATCTCATCACAACCTTTGATTCTGCTTAATTGGTCAAGACCAATGAATTGATCCAAAACAAACATCATGTCTTTAACAGGGGGAACAAAATGGCTCATATCAAGCTCTTTCTTTAAACCATGGAAGATTCACAATCACGGCCTCTAATTCTGCATCAGGAGTCACAACTATTACTTCTTGCCCCTCAATGGCAAAAGTAGTTTCAATAATCACATAAGAAATATTCTTTTTTAATCGAGGTGAATAGGCAACGACCATCATAGACCCTATTCTTTTATCCTCAATGAACACAGGCCAATGTTCATCATTAAAAACTGTCATTGCTTCACCGGCTATCTCTGCCCCCATTAATTTGTTTACAGGGCCAGTTTCTTTGATTGCTTTTAATGCATCCTTGCCAATGAAATCATCTTCTTGGTCAAGATCTATCATCCAGTCTAACCCAACTTCATAAGGGTTATTGGTTCTGTCCATATCGGACAAATAGCTGAGAATACCTGCTTCAAGCCTTAAAATTTGATTAGGTGTTCCTGCGCTAATGCTCAAATCATCTCCATGCTTCCAAAGGAGTTCCCATAAGTCATTGCCTTTGTCATAATCTTGTAAAAATATTTCATAACATCGTTCCCTACTGTATCCCATTCTGGCAATAACCATCGGAATACCCTCATGTGTAAATTCTCTGAACTTATAAAAATCTAAATCATTAATCCAATCTCCAAAAACTCTTGCCATCAATGCTGTGGAATTTGGTCCTTGAACCTGTAAGGGTGAAACATCAGGTTCATTCACATTGACATCAAATTTATATCCGGCTGCCATACCTTGTACCCATAGGAGTGAATCACCGTCAGCTAGGGAGAACCAGAAATGATTTTCATCAATTTTTAACATCACGGGATCATTAATAAACCCTCCATCAAAATCCAAGAAAGGTGCATACATTGCTTGACCTTTTGCACATTTTTTAATGTTTCTAGGGGTTAAAAATTGGGACAGCTTTTCTGCGTCTTTTCCTTTAATTTCAATCTGACGTTCACAACCAACATCCCATAACTGGACCCCATTAATAACTTTTTTATAATCTTCTAAAGTTCCCTCAAAACCTATGGGTAAATACATATGGTTATACACAGTAAAAGCGGTTGCTCCATGTTTAATGGTTGAATCAAAATAAGGCGATTTCCTTACCCTGGGACTGAATATTATTTTTGATGTCTTATACATAATAAATTGCTAGTCATAATACTGAAATATCTAAAAAAATGGAAAGACATAAGAATTAAACTTATATTACTGGTTTAAAATTAATGTTGGACTCTCAATACTTTTTATCTAGACTGGATTAACTTCAAAATGATGTGGAGTGAGCATCCTAAAAAACAAAGACAATATAGATTGGACAAATTTCTTCTTAACTGTCCTAGTGACGATAACCATTTGTATTCCAATGTTTATCGCCCCGGAGAGGACTGATCAAGCCTTAAATAAAGCGTACAACTATGTTGCTACAAACTTAGGGTCTACCTATTTAATATTAGGGATATGCATACTCGTATTTCTTTTATACCTTGCTCTTAGTAAATATGGCAATCTTATTTTAGGTCAGAAAGATGAGGAACCCGAATATGGAATGTTTGGTTGGTCAGCGATGTTATTTTGCTGTGGTATTGGAGCATCTCTGGTTTTGTGGGGATCAACTGAATGGGTAAATTACTATCTGAATCCCCCCTTCGGTGTAAATCCAGAATCCCCAGAAGCTATACCTTGGGCTACATCATATGGAATATTTCATTGGGGTATTACAGGGTGGGCAATCTATTGCCTCCCTGCAGTAGCAATTGGTTACAGCTATCATGTAAGAAAATTTGGTAGTTTAAAAACCAGTGCAGGTTGTCATGCAATTCTTGGGGACAAAACAAACGGTCCCATAGGAAGGTTTATTGACCTGATCTACATGATTGCTCTTTTAGGGGTATTGGGGGCAGGACTTGGTTTCTCATCGCCCACAGTAAGTGCAACAATTACTGAGTTCTTTGATGTAGAAGAAAGCATAACAATAACTGTTTCAGGTCTATTAGTGTGTATTGCGATGTATTCTGTCAGTGTCTATTTTGGAGTAGAAAAAGGCATACAACGGTTAAGTAAAATGTGTGTGTATATGGCCTTCTTTGTATTGTTGTACATATTTATTTTCGGACCCACGAAGTTCTTGATACAAACCTCATATGAAAGCTTGGTGTTTATGACAAAAAACTTTGTGACAATGAGTATAGGCCCACCTCCTTTTGGTCAATCTGAATTCTCAAAATCATGGACAATTTTCTACTGGGCATGGTTTTTTGGTCTTGGCCCCTTCATGGGTATTTTTGTTGCAAGAATTTCTAGAGGAAGAACTCTGAGGACTATGATTCTTGGTACTTTAGGTTATGGAACACTCGGTTGTGCGTTATTTTTTATGATTATGGGGAATAACGCGCTTTATCTAGAAATCAATGGATTGATGCCCGTAATAGATATTTGGAGTAATGAAGGAGCGGCTATTATGGCTTCAAGAAGCATAACTGAAATGGCTCTAGGAAAGTGGATACTTCCTTTTGTGGGTATTTTTTGTCTTGTCTTTATGGCCACAACTTTTGACTCAGGAGCCTACACACTAGCCTCATCGGCTACTAAAAAAATGAATCCAGGTGAAAATCCAGAAATTTGGCATAGAATATTCTGGGCTATTTTTATAGGGATACTACCGCTGGTACTGCTGATAGGAGCCGCTGACTCTAGTGATCCTGTACAAAAATTAAAACCTTTTCAAACTATTGTCTTATTAATTTCACCTCCAATGCTAATTGTATATATAATCATGGCCGTTGGATTAATGAAAAGCATCTTTGAAGATACAAAAACAGAGGATTTATGAAGGCCAATATAAAAACCTTAGAACAAACTTTAAAAGCTAATGAGTTTGCTGTTACTGCAGAAATCCCGGCACCCATTAGTGCCTCAGCTAGTGAAATGGAAGAAAAAATCGATTTATTAACAGGCCACGTTCATGCAATCAATGTAACTGATAACCCTGGTGCAACAGCACATATGTCAAGCCTTGCAGGATGCAGTATTGTAAGAAATAAAGGGATTGATCCAATTTTTCAGGTGACTTGCAGAGATCGAAACAGGTTAGCTATACAAAGTGATCTCATGGGGGCATCAGCTCTTGGTATCAATAATGTTTTAACTTTGGCAGGTGATCCTATAAAAAATGGGGATCAACCAGAGGCAAAGGCAGTTTTTGATGTCAACTCTAAGAAGATTTTATCCATAATGCAGTCAATGAATGATCTTGGCGAAACCATGTCAGGACGAGAACTGCAAACCAAATCAAAGTTTTTTCCGGGTGGCGCTGCTATCATCCATGAACCAGAAAATCATTGGGATCCTATAGCTCTCAAAGACAAAGTTGCCCATGGAGCTAAATTTATACAAACTCAGTTTTGTTATGACGTTGATTTACTCAGAGACTATATGAAACATATTGTTGA
>JAPYQN010000014.1:32268-36957 GCA_029941465.1 Gammaproteobacteria bacterium
TTAAGATTTACTGGCTAAAAAATCCTTTAATCTATAAAACAACATTCCTAATGACATTGCAGGACTGGAAAACCATTTACCACCGGGTAATTGAATATGTTTGATACGAGATAATGTATCGATCATATCCCATTCATTACTTATCGCAGACGCAATAATTTTAGCAGCCATATGTGTAGGTGCAACTCCATGTCCAGAATAACCTTGAGAGTAGAATATATTCTCAGTTAGCCTTCCTAATTGGGGAATCCGGTGCATGGAGACGGCAACATTACCGCCCCATGCATAATCAATTCTTAAATCATGAAGATCAGGAAATACATTCAACATCCGTTTTCTCAAATTTTGATCAATATTTTTAGGTTCTTTACCAGAATAATTCCATCGACCTCCAAAAAGGAGTCTTTGATCAGCTGAAAGCCTATAATAGTCTAAGATGGTATTTAAATCACAAACTGCCATATCCTTAGAGATGAGTTGTTTTGCCCTTTCATTTCCTAATGGTTCCGTGGCAATAATGCAGCTATTTGCTGGCATAATCATCCTTCTTAGTTTTGGATTTAATTTTCCAATATAAGCATTACCAGCTAGCACTAGATTTTTAGCTTTAATGGATCCGTGTGCAGTTTCTATCAAAACCTCCTTCCCTGGATTAACCTTCAATGCTTTTGTTTGTTCATAAATGGATACTCCGAGATTGGCTGCTGCCTTAGCTTCGCCCAAACATAAATTCAAAGGATGGAGATGGCCACTTCCTGAGTCAATCATGCCTCCAATATAGTTTGAAGAAGCGACATAATTTTTTATTTGATTCTTATCTACGAGAGTTAAATTATGCTGATAGCCTCTTCGCTCCCACTCCTCTTTTCTTGCAACCAGCTCATTCATTTGGGAATTATTTAATGCTACTTCTATGAAGCCTTCCTTCAAATCACATTGTATTTCAAATTCTTCTATGGTCTGTCTCACCAGATCAGTGCAGTCTGCGCCCAGTTTCCAAACAGATTGAGCAATATCTTCACCCCATCTTTCAAATTTATCACTAAAAGTAAAGCCAGAAATTAATTGCCCTCCATTGCGTCCACTTGCCCCCCAGCCTATTCTTGCAGAATCAATTAAAACGACCTTATATCCTTTTTTTGCAAGATTTAGTGCTGTGTTAACCCCTGTAAATCCGGCACCAACAATACAGACTTCAGAGGAAATATCTTCTTTTAGTACTGGGTAATTTATAGCTTCATTTATGGTGGCTGCATAATAAGAAGAAACGTGCTCTATTTTTTTATTTTCCATTTATTATATTTTTAAAATGATAATTTTTTTGCTTTAACAAACAGTGTAATATTGGATGATTGATCAATTAAGGATTGTACATAATGGCAAGAAGAAGAACCAGAAGAAGTCAACAGAACCCCATAGACAATGAAATAATTAGACCTGTTGTTGAGAAAGGGATGATTGGTGGCAAATATAAGCCATTATCCGATCATGATGTCGAACAGATTCATCAAACAACTTTGGATGTTTTAGAAAACATTGGAATGTCAAACCCATTGCCCCAATTAAAGGAAGTAGCTCTTGAAATGGGTTGTACGTTTACAGACCAAGGTCGCCTTCTCTTTCCAAGATCATTAGTAGAAGACGTTATTGCAAGAGCAGGTAGAAATTTTGTCATGTACGGGAGAGACCCTAAAAATGATATAGACATGTCTGATCAAAAAGTCCATCTCTATGGTGGAGGGGAAGCAGTCACCATGCTTGATTTAGGCGCAAAGACATACAGGTCATCAACAATCAATGATGTCTATGATATTGCTAGACTGGTTGATTATCTTGAACATGTTCATAGTTATTCCAGAGTAGTTGTAGCAACTGAGTTTACAGACTTATTAAAAACTGATATCAACACCGCCTATGCCAGTGTTGTAGGGACAACGAAACATACTGCTTTGACTTTTGCTAGTGGAGAGCATGTTAAACCTACAATTGAAATGCTGGACATGATTGCAGGTGGTGATGGTAAGTTCTTAAAACGACCCTTCTGCCATGGTGGAGGATGCACGGTAGTTTCTCCTCTTCGCTATGGAACAGATAATTGTGAAGTAGCTGTAGCATCAATAGACTTCAATGCACCTATATGGGTCGTGATTGCACCACAATCTGGAGCAACCGCCCCTGCCGCATTAGCAGGCTCTCTAGTGCAGGTTTTAGCAGAAACATTGGCGAGCCTATTGTTGATCGATCTTATAAAACCAGGTCACCCTGTAATTTTTGGTCCTTGGCCTTTTGTCACAGACCTTAGAACAGGATCCTTTTCAGGAGGCAGTGGTGAAGAAGCTTTAATGAGCGCAGCATCTGCCCAGATTACCAATCATTATGGTCTAGCTAGCTCTGTCGGTGCTGGCATGACAGATTCAAAAAGTCCTGATGCACAAGCAGGCTATGAAAAAGGTATAACTGTTGTAATGGCTGCATTAGCTGGTTGTAATAATGTTTCAGAATCTTCTGGAATGATGGCAAGCCTTATGGGTTATTCATATGAATCTCTGGTTATCGATAATGAAATGTTAGGAATGGTTATGAGAACAGTTAGAGGTATTGAGGTCAATGAGGAAACACTGTCCTATAGGGCAATAAAAGATACGGTAGAGGGAGAAGGTCACTTTCTAAGGGACCCACAAACACTTGCGTTAATGAAAACTGAATATCTATATCCAACTCTCGCTGACCGAAGCACCCAAGAAGAATGGGAAGCTGAAGGTTCACCAGACATGCGGCAAAGAGCTGAAAAAAGAGCTAGAGAAATTTTGAACTCACACTACCCTGTTTATATTGATGATGCCACTGACAAAAAAGTAAGGGACACGTTTCCTATCGAAATTTCTAGAGATGTTATTAAACCTACAAAAGACCGATTCTAGGTTCCATGTCGGCTCATAAGCGAAGAAGTGGTGGCAGCAAAGCTAAAAGAGAAATTCGCCAAAATAAAGCAAAAAAAGCAGTTGTTCATCCAGGGCTTGAGACGGGTAACTACAAACCACTGAGCGAGCATGCTATTAAAAAAATCCATCATACGGCTCTAGATGTTCTCGAAAATATTGGCATTAGTGACCCGATACCAGAGATTCTTAATCATACACTTGATAAAGGATGCATCCTAGGTGATGACAATCGATTAAAATTTCCTAGATCTTTAGTGGAAGATCTTTTAGATATAGCTCCCAAAGAACACCTTATGTATGCCATAAATCCCAAATATGATTATATGGTTTCTGGAAATAAAACTTACTTGTCTACATCGGGTGAGCCAATTTCTATATTTGAATATGCATCACAATCATTTCGTCCTACAACATTGGTTGATATTTATGATGCTGCAAGACTTTGCGATCAATTAGAACATATTCATCAATATGGACAACCCTTTGCGATAACAGAGTACAGCCAAGATAAATTTACTCATGATATTAATGCTGCTTATGCTGCTTTAGCTGGGACACAGAAAGGTATAGGGCTTGCTGTAGATAATGTTGAACATATTGATCCTTTGATTAATCTTTTCGATACCTTTCTTGGAGGGGAAGGAGAATATATAAAACGACCTTTTGCTGAAATTGGGGGATGTCCAATAGTTTCTCCTCTAAGGTTTGGAAAAGATAATGCTGAAGTCATGGTTAAGATGGCTGAAATGGGGCTTTATATTGGTGTATGTACTGCACCCCAAGCTGGCACCACTGCGCCCGCTTCTTTGGCAGGGATCTTAGTTCAGTCTTTTGCTGAAACTCTTGCTTGTCTTTGTGTGGTAAATCTTATTAAACCAGGCTCATATTGTGATTTTGAAATGTGGCCATTTATATCTGATCTAAGAACAGGCGCGTTCACGGGTGGCAGTGGTGAGCAAGCCTTAATCATGGCAGCTACGGCTCAGATGTGTAATTATTATGGGCTAGTATCTAGTGTTGCTTGCGGGATGACAGATTCAAAAACAATGGATGCACAAGCTGGCTATGAAAAAGCAATAACAACTACAGCAGCAATGCTTGCTGGAGGTAATATTGTTTCATCATATGCTGGTGCGGTCGGAAGTATAATGGGATGGTCCTTTGAGGGAGCAATTATTGACAATGATATGTCTGGGAATATACAAAGACTAGTAAAAGGCATTGAAGTTAATGATGAGACATTATCTTATGATGTTATCAATGAGGTTGTTTATGGAGATGGACACTATCTCAAACACCCTCAAACAATTAATCTAATGGAGTCTGAATTTTTATACCCTGATTTGGCAAATAGACAAACTACGCAAGAATGGGAAGAGTCTGGCAAACAAACAATTTACGATGTTGCACATCTAAGGTTAAAACAAATGATGAAGGATTATTATCCAGATTATATCGACAAAAAAACTGATGAGAAAATAAGATCTGAATTTCCAATTTGTTTAGATAAAAAAAGAATGAAGCCTAATCCTATCTGGAAATAATAATAAAATAATAATACTATCGTATATAGCACTGTTTTGAACCAGATTGCAGGTGCTTAAAAATTGCTAAAGCGGTACAGATATATACTTAAATAAACCTGTATAGCTATAGCTGACAGGTTTTTTTATTAGGATGTATAGGAAGGTTAGGTAAAAAAATGACAAGGATAGAAGAAGAAATAAAGAAAAAGGGTTATCTCTTA
>JAPYQN010000015.1 GCA_029941465.1 Gammaproteobacteria bacterium
AGGTAAAAAAATGACAAGGATAGAAGAAGAAATAAAGAAAAAGGGTTATCTCTTAACAGATGGCGCTACTGGAACAAACTTATTTGACATGGGATTGGAGTCAGGTTATTCCCCAGAATTCTGGAATCTAGAGTACCCTGAGCGTGTAAAAGCTAATCATGAAAATTTTATACGTGCTGGATCAGACATAGTCTTAACTAACTCATTTGGAGCCAATGAGTATAGGCTGGCTCTTCATAATGCTGAGAATAAAGTAGAAGAATTGAATTTTGAAGCGGCAAGCATTGCTAAAGAATCATCTAATAAATTTGAAAAACATGTTTTTATAGCAGGCTCCATAGGTCCAACTGGTGAAATATTAGAGCCTTTGGGTGTTTTATCTAAAACAGATGCCCAAGCAGCTTTTAGAAAACAAGCGTTAGCATTGAAAGACGGTGGTGCTGACTTATTATGGGTTGAAACCATGTCCTCAGAGGAAGAAATGGAAGCCGCTTTATTAGGGGCAAAAGAATCTTCATTGCCAATCATTTGTTCCTATAGTTTTGATACTCATGGTAAATCAATGATGGGCCTAGAACCCTCAAAGCTTGCTGAACTTGCCAGAAAATTCTATCCAGATGTTATTGGTTATGGTGCAAATTGTGGCATAGGGGCTTCTGAGTTAATTGGTTCTTTAATTTGCTTTAAAACTTCTAAAAAGAATGACAATCTCTTACTTGTAGCTAAGGGTAATTGTGGTGTTCCTGAATTTAAGGGAGATGCCATAGTCTATAATGGAACCCCAGAGATGATGGCTAAGTATGCTCGACACGCTAGAGATATGGGTGCATCTATTATAGGCGGATGCTGTGGCACCACCCATGTCCATATAAAGGCAATATCTGAGTCATTAGAATCATATAAACCCTTAGTAGAAAAAATAGATCTAGATTCTATTATTAAAGATTTAGGGTCTATGACAGCAGGAAACATAGCAATGATAAATAATTATCTGAATCCAGGCTCAACACAAATAATAGCTAAAAGAGAAAGAAAGAGAAAAAGAAGATGAATGACTTTGTAGCTAAAATACTTGACCTGAAGTACTATATATTCGAAAAATTGGAGTTAGATAATGCCAGAAGAATTTGATGATATTATTCTTTCGGAACTTGATGATCAAGAGCTCACAGAGCAAATGCATGAAGACCTCTACGATGGTTTAGCTGAAGAGATTGCTGAAGGAACGCAAATCTTATTAGATAGAGGATGGGAAGCAACCAAGGTTTTGGAAGAAGCTCTTGTTGAGGGTATGGTTGTTGTGGGCAAAGATTTTCGTGATGGGATTTTATTCGTTCCAGAAGTTTTATTAGCAGCCAATGCAATGAAAGCTGGCATGGCTTTGTTGGAGCCCATCTTGTCAGCATCAGGAGTTGAACCAATTGCCACAATGGTCATTGGAACCGTCAAGGGTGACATCCATGACATTGGCCAAAAACTGGTAGGTATGATGATGGAAGGCGCTGGCGTTGAAGTCTATAATCTTGGTGTAAACAACGACAAGGACGCATACATCAATGCCCTTGAAGAACATAATGCCACGATTCTTGGGATGTCAGCATTACTCACCACAACCATGCCCTATATGAAAGTCGTGGTCGATGAATTAAAGGCAAGAGGAATTAGAGACAAATACATCATTATGGTTGGTGGCGCACCTTTGAATGATGAATTTGCTGAACATGTTGGAGCTGACGCTTATTGTATGGATGCTGGCAGTGCAGTGGAGACTATGAAAAAGCTGGTTGCTGCTAAAAATCAGTAATGACCTCAAAAGTACTTATTATTGCTTGTGGGGCACTAGCATTCGAACTAAATCAACTGAAAAAACTCAACTCTTGGAATCATGTGAGTATAAAGTGTCTTGATGCAGAACTTCACAATACTCCTAAATTAATACCAGAAAAAATCAGAGAAAAATATCTCGCTTTGAAAGACGATTTCTCTAAAGTTTTTGTCGCCTACGCTGATTGTGGTACTGGCGGGATGTTAGATAGTCTTCTAAAAGAATATGATCTTGAAAGATTAGATGGACCCCATTGCTATGAATTTTATTCAGGACAAAGAAATTTTACTCATTTTACTGAACAAGAACTTGGCACATTTTACTTAACCGATTTTCTAGTCAGACATTTTAAGAGATTGGTAATAGAAGGTTTGGGTATAGATAAACACCCAGAATTAAAAAATGATTATTTCAAACATTATAAAAAAGTTATCTATTTAGCGCAGTCTAGATCAGAGTCATTACAACAAGATGCTAAAAAATATGCAGATTTTTTAGACTTAGATTACTCTTTCCATTACACAGGTTTAGATAATCTAGAATCGCAATTAAATCAATCGGTTAACTAATGGGTAAAATGATTACAATTTATTGGAGAGATATCCCCTCTCATGTGATCTATAAGGTCGGTAGGGAAAAATATAAGAAACAACTTAACCCCAAGTTTGAAGCGGCTATTGATAGAGCTGCAATGAGAGCGGGTAAAGGCTCGAGTGAGGCCTACATGTCAGAATGGAGGAGAGAAACAGTTGCCTTGCAAGGAGATCCTCAAGAGCTGGTAGATAATCTAGTCAATGAATTAGAAAATCAATTTACTGATGAGGTTCTTGAAAAAACGATTAAGGCCAAAGGAATAAAGCCAGAATAGGGGAAAGTTATGCCGCAAACAATTATTAGCTCTAAAACTAAAGAAATCATTATTGGCCCAGATCAACCATTCGTAATCATTGGCGAGAGAATCAATCCAACAAATAGAAAATTGCTCGCAGAAGAAATGAAAGCAGGCAATCTTGAAAGAGTTCAACAAGATGCTATGAGTCAAGTCAATGCAGGTGCACAAATATTGGATGTTAATGCGGGTGTCCCATTAGCTGATGAACCAAAAATTTTAGCTGACTCAATTAAATTAATTCAGAGTGTGTCTGATGTCCCGCTATGCATAGATTCTTCAATAGTTGAGGCCTTGAAATGTGGTCTTGAAGCTTATCAGGGTAAAGCTCTGTTGAATTCAGTAACTGGTGAAGAGGAACGATTAGAAACTGTTCTGCCTTTAGTTAAACAATTTGGATGTGCTGTTATTGGAATATCTAACGATGATTCAGGTATATCTGAGGATATCAATGTTCGTTTTGAGGTTGCAAAAAAGATAGTTGAACGAGCTATGGATCATGGGATCCCCAAAGAAGACGTACTAATTGATCCATTGGTAATGCCGATAGGTGCAATCAATGATGCTGGAAAACAGGTGCTAGAGTTGATAAAGAAATTGCAGAATGAATTACAAGTTAATACCACCTGTGGTGCTTCTAATTTAAGCTTTGGTCTCCCAAATCGACATGGATTAAACACAGCTTTTATTGCAATGGCAATAGCCAATGGTATGCCCTGTGCAATCACCAACCCACTTGAAAAAGTGATAATGCAATCAGTTAGAGGAGCAAATGTGGTTATGGGGCATGACCCTGAATGTTCTGATTGGATTATGAACTACCGAGAACCAAGAGAGAAAAGAAGCAGAAGAAAAAGACGTTCTTAACTCTATATTCTATGGCTCAAATTAATAAAAAAGAGTACAAAATTGCATTCATGCCATCAGGAAAGAGAGGTTCCTTTCCAGAGGGAACAACTATTTTAGATGCCTCGAGATCGCTTGGAGTTGATTTAGATTCTGTTTGTGGAGGTAGAGCAATTTGTGGACGTTGCCAGATAGAATTAACCGAAGGTAAATTTGCAAAACATGGCATTCAATCTAAATCAGATCATTTATCTGGGATAACAGAGTCAGAAAAAAAATACGCAAAAAGAAAATCATTAGATAAAAAGCGAAGATTAGGCTGTCAATCTAAACTTCTTGGAGACGTGGTCATTGATATTCCTCCGGAAAGTCAGCTTCATCAACAAATAGTGCGTAAAGATTTTGAAGCCACTGATATTTTCATCAATCCAATAACACAACTCTACTATTTTGACTCCAAAATAAATTCATCTACAAATATTGAAGAGGTAATAAAGGAAAGACTAAAAAATGACTGGTCTTTGAACATAGAGTCAATAAATTGTGACTCAGAAACTCTCAGTGATGCAATCAAAGATTCTTCTCAGGGTTTTACGGTTGCCGTTAGAGATCAGAAAAATTTGGTAGGGGTTTGGCCTGGATTGATTGAGACAATTTATGGTGCAGCGATTGATATTGGATCAACCACAATAGCAGTAAATTTATGTGACTTAAAAAATGGAAAAGTGCTTTCAAGTCAAGGATCTATGAATCCTCAGATAAGGTTTGGGGAAGATCTTATGAGCAGAGTTTCTTATTGCATGCAGAATCCTGGATCTCAGACTGAACTGACAAGAGTTGTGCGTGAAGCAGTCAACAACCTTATAGCAAAAGCTTGTTCTGAGACAGAAATTGAAACTAGTTTAGTGCTGGAGACGACGGTCGTTGGTAACCCAGTAATGCATCATCTGTTTCTTGGGTTTAATCCAATCCCATTAGGTGTCGCGCCCTTTAAGCTTGAAACTAGTGACGCACTTGCTCTTAAGGCTTCTGATTATGGGATGGATATTCATCCCCAAGCTGAAATTTATGTTTTGCCCTGTTTAGCAGGACATGTTGGAGCAGATGCAGCTGCTGTGATTCTCACCGAAAAACCATACGATCAAAAGAAAATGAATCTCATTGTCGATGTGGGAACCAATGCAGAAATAGTTGTTGGCAATCAGGATAAAGTTTTGGCTGCCTCAAGTCCGACTGGTCCAGCTTTTGAAGGAGCTCAAATTAACTCAGGACAACGAGCCGCTCCAGGTGCAATAGAGAGAGTTAGAATTAATCGATCAACTCTAGAAGCCCGTTTCAAAGTGATAGGTTCAGATTTATGGTCTGATGATCCTGATTTTAGTGAAAACACAGTATCAATTGGTGTAACAGGGATCTGTGGATCTGGGATTATAGAAGCTGTGGCTGAAATGTACTTGTCTGGAATCATTGCTTCAGATGGGCTGATGAATGAAGAAATTGCTAAAGAGAATAAATGTCTTTTTAAAGATGGAAGAACTTATTCCTATATGCTCTATGAGGGCAAACAGAAAATAATCGTTACACAAAATGATATCCGAGCAATACAACTAGCTAAAGGAGCATTGTATGCTGGTGCAAAATTGTTGATGGATAAATTAGAAATTAAAAAAATAGATAAAATTAGATTAGCTGGTGCTTTTGGGAGTCACATTGATGTGAAATATGCCATGGTTTTAGGTCTTATACCTGATTGTGATCTAGATGAAGTCAGTTCAGCAGGGAATGCTGCCAGCACAGGTGCGAGAATGGCACTTCTGGATACAAAAAGTAGAAATGAAATAGAAAAACAGGTGAAAAAGATAGAAAAGATAGAAACTGCTATGGAACCTCTATTTCAAGAATATTTTGTTAGTGCTATGTCGATACCTCATAACTCAGATTCTTTTGATGAGTTGGGTAAAATTGTAAAATTGCCAGAAAATAAACAGGCAAAGACCACTAGAAAGAGAAGGCGAAAGAGAACATCTGATTTATAAATCACCTCGAATAAAATCTCTGCAGAATAAATAATTTTGTGATAAATTCCTGTCATTACTATCCAAAACTTTCTTCTATTATGGAAAAACTAGAACAACTAATTAATAACCAGGTCAAAGACTGGTCTCTAGATCAAAAATTTTATAAAGACAAAGAAATTTTTGATCTAGAGATTGAGAAAATTTATATGAATTCTTGGCTATTAGCTGGGCATCAATCTCAAATTCCAAACACAGGTGATTATTTTCTGTTCAATCTGTTATCAGAATCAGTAATTATTATCAGAGGTAAAGATGGTGGGATCAGGGCCTTTATGAATGTTTGCAGGCACCGTGGTTCTCACGTTTGCCTAGAGATTAAAGGCAATGTGAAGCGATTGACCTGCCCCTATCATGCATGGACTTATAACCTGGAAGGTGCTCTAGTGGCTGCTAAATATTTGAGCAATAATATAGACAAAGACAATCTCGGTCTCCATAGCTGCTCAATAGATGTAATTGAAGGATTGATCATGATTAATTTTTCAGATAACCCAATATCAATTGCAATGATGAAACAAGAATTATCAGAACCGATGCAAATGTTTGGAATGAAAGATCTGAAAATAGCGGCGCATAGAAATTATTCTATTGAGGCCAACTGGAAGCTCACAGTTGAAAATTACAATGAGTGCTATCATTGCGCTCCAGCTCATCCGGAATATGCAAAATCGCATAGCTTAAAATATGATGAATCTAGCAAAGAATATCAATCAGCTCAAAAACTAATGATAGATGCACTTGCTAAATGCGGTATGAAAAATTATGAAATATCTGCAGACTATGAAGATCAAATTGAATCACAAGAGCAATATGCCTATGGCCGCTATGCATTGTTCGGTAAATACATAACTGGCAGTGAAGATGGCAAAGCCCTCGCCCCTCTGATAGGTGAAATCACTGAGTATAATCCGGGTGCTTCTGACTTCACTCTTGGTCCTGTTAGCTTTTTACTAGCCTACAGTGATCACGTGGTTGCCTATGTCTTTACCCCAGTTACTCATCAAACTAGTCAGTGTGACGTTTACTGGATGGTTGATAAAGACGCTAAAGAAGGTAAAGACTATGATCTTGAGCGTCTGATCTGGTTATGGGATGTCACCACCAAAGCAGATGAGAGAATCATCGCGAATAATCAAAAGGGTGTTAACTCTAGAAAATATACTTCAGGACCATTTTCTGAGAAGGAATCAACAGAGAAAAACTTTATCAGTTGGTATCTCAACCATTTGCGAGAAACTTTATAGCCTTTTATCATGCCATCTGAGATGGTCTTCTATAAAACTCGCGATAAAAAAATAACTATGATCGTAGCCTTCATGTTGCCTTAACTGAATAGGAACGTTTTTTTGCTTACAGGCCTCTTGCAACAATCCAGGTTTGAGATATTGCTCTAGATACTCATCATCTAATCCTTGATCGATCAAAATATCTGAATACCACCCTCTATTTAATATTAACTCAGTGGCATCATACTCAAGCCATTTCAATTGTTGATCACCTAAATATATTGCAAATGCATTTTCCCCCCAACCCACTTTTGTGGGAGAACAAATCGGGGCAAATGCTGAAACTGACTTAAACAATTCAGGATTTTTAATAGCTATCGTTAGGGCACCATGGCCCCCCATCGAGTGACCAAATATTCCTGTTTTACCCCTATCTATTGGAAAATTATTACCCATAGTCTCTATGAGATCCTTGGTGATGTATGTATACATATTAAAATGTTTATCCCATGGTGACTCAGTAGCGTCTAGATAGAATCCTGCACCTTGTCCCAAAGCATAATTTTCATTGTCAGGGACACCCTCGCCTCTTGGGCTAGTGTCAGGCGAGACAATAATCATCTTCAATTCAGAGGCAATGCGTTGAACGCCTGATTTAACCCTAAAATTCTCTTCGCTACAGGTTAAACCAGATAACCATACCAAGGTTTTAAGCTTTTCTGATGACTTGTGTTCTGGAACAAAAACAGAAAAGGTCATGTCACATTGAGTTGACTCAGAATAATGTGAGCAAACTTGGTGGTTACCGTTGAAACTTTTATTGCTTTGAACAATGTCCATTAGAGCTAATTAACCTTTTTCCCAAAAAGAAAAATTATTATCCAAATCAAAACAATGCCCACAGAGATCATGATCATTGGTGACCAACCGTATCCAGTCGGAATGGTTCCTATTATCAAGGCAATTGATGCGACTAATATTGCGTAAGGAAACTGGGTTGCAACATGATCGATATGATTACACCCAGAGGCCATAGAAGACATGATGGTGGTGTCAGAAATTGGTGAGCAATGGTCTCCCCAAACTGCCCCACACAAAACACAAGCCACTGATGAATAGATAATATACATGTGTTCAATATCTGCCATTCCATTTAAAAAGAGCACTTGCCATGCCAAAGGAATAACAATGGGATAAAAAATACCCATTGTGCCCCAACTGGTCCCTGTAGCAAAAGCTGTGGTTGCAGCTAAAATAAAAATTATGGTTGGGACTAAAGGAACTGGAAGAAACTCGCCTAAGATGGACACAAGGTATTGAGCCGTTTGCAGTATTTCAGTAGTTTGTCCTAAAGACCACGCCATGATTAGAACAATAATGGCAAAAATCATGAATTTTACCCCTTCATACCAAGACTGAACAGTTTCTTCCAAGCTTAGTAAGCCTTGGAATAGGGTTAAAACAAAAGCCGTCATCACGCCTATCAATGAACCCCATAAGAGTGCTTGATAAGCATCAGCTGACCCAATAATATCCTGAATTGAATCGCCTTCTCCGGTTGCATATAGCCCACCAATGACGCTTATGATAAATATTAAAATTGGGAAAAAAGCATTGATGGCCTTCGCTCTTGAAGGGTCTTTGGGTTCAAGCTGTTTTGATTCTGCCTCATTCGTGTACCCCATTGAAGCGCCTTGAACCGATTTATCATTGCCTTGTCTAGCAGCAATCTCGTACTGATACATCACTGAAAAATCTCTACCTGAACCTGCAATTGTAAAAACAAACGCTAACATGAATATTGGGTAGAAACTGTACAAAATTGAATTCAGATAAATTGAATACGCTGACTGATCAATGGCATCAATCTGTCCTACTGAGACATCGATCATTCCTATTTGATAACCCACCCATGTTGTAATCAAGGCTATGCATGCAACTGGTGCAGCAGTGGCATCAACAAGGAACGCTAACTTTGCTCTAGAGATCTTCAACTTATCAGTCACTTTCCTCATGGTATTACCAACAACCAATGTGTTTGCATAATCATCAAAAAAGATAGCCAGACCAAGGGATGCAGTAACTAACTGCCCTCTTTTAGCTGAGTTGGTGTAGGGTGTAAGAGAATTGACAATGCCTTGCATCCCACCATTTTTTGAAATAATCCCCACTAACCCGCCTATCATAAGACTAAAAATTATTACTGCAGCATGATCAGGGTCAGCTAAAGCTTGTTTGACATACTTTGAAACAACCTCCAAGAAACTTTGCCCCAACACACCGATCTCAAGTCCTAAGATTGAAAAAGAACCGATCCATACCCCTAAAAAAAGAGCGGGGATCACACTTCTAAAAAAGAGTGCAACTAAAATTGAAACCAGAGGCGGCAATAGTGATATCCAACCCCGCAGAACGTTAATCTCTTCTGTGGCTATTTCTTTTTGGTCTAAAAGTAACTCTAATTGATTATCGGACTTTTTTTCTACAAGAAGATATTCAAAATTCAGTTCATCACTATTACATACTGTAGGGTCAAAAATAAGATCATTAATTTTTAATTGGTATGCACATACTTGTTGCAGTTCAAAATTAGTAATAGAGACTTCAAAAGGCACGCTGGTTAGGACGATTTCAGGTGCTTCAATTGTTGGTGCACTTTTAACCTGAGCTACTAAAAGACTACTCAGACATAATATTAAGAAGGATATTCGTTTTATATGCATACACTAGTTATTTTGGTATAACTTGCCTCCCTTAATGACTACATCGATATTCTCTAAAGCCTGAATATTTAGCAATGGATTATCCCTTACAGCAACCAGATCTGCAAAATAACCTTGTTTAATTATGCCAACTTGATCCTCCCAACCCATTACTTTAGCAGCAGCAATGGTGGCTGATTGAATGGCTTCAAGATTGGTCATCCCCCAATCTACCATGTAAGCAAATTGCTTAGCATTATCCCCATGGGGATAAACACCTGCATCTGTTCCATAAACTATAATTACTCCAGCTTTATGAGCCTTAGTGAAATTTTCTCTTTGCAGATCTGTGGTTTCTCTATTTTTCCTTAAAAATTCTTCCGGCCAATTTTCAGCTGCCCCCACGGTATTAATATAATCTCCGTTATAAATATCCATGGATAAAGCAACGCCCTCTGCCTTTGCTAGATTTATGCCTTCATTATCAATCAGGGATGCATGTTCGATACTATCAACCCCAGCCAATATAGCCTGCTTAATAGATTCTGCTCCATGAGCATGAGCGGTAACCTTAACGCCTGATTGATGACCGACCTCAACCACAGCTGTAATTTCATCCTGATTCATTTCCGGACTTCCAGGTAAGCTTCCATAGGCCAAAACAGCACCTGAGGCAATCATCTTCAAAAGATCTGCCCCACCTGCAACTGCATTTTCTGCTCTCTGTCTAAATTCATCAACTCCCTTGGTTACACCAAGCCGAATATGATCAGGAACTTCACCGCTATAACCTGGTATATCAATATCGCCTCCGCCTCCTGGGATGGTGAGATAATAGCCTGAAACTTGTATTCTTGGTCCCTTGGTTAATCCTTGATTGATCTCATCCCTTAATCGTTTATCTGTCCATGCTATATAGACACCTAAATCTCGAATCGAAGTAAATCCTGCTTGCAAAGTTATGGCGGCATTTACTCGAGCGATTACCAGTTGTTGATCTTGTGAACGATTAAGGAAATCACTCATTACAGCAGAGCTTTTCTCAGAAATATGGGTGTGCATATCTATTAACCCAGGCAGACAGAAGTGATCACTAAGATTTAAAGTAGTTTTACTAATATCTCTGGAGTTGGCCTTAACAACACTGATTATTTTCTCACTCTTAGTGTCTATATTGATCAAAATATCTTCGAGTACTCTTCCGTTCTCAACATTTAGTAATTTGCCACAATAAATGTTTGAAATATCGTCATTGGCAAAAGAATTTGCTGAGACTAAAACAAAAAAAGCAGCTAAACTGCATTGTCTAATCGAAACCATAACAACAAACCTTACCATAGAATTTATCCAATTTAGTTTTAAAGTGTAATTCCATTTCGATTACAATAAAAAAATGAAAACATTACCAACACTCATAGCTACTTCAGTTGTCAGAGGAAGCCAACAAGGCGAAAGTCATGGCGGCATCTATCTTGTCGATTTTGAAAATCAGGTTGCCGAAATTATGGTTGACTGGGATGATTCTGGGATTGATTTTACTGGACGTGGTTGGGATCGGGGCTTACGTGGCATTGAATTTAATGGGGGTGAAATTTTTGTAGCAGCCAGTGATGAACTCTTTGTTTATGATCAACGGTTTAATGTTAAACGTTCTTATAAAAACACTTTTTTAAGACATGCTCATGAAATCAATAAATTTGAAAATCTTTTATTTGTCACCTCTACGGGCTATGACAGCTTACTGGTCTTTGACCTTAATCGTGATGAATTTACCAGAGGTATTCATTTAAGAAAAGGCGCTAAAGGATGGAAATCCCAGCTCTTTGATCCTTTGTCTAAAGATGGCCCTGAGATGACAAATAATCTTCACCTTAATAATGTTCGATGCTCTAAAAAAGGCTTATTTGTAAGTGGCCTTAGAACTGATGCACTGATACACATGGACAGCGATCTCAATGCCAAAGAATATTGCTCTCTGCCTGCAGGCACACATAATGCAAGGCCGTTCAAACAAGGTGTGCTTTTTAATGATACAAAAAGTGACTGCGTCAGAGCTGTGGGTCGCGATGGTGATGAAACCAATTTTAAAATCCCTACGTATGATGAAACTGAGCTAACACACACAAATTTGGATGATAGTCGCATTGCCCGCCAAGGTTTTGCTAGAGGCTTATGTCTTGTTGATCAACATCTAATCGCGGTTGGTTCTTCGCCATCCACCATCAGTTTATTTAACTTGGAGGAAAAAAAGAAGGTTTCGAGTGTGAATCTAAGCATGGACATCAGAAATGCAATACATGGATTGGAGGTGTGGCCTTATGAAAGGTTATTGGATAGTTAGATGTGAGTATTATGATCAAGAAGCTTTCGAGCTATATGTGAAAGCAGCCACTGCAATTGTGAAGCAGCATGGTGGTGAATTCTTAGTCCGTGGTGGAGCTCACATTAAAAAAGAGAATGCGAAACTTGAAAGAACTGTTGTGGTGGAATTTCCTAGTTATGAAATTGCACAATCGGTATATGATGGAGATGAATATCAGAATGCCATCCAGCATATTAAGGATTGCTCATTAAGGGATTTTGTTATTTCGGAGGGTTTATGAATTATAAAAAATTGGCGGTTATCTTGAGTCTTATTCTATCCATGGAGATAGTTGCTCATCCAAGTCTTATTATTGAAAATATCACCCTCATTGATGCAGAAAATCCTGTTCGATTAAAGCAAACAGTGCTCATTGAAGATGGAAAAATACAATCCATTATTGATCCTACTGAAATCATCGAAGAGCAGGAGAATAGCCATACAGTAATTGACGGAAGCGGTAAATTTCTGATACCCGGTTTATGGGATGCCCATGTGCATCTGACCTTTATCCCAGAAATAGATCATGAAACCTATTTCAATTTATTTCTAAAAAATGGAATCACCAGTATTAGAGATACAGGGGCCGTTATTGAGAAACTTCAACCATCACTGAATTACATCAAAGAAAACCCTAATAAAACCCCCAGACTCTTTTATGCCGGTCCGCTGATTGATGGTAGAGACCGTGTTTATAAGGGAAAGGAGCCCGGGTTCCCTGAACTCTCTATTGGCATTGATGAGAGCTCAGATATTGAAAATGTGGTGAATGACCTGTTGGACAATGGTGTCACTTTTCTAAAATCGTATGAAATGCTCTCAAAAGATACCTATCTGGAGCTATTGAAAATTGCGAAGAAAAATAATCTTAGAGTCACCGGACATATACCTCTTAGCATTGATCTTGAGGAAGCCATTGAGGCTGGGCTTGGTGGGATGCAGCATGTCAGAAATATGGATCTTGCCTGCTCCCTCGACGCCCCAGAATTGCTGACTAAAAGAAGAACACAACTAGAAAATGAAAACGACATTGAAGGCTCTGCTCTGAGAACACAAATACATTCATCTCAAAGATATTATGCGATTGATAATCATGACCCTAAGAGGTGTTTGAGAATTATCAAGAAATTAGCAGAGTATGGAGTCTTTCAAACTCCAACCCTCACCATTAATACTCTTGATTCAAGAAGATTCTATGCTGACCTAAAGTGGAGAGAGACCTACCAATACCTTCCTGAAAAAGCGAGAAACAACTGGCAAGAAGGTTCTATCAAATCAACCAATCTAGCAGTTACTGACAATGCCTTAATATTTGATAAGTGGAGCTTAGATCTGGTCAATATAATGAATCAAGAAGGAGTTAAGATCATAGCGGGAACAGATACACCGATTGGCTATCTAACTCCAGGCTTTAGTCTTCACAAAGAACTTGAATTACTCTTTGAAGCTGGAATGACAACAAGGGAAGTGCTGCGTTCAGCAACCATCACTCCTGCCGAATTTCTTAGTATTGAGAATCAGATGGGAACGATTGATGAAGGTAAGTTAGCAGACCTGGTTATTCTAAATAGTAACCCTTTGGAATCCATCAGCAATACTCAAGATATTCACATGGTTATTTCCAAAGGAATAATTCAATGAAAAAATTAACTGAGAGTCAAAAATCTCGTAATGATTCTTTCATACTATTAATTATTTTACTGATCGTTTCATATTTTATATTTAATATAAGTTAAGAAGAAAACTAGATGAAAAATATTATTAAAATGGATGAGTTCATGCACCAAAATATCTGGTACAAAAATTTGTTAGCAAATCCAACTGAAATCGGAGCCTTGTTTCCTTTTGGCGCTGAAACAGGCAAGCTCATGACAGCGCATCTTGAAGGAATGGATGAAGGTTATATTTTGGAGCTAGGCTCGGGTATGGGAGCTATCACCGAATGTATCCTGCAAAGGCAAGTTCCAGAAGATAAGCTAATACTGATTGAAAAGAATAAAAACTTTGCCGACTATCTTAGTCATAAATACAAAAACGCCAATGTCTTTGCAGAAGATGCTGCAAATGCAAAGACATTGCTTGAAGCTCAAGGTATCTGTGAAGTGAGACACATTGTTTGTAGCCTGCCATTTGTGATCATGCAACAAGAACAACAGTTGTCTATTTTAGATGTGATTTTCAAACTACTGCATCCACAAGGTTGCGTCTCCATCGTTACCTATTTTATTCGTTGCCCAATATCAAAAAAGGTTTTGGACCAATATAATAAAAGCTCCGAGCTATTTGGATTTACTATGAAAAATATACCTCCAGCATACGTCTATCAGATAAAGAGTGGCCAAAGATAATATGAAAAAAATAATACTAATATCAGCACTACTGTTCAGCTTTAATGGTTGGTCACTCTCCGAATATCGACCCTATGATGAGACGGCTGATGCTCATCAGGATATCGCTGAAGCAGTCAAGCTAGCAGAAAAATCTGGTAAACATATTTTGCTTGAAATGGGTGGAAATTGGTGTCCAGATTGCAGAACTCTTGGTGCGTATCTTGCTAGAGAAGATATCAAAGCATGGCTAGATGATCGTTTCATTGTGGTTCCCGTTGATGTGGGCGAATGGGATAAAAATATAGATATCGCTGAACGATATGGAAATCCTATCAGTGAGGGAATTCCTGCTCTTGTAGTACTGGATAAAAATGAAAATGTAGTCTTTGCCACACTGGCAGGTGAACTGGCCTCGGCTAGAAATATGAGTGGAGATGACTTGATTGAGTGGTTGAAAATCAAGATAGAACCCTTTCTAAATTAATGGATCATATCAAAAACTTAAAAATAGTGATCACTGCTGGTGCATCAGGTATCGGTGCCGAAATTGCAAAAACTCTTTCTGAGGCTGGTGGCCAAGTGATCATTTGTGATAAAGATCAATCCAGTCTAGACGCATTCACTCAAAATAATCCTAATGTAATTGCTGTGAAGGCAGATGTATCAGATGAAGAAGAGGTCTTATCTCTTTTTACTACAGTCAAAGAACATTTTGGAGAAATTAATGTATTAATCAATAATGCTGGCATTGCAGGACCTTCAGCTAAGCTTGAAGATACCAATTTCAAAGACTGGCAACAGACAATGAGTGTCAATTTAAATGGAGCATTCCTTTGTAGTAGGTCTGCAATTCCTCTGCTCAAACTATCGGGTGGTGGATCAATTATTAATATTGGCTCCACTTCATCATTCATGGGAACACCCCTGCGTTCGTCATATTCAGCCTCAAAATGGGGATTAATTGGTTTGACAAAAACTTGGGCTATGGAATATGGAGCAGCTAATATTCGAGTTAACACGATCTGTCCAAGCTCGGTTAACGGAGAAAGAATTGAGCGTGTTATAGAACGAGAAGCAAACTATCGAAATACTTCACCAGAGGAAATCAAAGCCACTTATCTTGATCAAACTTCGCTTAAAACTTTTATTGATGCAGAAGAGATTGTGGGAATGATAGTATATCTGCTGTCACCACTGGCAAAAAAGATCACGGGTCAAATGCTCGTCATTGATGGGCACACAGAAAACCTATCAATGATTGAAATGGAAGAGAAATAGACAATGCAAGCAGCATGGTATGAAGCAATTGGTTCAGCTGAAGAAGTCCTTCATGTTGGAAAAATTGACGATCCTTCTCCGATGGAAGGCGAAGTCCTGATTGAAATCAAAGCATCGGGTGTCAATCCTTCTGATGTAAAGACCAGAGCCGGGGCAAGAGGAGAGTTACAATTTCCCCAAATCATCCCTCATTCAGATGGTGGTGGAATTATTGTCGAAGTCGGTGAAGGAGTCAGCAAGGATCGCATTGGCGAACGAGTATGGATATGGAACGGGGCTTTTGGAAGAGCTTATGGAACCTGTGCCGAGCTGATGGCACTCCCCTCGTCTCAAGCGGTTACTATGTCTGAAGATGTTTCATTTGAAACTGCAGCTTGCTTAGGAATACCAGCCTCAACTGCCTATTACGGTGTCTTTTCTGATGGTTCAGTAGAAAATCAAACTATATTAATTACTGGAGGTGCTGGAGCTGTGGGTTATCTGGGCATTCAACTTGCTAAATGGTCAGGGGCAAATGTTATCTCGACAGTTAGCAGTGATGATAAAGCAACTGTAGCTAAAGCTGCTGGAGCAGATCTAGTGGTGAACTATAAAACAGATGATGTGATTGAAGCGGCCAATGATTTCACGAAAGGTTACGGGGTTGACAGAATACTTGAGGTTGAATTTGGTGGAAATTTATCCGTCAGTGAGCACGTGATAAAAAATAATGGCGTCATTGCAGCTTACGGCTCTGTTGCTGAAGCCAACCCTTCTCTGCCGTTCTATAACTTGATGTTCAAAGGTGTCAAATTAAATACTTATCTCATCTATATTGTTCCAGAAAATGACAGGGTTGATATTAATAAAGGAATTACTTCTGCCCTTAGTGATAATGCACTCACTCCTATCATCGCTGAGTCCTTTAACTTGTCTGAGATTATTAATGCACATCAATCGCTTGAAGAAGGTTCTATCATTGGCAATGTTGTGATCAACATTTGAGTAAATAATGAGACAAATAATTCAGTACCTTATCACTCTGATTTTCTTTCTTAATCCTGCGAAAGCAACACTTGCAGAAGTGGGAGTATCAATTAATCTGCATAATTCACAAATTGAAGGGGTGTTTGATAGTGACAATGAACTGTTCATCTTCAGAGGTATCCCTTATGCCAAACCCCCGATCGGAGATTTACGATGGACATCACCTGTTCTTTTATCTCCAGATCCAGAAGTTATCAATGCTCAAAGCTTTAAACCAGCCTGCATGCAAGATGAATACACCACTGAATGGTACCAAGATGTTGCAGAGTTGTTTGATAATCCTCGCTCTGTTTTTCAACATGTTGATGCAGTCAGTGAAGATTGTCTCTATCTCAATATATGGACAAATTCCCTTGACCAAACCAGTAAGAAACCCGTCATGGTTTGGGTGCACGGAGGAGCAGACACAGGAGGGTGGTCCTATGAGCCCAATAATTTAGGTCATCATCTTGCCACTAAAGATGTGGTGGTGGTTTCTATCAATTATAGATTGAATATTTTTGGTTTTTTCTCTCACCCTGAAATACCCAATGAAACCGGGAATTTTGGACTTGAAGATGAAATTATGGCTTTGCAATGGGTCAAGGATCATATTTCATCTTATGGGGGTGACCCAGAAAATATCACCTACTTTGGGGAATCTGCAGGAGGGGCTCATGTTTCCTATTTAATTGCCTCACCAAAAAGTAGAGGTTTATTTAAAAGAGGCATTATTCAAAGCGGTGCTTATAATCTTTTCAGATGGTTTCCGAAAAATAAAGCATTGGAGTTAGGGGAGAGAACACAAGCTGTTTTAAATGCCCCTGATTTTCAGAGTATGAAAAGTTTATCAGCAGAAAATCTCTTGGCAGCTTCAAATAGTCTTAGACATCCCTACAGACCGAATATTGATGGGGAATTAATACCGAAAAATTTGACTCAATTACTTGATGAGGGATCATTCAATAATGTTGATCTAATGATTGGCAGCAATAAAAATGAGGATTATATGTATGTCGATGAATCTGTCACAGAAAGCGATATTAATCAGCTTATTGAGAACTACTATCCAGAGCATCAAGAAAAATTACTCTCATTGCTGGATCTAGAAGACCCAAGACTTGCCATGGATCATCTGACAACAAATCAAGTAACACTTTGCCCCTCAGTTTTCATTGCCAGATCTTTAGCTAAGAACGGAAACAACGTCTATCAATACCATTTTACTCGAATGCGAGAAGGCAGTGAGAAGATACTGTCTTATCATGGTGCTGAAATCCCCTATGTATTTAATACCCACGATGAATGGTTGCCAACCAATGAAGATGATACACAACTGACAGAAGCGATGATGGAATACTGGGTTGAATTCGCAACAAAAGGAACACCCAATTCAATCAATAATCCAACATGGAAAGAATTTGGTGTGGAAGAAAACTATTTAATCTTAGATGCAGAACTGGAAAATTCATCAAAACTAGAAAATGATTTTTGTGAAATTATGATAAATGAACTGATTGAAAGATCATCAAATTAATAGTTCTGCAGACAGGAATACAACTATGTCCTTGAGAGTTATTGGAGCTGGATTTGGAAGAACTGGAACGCTTTCGTTAAAAGTTGCACTCGAAAAACTTGGTTTCGGGCCATGCCATCACATGAAAGAAGTCATGCAAAATCAAAAGCAAACTGAATGGTTTTACCAAGCGTCAAAAGGCGAGAAGGTTAATTGGCAGGAAGTTTTTGAAAAGTATCAGTCTGCTGTGGATTGGCCTGCTGTTGCTTATTATCAGGAATTAGCTGATGAATTTCCTGAGGCAAAAATAATCTTGGGCATTAGAAACGTTGATGCTTGGTATCAAAGCGTTAGGGAAACGATTTATACAGTGACACCGAACTTCCCGAAATGGATAAGGTTGGTCTTACCAAGAGCTAATAAAGCAATGGATATGATTGATAGAACAGTTTGGATTGGCGAATTTTCAGGGCGTTTTGAAGATAAAGAGTTTGCTGTTGATGTTTTCAATAAACACATAGAATTAGTGAAGAAAGATATCCCTGCCGAAAGACTATTGATTCATTCAGCCAAGGATGGATGGCAACCATTGTGTAATTTTTTAGGAGTGCCAGTTCCAGATGAGCCGTATCCATGGGTTAACGAATCTATCGACTTTAAGCGAAATTTAAGAATCATCAAAGCTATGAAATGGATACCAGCAATTCTAGTAATCGTCTTATTACTATTTAAACTTAAATGAAACTTTTGGCGGTTTATTAATTTTTATTATGTAAATAAATTGATAGCTTATAGAGAATTGGGGTCATCAATAACCAAGGAATTTGACTTTGTAGAGTTATGGCTCTGTCATTAAACTCAAATAACACTGGATTAAACCAAGGTCCTGTTGGGGCTAATGGTGCCCATGAGAGACTTTTCCCTACAGCCAGTTGATCGTAATACAGAAACATCTCAACAAAAATATTCTGACCTACACACCAAATTAATAGGACCAAAAACACTTTCCAACTCCAGCCATCAAGTATTGACTGTTCTTTAGCTAATAATTTGGATGTAATGAAAAGTCCTCCAAGACAAACTGTGCCTGCATCACCTAGAGCATTCATTAACCAATTAATATTTTTTGGAATAAAGTAATTCAGAATTTCAGACCTTCTGATGTCCACAGGATCTCCTGAGATCCAACCGTAGGTAAACCATAATTCCCAACCCAATGCACAAATTAAGAAAGAAAAGATATAAATTTTTAGTGTTGATGTCGGCAGTTCATTTCTTCTTTTTAGAGTTAGAAGTAGGATAATGGGAATAAGGACACTCAAATAAACCACAACAATAATTCTTAGTTCAGAAAAAGTCATCTTAGTAAGGTATTAAATAGTTCTCAAATACCACTCGAAGTCTTTATTGCTGATTTGAGAGGTGAAGCGATCCATTTCACATCGCCTTGACCTTAAAAATAGATCACTGTATTCATTGCCCAGATATTCATTCAAGATAGTTGCATTTTCAAAAGCGTCCAAGGCCTTATCCCATTTAACAGGTAATGTAACCTCAGGGTCTATGACTTCTCTTTCAGAAATCATTTCTGGAGGGGTGATCTTATTTTTTAACCCGTAATGTATTCCTGCCAAAACACAAGCCATCACTAAATAGGGGTTGGCATCAGCGCCTGCTGCTCGATGCTCAATTCTCACATTATCAGAATCAGATAATGGGATACGAATTGACAAGTTTCGATGATTTGGGCCCCAATTTGGAGTTATAGGAGCAAAAAATCCAGGTTGAAATCGTCGATATGAATTAGCATTTGGACAAAATATCGCCATCCCTTCTTCCATTGTTTGAGCTAGACCACCAACAGCGTGTTCAACATTCTGATTATAGTTTGTCTCTTGCTTAGAATCCGTTTGAAATAGAAGGTCGCCTTTTTCATTTTTTAGGCTGATATGAATATGCATCCCTGAGCCTGCAGTCTCCATGAACGGTTTAGCCATAAAGGTAGCTCCTAGGCCAAACGATTTAGCAGTCTCACGAACAGCTCTTCTTAAAAGTATGGCGTGATCAGATGCCAATAAAGGGTCATCGACATGATGTAGGTTGGTTTCAAATTGCCCTCTTGAGAATTCTGATATTATCGTACCCGTGGGGATATTCTGTATTTTACAGGCTTCTTTTAATTGATTAAAAAATGGGTCTAACTCCCTCAAATCTTCCATGGAATAGACTTGAGGTCCTTCGTCCTGAAGAATTGTGCCAGGTAAGGGTCCGTGTCTTGGATTAATGCTCAATGCGTCTTTGTCTTGAATTAAATAAAACTCCAATTCAACCGCTACTGTTGCTCGAAAACCATCGGCTTCAAATTTGTTGATAACATCTCGAAGAATATTTCGACTCTCATTGGAATAGTGTTCGCCATTTCGATTAAACATGGTGATCATGGCTTGGGCTGCAGGTTTGTCCAACCAAGGAATAGAGGTTAGTGAATTAGCAACAGGTTTTGCAGTAACATCAGGATCACCGTCATCGGTTCCCAGAACTAGGCCATCGATGACATTGCCACTTGAATCAAGAAGATGGGTTGCTGCTGGAAAATTAATACCTTTGCTAAATAAAGTTTCTGCCTCTGAAATATCCAAGCGTTTGCCTCGTATGATGCCATTCATGTCTGGAACCAAGAGCTCTAGAATTTCTAGATCAGGATGGGATTCTAAAAAAAGATTTAATTCATCAAGGCTGGACATATTATGAGCTTGCTTTCTTGATGATCTCTTTTCGCCATTCTTTAGCGGCTTTCAATCCTTTATCTTTAAGGACTTTATAAAATGCTTTACCTTCATCATTATCAGCTGTTTCATATAAAACATCAGCTTCCAATGCATCCAATAAAGCTTCACGCATGCCCCCTATCTCTAAAGTTCTGTTAATAGCACGCTTTGTGATCTCAACACTGAGACGATCATTTGAAGCGATGGTTTCAGCCATCTCTAAACCGGCAATATCAAGTTCTGACTCTTTGACAACCCGATTGATCAAGCCCATCTCATAGATCCGTTGAGACGGTATTTTGATCCTACCTGTTAAGAGTAATTCTTTTGCCAATTTAGGGCCTGTTAACCAAGGCAATAGCATCGCTACAATGCCGCTCGCAATTGAAACTTCGGGCTCTCCAAACATGGCACCTTCTGCAGCTATGGTAATATCGCAGGCAAGAGCCATCTCCATAGCACCGCCAACACAATGCCCTTGAACGACAGCTACAGTTGGCTTTGGCGAATCCCAAAAACGCATTATGGTGTTAAAATCATCCTCTAAGGCTGCGCGCATGTCAGCATCGTCTTCTGTATCCCAAACCTTGTCATTAAGATCAAAGCCAGCAGAAAAAGATTTCCCTGCTCCCTTCAACACAATGGCACGAACATTGGGGTTATCCTCAGCATCGTCCATAGCCTCGTTAATTGCTTCAAGCATGCTCGTGTTGATCGCATTCAATTTGTCCGGTCTATTCAGTGTTAGCACTGCAATAGGCCCATCAACCTCATAAATTAAGGTGTCATTCATTAGTGCTTATCCCAAGTTGTACCAAATGGATTTACTTTGTGTGTACCCGAGCACGGATTCAAAACATGAATCTTTGCTGTTCCCTGACTGTTTGTACCCGCCAAACTCAAAGGTTAGATCACCAACGTCATAACAATTGACATAAACCATTCCTGATTCAATAGCTTTAGCCATATTGTGAGCTCTGCTCACATTGCTTGTCCACACAGAAGCACACAGTCCATAGATGGTGTCATTAGCCATGTTGATGACTTCTTCTTCGGTATCAAACGGTATAATTGAGGCAACAGGTCCAAAGATTTCCTCTCTCCCGATGGTCATGTCATTGTTAACATCTGAAAACAGAGTTGGTTCAACAAAACATCCTGCTTCAAGGCCATCCGGTACACCGCCACCAAATTTCAATGTGGCGCCTTCAGATTTTCCTGATTCAATAAAACCGAGCACTCTTTTTTGAGCTTGCGCAGTAACCAATGGGCCCATATTAGTCTCAGGATCCAGTGGATCACCTGGAGTATATGCCCCTTGTCCTTTCGCGATAAATTGATCAACAAAATCAGCATAGAGAGCTCGTTCAACATAGATTCTAGACCCAGCATTACAGACCTCACCCATGTTCGCATAAATAGAATCATAGGCTGTGTCAACGGCTTGATCCATATCAGGCAAGTCAGCAAAAAAGATCATGGGTGATTTACCACCAGTTTCCAAGCTAACCTTTTTCATATTCGACTGACCCGCATATTGAAGAAGTAATTTTCCAACCTCTGTTGATCCAGTGAAACCAATTTTTAAAACATCTGGGTGAAGTGCCAGTGCTTTACCAGCCACCTCTCCAAGACCGCTTACCACATTCAAGACCCCTGGAGGTCCCCCTGCTTCAACAAATAGTTCTGCAATCTTTATGCAGGAATGGGGTGAATGTTCATCAGGTTTGAGCACTACTGAGTTACCAGCCGCTAAAGCGGGTGATATTTTCCAGACAGCCATTAACAGTGGATAATTCCATGGGGAAATACAACCCACCACACCGAATGGCTCTCGCACTGAAAGATTTAATGCACTGTCATGAGTGTTAGCAACTTTTCCATACATTTTATCAATACATTCAGCCATGAACTTAATATTGACCGCTGAAGCTGGCACATCAACATTCAAACAATCACTAATAGGTTTACCCATGTTCATAGTCTCTAAAAGTGCAAGTTCTGCAGCATTTTGGTTAACAAGATCTGCAAACTTCATCATGATTCCCATGCGTTTTCTTGGGGCCATTTTCAACCAAGACCGAGCTTTATAACTCTCTTTAGCTGCGGCTACTGCCTTGTCTATATCTTTCTCTGTACCTGCAGCAACAGTTGCATATACTTCGTTGGTTGCTGGGTTAATAACTTCGAACTTTCCACCGTCAGTAGCGTCCACATATTCACCATTAATAAAGAGCCTGCCTTCAATTTTATTTTCAGCCTCACTGGCTAGTTTCGTCCAATCATCTTTGGAATATTTTCTCGCACTTCTTGCGTCCATTATTAGTTCTCCTTAAGTTTTAATTATTCTGCTGATGCAACGATATCAATGCATCAACCGCTATACAATTATCTTTCCCCAATATTACGGGATTTATATCAATTTCACATATCTGTTCTTTGAGCTTAACTGCTATTAGTGAAAACTTTGAAGCCATCTGGGCAAATGCATCAATGTCAACTGGATCTGATCCTCGATACCCTTCAAGGAGTGTTTTCATTTCTAATGACTCTATTGCTTTCTTTGCAATCTCTTCTGAGAATGGCGGCATCAAAGTCACTGCATCCTTTAAAGCTTCAGCATAATAGCCTCCAAATCCTATAGTTACCATGGGTCCAAGTTGCTGATCTGTGGTCATGCCGATGATCATTTCAACTCCATCTGATTCTATCATTGGAGCCAACAACGCATCACCAGGTAATTTCTGCTGGAGCTTATCGTAGGATTCTAGAAGCTGCTCCTCTGAGTTAATAGCCAGAAATACGCCGTCAAGCTCTGACTTATGTAAGACCTCTTCTAGTGCTGTCTTTAAGACTAATGGAAATTGCATTGATCTTGATTGATCTATCAACTGATCTCTATCTCCAACAATATGGCTCTCGTTGGAATTAATGCCAAGCTCAGCAAACATTTTCAATGCCTCACTCTCTCCGATAGAACTTCTTTCGCTGAGATCTTGTTTATACTTTTCTAAAATTGACCGGGGTAGCTCTTCATTAATAGTGCCTTTGGTTGACAGAAAGTCTCTGAAGTTATGCATGCATCGCACTCCTGCTAAGAAAGAATAGACGCCATCAATTATAGGCATTCCTGCATGAGTTGACTCAGCTACTAATGGATCAGAACCAGTCCCCTGACGATTGGAAACAAGAAAAATAGGCTTACCAGATTGTTCATTAGCCTGTTTCATAAAATCAATATATTCTGGGTAGATCTTACTAATGGGTCCGCGATCCATAACGATTGCTCCCATTGAAGCATCCGGATCCATTAACATGGCTGTAATTGAATCAATCATAATCTGATCAGAATCTCCCAATCCTCTACCCCAAGCATCCAGTGGGTTAACTGCAGGTAACCCAGGATCCAATATATCTGCTAGATTTTTGACAGTATCTTGGCTTAACTCAGCAAACTCAGCTTCTTGTTGCTCAGCAAGATCAATAATTAACTGTCTTTCGCCGCCTGAATCAAGTATAGCCACCATTCCACCATCAGCTAATTGATGTGGTTGAGCAAACATAATTAGAGTTGTTGCAAGCTCGTCCATATCATTAACTCGCTGAATTCCGTATTTATTAAACAAAGCGTTATAACAATCATCTTCGCCTGACAGACCTCCAGAATGTGAAACGGTCAACTCAGCTGAGCGAGCTGTTTTACCTGTTTTTAAAATAACAATGGGAATCCTTTTTTCTATGGCTAACTCAAAAGCTTTAATCATAACCTTGGGTTTTCTAATAGTTTCCAAGAACAACCCTACGACTCTGGTGCTCGGTTGATGCAAAGCGTATTCGAGATAATCTTCAGCACCGGTCGTTAATTCTTGGCCGGATGAAACCCCTAGATTCAAGTTGATACGCTCGTCACAATCAATAATTCCTGCAAGACCAGAGCCAGATTGACTAATTAAACAAATACCACCGGATTGATGATTAGGCCGGGTGTCGAAACCATTAGCCCAAACACTCTTTTCAATATTAAAAAAGCCCGTACCGTTTGCACCGCATAAAAGGACATTTGCGTCCTTTAATTTTGCTTCTAGTCGATCTTTTAAAACGGGCGTGGAATCATCGTCAATTACCAACATAGATAATATAGTCATAGCCCGAACACCTGCCTCGATTGCCGCATCAACCAGCCCTTCAAGTCTTTGATCAGAAACTGCGAAAATAGCGTGCTCAACTGGTTCAGGTAAAGATTGGAAATCAGGAAAACATGGGACATCCAATACTTGGTCATATTTTGGATTGATGCCATACAAATTACCCTCGTATCCTCCATGGAGAAGATTTTTTAATAATCTACTACCGACCCCCGCTGAGGTTGACGCGCCGACAACGGCAATGCTTGCTGGGTTTAACAGAGGGTCTAAACGATGTGACATAAATTAGTCTAGTATAGTTCTGCAGGAGTTGTTCTTTTCCTGTCAGGGTCAAAGAATGGTTTAGTAACAATTGTTGCCTCTTCCATGACTTTATTCCACTCCAAGTCTTTCTGATAGTAGATCTCAGCAACAATTTTATCCTTTCCTTTTTTCCAAGGATCATGAAGTGATGCAAAAGCAATATTTGCTTTGGCACTGGGAGAAAACATAGCAGAAGTAACATTGCCTATTTTCTTTCCTGATTGATTATACAGGTAGGAGCCTTCTGCAGGTTTGTTGCCATTAACATTAAGTTTTACAAAAGTGTATCGAGAACCCCTCTTCTTTTCTTCTAACAAGGCCTGTCTTCCATTAAAAACTGGCTTCGATAAATCTACCAACCAAGATAAACCTAATTCGAAAGGTGACCTGGTTGAGCCGGGTCTAATAGCATCCTCAGCTACCATAAAATCTTGGCCTGGGACTAGTAAGCCAGCCTCGATTCTAACTAAATCTAAGGCATCTAAACCGAATGGATGTATACCATATATTTCACCTTTGTCGAATAAGTCATCCCAAAAATTCAAAGCCACTTCATTAACCATGCACACTTCATAGCCAAGATCACCGCTGAATCCAGTTCTTGAAATCATAATCTCTTGACCCTGAAAATCATAATGCTTGATATCAAACGGTTTAAGGTGCTCAATTCCCTCAAAACCCATGGCTTTAAGAATGCTACAAGACGTTGGACCCTGTACTCCTAAACAAGCAACCTCATCAGTAATTTCTTCGATCTTTACATCAAACCCAATCGCAGCTATTCCAAGATTATCGAGCTGTCTTTCTACACATAACAACCAATATTCATTCTCCCTAATATGAAAAACAGTTCCATCATCCAGAACTTGACCTTGCTCATCACACCAAACAACATAACCAACCCGTCCTATAGAGATTTTATTCATATCTCTGGTGAAGAAGCGATTCACAAACTCAGCAGCATCAGGTCCGGTTATTTTTTGCTTCACCATCGGTGTGTAATCAATAACCCCTGTGGTGTTTCTTACAGCAAAATACTCCAGATCTGTTGCAAAATAATTGGTGGCAACTGTATAGTCTTTCCATCGTGCCCATTCATTGAGAATATTCAATGCAGACGTTCTCTCATGAAATGGTGTCTTGTAAACAGATTGTTTGTAATGATCTTGCTGCAACATCTTATGACTCCCTACTGATAATTTCATTTGCTGCATTTCTTCCAGCAAGTCCCATCAATCCACCACCTGGATGAGAACCAGCTCCACAAAGATATAGTGACTCAATGGGTGATGTGTATTGGGCCATTCCAGAAATTGGTCTTAACATCAAAAATTGGTCAAAAGTTAATTCCCCATGATGCCAATGTCCGCCGGTTATTCCGTATTCATTCTCAAAATCTACAGGTGACAATAACTCAGCATGGACAATTAACTTCTTAATACCCGGTGCCATGTTTTCTAATTGGTTAAGACAATTTTCTAGGATCTTTGGTTTTGAATCATCCCAACCGTCTTTTAAATGATATGCAGTATTGTTCACGATTGCAGATAACACATGACGACCTTTTGGTGCCAAAGTGTCGTCATGAATCGATGGAATAATAATCTCCATGGGTAACTCGTCTGAATATTGCCCATATTTTGTAAAATCATGGGCTAATTCTAAGTATTTCATGGTCGGGGCATTAATGATTCGATGGCCCAGATCATCAGGCTCAACCCCTTTAAAAACAGGCAATCCAGATAAAGCCAAATGCAGCTTAGAGGTATTGCCTCGCATTCTGATATTGCTGATTTTATGCACTACACCTGGTTCTAAATACTTAGGTCCAACTAAACACATAAAAGTGCTTCGGGGATCAATACCAGACACCACAATGTCAGCTTGAACTGTCTCACCATTCTCTAAAATAAGACCTTTAACTTTATTCTCATCATCCAAATCAATTTGTTTAATTGGTGAATTCAAATGAACAGTAACACCAGCACTCTCAGCAGCTTTTTGAAGTGCTTGTGTGTAAGAATTCATTCCACCCTTTGGAATAGCATAGCTTCCTTGGACTCCATTAAGATCACCGGTTAGTTGGTGCAAATAGGTAATCACACTGTTATTTGTTCTTGGTCCCAATCGATTTCCTAGCAAAGCATCAAGTGCAATTGATCCTTTAATATGCTCATGTTCAAAATATTCGTTGAGAACATCATGAATATTAACAGCAATAAATTTCAGCATATTTCTCATGGAATCCTTGCCCATAGTTCTAAGATTCCATCCAAGGCTCATGAGGCCTGTTAGATCTTTTCTATCCTCGGAACCTAATCTTGGTGGTCTAGATTGATAAGTTTTTTTGAAAAACCCAGAAAGCCCTTTCATGTTGACTTTGAATTCTTTATATTGATCTTGCTCTCTTAAGGTAATGTCATCTCCGCTGATATTATCGTCATCAAAAATCAAGGCGTTACCCTTGGGATTAATCGACACAGTTTTTAGCCCACTAGCCGCATATGAAAGACCGTGTTGCTTAAGTTTTAGAGACTTTTGAATTCCAGAATCAATTTGATGCAACAAATGAGCAGCTCCTGGAACCTTGTACCCATCTGCTAATTCCCTAGTTGAAGCCATGCCCCCTATGTCAGAACGTGCTTCATAAAGATCGACTTTAAAGCCTGCCTTAGCTAGATATGATCCACAAATTAAACCGTTATGGCCCCCTCCAATAATCGCTATATTTTTATTTTTTCTAGTCATCATTTTCTGCCGTTGGAACGATATTTTTTCGTTTTAAATCAAACAGCATCTCTCTAGCCGCGTTAGCCCCTGGGGCAGCCATTACTCCACCACCAGGATGGGTACTGGATCCACACATATAAAAGCCTTTTACTGGGCCTCTAAACTGTGCATAACCAGGAAATGGTCTATTGAAAAACATCTGATCCATCGATAATTCGCCTTGGAAAATATTGCCTTCTGTTAACCCGACCTCATCCTCAATATCTTGAGGTGTCCTTATTTCTGCGTGAACAATCAGGTCTTTAAAATTGGGACTGTATTCGCCTATCTGGTCAATCACTGTTTTACCAAACCCTTCTCGATCTTCGTCAGTCCATTCACCGGTTGCTAGTTTTGGTGGCGCGTACTGGACAAACACTGACATATAGTGCTTACCAGGAGGGGCCATTGTCGGGTCAGTCATAGTGGGAAGAAGGACATCACAATAAGGGTCTTGTGACCAACGACCGTTCTTCCAATCATCGTAAGCTCTCTCCATTCTTTCCAATGAATCAATAAAATGCATATCTGCGTATATCAGTGGGTTATTTTTTCCCATAGCTGGAAACTCAGGGAGACCGTCTAGGGCAATATTTAACTTGCCTGAAGACCCATTGAATTTGTAATTATCGACTTGTTTGATTAATTTTTCATTCAGATCTTGAGGGTCAAATAGATCTTGATAGGTGCGCCTCACATCTAGATTAGACACAACATTCTTTGCATGATATTCATCACCATTGGCTAAAACCACGCCAGTGGTTTTACCGTTCTTAACTTGAACTTGAGTAACTTCTGCATTAGTTAGAATTTCACCATCATACTCCTGAAGTGCCCCTGCGAGGGATTTTGAAACAGCACCCATACCGCCTCGAGCAAATCCCCAAGAACCAATACTTCCATCGACTTCACCCATATAGTGATGCAATAAAACATAGGCTGTTCCGGGTGAATATGGACCAAGTGCTGTTCCAATAATACCGCTACCAGACAGAGCCGCTTTCACAACATCCGACTCAAAGTATTCGTCCAGATATTCAGCCGCACTCATAGTATAAAAACGTATCGTATCGTACATGGTTTGTTCCCCTAACCCGTATAATCGCTTGAATAAATACAATAATTCCTCAAGGTCTTTAGGTCTGAAAGAGGTAGGATCTGGAGGTGTTCTTAATAGCAGGGGTTTAATAAATCGGCACTGCTTTGATACATCTCTAGTGAATCGAACGTATGCGTCAGCATCCTTCTTGGAGAAACGACCTATCTCTCTTCGGAATAAGTCCTGATCAGAGTACGCTCCAAAGATGTCGCCATCTTTTGTAAAAGAAACACTGCCTCCGTAGGCAAGAACTTGTAAACCATGTTTTTGTAAATTCAGATCTCGATAAATTTCAGGTCTTAACAAACTACAAACATAAGAGCAATTTGAGTAGGTCCATCCGTCATGTAATTCTCGACTAACAGCTGCCCCGCCGATGTACTCATTTTTCTCTAAGACAAGTACCTTTAAACCTGACTTAGCTAGATAAGCAGCATTGGTTAAACCATTATGGCCTGCTCCGATTACTATAGCGTCATACTTATTCAATTCATTATCCTTCTAGTGATCTCTCAAGAGCGACTTCAAAAGCATCCAACGTAGGCTTTAATGCATCCTTAGCATGAGCTTCACATATAAACCAAGGCTCTCTCGGATCAAACTCGCATAATACCCCATCTTCAAGCATTTCTTCAGCAAGTTTTTCATAAAATGGGTAATCTGAACCTTTAAAGTCACGGGCATTCGTTGGAGCATCTTCAGATAAAAATAAGCCGGACATTGCTGGGTGACCCGTAAAGCAGTGAGCGACATTATGATTTGACAAAATTTTACTAAGTCCGTCTCTCAAGTCTGTGCCGTATTGATTAACTGTCTCAAGGGCATTCGTGTTTTGAAGAATGTCTAAAGTCTTATTGGCTGCTGAAATTGCAACAGAATGAGCCGTGAATGTTCCCCCATGAAGAACACCGCCATATTTAATAGATCTCATTAATTCTTCTTTTCCACAAACTGCAGCAATTGGGTAACCGTTAGCCATTGATTTAGCAAACGTGCATAAATCAGCCTCTACTCCATAAAGTTCCTGAACGCCACCTTTAGCTACTCTAAACCCTGTTTTAACTTCATCAATTACTAGTACAACATTGTATTGATCGCACAGTGAGCGCACTGCATTCATATATTCTTGTGTGGCCGCAATAGAGCAGCAATTCCCCAAGATAGGCTCAATGAGTAAAGCGCCTATATCGTTATGCTTTTCTTTTAGCAAATCTTTCAAACGAGAGGCATCATTCATCGGGACAAGATGCAACATCTCTGCATTGTGCTTTGGCACTCCAAGGCTTGAAGAAGCCAGAACCGGTGAACCGGCAGTGGGGTCCCATTCATCCAAATCAATATCCCACATAACTGAATCTGAGACACCGTGATAACCGCCTTCAATCATAATGAATTCATCTCTCTTACTATAAGCTCTTGCAACTCTTAAAGCCGCCATAACAGCCTCTGTACCTGAGTTAGAAAAACGAACCAATTCTGCCGCTGGTACCATCGAAGAAATTTTATCAGCTAGTTCGTACTCCAATTCTGTTGACAAAGCAAAAACACCGCCAATCTCTATGCCCTGTCTAGCTGCTTCATCAACTCTAGGATCTGCATAACCAAGAATATATGGTCCATAAGCTAGCCGATAATCGATGTATTCATTGCCATCGATATCCCATAATCGACAGCCGGAAGCATGGTCGATGTAAATCGTTTCATCATCGCCCCAATATCTGAAATTTGAAGTCACTCCTAACGGAATTTTCTGAATGGCTTTTTTAAAATGTTCGTTACTTTTATCTAATAATCTTTTGCTCATACTTTACTCTATTTATCTTAGTTGAAATGGGATGTTGATAGGTAGGCTCCCAAAAAACCTATAAATGAATTAGGACTTATTTATTGAATAAATAATGTTGAAAGATGATCTTAGAAGATATGTCATGGCAACATACTAATAAATTTATTTAAAATTGGAAAGGATAATTTCACATAACATCACACGTATAATCAGAGTAAGATTGATGTTTTATTAAAATTAATTTTGGAGAAATAAATGCACATCAATTTACCTGGTAACGCTGAAGAGTGGGCGGCTAGTGCACAAAAGTTTCTTGACACAACTATGCCCTGGGAAGTTGAAGCTGAAATGAACGAAGGCAAACTTCCTGATGACATTGACAAAAAACATCGGCAGATGGCAATCGATATGGGTTTGAGCTGCATGGATATTCCTAAAATCTTTGGCGGTAAAGAATTAAGTATTATAGAACAAGTGGCAGTTTGGGAGGTATTGGGTCGGAGCACCAATGCTTTAACATGGTGCTTTTCTGAGCCACAGGCTTGGATGCTAGAAGCTTGCAATGATGAACAAATTAAAGAATACATTTTACCACTCATGGACGGGAGTCGGCATGAATGTTATGCCATAACAGAGTCTGAATCAGGCTCTGAACTAGATGTCAAAACTACGGCTAGGAAAACTGATGGCGGCTACTTGATTAATGGAGAAAAATGGTTTGTCACTGGTGCCAATCATGCTGATTTTTTCTTTCTCCAGGCAGTAATTGAATCAAACAATGAAACAATAGGCGATGCTATGTTTTTATTAAACATGGATGAAGCAGGTATTGAGCATGTCAGAACTCCTCTCTTCTCGCACACCTTTGATAGTCATCATCCAATCTATAAATTTAATGATGTGTTTATCCCAGAAAAAAGTTTAATAGGCTCTGAAAATGCTGGAATGAGTTATGCCCTAGCATGGTTCAGAAGAGAACGTCTAATGATCGCTGCCAGATGCTGTGGAGCTGCTGCCAGATTAATTGAGGAAGCCACAGACTTCGCTACAACAAGAAAAGTAAAAGACGGTAAGCTGTCTGACCAACAAGCCATTCAATTTATGTTAGCTGATAGTGTTACTGAATTGTGGGCAGCTAGATTAATGCTCTATGAAACAGCAAATGCCCATGATCGTAATGATGACTTAAAAGCTCTTCATTATCGCTGCTCTGCAGCTAAATTATTTGCTTCTGAAATGGCTAATAAAGTAGCAGATCGTGTGGTACAAATTTTTGGCGGTAGAGGTTATATGAGAGAATTTACCGCTGAACGCTTTTACAGGGAACTAAGAGTTGATCGTATATGGGAAGGAACTTCTGAGATACAACGACTTATCATTGCTAAAGGCTTAATAAACAAAGGCCTGAAAAAGTTATAATTTAACCTTCTTCATCAGGAGTTAAAATCTTGGATCAAAAACCATCTATTCTGGACTGGATTTATATTTTTGGACTATCGGCTG
>JAPYQN010000016.1 GCA_029941465.1 Gammaproteobacteria bacterium
CGCATTTCCCTGGTGCGTTCCAACTGGGTGAAAGCAGGAGGTCCTGGTTTCACAAGTTCGTTTCTTACCATATCACCAAACCAACCCCCCAGGATGTTTTTGGATTGCATTTCTGGAAATTTCTCCAACAACAAATCCTTGATGTTCTGATTCAGGATAAGAGTGTCATTAATTTTGGGGTCAAAGACCTGGTTCATTGAGTGAATGCCATGATTGACCAACAGTACCCCTGTATTCTCTAGAGCAATCTTGGCATCAAACTCGGCCTCGATGCCGTCAACTTGAAACTGTGCCAATCTGAGATCACCGATTACAGGATTTGGGTATTCGTTATAATCAATTATAGGGTTGTCTTTAGGTCTACCGCTGGAGCGAGTCCATCCCTTAGGTTCAGTAGGATAGGATGTCAACATTAACTCCTTGGGGTCATTGACCCACTCAATGGTGACATTAGCTTGCTGATTATTATTGTGGTCATGAATGACTTTCTTTGCAGTTGTATAAACATCATAAGTTTTGGAAAACCTGGCTCCTGCAGTTGTTAAATCAATCATTACGATCCGGTTAATACCTATTTTTAACATCCGTTCTACCGGTCCATCGACATTATAACGATCAGGATCACAGAGATGCCAGGTCGGATCATCGGAGCCACAGTATCGCAACGGATCACCATCAGGAATCCCTGGATTGAAAAGCATTCTTGGATTTGCCAATTCGCTCGGATAGGGACTTATCCACGTCATCTTATCGACTATAAAATCGACTCCTAATTTATTCTCATAATCACCCAAAATGGAGCTTAATTCTGCTGTTATCTTCCGCTTTGATTCTGGATAGGGGTCTACACCACCAATACGTTCATACTCAAAAGAATACTTACCAAGTTCTTTAGAGGCATTGCCAAATTTAAGCATTTGGGGCCAATAATCAGAGTTCCAAATTATTTGTTGGTAAACAGGACTGTTCTGATCGTAGGAAAATATTTGCATAGTGGCATCCCAGAGATGTTTTTCCCCATAAGTCTCATTACCGCCATGAGAAACATAGAGCACTCCAACCCTTGGTTTTCCATTATAAGGAAGGTCATCTGTTTGCAATTGGCTTGAGTACTCAGAGCAAGCTGAGAGACAGATGGCCATCAGAAAGGCTATTGAATATTTAAATCGCCTGCTCAATTCACCTACAGCCCTAATGCTCCTGGATTCATTAAATTCTTTGGGTCCAGCGACTTTTTTATTGCTTTCAAAGCATCAGCAGCTAATGGCTGTCTGCCTTTTTGATAGGGATAACTCTTTCCAACTTGAAAATGAACCGCACCAAGTTCTGAATATATTTCTTGAATTGATGCACGAATCTCAGCAACTAAAGCTCTCCCTTCTTTGTTTTCTGGATAAGTAGGGAGCATATCAAGATAGTCTTGATCCAAGAAAAGTTTATGATAAATAGTTTGATCATCTTGCCAATATAAAGCGACCTCATAGAGGAAGCTATGAGTGGAATAAGTCATATACATAGCCCCTGTATAAACCGAATACTTTTCCATTTCATCTTTTTTTTCAGCGTAAAGATCCATGAGGCGATTATGCATTGCCTGCATTTTTGAAAAAGATAACAACCCATGCATAGGCACCCACCTCTCTCCTTGGGGTCCTAGTATTGGGTAGAGTGGCATAAAAGGCATAGCGCCTAGAACGGTTGGAATGGTGTTTGCAATTTCTGTGCCATAAGGAGACACTGCTTTTCTAGTCTGTGCCAATTTACTTTTGACTTCACTGGTTGAATGGCCTTCAACAACAAAATGAGCTGAATAATCATAACCTGTTAAAAATCGTTTTCCTGCAAGGGCCATCTTCCCGAGTTGCACAAAAGCCTCAAACGGATTACGAGCTGTTTTCAGCACAGCATAAGCAGCTTTGAGAGCGTCAGTGACTGAAGTGCTGCCAAGCTGACCCTGTTGTAATTTAGGGTCTAAGCCCCAATTGCTTGAAGTCGACTCTTCTCTTGCGGCAGCTGCCATTGCCTGACTCATGGCATCATAGCTCTTAAAGCCAAAAGAACAAGTGAGACTATGACTGGGTAATTTAATAAGACGAAGTGTAATGCTTGCCTTTACGCCCAATGACCCTGCATCACCAGAAAATAAGCCGGTTAAATCAGGTCCATAGTGTCTGAAAAATGGGGAGCTTTGTTCCATTGCAGATGAGCCTGTTTTAAGAATGTCACCATTTGCTAAAACAATGTCATAACAAAGTATTGACTCAGGGGATCCTCCGTATCTACTGGTTCCCATACTTACACTATTTTGTGAAGTTGAACCACCAACTGTCGCTTTTAATCCTGAAAAGGGTCCCCAAAAAGGAGTTCTTAGATTACTTTCAGCTAATGCATCGGCCATTTCCGCCCAAGTAACTCCTGGTTCAACAGTGATAAACATGTCCTCTTCATTGATCTCAACAATCTGATTAAGTCGGGAAGTATCGATAATTATTGATTCAGCGGTAGTGGGAAGATAGCCATCGGTGTATGATGCTCCTCCTCCACGAGTTACTATAGCAACACCTAAACCTGTTGTTACCCGAACAGCTTCTTGAAGCTCCTCTATGGACCCTGGTTGAACAACTGCTATGGGTGTTTCTATAGATCGATAAACATCCATTGAGTAAAAAGACAGAGATTCCTGATCTGTCAAAACATTATCTTTTCCTACTGCTGCTTTTAGCACTTTAACAACATTCTTATTCGCTTCGGACATCTTGTTCCTCCTAAAACTCAATTAACCAGTCATGTTTATCTTCTGGTAGATACTTAATCTTTACATCATCTAGTTGGTTGGAAATTCTTTCTGCAAAAATCTCTCTTAAGTTGCCTTGCCAGATAAATATGGTTAGCTCTTGAGAAAAATTTTCTAAATCCTCTTGAATATCATATCCAATCAAATCTTTTGCCACTAGCTTTAATCCTGGCCCGGCTTTCAAAAATTCGACTGCTTTTTTATGGACACTCTCAGCTTCAATATCTGGTGGACGTTTCAATGCAGTTGAGGATTTTGCTTCAAACCAAGGAAAAAAGAGTTCACTGTCTCTTACAAAATACCAGGACCTCATAAGATGCTCTCCATATTTACTGGGTGTAATATCAGGCACATAATTCTCAATATATTTTTCTTTTTCTAAATCACTTAAACACCAAGGATCTATTAAGACTAGATTGTCTATGCTTAGACTCTTTTGTTCAGATAGTCTTAAAGCGATAGGCAAAGAAGCCCCAATACTAATAACGGAGAGCTTTGAAATGCCTAGATAATCAAGTGTCTCTTTAAGCATTCTAACTATTGATTGAGGAGAATAGTTGGTTAAATGTGTTGGTCCTGTTTCGCCATGACCCGGGAGATCCACGAATAACTTTAAAGAATCTTTTATCACTTTATGATGAAATAATTCTGCTTTGGACGATTGACCTAGATCATGGAGGATAAGCACTATGTTTTCTATGTTATTGCCTTCTACTGAATAATAGATAGGGCCATTTGTTGTTGGTGCAAACCCCTGTTTTCCTGACTGCAAACGATCGCTAGTATTTCTGTGGGTGTAATCTTTATTAGAAGAATATTTCTTAAAAATCTCTCTGGATCTATCCCCCACTGCCTCTGGATCTGACAACAGTTCAATAACTACATTGTTTGGTAGATTACTGAGTCTTCTGGGATGATGAGCAATCGGGTCACTCTTATAGTTAATAAGAAAAGTTGGTACTACTAACTCTCTTATGCGTTCTCTTGAGGGATATAAAAAAGCTGCTTGATAAGCTGTTTGTGAGGCTTCATTGGATCGAAGTAAATCTAGAATATAGGGTTGAAGAAGTTCTGGGTTTGAGGGATCCATGCTCAGCCTATTACCTAATTCTTTTTTAAACCAAGGGAAAAAAATTTGCTGGTCTCTAATTCTTGACCAAATCCATGACATCTGGCTTCCCTCAGGTGTAGGTTCAAACCATTTAGTGTAGTGTTTTAGGATGTCAGCTTCTTCTTCAGGTTCTAAGACAACCAATCCATTTACCACCACTGCATTACAGAGTTCTGGATAAAGACGTGCGAATTCGGTGGCTATAATTGCTCCAGTATGAAAACCATAAAAACAAGCTTTGTTTATTTCTAATGCATCAAGAAACTCCTTTAAAGCTTCTGCGTATTGAGATATGTCTGGTTCAATTCCATCAACGAAGTCAGAAAGACCAAAGCCTGGAGTATCCGGTGCAATAACTGTGAATTCATCACTGAAATCCTCAATAACACTTGCCATCTCTGCTGATGATGTTGGGCTTTGATGTAAAAGAATCAAAACCGGTCCAGAGCCTGACATTCTATAATGGACTTGACGAGAGCCCAGATTGACAAAATGTCTCTGAATGGATAAATTTTCTATGGACTGATACATAACAATGGACTTATTATAGCTTCATATTCACTTCAGATAACATGACAATTAATTACAAATCATTCCCAGTCGGTCCTTTGCAATGCAACTGCACCATTATTGGTAATACATCAACTGGAAAAGGTTATCTGATTGACCCTGGTGGAGATGCAGAGAGAATCTTAGAAACCATTGAAACAATGAATGTATCCATTGAAGCTATTTATCATACTCATGCCCATTTTGATCATTTCTTAGCTTCAGCAGAAATTAAAGAAAAAACAGGTGCTCCAATCTTTCTAAATGAATCCGATAGATTTCTTTGGGACACCCTAGAAATGCAATGTAGTTATTTTAATATTGATTTTAAACCCACACCGCCGCCTGATTTTAATATTGAAGATCAACAAGATTTAATCCACTGTGCTGGGGTTTGTATTCATACACCAGGACATACACCAGGATCTGTTAGTTTCCATTTTGAGTCAGAGAAACTATTGATCGCTGGTGATACATTGTTTCAAGGATCGGTAGGCAGAACAGATTTACCTGGAGGTGATTTTAAAATGCTTAAGAGTTCAATCCAGGAAAAAATTTATTCTCTAGATGAATCCACCGTTGTTGTAACCGGTCATGGGCCCCAAACAAGTATCAAAAAAGAGATGGAAAGTAACTTATTTATTAGGTATGACACCTAATTGTTACTTAATTATTTCTGCTCGTGCTTCTTAAAATAAGACTGAACGAGAAATGACAATCCCATACCAATAACTAAAGTCGCAACCGATAATTTACCTCGGTGTGCAGTTTCACTGGTCCATATTTCGCTGTATTGAAGCCAAAAAAGTGTGTATATGGAGATCAAACAAGGCACTAAAGCAATAATGATTTTGATTGCCTGACGAGCCTTTAGCATTAAGAAATTGAACATATAAAAAATACTATCATGAAATATATCCATCGTATACGATAAGGAAAAGTTCAATTTTATGGTTAATAAAAAAGAATCATCTTGTATTTCTAAAAGGTAAACATATATGAGCACTAATCTTAAAACAATATTGAAAAATAGAATCATTAATAAATGGAGTTTGTTCTGTCTTATTTCTATTCCAATGTCTGTGGTAATGGTCATTGCTATGATGGGGGTTGATATGTCAACTGGATCTGGCGTTTCGGAAATGATTGGGTTTTCTGTGCGCTGGGCGGTGCCTATCATCTTCCTGGTAGTGGCTATATCTTCGATTCAAATTCTGTTTCCTGGATCTTTCTCAATGTGGTTAATGCGAAATCGAAAATATATCGGGTTATGTTTTGCAGTTGCAATGGCATGGCAAGGCTTGTTTATTTTTATAATGTCGTACTTTTTCCATGAGTACTACTATGCAGATGTTTATTTTTTCAGAGATGAAATAGAAGGAAGCATCGGCTATATTTTCCTTCCCGCTATGGTGGTCACATCCTTTAACTTTGGTCGTCAATACTTGACTTCAAAACAATGGAAGTTGCTACACAAGAGCGGTATCTATTTCCTCTGGGCCTATGCCTTTAGCACCTATTGGTGGAGTCTCTGTAACGGGCTCTCCTGTTATGAGAATCTGGTACCGCTTGACTACGTATACTACTGGAGCGGTTTTCTCGCGTTCGCACTGAGAATTGCGGCCTGGGGTAAACAACGCTGGCAAGCGACGAATAAGCATGCCGCTGGGAGCAGCACGCCGCTCGCGTTCAAGGTATCGGGCGGTGCCATTATCACCTTTGGTCTTGTTTGGTCCGCTTCCGGGCTTTATTGGCAAGAACGTGTTACTGATTTTTTGACCACACCAGAGTGGTCTGCGGACCTTGAACTGTGGCTGCCTTTTTGGCCTTATGAGCCTTTTTTATCACTCTTCATCATTGGATTGGGTACTATGCTGATAACCAAGGTCAGGCATGCAGATAAGTCTATCTGGGCAGTAGATAGCTAGTATCTATTACAGTGGTTTTTTAGAGCTAGGTATAAGCTTTATAGTTGAAGTTGCTGTGGCAACCAGATGATCCTCTTGGCTCAAGGTGCTAGTCAGATAAGCTATGCTCTTTCCTATACGCAGAATCTTTGCTTCAGCCACTAAGGTTCCTGGGTGTGCTGGAGCTAAGAAACTAACATTGATATCCAGAGACACTGGGTTAAATTTAAAATCCAATAAAGCTATAAGTAGATGAGCCATGCAAGTATCCATCATCCCAGTGATAAACCCTCCCTGAACTATTTGTGCCTCAGAGTGACAAAACTCAGGAACAGCATCGAATTCCATAATTGCAGTTTGTTTTTCTGAATTCAATTGAGTAGCCTTACCCCTCAAAGAGTCAAGGCAAGGCGGCTTATGTGCTTCGAGTAATTTGAGTTTCTCTTTATCAGTTAACTTCAAATTATTCTCTTTGGATAGGAGTAAATATTAAAACGTTCTGAATTCAAAAAACCAACTAAAGTAATTTCATATTCCCAAGCGGCCTCAATTGCTAAACTGGAAGGCGCACCAATTGCAACTATCATAGGGATGCCTGCTAACGCCGATTTATGCACTAACTCAAAACTGGTTCTGCCGCTCAGCATTAAACCAAAACTAGAGAGTGGTAATGTATTGTCATTTATCTGTTGGCCAATTAATTTATCCAATGCATTATGACGACCCACGTCTTCATATAAACCCAGTATCTCTCCGTTAACATTAAAAAGAGCCGATGCATGAAGTCCACCGGTAATGCCAAATGCATCTTGCTGTTGTCTTAGATTCTCAGGGAGTTGCCTTAAAACAGACTCGTCAATTTCTAGATTACTCGCATTACTATCAATGGGTTGTATCTTAGAGATGCCTTCCACCATTGTACTACCACAAATACCACAGGATGAATTAATATAAAAATTTCGAATCTTATCTGGGTCCAATTGCACAGACTCATGGAGCTCAATCAATACAGTATTCTCAAGATTGGAATCATCAGCTAATTCCTTGTTTCTGGATACTGAGAGAATATCGTTTTTGTTATTAATAACACCTTCAGAAAATAAAAACCCTATTGCTAATTCAAAATCATTACCCGGTGTTCGCATCGTAATAGCAATATTTTTATTAGATCTTGATGAAGTAGGGCCAAAGCAGAGACTAAATTCCAGTGGTTCCTCAATGGCAACCTCATCTGATATTTCTTGAGTAATACCTTCAGTATTTTTATGAACAGTAATACGAGTTGATTTTTTCAAAGCTTAAAAAGCCTACTATTAAGCATCAACTTCAGGCAACTTATAATCTTTGTACTCTTGCCTCAGTTCAAATTTCTGAATCTTACCAGTTGCTGTGTGCGGCAATGTGTCCACAAAAACGACATCATCAGGTATCCACCATTTAGCAACTTTACCCTCATACCAAGCTAGAATCTCCTCTTTTGAAGATTCTTCACCCTCTTTGAGTTGCACCAATAAGAGTGGCCGTTCTGTCCACTGTGGGTGATAAACACCAATCACTGCAGATTCTGCTACTTTGGGGTGGTCAGTGGCTGTGTTTTCTAAATCAATTGAACTGATCCATTCGCCACCAGATTTAATCACGTCCTTGGTTCGATCAGTGATTGCCATAAAGCCCCTTTCATCAATGGTGGCGACATCTCCAGTTTCAAACCATCCGTCCTCCTCAAGAGTGGTTCCAGGTTCAGCTTTAAAGTACTCTTTCAGTATCCATGGTCCTTTGACTTTGAGACTACCGAACGCAACCCCATCCCAAGGGAGTTCATTGTTGTCGTCATCGGTTATTTTCATCTCAACACCATAGACTCCTCGCCCGGCTTTTAATTTAGCTTCAAGAAGCTCTTCACCTTCTAAATATTCCATACCAGGTTTAAACATATTCACTGTTCCTAGTGGGCTCATTTCTGTCATGCCCCAGGCAACATGAACATAGACGTCATATTTATCCTTCATTTCAGTAATAACAGACGATGGGCAAGCGGCGCCACCAACATAAAGACGTTTGAGAGTAGGCACTGATTTTCCTGATTCATTTAAATAGGCAAGCAAATTCAACCACACTGTAGGCACCCCCATAGAAACGGTTATGCCTTCTGTTTCGATTAACTGTTGAAGTGTTTCACCATCACCCATCTTTGCTCCTGGAAGCACAATTTTAGTGCCTACCATCGGTCCAACATAAACTGAGCCCCAAGCGTTCACATGAAACATTGGAACAATAGGCAGAATACAATCACTTGCTGATACCCCAAAGACATCTGGCATCGCTTGAGCGTAGGTGTGCAAAATAGTGGAGCGATGATGATAAAGAACACCTTTTGGATTCCCTGTGGTGCCAGATGTATAGCACATAGAACATGCGGTTCTTTCATCTAAATCAGGCCAATCATACTCACTTGTCTCTTGAGCTAAAAGGGTTTCATAGCATAGCAGTCCAGGAAGAGAGGACTCTGGCATTTGCTCCTCTGACGTGAGCACAATAAACTGTTTAGTGGTTGTCAGCTGGTCTTGAATGTTCTCTAAAATAGGCACAAACATCGGGTCACAAAAAATAACTTGATCTTCTGCATGATTAATAATGTAGACCAATTGTTCTGGGAATAATCGTGGATTAACGGTATGGCACACTGCCCCTGAACAGGAAATAGCATAATACAACTCAAAATGTCGATGGTCGTTCCAAGCTAGAGTCCCTACATGTTCACCAAGAGAAATACCTAAAGAATTTAGAGCATTAGCTAATTGCCTGGTTCTGGTAAATGCCTCTTTATAGGTGTATCTAAAGTTTGGGTTATCAGAGGAAATAGAAACAATCTCTTGTTCAGGAAAATTTCTTTCAGCATGCTCCATTAATGAAGTAATGAGAAGCGGTGTATCCATCATTAAGTCTTTCATCGCAATTTTCCTTTCATCAATAGTTTCATACTAATTTAACCCCCTATGTAATACATTTCTACTTTCTCTTTATCTTTGTTGTTTTGATTAAGATATCTTAGCTCACTGTAACGGTCATTTCTTGATTGCCAAATTGAGACTATCTTTTCTTCTATCGTCTTATCGTCCATGTCTGATCTTATCCATGACTTAATATCGATGCCTGTTGATGCAAACAAACAATTGTATAATTTGCCGTCTGATGACAGTCTGGCCCTGGTGCATGAGCCACAGAACGGATTAGTCATTGAAGAAATAAAACCGATCTCAGTTCCGATATCATCAAAGATAAAACGAGAAGCCACCTCACCTTCATAATTCTGCTTAATTGGACTAAGGGACCATTTGTTTGATATCAATTCTATGATTTCTGAGCTGGGAATCGTTTCTTGTTGCTGCCAGTCATTAATAGTACCCACATCCATGTATTCAATAAATCTAAGTACCACTGGTTGATCTCGAAAATACTCAACCATTTTTAGAATATTGTTTTCATTGATTCCCTTTTTAATCACAGCATTAATTTTAATACGCTGAAAGCCTGCTCGTTGAGCTTCATCTATGCCGCTTAACACTCGATCCAGATCACCTCTCCCGCCGGTCATCAATTTAAATTCATTAGGATCAATAGAATCCAAACTGACTGTTATACGATCAAGACCAGAGGCTTTTAACTCATAAGCATATTTCTTTAGCAACACCCCATTGGTGGTAAGGGCAATATCCTTAATGTTACCAATAGTCGAAAGGTCTCCTATAAAATCGGTTAGATTGACCCTGAGTAAAGGTTCACCTCCCGTGATTCTTATTTTAGTGACACCAAGTTTGGTAAAAATTCTTACCAGTCGAAGCATTTCATCAAAACTCAATCTTTTTTTGGACGGTAGGAATTTAAAACCCGGATGAAACTTATCTTCAGGCATGCAATAAACGCATCTAAAATTACATCGATCCATCACGGAGATTCTAAGGTCTCTGAGCGCTCTTCCTAATTGATCTTTAATGAGAGGTATATGAGAAAGATTTGTCATTGGTCTGAAGAGATCCTATTTACCATCTCCATAGGTGTGATGTAGTTATAATGTTGCTCTTTTGCCACCGCCTCAATAGTGACTTCTCCGTTACAAATATTTAACCCTTCACAGAACCCTTTATCATTTAATAGGGCTTGGCTAAACCCATTATTGGCGAGGCTCAATACATAAGGCATGGTCGCTTGGTTCAAGGCGTAAGTGGAAGTCAAGGGTACAGCACCAGGCATATTAGCCACACAATAATGCAATACGCCCTCTTCGACATACGTTGGATCTGAATGGGTGGTTGCATGACTGGTCTCGGAACAACCGCCTTGATCAATTGCTACATCGACAATAACAGACCCAGGTTTCATCAATTTGACTAAGTCTCTAGTAATGATCTTCGGTGCAGAGGCGCCAGGAACCAATACTGCTCCTATCACTAGGTCAGCAGTTTTGATGCAATCTTTATTATTTTCAGAGTTGGCAATCACGGCATTTAATTTGTCACCAAAGATAGATTCCAAATAATCAAGTCTAGCTGCAGATTTATCAAGAACAGTGACATTGGCTTGCATACCAATAGCAATCTCAATCGAATTAATACCCACAACACCGCCGCCAATAACGACAACATTAGCAGCCTCAACATTAGTTACTCCACCAATTAAAAGTCCTCTGCCACCCTTTGCTTTTTCCAAGCAACTTGCTCCTGCTTGGATTGCCATCCTTCCTGCAACCTCACTCATTGGAGTAAGCAATGGGTAACTGCCATCGTGCGCTTGCACTGATTCATAGGCAATAGCCCTTGCTCCAGAATTGATTAGGGCTTTAGCTTGATCAGGATCAGGAGCTAAATGCAAATAAGTAAATAAAATTTGGTTTTCCTTAAGCAAGGCACATTCTTCTAATTGAGGCTCTTTCACCTTAACGATCATCTCTGCTTGATCAAAAATTTCCTCTCGGGTCTCGACAATCACTGCACCTGATTGTTTAAACTCTTCGTCTGTTTTACCGATACCAAGACCGGCATTAGTTAGAACCATTACCTGATGATTAGCTTCAGTTAATGCTTGAACGCTTTCAGGTGTTAAGCCGATTCTATATTCATCAGGTTTAATTTCCTTAGGTACGCCTATGAGCATTAATTTACCCTCTTATTTAACAGTTGGCATGGAGAGATTTAAGTCCTCATCCTCATCAATATCAGGCCATCTGGTGGTGACAGTCTTGGTTCTTGTATAAAACCGAACGCCGTCCATACCGTAGATATTTGATGACCCATACATAGAGTCCTTCCACCCTCCAAAGGTGTAGAATGATAATGGTACTGGAATCGCTACATTGATTCCAACCATTCCCACTTGAACAGAATTAACAAATTCTCTAGCTGCAGATCCTTTGGTCGTAAACAAAGCGACGCCATTACCGAATTGATGTTGATTAGCTAGCTCAATAGCTTCCGAGAAATTCTTTACTCTGAGCATTACCAAAACAGGGCCAAATATCTCATCAAGATAAATACTCATGTCTTTTTGCACATGATCAAAGAGGGTTGGCCCTAGAAAAAACCCTTCACTATTTGAAGTCATGGGGTGTTGTCTTCCATCAAGCAAGAGTGTGGCTCCTGATTCAACCCCTTGATCTATGTAGTCGATCACTTTGTCTTTATGGTCTGCGGTTATTAGTGGGCCCATCTCATTATTAGGTTCATCTCCAGGTCCAATTTGAAGATTTTTTGCCTTCTCTAAAAGATGTTTTGTAAGCTCATCTGCAACACTCTCCACTGCCACTGCAACTGAGATAGCCATACACCTCTCTCCTGCTGAACCGTAGGCGGCACCTATAATTGCATTGGCTGCTTGTTCAATATCAGCATCCGCTAGAATAACGGCATGATTTTTTGCACCACCCAGTGCTTGAACGCGTTTTCCATTGGCTGAGGCTTTGCTATTAACTGCTTGAGCAACAGGCGTTGATCCAACAAAACTGAATGTCTTAATAGTGGGGTGATCAAGAATTGCATCCACCATTTCTTTATCGCCATGCACCACATTCATCACCCCTTCTGGGAGACCTGCTTCTTGCATTAATTCAGCTAATTTCATAGAGCATGAAGGGTTTTTTTCTGAAGGCTTTAGGATAAAAGTGTTTCCACAAACAATAGCAATAGGAAACATCCACATTGGGACCATTGCCGGAAAATTAAAGGGTGTTACGCCTGAACAAACCCCTATTGGCTGCCTTGTTGAGTAACAATCAACACCGGTTCCAACCTGCTCACTAAATTCACCCTTCAAAAGATGCGGAATACCGCAGGCAAAGTCCACCACCTCAATCCCTCTTTGTAGCGACCCTGCTGCATCCGAGAGAACTTTTCCATGTTCTAAGGTGATCAAACGAGTCAGTTCCTCTCGATTCGATTCTAGTAATTCTTTGTACTTGAATAGAACTTGGGATCTTCTAGTAATTGAAATCTTCGACCAAGACTTAAAAGCAAGCTCTGCAGCGTTGACTGCTTTTTCTAAATCATCGCTGTTGCCCATGGGTAATTTTGCAATAACTTTACCCGTTGCTGGATTGTAAATATCTCCATACCGATTAGACGATGAAGGCTGCTGTGAGCCATTAATCCAGTGTTTAATAACTTTATGTTCCATTGTCTTAATCTATTGCAGCAATTGATTCTTTGACAGTTTGAACGATAGTTCTAACCTGATCTTCTGAGGCAATGAAAGGCGGGCACAAAGCAATTGTATCCCCTGTTGTTCTTACTAACACTCCTCTCGAGAAACATTCTCTAAAAACATTTACTGCTCTAGCGGTCGGTTGACCTTCAATAGGCTCAAGCTCAATAGCTCCCAACATTCCATAATTCCTAATATCAATGACATAATTTGAGCCTTTAACCGTTTGCAATTCCTCTTCAAGAATCGGTGCTAATTCGCTGGCTCTTTGAAATAAACCTTCTTCCTCATAGACATTTAATGTGGCGAGACCAGCAGCAGCGGCTAAAGGGTGACCTGAATAGGTATAGCCATGATAAAATTCTATACTGTCTTCAGGACCGGTCATAAAGGTTTTATAGATTTCTTCCTTCACCATAACTCCACCCATGGGTACCATTCCACTGGTCATACCTTTAGCAATGGTCATGATATCTGGAGACACATTAAAGGCTTCTGCTGCAAAGCTTTTACCTGTTCTGCCAAATCCGGTAATCACTTCATCCATAATCAAGAGGATGCCATGCTCATCACAAATCTTTCTTATCCGCTCTAAGTAACCTACAGGAGGTATTAAAACCCCAGCTGAACCGGCGATTGGCTCAAGGATCACAGCAGCAACAGTTGACGGATCATGCAAAGCTAATATGTCTGATAACTCATCTGCTAAATGCCCTCCCCATTCAGGTTGCCCGACAGAGAATGCATTGTGTTCTAGGTTATGAGTGTGTTTAAGATGATCAACTGCTGGTAATAAGGCACCAAACATCTTTCGGTTAGGGGACATGCCGCCTACTGATATTCCACCAAAACCAACTCCATGATAACCCTTCTCTCTTCCAATTAATCGGGTCCGATGACCCTCCCCTCTTACTCGATGGTAAGCTAGCGCTATTTTTAGTGCGGTATCGACAGCTTCAGAACCTGAATTAGAAAAAAACACATGGGTAATTCCGTCCGGTGCCATATTGACTAGTTTATCAGCCATTTCAAAAATCGTTGGATGACCTAGTTGAAACGCAGTTGCATAATCAAGTGTTGCAGCTTGTTTTTGCACTGCTTCTACAATCTTTGGATGGCAGTGACCAGTATTACAACACCACAAACCCGAAGCGCCATCAAGGACTTGTTGATCCGTGTGTGTGGTATAGAACATGCCACTCGCTTCTTTAAACATTCTAGGGTTTTTCTTAAAATATCGATTGCCAGTATAAGGCATCCAATAAGCCTCAAGATTAGGGAGTGAATTACTCATAATTCTAGTCCTTATTAATTGTTATAGCACCACCTTAATGAGTTTTCATAAATTTAACAATATTTAAATTGATTTTTTATAAATTATTGTTTTTAATAGGTATTAATATTTTTTGTTTAATATATTTAACGTTTTAACAGCATGCATGAAGACATAGACATTGGAACCCGACTCAAAAAACTAAGACATGAGAGGCAAATCTCACAGCGGCAATTAGCCATCAAATCAAAGGTAAGTAATGCCATGATTTCACTCATTGAAAGCAATAAAACTAACCCATCATTAGGGATGTTAAAAAAGATATTAGACTCTGTGCCCATTTCAATAAGCGATTTCTTTGCGATGGAAATCAAATTAACTAACAAAGTAGTGTATAGAAAAGACGAACTTACTGAAATTGGTAGTGGCCCTATTTCCTATTTACAAATTGGACAGAATCTAAATAATAATCAACCGCAGATGCTGCTTGAACGATACAAACCAGGAGCCGACACAGGCAAAAGCATGCTTACTCATGAATCAGAAGAAAGCGGTTTAATTCTTGAAGGACGTCTAGAACTCACGGTGGGTGATCAAATTTACTATTTAAGCACTGGAGATGCTTATTTATTCAATAGCAGTGTTCCTCATCGTTTTAAAAATCCCGGTGCCACTGATTGTGTTCTTGTTTCAGCATGCACTCCACCAAGTTTCTAGTGCAATAAATGGATAACACAAAGAAACTAAAATAAAATAAGCTGCAACGTAATACTCAAAATGACAGAAAAGAAAGAAAAAGAATTTATTCCCGTAAACATTGCGGTGTTAACAATCTCGGATCGAAGAACATTAGAAAATGATGAATCAGGTGATCTTTTGGTTGAGCAATTGCAAGCCTATGGTCACAAATTAAAAGAACGTCATATCTGTAAAGACGATCGGTACCAAATTAGAGCTATTTTATCTGAGTGGATTGTAAATGAATCTGTGCAAGCTGTAATTACCACAGGTGGAACAGGCATCACAGGGTCAGACGGTACACCGGAAGCCATCCAGCCATTATTAGATAAAACCATTGATGGGTTTGGTGAGATGTTTAGAAGCTTATCTTATCAGAACATCAAAACCTCCACCTTACAATCCAGAGCTTTTGCAGGGGTTGCGAACGGAACGTTTGTTTTTTGCCTACCAGGATCACCGGGTGCATGCAAAGACGGTTGGAATTTTCTTATTAAAGAACAACTGGACAATCGAACAAAACCCTGCAATCTAGTCGAATTAATGCCTAGACTTAAAGAATAGATTTATCAGCGATGCATCAAACTGATCGATTAGAAGTTCACATGTTTCCTTGTTTAAGTGATAACTATGGCTTCTTGATTCATGATCATGTCAATAACCTAACAGCCACTATTGACACACCAGAAGTAGCAGCTATAGAAAAGGCGCTAAATGAAAATAATTGGTCTTTAACCCACATCATCAACACCCATCATCACTATGATCACGCGGGAGGGAATCTTGAGCTCAAGAATAAAACTGGATGCACAATTATTGGTCCCTCAGTTGATCAATCAAGAATTCCTGGCATTGATCAATGCATTAAACATGAAGAGACCTTTCAATTTGGAGAACATAAAATTAAAGCCTTTCATACCCCGGGTCATACATTGGGTCATATGGTTTATCATTTTGAGGATCAATCTTTAGCCTTTGTTGGTGACACACTGTTTGCTATGGGTTGTGGCAGGTTATTTGAAGGCACGCCAGAACAAATGTGGTCTTCACTTAGCATTATTAAACAATGGCCAGACAACACAAAACTCTATTGTGCACATGAATACACTCAAACAAATGCAAATTTTGCGATCGGCATTGAGCCAACTAATAATGAATTGATGGATCGCAAAACGTTGGTTGATGATCTTCGCCTGGCAAACACCCCCACTGTTCCCACCACAGTCGAGTTAGAGAAAAAAACCAACCCTTTTCTTAGAGCAAATCAAGAACAAATAAAAACATCCCTGAACATGAGTGAATCATCAGACATTGCAGTTTTTGCTGAAATTAGAAAACGCAAAGATAATTTCTGATATTTGTTTCAATTGTTTAAATTATAATAGATTAAAAGCGCCCGTAGCTCAGCTGGATAGAGCGTGTGGCTACGAACCACAAGGTCGGGAGTTCGAATCTCTCCGGGCGCGCCAAGGATATTATGGAAATATATAAAGAATTTTCAATAGAGGCAGCACATTCATTACCCAATGTGCCCAAGGGGCATAAGTGTGCAAGATTACATGGGCATTCATTTAAAATAAGACTCTATGTGGAAGGTGTTCCTAATGAGGAAAATGGCTGGATTATAGATTATGCAGACATCGCTAAAGCTTTTGAGCCCAGCAGAAAAATATTGGATCATTCACATTTAAATGAGATCGAAGGACTGAATAACCCAACAAGTGAAAATTTAGCTATTTGGGTATGGAGTCGTACAGTCTCTGATTTTCCAAAATTATCAAAAGTCGAAGTAAAAGAAACCTGTACAAGTGGCTGTATCTATCAAGGAGAACAGATCAATTTTAAGGAGTAAGTAATGCGAAGAATAATCACTGGACATAACAGCGAAGGCAAATCAGTTGTAAAGATTGACGGAGGACCATCAAGATCAGTTGGTGAAGAAGTTGGAGGTTTATTTGAAATTTGGAACACTGATGATAGCTCTATTGATAGCACTGATTCGATAGATAGGGCGGATACAGATATTGTGCTTTCGCCAACTCTTGGGGGGTCAAATTTTAGATATTTCAGAATCAATCCAACGCCAGAAGGAATTTCAGCTGAAATGCTTGAGGAACTTGCAGCACAAGCATTTCGAAGTATAGGTGCTGAACATGAAAGAGTGGATACAACCAGACATCCCACAATGCATAAAACAAAAACGATTGATTACATTATTCTACTCGAAGGTGATGTGACTCTACTCTTAGATGATGATGAGGTTAAATTACAACCTTTTGATGTGGTCGTACAACGCGGAACCAACCACGCGTGGATTAATAATGGTTCAGAACCTGCTTTATTGATAGCGGTTTTAATTGATGCCAATATAAAAGAGTAATGTAATAACAATGCTCTATATAAAAACCTTCATAGGAATTATTTTTCAGGTTTCACTATTAACACTATTTCTATTATTACCCGCACCAACTTGGTATTGGTATGATGCCATCTTTTTGTCAGGATTTTATTTTCTAATCAATGTCATAACTTCATTTTGGATTTGTGCGTATTACCCTGCCAGCATGGAAGCCAGGGTAGAAATTAATTTTAAGCGACAACCAAAAAAGGATAAGATTGCGACCTCAATAATCATTTTAGCCATAGCATTAGCTCTGAATTTTATAACGGTCGATGTTTTCTATCTGCATATCTTTGAAGCACCAACACCTATGGCTAAATATTTAGGGCTGGCCATTTTTGTTATTGGTTATAGCATTATTTTATGCACCATGGTCCAAAATGAATTTGCCCAGTCAGTTGTAAATATCCAGGATGAAAGAAACCAGATGCTTGTTGACACAGGTCTTTATAGTTACGTAAGACACCCCATGTACACAGGTATAATGTTTTTCTTTTCAGGCATGGGCTTATGGTTGGGGAGTATCTTTATGGCAACTATCGGTGCCATTATTTTAATGCTAGCTTTCATTCCTAGAATCTTAATTGAAGAAGAAACACTGAGTAGAGAATTGAACGGGTATGAAGCATACCTGCAAAGAGTAAAATACAGAATTATCCCTAAAGTCTATTGAGCTATTTCAAGGTAAGCGTGGCTTTGCCTTTAGTTGCTGCATTTAGATCACCAAATCTCATACTACGCCAAGCATCAAGATCATTTTTTACATAAGCATCCAAAAATGTGACGCTGGTAGCAGCAGCAATCCTCAAGGCCTCGTGTTGAGGTGGTCCTGGAACATCAGTTCTACAAATAAGTCCGCCTAAATAATGATCAGCCCCTTCTATCAACACATAATAATGAGGAGACAAAGAACGTGTTAATGAATCAGGAATCTTGTATTTAAAAGGTGCTTTAATTCGATCTGAGCCCACATCACTAAAATCCTTAGTGCCAGTTGAAATTAATGTGGGCACTCTAACACCCTTCCATGGTTCCTTTGGCATTAACGTCATGGTTCCTGGGTCACTAATCATTAGCAGCACCTTAAAACGAGTTTCATCAGAAGTTTCTGCATAGCCATCCATAGGGTTCAATAAAGTCATACCAGCTACGATCATAGCGGTGGCTGCGCCCATTGAATGTCCAGCTGCAACCAATTTGGTTCTATCAAGTTTATCTTTTAGATCAGGAACTATTGTTTCTATGAGATCCAATGAATCAACAATAAAGCTCATGTCCTGTCTGCGTGTATCAGTTACTTGAAGTATTTGTTGATACATTTCTCTCATATTGTCTCGTTTTGTTTTGAAACCAAGAGAGGTTGAATCCATATGGGTCGGCTGGATGACAACATAACCATGGCTCGCCCAATAATCTGTAAACCCCTTATACATGTCTCCCTTTGAACCATTTCCATGAGAAAAAACAATAACAGGAAATCGGGTCTTGCCAACAGGATAAGAAATTCTAACGGGTAACTGTTTGTTTAATTCTTCAAACTTTAAAGAAAATTCTTCGGTTTTAATGTTGTATTGAGGTTCTTTAACAGTAAAATTTTTTGGAATCACAGCACATGATTGAATAACAAAAAGAGCAAGAAAAATAAATATGATAAAAGGAATCTTAATCTTACTAAGAGATGACATAATAAAATTATAAACATATTTTTTGCCTACCTTTGTCTTTATTTATTACAATTCATAACCATGAAGAAAAATATTAGACAACCAATGCATTTCATTTGCCTACTCTCAGTGGTTCTCTTAATCAATGCTTGCTCTGAATCTGAACCAGAAGGTCAAGAGATAACCATCTCAGGACAAATAATAACCAGCGAAGACTCCCAGGGTAAAACTTTCAACTTAAGTATTTTTCATGCTCAATCTGGGATTGGATTTCAACAACATCCTCTCTATGAAATAGAATCATTTACTAGTCAATCACAGACTTTTAATCACACATTTCTTTATAATTCTTCAGGAAATTCAGGTCTGGTCGTCTATGCTTGGTTGGATATTGACCAAGACGGTATCATGTGCACAACCCAGTCCCGTAATGATATTGCTGGAATTGACTTAAATGAAGATTTCCCAAATTCAAATCAAAGTTTCACGATTGAATTGACTCAACAGTGCGTTGGTCCTGATTGGTTTTACCCAGCGGCTAATTAAGTCCCAATTGGTTCTTTAGGCATTGGTGCTACTTTACTTACATAAATAGCAAATAGGCTAACAAATACATTACAAAAGCCTATAAATATAAATGGTGCTGAAGGATTGATGGCATCAAATAGTCGTCCTCCCACTCCAGTGGAAATGAGAATACCTAATGCACCAGCAAGATTAAACACTCCAACAATTGCTCCTCGCTTCATTTTAGGAGCCTCTTGACCTAATAGTGTTGTTGCAGCAAAAAAAGCGCATTGCTGTCCCACACCTAGAAGTATAAAAAAAGGTCTTGCTCCAGGGTCGAGAACATTATCAATAAAAAACATGGAGAGATAACCAGCTGAGGCTAGCGCCATACAAACACTGACAGCAAGAATGCGATCAACTTTATCAATCAAATAACCAATAATTGGGGATGCGATAAGAGCGGAAATGGAGGCTGTCACGAAAACTAATCTTGCAGCTTTTGTTGCCTCCGAAGTCGTCATGCCCATATCAATTCCAGTTGCAACACCCCAGAGAACAAGAAAAGTTCCTAAAATAACTAAATCACTTCTAGCCACAAAAGCTGATGCATAAGCTAAAAGTATCCTTGGGTTTCTCCCTTCCTCCAAACCAGACTTGATTTGCTGCATATAGGGAATTTTCTTTTGCTCTTCTGTTGGGGTTCCTTTCTGTAATCCCAAGGCAACCACTATTGAGGTTATCAAACACATGCCGGCAACAATCCACATTGCATACATCCCTGCTGTTACTTGGTCGTAACCCATCTGTGCAAAGTTTTCAGGTAAACGTGCGAACACTAAAGACACAGTGATAACACCCGTTGCGTTTAAAATCCCAGTAACTGCAATCATTTTGCCACGCGTGTGATTTTGTGGGTAATCTGCGGTCACCGTGCCCAGCATCCCTGTGGCTGCTCCCATGCCAATGGCAAAAACAATTCGGTACATAGTTAACTCTCCTATCCCTGTGGCTAAAGGATAAAGAAAGTAAGATAAGCCCATAGCAAACATACCAAATGAATAGACTTGTCGTCTTCCGATCTTATCGGCAATTAAGCCAACAGGAAGAAAAATAATTAACAGAGCAATTTCTGCTGCAACTTGCAGATCTCCTACAATCGTTCCAATTTGGTTCCGCTGATAGCTAAGATTTTCCATTAACACGTAAGTGGTTGCATAAGATATAAACGTTAGCAAACCAATTGTGGTTAAAGCCCCATAACAAATAGAAAAGAAATTAGTTTTAGTGACACCTTCAACTAAATCAACTCTGAACTTACCTTTAGGTAAAAAATTCAAACTTATGAACGATTGATTCATTGATCCTGAAACTCCTTTCAACTGTCGAAAAAAATAATTAATGATTATAGACTGAAGACTTCTGATTATTATAGTTAAGTATGACAATAAACAAAGACATAGAAAATATAATTTATTCCATGTTTGATGCTTTTAAAGCCAGAGACACAAAAGCAATTGAATATCATCTCCATCTTAATTCATGAAAATAGTTAAAATATTGCTCTTATTAGCTGCTATTTGGTTGCTCACTCTGTTCTCCTTTCGGGTACTCAATAATGACAAAGTAGCCGTTGTAGTCACAGATTGGGGCCAACCCGAAGGATTCTCTGACAGTTATTATCAAGGCATTGCCCAAAGAAGCCGTATCGGTATTCAAGCCATGAGTGAAAATGAGGCGTGCTCTGAACATTTTGTTGGCAATTACCCCTATCGTTCGTCAATGGGTAGTTACCCTCATGTGAACTCCTTTTTAACCAAGGGTTTCGAGCAATATTATGATAACTTTGGCATGTATCATTTAGATAGCAATCAGGGGTTATATATCAATGTTCTAGACGAATCTGTCATCTTATCTCAAGAAGACGCAGATCAGTATGAAAGAATAAAAGTAACTGGTTCAGGAGATGGCTATGGGAGAAGAAATATCCTCTCAGTAGATCCTAGAGACGGGCTAGACCCTTTGCCAGATTATTATAAAATCCTAGCTCCTAATGGAATTCAAGATGTTAGAGAACAGGACGTGGTGTTCTATCGACGAATTAATAAATTACTAGGTGCAAATAGAAAATCCACAGGTATGAACCCGATGACAGATTTTATGGAAGAGTATCTTACTGATTTTATGAAAAACAATTTTGGAAACCGAGTAAAAATTAGATTTGGCATGTATGAGAAAAATTCTGGTTACTCTGTAAGACATGATGATGTGGCTTGGACAATGGCTAGATGGGGAGGCTTTACTAACATGCTTCTCACCCGAGAAACCACCGATCATAACTTCTATGCGAATCATTTTATGACTCGTAATAAAGTCTACTATAGGTTGTGCAAATCTGGTCTTAAAGATCGAGTAGCACTCAAACAAATTAGACAAGTTGGACGCACTCCTGAATACAACTTGATGCTGTTACACAATATGAAGCGCTACCTAGATCAATATTCTGATGAGGAGGAAATTTCCTTAATCTATGCAACCTATGGGCTTCCATGGCCAGGCAGAAATCCTGAAGGACCGCTTGGTGCACCTCATCCTTGGATCAAAGAGGTTTATCATGAAAATGCTTTTAATAACTACCTTAGCTTTAAACGCTATGTGGAGGCTGTTTATGATGTCAAACAAGGTGGTCGTTGGAACATCAATTTCAACCGTTCCGATGGGATTGGAAGTAATGATAGTCGAACCAATAGCTTGTATGGTTATTCTAGATTTCCTAGCCAAATCTTTGGTCACCCTGAAGATGTATTAAGATTTGAAACTATAAGAGATCAGTTAAAACAAGCTATCCATATTGATCATAGAGAAAACATTATCATTGTCCCTTCTCACTGGTATTACAATGGTCAGGACACTTCATTGAAGATTCGAGAACTGAATAACTTACCACTTAATAGCATTGAAGAAATGAATCAGGGTATTTTTGATATTTCGTGGTGTGAACAATACGATGAGGATGGGTTACTTGATCAAATTCTAGATCAAGGACTAAATTGCCCAACAGGTTATTCAAGAATCACTTTAATGGAGACCTTTGATGAGGTGAAAGAAGAATTCAATATTGGCTATGCTCAGCGGATTAGGGGAGGAATTGAACAGTTTGGAGTGCTACCAGATTTAGGGATTGAAATAATGGCAAGTGGTGATATCACCTATAAGGACGGAGGTTTAGTTGAAATAACAAGTGGTGAGCTTAAAGGAACCAAACTTATTATCCGGCCAGACTTTCACCCGAACAAACCAGAATCTTTCTCCTATCAAGACAGTTACAGGCATAAAAACTCAAATGACCCTTACACTGACGCTAATGCTATCAGACCGTTTAATGAGTTTATTAACTATAATAGCCATCTAATCAGTGCTTGGTTTGATTTTACTGCTCTCATTGGCAGACAAGCTAAAATTAATTCTAATGATCCTTTGCCAATAATGAACAATGCCATTTCTGAAGCTATATATTTTGGACCTTATCGAACAATTGTGAACTCACCTGCTTCAGTCTCAATCCCTATTAATATCGCTAAAATTGAAAATAAAGATAAAATCAGAGCTTATATATTTAATGACCTTTCTAGAGAATATGATCCAGTTTTTGAGGTACCAGGTGGGCAAAGTATTCGGGTCGATTGGGACAAAGGAATTGTTTCATTCGATACTCAAGTTCTTGGTATTTTTGTTATCGGAAACTAAAAAAAATACTTTATTGACAAATGAACCACTCAAGAAAACTTATTTGGCTTCCCAGAGACAGTGAATCTAGCCTATTAATTGATTACATGAACTTTTTAAATATTGAGCATAATCAAACGTTCAAAAATTATGAACAACTGTACCGGTGGTCGGTAGAATACCCCGAGAATTTTTGGTCATCTTTTACTCAGTTTGCAGGCATTAATTTCAAAAAATCTTCGTCTAAGATTCTTGAAATGGGTGACCAAATGATTGATTCAAAATGGTTTGTTGGCTCTAAACTTAATTTTGCAGAACATCTTATATCTAGGAAGGATAGTCACCCTGCAATTATCTATAGAGATGAAAAGGGCCGCCGAAAAGAATTATCTTATAAAGAGCTTTTTGATCAAGTGCGTTCATTTGCTAAAGCTCTAGTTGATCAAGGAGTCAAAGAAGGTGACGTTGTTGGCGCCATCATGACCAATTGCCCTGAAACCATAATTGCAATGCTTGCCAGCAGCGCAATAGGTGCTATTTGGACTTCTTGTTCACCAGATTTTGGTGTTGATGCAATTTTAGACAGAATTGGACAAGTTAAACCCAAGGTATTGATTGCTATCGACCAATATGAATACAACGGGAAAAAATTTAATTTAATGGAAAAAATAACAGCAATTTCAAAAAAGTTGGAGGGCTTATCTAAAATCTTTGTGGTTCAACATTTAGATACAAAAATTGATTATAAAAGCATAGAAAATGCTGTTCCATTTAGTGATTATTTGAATCAAGATGAAGCACTACAATTTAATGCTTTACCCTTTGACCACCCATTGTTCATAATGTATTCATCTGGAACCACCGGTAAACCAAAGTGCATTATCCACTCTGCTGGGGGAACACTTATTCAACATATGAAAGAACACCAACTGCATTTGAACTTGAAACCAGATAACAGACTATTCTTTTTTACTACATGTGGTTGGATGATGTGGAATTGGCTTGTCAGCGCATTGGCAAGCAAAGCTACGATTATTCTTTATGAAGGGTCACCATTTTATCCACATAATGAGTTTTTATGGGCTATTGCTGAGGATGAAAAGATCAGTCACTTTGGTATCAGTCCTCGTTATATCACCACGATGATGAAAGAAAACATAAAGCCATTAGAAAAGTACAATCTGAAATCACTACAAACTATTCTTTCAACTGGCTCACCATTACTCTCAGATCATTTCCAGTATATACAGGATGCTATCAAGAGTGACGTTCAAATATCTTCCATTTCAGGAGGGACGGACATCATTTCATGCTTTGCCCTGGGTAATCCAATAGTTCCTGTGTTTGATGGAGAAATTCAGTCCATTGGCTTAGGGATGGCTGTTAAAGTTTTTAATGACGCGGGACAAGAAGCGGCGAAAGAAGAGAAAGGTGAACTGGTCTGTACACAGCCCTTTCCTTCTATGCCTATTGGGTTCTTTAATGATCCGGATAAAAAAAAGTATAAACAGAGTTATTTTAATAAATTTGAGAACACATGGGCACACGGTGATTTTGCAACAATTACTGAAAATAATGGTGTAATCATTTTTGGTCGATCAGATACCACTTTAAACTCAGGAGGGGTAAGAATTGGGACTGCTGAAATCTACCGTCAAACTGAAAAATTGCCTCAAATACTAGATGCTGTGGTAGTTGAAACAACTAAAAACTCTGAGCCAATTGTAACTTTATTTGTGGTATTAAAAAAAGAGGAAAAACTCACTAATGATTTAGTAAAAAAGATTAAATATGAGCTTAAAACCAATGCCAGCCCAAGACATATTCCGAAACATATAATTCAAGTTGATGATATACCCAGAACCAGAAGTGGCAAAATTTCTGAATTATCAGTCAAAGCAGCAATTGAAGGAGAGGAGATAAGAAATATTGATGCCCTAGAAAATCCTGATTCACTATCTATTTATAGAGAGTTTGCAAAGGAAAACTGACCCCATAATGAAATGCAATTAACATAAAAGAAATAAACAATTATTGATTACTTCACTGGAGCCGGAGTTTGCTCTATCGCATAAAGTTCAAAACTTGAAAGACTTGGTGTTTTTGGATCATAAGTCTCAGGAGCAGTAAAATACTTCGGATAATTTTTTTCTACATAATCCAATACCTGTCGACTATGAACTTCTTCAAGATCTTCGCCTGAACCCATAAAGGCTGAGTAGATCATGTGTCCTGGAGTATCACCCATCAACATCCACGGAAGCCATGGGGTAATTCGATTCCAAGTGCCACTAAAAGGCAATGAAGTATACTTTGGATCCTGCATCTTTTGAGCATCAACATGATAAGCAAAGGCTTCACTCACTTGCATCATGGGTCCTGAAGATTCGCGTTTCCATTTGTTTGGATTAAGAGCATTTGGATAAAAAAGATTGATATGTATTTCCATATCCAATCGATCACCTCGTTGTTGCCACGGCAAGATAAATGGAATCTTTGGTGGTTCCTCTGTGTTTAAATCTCCAAATTTTGGTGGCTGAGGGAAATAATCCTCAATCACATAATTAAAAGGATCATTAGCAATAGGAACAACTCTAACCACTTCATTGGTCATAGGATTTTTATACTCTTCTAAAACCTCCCCTGATCTCAGATCAGTATAAAGAGCGACCTCTCTAAGAATTTTAGCAAAAGACCCGTCAGTCTGCTGTTCTAGTCTAGATACACCAAACCCTGCGACACCAAGGACATCAAGTATGGGTTTGTTGGGTCTAATAGCCATGATATAACCTTTAAACCAACCGGTTTTTTGCTTTGATTCATCTAAATCGCCATTCAGTCTAGAATAGGCTAATTTATTACCTACCCCTGTTCTAAGATCCAAGTAAGGTCCATTTAAGGCATCACCAGTTGCGCCCCCATAGGCAGAAGGTAAATCAGCATTAGCCTGCTGTGAAAATACACTTAGAGCTGCAGCACCTGCACTCAAAGCTCCTAAATTACCTATGTTCTTAAAAAATTGTCTTCGTTCCATGTTTAAACCTCAATCAATTTGAATTATTTTTTCTACCCTCAAAGAATAACAATAATAGCGCTAAAATTAAAAGAGCAATATTAGCAAAGCCAACCATTGTGAACGGCGCGGTTGGACCTACATTATCAAATAAATAGCCACCAATACTAGCAACTAACAAAATACCAATTGCCCCAAAAAAACTGAAACCGCCAATGACAGCACCCCGACCTTTTGCTGGTGCAGCACTTCCGATCAATGATATCGCAGAAATATTAGCAAAAATTTCACCCAAACCTAGAAGCGCTGCCCCGAAGTACATTTGCTTACTGAAAATATCATCAATAGAACCAAGGTATAGATATCCACAGGCTGCAATAAACATAGAAATTGCCAAGGCCATAACACGATCAACTTTATCTATAAAAAAATTGATCAAAACTGCTCCGGGGATAGCAAATGCTTGAACCATCACATAAAAACCGGTCGATAATTTAAATGCTTCAGTTCGACTCATATCCATGGTGATAGCCTCGTTAAATAGCCATAATGAGAAAAAGGTGCTCACCACTGATAAATCTCCTCTTGATACAACCCCAGCGGTATAGGCAAGCGCAATTCTTGGGTTTCTAGCTTCTTTAAATGCTATTGCTAATGTAGAAAAATAAGACCCTTTTTTGGTGACCTGAGCAGGCGCACCTTTTTTCAAATTGGTGAAAAGAATAGTTGAGACAATTAAAACCATTGCTGAGGCGCACCAAATTGTATATTGACTAGACAGTGCACTATCAAAACCTTGATTAACAAAATACTCCGGAAGTCTTCTGAAGCTTCCTATGATGAGAACAAGACCTAACCCATTCATAATCGATGTGGTTGCAATCAATTTTCCTCGAGTGCTCTCATGAACGTAATCATTAGCAGTCGTAGGCAGCATCACTGTATTGCAAGCACAACCTAGAGCAATAAAGACACGAAAAATGATGAGCTCAGTGCTATCTCCTGCAAGCGGATAAAGAAAATAGCCTATGCCGAGAAGAACAAATCCCATGGAATATACAATTCTTCTTCCAACTTTATCTGAAAGTGCACCAAATAACCCGATCACACAGACCACAACTATTTCTTGCATTGCCGTCAGTTTACCTGCTAAGGCACCCGTTTCGTTTTGAGGAATCTCAAGTATATTGAACACCAATGGGCCAAAGACATTTACTAATGCCATACTGACAATACCGAAGAATGCACCAAAAAATAGCGTGAAAAGATGACGCTTCTCAATATCTGGCATGAGAGTTATAGGGCCAAACTTTATCCCCATTTCTTCAACATTATTCTTTGACGATTCAGCTGGTTGATTCATAATCACTTGATAAAATAAATATGTGGACAAAGCATAACAATAAAGACCCGTCTATGATAAAGAAAATATTAAAAATAATTGGCTGGATTATTCTTTTCATTCTTCTATTCAGTCTATGGATGTTACAACGAATGGATACCTTTAAAACGATCACTAACAATACCCCAGAGATTTGTGAAAGTTTTGTTATGAATGGAAGTGCTGAGGATATCGAGATCGATTACACAAGAGGGATTGCCTATCTTTCTATCCAAGACAGAGAAGCCTTGATTAAAGGAGAAAATACTCAGGGATTTATAGGAAAAATTGATTTGAATAAAAAACCCTACACGTTGGTCTCTGCCTTAACAAAACAACCTGAGCACCTTAGGCCACATGGCTTGAGCTTATATATAGACAATGCAGATAAGCGCCATCTCGCCATTATTAATCATCCAAAAAATAGAGGTGAAGAACCCGAAGTGATTGATCTCTTTTCTGAGACAAAAAATGGAATGTTTGATTTTGTGAGAAGCGTCTCTGATCCATTGTTTCAAAGTCCTAATGATGTTCTTCTTGTCGATAAGGAAAAATTCTATGTGGGCAATGATAAGGGCGGGGTAAGCACTTTAGATAAAATTCAAGAGCAACTGGGTAGACCCATGTCGACGGTAGTCTATTTTGATGGTAGGTCAGCCAGCATTGCTATGGATAATTTGTCCTCTGTCTCAGGAATTAACCTATCACCAGATCAGTTAACGGTTTATGCCTCAGAAACAAATGCAAAAAGAATCGCGGTTTTAAAACGTAATTTGATGGACGGATCCTTGGTAAAAGTAAAAACATTAAAATTATCAGGATCACCCGATAATATTAATGTTCTAAAAGACGGGAGTTTAGTGGTGGCAAATATTCCTAAGGTATGGGCATTAATACAGCATTTCATTGCCCTCCAGAACAATGAATATAAGCCTGCCCCATCACAAGTCATCAAGATTGATTTTGATGATAGAGGCAACCATACCGTCAAAGAACTCTTTATGAGTGAGGGTAATGATATGTCAACCACGAGTGTTGGGGTCATCTGGTCTGATAAATTATTTATGGGCTCAATTGATGATAAGCAAATGTATATTTGTGAGTTATAGTTAAATATATGAGTGCATCAGCTTTAAATGATTTCGAATCACATGTCTCCAATGAGAGAACTCACTTATCTCAAGTGAGAAGAGCCTTTACAAAAAGCTTAGAGATTCAGAATGTTGATCCTGGTCTAGTACATTTTTATGTCGCTTGCTCAAATTACTTTTATTTCTCTCTGAAACGCTTAATAAATCAAGACTACATCCTCCATAATTTACTCTTACCTCATGTGGAAGCTGACAACACAGAGTATAAAAATAAACTTGAAAGCCTATCAAAGGGTTTAGGCGCTATGGAAGAATCGATTATCCAACTTAATAACGCTAAAGATAAATTAGTCAAATCCGGTCTGTATGAGATAGATTTATTTAAAAAAGAAGCGGCTCACTTTCTTGATGTTTTTTTAAATATGCTGGCAACAAATCGTCATTCTACCTATGATTTAGAAAAACAAGTTTTTAAACCTGAAGATTGGAAACAAATTGCAGGGGTGACTGCAGACAGCATTAATAGTGAAAAAACTCTCTATAACGATGTAAAATTGTCGGCACCACAGGGTTGTGAACCTCAAAGTTTTCCTCCAATAGGGCATCATGAAAAACCAAAATAAATTAACGTCTTCAATACTCCTTATTCTAATTATTTGTAGTTGGTTACCTAATAATAATTTGTATGCGTTCGAGAATGATGAGCCGACAGTCCTTATTACCGGATCAAATAGGAATCTAGGACTTGAATTCGTTAAGCAGTTTTCAAAAAAGAAGTGGAACGTCATAGCCACAGCAAGAAACCCAAAAGAAGCTGATGAATTACAAGAGTTTGCTGCTAATAATAATAATGTTGTTATTGAACAGCTTGATATAACCAACAATGAACACATTGACAATTTATCTTCTAAATACAAAAATCAAACAATAGATATTCTGCTTAATAATGCAGGATTGACTCCCAGACATTTTTCAGCATTTAGAAAACTATCTGGTGTCGATGAAGACATCACTAGACAAAGTTTTGAGATTAATGCTTTAGGCACCATGAAGATAATTCAAGCATTTATGAAAAATGTTGAGCGATCAGAAAACGGGAAAATTATAGCCTTATCAAGTAAAGCTAGCTCATTCGGAGAAAGGCTTAAGATTCCTATGATGTATAGCTATGCAATGAGTAAGACTGCCCTAAATAGCATGATTTATAGCCTTTCGTTTGAAACCAAGAAAAAAAATGTGGTCGTGATATCTCTCTCACCCGGCATGGTTAATACGACTCCAGGGATTTCGCTCCCGTCAGCAATAGAAATTGATGAAAGTGTGACAAAGATGATGGCAGTAATAGAAAATCTAACCATGGATCAAAATGGTTTATTTATTGACTATGAGGATGGTAGAACCATTCCTTGGTAGA
>JAPYQN010000017.1 GCA_029941465.1 Gammaproteobacteria bacterium
GCTTCAACTTCTGTTTCTTCTGGTTGAGCTTCAACTTCTGTTTCTTCTGGTTGAGCTTCAACTTCTGTTTCTTTTATCTCTTCCTTTTTGGTTGTTTCCTTTATTGGGAAATTAAAGGCCTTTAGCAACGCTAATCCATCATCATCACTTTTAGCAGTAGTTGTTATACTAATATCAAGACCTCTTATCCTATCTATACTGTCATAGTCAATTTCTGGGAAAATAATCTGTTCTTTAACACCAATACTATAATTGCCGGTGCCATCAAAAGATTTATTACTTAAACCCCTAAAATCTCTAACTCTAGGTAATGCAATGTTGATCAGGCGGTCAAGAAATTCATACATTCTGTCTTTTCTGAGAGTAACTTTGACCCCGATAGGCATGCCTTCTCTAATTTTAAAAGAAGCAACTGATTTCCTTGCTCTAGTAACAATTGCTTTTTGTCCAGATAATCTTTCCATATCAGACTGAGCTTTTTCAATGGCCTTTTTATCTTGGAGAACCTCACCTACGCCCATATTAAGAGTAATTTTCTTTATCTGGGGTACTTCCATTAGGTTACTAAGGCCAAGTTTTTTCTGTAAACTAGGTCTTATATCTTGCATATATTGTTCTTTTAATCTTGCCATAACTATATATCTACAACTTCATTATTTGATTTAAAAAATCTTACTTTCGTACCGTCTTCTAATTGCTTAATGCCTACTTTATCCCCTTTATTGGTTATAGGATTCATAAGCATGACATTTGAAATATGAATAGGCATTTCCTTTTCTACTATTCCTGATTCCAGTCCAGTGTTTGGATTACCTTTTTGATGTTTCTTCACAATATTGATATTTTCCACCAGTACTTTGGAGTTACCCAAAACACTCAAAACCTGTCCAGTTCTGCCTTTATCCTTTCCAGTTAGAACAGTAACATCATCGCCTTTTTTTATTTTCTTCAATCTAAACCTCTTAAATTACTTCTGGGGCAAGTGAAATTATTTTTAAATAGTTTTTTGCCCTAAGCTCTCTTGTAACTGGACCAAAAACTCTTGTCCCAATTGGCTCTTTTTTGTTATCAAGTAGGACTGCAGCATTACCATCAAACCTTATTAATGATCCATCAGCTCTTCTAACCCCATGTTTCGTTCTAACAACGAGTGCATCATAAACATCACCTTTTTTTACTTTGCCTCTTGGGATTGCATCCTTAACAGTGACTTTAATAATATCACCGATTCTTGCATACCTCTTCTTGGAGCCACCAAGCACTTTAATGCATAAAACCTTTTTGGCCCCACTATTATCAGCAATATTTAAAACTGTTTCTGTTTGAATCATTTGTTTACTCTGCTTGTGAAGTTTCTATAACTTTATTTAATATCCATGATTTATTCTTTGATATAGGTTTTGACTCTTGTATAGATACAATGTCTCCAACCTTTGAGACCATTTCCTCATCATGAACGAGAATTTTTGTAGTCTTATAAATATATTTGTTATAAAACGGATGTCTAAGCCGTCTTTGAATAGAAACCGTTATAGTTTTCTCCATTGAATTACTAACCACTTTTCCAGTAATACTTTTCTTTTCTTTTTTTTCCACTTCTTCAGTCATTTCCCTTCTCTTTCAAAATTGTTTTTATTCTAGCTATGTCTTTTCTTACTCTCTTAGACTGATTTGAATTAGCCAGTTGGCCTGTAGCAGCTTGTAGCTTTAACTTGAATTGCTCATCAAGAAGGTCATTCAAAATCTTTTCTATATCATTTTTTTGCTTTGCTCTAATTTCATTTAGATCAATCATATAATTTCCCTACTCACAAACCTGGTACCTATTGGAAGTTTCGCAGCTGCAAGTTTAAAAGCCTCTTCAGCTAAAGTTTCTTCAACGCCGCTCATTTCATATAAAATTCTTCCTGGCTGTATCTGTGCAACCCAATATTCCACATTACCTTTACCCTTCCCTTGTCTTACCTCTAGAGGTTTTTTAGTAATGGGTTTGTCTGGGAATATTCTTATCCAAATTTTACCACCTCTCTTTATATGCCTTGTCATTGCTCTTCTTGCTGCCTCAATCTGTCTAGCAGTGATTCTGCCTCTTCCAGTTGCTTTAAGGCCATATTCACCAAAACTAACAGAACTTCCTCGTGAAGCTAAACCTCTGTTCTTTCCCTTCATCTGCTTTCTATACTTTGTTCTTTTTGGTTGTAACATTTCTTTCTCTTATTTATCTCAATTGGTTTCGTCTTCTTGGAATATCCAAACTTTTACACCAATAATTCCATAAGTTGTTTTTGCTTCTGAGACACCATAATCAATATTTGCTTTAAGAGTATGGAGAGGAACTCTACCTTCTTGGTACCATTCAGTTCTAGCAATTTCAGCTCCATTCAGCCTTCCAGCTACTTTTACTTTTATCCCATGAGCCCCGAGTCTCATTGTATTAGTTACTGCTCTTTTCATGGCTCTCCTATACATCACACGTCTTTCCAATTGTTGGGTTATAGAAGAAGCAACAAGCTTTGCATCAAGTTCTGGTTTCTTTATTTCTTTTATATTCAGCAGAATATTATTTATAGTAGTATCCAGAAGTTTAGCGATCTCTCTTCTAAGAGATTCAATTCCTTCGCCTTTTTTACCAATTACGATACCAGGCCTTGCTGAAAATATTGCTATAGTTACATTTTCAGCACTTCTATCAATTTGTATTCTACTTACAGCCGCATCTTTTAATTTTTTTGTAAGATATTCCCTTATTTTAAAATCCTGAATAACATATTTCGAATAATCTGAAGAATTAGAAAACCATCTAGACTCCCAGTTTTTACTGATGCCTAATCTTATGCCAATTGGATGTACTTTTTGTCCCATAATTTACTCGTCTGAAATTTCTATTGTTATATGACTATTTCTTTTAAGAATTCTTGTGCCTCTACCTTTCGCTCTAGCTCTAAACCTTTTTAAAGTAGGCGCTTCATTTACAAACGCTTGCGTCACTTTAAGATCATCAATATCTAGACCAAAATTATTTTCAGCATTAGCAACTGCAGAATCCAAGATTTTTCTAACTATTTTTGCTGCTTTCTGTGGAAGAAATTGAACTAACTTCATAGCTTGCAAAACATTAGATCCCCTAATCATATCAATAATTAGACGTGTCTTTTGTGGTGATATCCTTGCATATCTCAATGTTGAAGTTACTTTCATAATTTACTAGCTATTTGTTTTTCTATCTGCTGAATGTCCTCTGAACAATCTTGTTGGGGCAAATTCACCTAATTTATGTCCAACCATATTCTCAGAGATTAATACGGGGACATGCTCCCTACCGTTATGCACAGAAATAGTCATGCCAACCATATCTGGAATAATCATTGATCTACGTGACCAAGTCTTAATCCTTGCTCTATTGCTTCCTGCAGCAATTGCTTGTTCAACTTTCTTTTGTAGATGCAGATCCACGAACGGTCCTTTTTTTATTGATCTAGGCATATTTATTTCCTTTTCCTTCTTCTTCTTACAATAAACTTATCTGTGGTCTTATTAGACCTTGTTTTAAAGCCTTTAGTTGGCATTCCCCAAGGAGAAACAGGGTCCCTACCGCCTGACGTTTTGCCTTCGCCCCCTCCATGTGGGTGATCAACAGGGTTCATCGCAACTCCTCTTACGGTAGGTCTTACACCTCTCCATCTCTTAGCACCTGCTTTACCTAATTTTCTAAGGTTATGTTCAGAATGTCCTACCTCACCAATTGTTGCTCTACAAGTAATCAATATTTTTCTTACTTCTCCAGATTTCAAACGCAGAGTTGCATAATTACCCTCTTTTGCAAGCAATTGTGCACTTGTTCCAGCTGAACGAGCTAATTGAGCTCCCTTACCTGGTTTCATCTCAATACAATGGACAACTGTTCCAACAGGAATATTATTAAGTGGGAGTGTATTACCGATATCTAAGGGTGCTTTTTCTCCAGAAACCAATTTGTCGCCTTGCTTCAGTTTCTTTGGTGCAATTATATATTTCCTTTCTCCATCTTTATATAAGATAAGTGCAATATGAGAAGAACGGTTTGGATCATATTCTATTCTTTCAACAATTGCTGGTATATCATCTTTATTTCTTTTGAAGTCAATCATTCTATATAACTTTTTATGGCCACCTCCAATATGTCTTGTAGTCATTCTTCCCTGATTATTTCTTCCACCTGTTTTTCTTAAACCAATTACAAGTGACTTATGTGGTCTACCTGTATGCAAACCATCAGACTTGATTGTTTGGACAAATCTTCTTCCTGGGGATGTTGGTTTTGCTTTAATTATTGCCATTATCTATACTTCTGTATTCATAAAATCTAACTTTTGACCTTCTGCAAGCTTGATATAGGCCTTTTTCCAATCATTAGTTTTCCCACTTCGCATTCCCATTCTTTTTTTCTTTCCCTTAACAGAAACTGTTTTTACCGAACTAACTTTTACATTAAACATTTCTTCAACAGCCCTTTTTATTTGTTTTTTATTTGAATCTGATCTTACTTTAAAAGCAATTTGGCCATTTTCTTGGTTTAATAAAGTAGTTTTCTCAGAAACATGTGGCTCAATGAGAATTGTCCTTATCTGATCATGTCTAATTTTTTGGCTCATCCGTAAATACTCTCAATTTTTTTTATACCAGCCGTGTCTATGACAACATTCTCATGGCTTATTAAACTTACAGGATTAATTTTTTCTGCAGTTATAAGCTCCACTTTAGGGATATTCCTTGATGCAAGATCTAAATTAGTTTGTTTTTCATTTACAACAATCAGCACATCATCAACTTCTAGTGATTTAAGGACTTTACTCATTTCCTTTGTTTTTGGTTCGTCTATCTTTAATGTGTCAACAACTATCAGTCTTTTATTTTTTAATAAGCTAGTGAGTATAGATTTAATTGCTGTCTTATATTCCTTCTTATTAATTTTCTTTGTGAAGTTCTGATTATCAGAAGTAAAGGTTTTTCCTCCTCCTACCCATAATGGACTTCTGATTGTTCCTGCTCTAGCTCTACCTGTTCCTTTTTGCCTCCAAGGCTTTATACCTCCTCCACTAGCTGTAGATCTATTTTTATGGCCCTTTGTTCCTGACCTTGCATTAGACAAATATGCTGTCACAACCTGATGCACTAAACCATCGTTGACCTGTACACCAAACACAGTCTTATTGAGATCAATGCTTTCAAGCTTAGTATTGTCTTGTTTTCTTATATCAACTTTCATTTATCTTTCTTCTTTTCGTCTTCGCCAACAGAGTCTGTTTCTGGGGTTTCTTCTGGTTGAGCTGCTGTTTCTGGGGTTTCTTCTGGTTGAGCTGCTGTTTCTGGGGTTTCTTCAAGATCAAATTGTGGAAATATTTCTCTTTCTTCTTGTTTAGATTTTATAGACGGTGTAATTACTAAATAACTATTATCATGACCTGTACAGGACCCTTTTATATAGATCAGATTTCTTTCACTATCAATCTCAACCACCTCAAGATTCTGGATTGTCCTCTTAACATTACCCATGTGTCCTGACATCTTTTTACCTTTAAAAACACGACCAGGTGTTTGGTTCTGACCAATCGATCCTGGAGCTCTGTGTGATAATGAATTACCGTGGGTTGCATCCTGCATACTGAAATTATGTCTTTTGATAACACCTGCAAATCCTTTACCAATGGTTTTTCCTGAAATATCTACTAATTCACCTTTTTGAAAGTAATCAACAGTTATTTCTTTTCCTGTTTCAACTTTGTCAATCTCATGATTATTTAATCTGAATTCATGAAGTTTTGAGGAATGTTCTTTTTTAGTAGACTTAATTTGACCTTGATTAGGTTTTGATAGTTTTTTTATTTTTTGGCCAGTCGTTACTTGAATAGCATCATAGCCATCGGTGTTTTTAGTCTTGATTTTGTTAATGAAATTTGGATTCGCTTGAACAATAGTAACCGGCACAGAGCGTCCATCGTCTGTAAAAACTCTTGTCATTCCGCACTTTTTCCCAACAATGCCTATCATTCCTTGTTTCCAGTAAGTAATTTAAACTTTTTATATTAGTATTTTTCATTAACTATATTTTATTAGAAGAAAAACGTAAGTTATTGATTTTTATTGACTATTTAGCAATAAAACTAACAAACACTATTTCCACTAAACCAACGCATTTTTGTAACTCTATACCTTTAATAGAAAGACTATTTAAGCATATCTAATACTTAGCCCCAAAAGCGTTCGGGAAGTATATCAATTTTGAACTTCAGTTCAATTTAATTTGAACATCAACCCCAGCAGGTAATTCAAGCTTCATTAGTGCATCAACTGTTTTGTCACTTGGGTTCAATATATCCATAACTCTCTTGTGTGTTGTAAGCTCATATTGATCTCTCGCATCCTTATTCACATGAGGTGAAATAAGAACTGTAAATCTCTCTCTTGAGGTAGGGAGAGGTATTGGACCTGATACAGCTGACCCAGTCCTTTTTGCTGTTTCTACTATCTCTTCTGTTGAAGAATCAATAAGTTTATGATCAAAGGACTTAAGCCTTATTCTAATTGTTTGATTATTTTGATTATCTGCCACAGTTTTTTTATCCTTCATTAATTGATAATGCCTCAGCTTGCTGCCTAGGAGCTTCACTGTACTTTTGAAATTCCATTGTATAAGTAGCCCTACCCTGACTCATAGATCTTAAATCTGTTGCATAACCGAACATTTCAGCAAGCGGTACCTCAGCTTTAATAATTTTTCCAGCAGGTGACTCATCCATTCCTTGTAATATACCTCGTCTTCTATTTAAATCACCATTTACATCGCCCATGTAATCTTCCGGTGTTACAATTTCAACTTTCATTACAGGCTCTAATAAAACAGGATTAGCTTTCAAAGCACCTTGTTTAAAAGCCATAGAACCGGCAACCCTAAAAGCAACTTCACTAGAATCTACATCATGGAATGAACCATCATATAGACTGACTTTTACATCAACCACAGGGAAACCAGTAATAACACCATTTGACATTTGTGCTTTGATACCTTTATCAACAGCAGGTATAAACTCTCTTGGTATAACCCCACCTTTGATTTCGTTAACAAATTCATATCCTGCGCCTGGTTCTTGGGGTTCAATCCTGATATAAACGTGACCATATTGGCCTCTGCCACCAGATTGCCTTACAAATTTTGCTTCTTGCTCCACAATCTTTTTAATAGTCTCTCTATAAGCAACTTGAGGTCTCCCTACATTTGCATCAACATTAAATTCTCTAGATAACCTATCTACAATAATATCTAAGTGCAATTCACCCATTCCTGAAATAATTGTCTGACCAGATTCTTCATCAGTCCTAACTTTAAATGATGGGTCTTCTTTGGCTAATTTCTGTAAGCCAATTCCCATTTTAGCTTCATCTTCTGTAGACTTTGGTTCAACTGCTACTGAAATAACTGGATCTGGAAACTCCATTTTCTCTAGCGTGATGATGTTTTTTAAATCAGATAAAGTATCTCCTGTAGTAACATTTTTTAAACCCACTGCAGCTGCAATATCGCCCGCACGTACCTCTTTGATTTCCTCTCTAGTATTAGAATGCATTTGAAGTATTCGTCCAATTCTTTCTTTCTGACTTTTTAAAGGATTATATATCGTGTCTCCAGAGTTCAATACTCCAGAATAAACTCTAAAAAAGGTTAAATTACCAACATAGGGATCGTTGGCAATCTTAAAGGCTAAAGCGGAGAATTTCTCATTATCATCAGACTTTCTATTACTATCTGATCCGTCTTCTGAGATACCAACAACTGCTGGTTTATCTAAAGGCGAAGGTAAGAAATTGATAACAGCATCCAACATAGCTTGCACACCTTTATTTTTAAAAGCAGAGCCACAAATAACCGGTACTATTTCATTATTAATAGTTCTTATTCTTAAACCTTGAATAATATCATTATTATCGAGTTCCCCATCCTCTAAATATTTGCTTAAAAGATCTTCAGATGCCTCAGCAGCAGCTTCGATCATTGTTTCCCTATATTTTTCACATGTGGTAATTAATTCTTCAGGAACATCTCCTTCTGTATACGTTGCACCTAAATCATCTTCAGACCAATTAATCGCTTTCATTCTAATTAAATCAATTACACCTTTAAAATTTTCTTCAGCACCAATTGGAATCTGAATAGGAATCGCATTAGCTCCAAGCCGGTCTTTGATTTGTTCAACAACTCTAATGAAGTCTGCCCCCGCTCTATCCATTTTATTAACAAAAGCTAATCTTGGAACAGAGTACTTGTTTGCTTGTCTCCAGACTGTTTCAGATTGTGGCTCAACTCCTCCAACTGCACAAAACACCGCAACTGCGCTATCAAGAACTCTAAGCGATCTTTCTACCTCAATTGTAAAATCAACATGGCCTGGGGTATCAATAATATTAATTCTATGTTGATCAAATTGTTGATCCATACCTTGCCAGAAGCAAGTTGTAGCTGCTGAAGTAATAGTAATACCTCTTTCTTGCTCCTGTTCCATCCAGTCCATAACAGCATTTCCATCATGAACCTCACCTATCTTATGAGATATACCTGTATAAAATAAAACACGCTCTGTTGTCGTTGTTTTGCCAGCATCAATATGGGCCATAATCCCTATATTTCTGTATCTTTCTATTGGTGTAGTTCTAGCCATTATTGTGTCTCTGGATTCAGTATTGGGAATTACCAGCGGAAATGAGAGAAAGCTTTATTTGCTTCTGCCATTTTATGTGTGTCTTCTTTCTTCTTGATTGCATTACCTCTGTCATTTGATGCATCAAGTAACTCATTAGCAAGTTTAATTTTCATGCTCTTTTCTTGTCTGGATCTGGCAGATTCTATCAACCATCTCATTGCCAATGCTTCTCTTCTTTCCTGTCTTACCTCAACGGGTATTTGATAAGTAGCGCCACCAACTCTTCTTGATCTTACTTCAACCACTGGCTTTACTTTATCCAAGACTTCTGCAAATATTTCAGGTGCTTTCTCAATAGGATGCCCAAGTTTACTAACTAAAGTATCTAGGGCCTCATAGACAATAGTTTCTGCAGTAGATTTTTTACCATCTTTCATGATCATATTTATGAATTTAGCCAATAATCGACTAGAAAACTTTGGATCAGGTAAGATCTCTCTTTTTATTGCTGCATTTCTCCTAGACATAATTAACCTTTTGGCCTTTTTGCACCATACTTTGATCGACCCTGCCTTCTATCTCTAACTCCAGAGCAATCCAAGGTCCCACGGATTGTATGATAACGAACTCCAGGAAGATCCTTTACTCTTCCTCCTCTAATTAAAACCACAGAATGTTCTTGAAGATTATGTCCCTCACCACCTATATAACTGGTCACTTCATAACCATTAGTTAACCTAACTCTTGCAACTTTTCTTAAAGCAGAATTAGGTTTTTTTGGTGTTGTAGTATAAACACGAGTACACACCCCTCTTTTCTGAGGTTTGCCTTCTAGAGCCGGAACATTATTTTTAACTATTTTCCTTTTTCTAGATTTTCTAACTAATTGATTAATGGTTGTCATAATTAATTTTCAAAATAAATTCTGAGGGATTCTATTCTTCTATAGCGAATGGTTCAAGTAATTTAAATTTCTTTTGCTTCCGCAACCTTAGCATCAAAGTTTCTTTGGCTTTTTTTAGAATCATCTAGATCCCTTAGACCCTTAGCAAATTCTTCTTCTGCAATTGATGCAGCATCAGTTTCGGATTTGTATCCTGTTCCTGCAGGAACAAGTCTACCAACCACCACATTCTCCTTTAGACCTCTTAATTTATCTATGGAACCTTTAACTGCAGCTTCTGTAAGTACACGAGTCGTCTCTTGGAAAGAAGCAGCTGAGATAAATGATGTTGTTGCTAAAGAAGCCTTTGTTATTCCCATTATCATAGGTTTGTATTTAGCAGGTTTGAGTTCTTCTGACGTGATCTTGTTATTAATATCAAGAAGTTCTGACTTATTAATTAAATCATTAGGTAATAAATTAGTATCTCCTGGCTCTTCTATTGCAACGGTTCTCATCATTTGTCTAATAATTATTTCTATGTGTTTATCATTAATTGGCACGCCTTGAAGTCTGTAAACATCTTGCACTTCTTTAACGAGATACTTTGCTAACTTGTCAACACCTTGAACTTCTAAAATGTCATGTAAACTTAATTCACCATCCGAAATAATCTCACCTTTTTGGATACTTTCACCTTCAAAAATATTTAAAGTTCTTATTTTAGGTATTAGTTCCTCATGAATCTCTCCTTTATCATCCGTGATGACTAACCTAACTTTACTTTTTGTTGGTTTACCTTCACTTATAACACCACTGTGTTTAGCCAAAATGGCGGCAGATTTAGGTTTTCTTGCTTCAAATAAGTCAGCAACCCTTGGTAACCCCCCAGTGATATCACTCGTTTTTGAAGATTCAACAGGGATTCTAGCAATAACATCACCAGCATTTATTTTTGCTCCATCCTGAATACTTATAATGGCTCCAGCAGGGAATATATAAACTATTGGAGTTGCAGGTTTAGTCAACATAATGGGCTTACCTTTTCCATTTACTAAAGCAGCTTTAGGCCTTATTAGAGAAGTTGTGCTTGTTTGTTTTTTAGAGTCCATAATCATAATATTTGATAGCCCTGTAGCCTCATCAATTTGCTCTGTAACTGTCACTCCATCAACAAAATCCTCAAATTTTATGATGCCAGCAGCTTCTGCAACTATTGGGTGCGTATGTGGGTCCCATGTAGAAATAAGATCACCAGCTTTTACTTTTTGTCCATCTTTAATGGTAATAATTGCACCATATGGAACCTTGTAGCGTTCTCTTTCCTTGCCATATTGATCTGAAATAATAATTTCACCTGACCTACTAACCGCCACTAAATTCTTATCTACGTTTTTAATAGTTTTTAAATTATATAAAGCAGCAACTCCATCATTATTAATCTCGATAGAATTTCGTGCAGCAGAACTCGAAGCAGCTCCACCTATATGAAAGGTCCTCATTGTTAATTGAGTTCCAGGTTCACCAATAGACTGGGCAGCAATTATACCTACAGCCTCACCAATATTAACTATGTGTCCTCTTGCTAAATCTCTTCCATAACAGTTAATGCATAATCCATGATTAGTTTCACAAGTAACAGGGGTTCGTATACTAATTGCATCAACCCCATGCTCTTCAATAAGAATTACGTTATCTTCATCAATTAAAGTGCCTTTTTTAAGAATAACTTTTTTATTCTCTCTATCCTTTATCGGTTGAGAAAGCACTCTACCTAAAACTCTTTCACTTAGGTTCTGAACAATCTCACCGCCTTCAACAACTGCAGAAAGTGTAAGCCCATTATTAGTCCCACAATCTTCTTCAGAAATTACTAGATCTTGAGCCACATCAACTAATCTTCTTGTTAAATATCCAGAGTTTGCTGTTTTTAGTGCTGTATCAGCTAATCCCTTTCTAGCTCCATGGGTAGAGATAAAATATTGAAGAATATTCAAACCTTCTCTGAAATTTGCTGTGATTGGTGTTTCAATAATTGATCCATCAGGTTTTGCCATTAATCCTCTCATACCAGCTAACTGCCTGATCTGTGCTGCTGAACCTCTTGCTCCAGAGTCAGCCATCATAAAAATTGAATTAAAAGAAGCTTGTTGTTGTTTTTTACCTTCTGAGTCTTTTACTTCTTCACTGCCTAACTTATCCATCATAGCCTTGGCGACTTGATCATTAGTCCTAGACCAAATATCTACAACCTTATTATACCTTTCACCCTGAGTTAATAATCCTGAAGTAAACTGACTTTGTATATTTTTAACCTGTGCTTCTGCATCAGCCAATATATCCTCTTTTTGATCAGGAACAACCATATCATCGAGTGCTATAGAGACCCCTGATTTTGTTGCATATTCAAAACCTAGGTACATAAGTTTATCGGCAAGAATCACTGCCGCCTTTAAACCAACCTCTCTATAAGTCCTATTAATCAGTTTAGAAATTGCCTTACTGTCCATTGTTTTATTAATCTCTGAGAAATGAATCTCATTAGGAATAATTCTAGAAAATATTGCTCTGCCCACTGTTGTTTCAATCATCTCACTCTTTAACGCTTTATTTTCATTTTGAATTCTTAATTTAATTCTTGCATGCAATCCAACAAAGCCGTTTAAAAAGGCTCTTTCAGCCTCTTTAACATCTGCAAATATTTTGTTTTCACCTTTATCATTAATTTTTTCTCTTGTCATATAATATAAGCCCAGAACTACATCTTGCGATGGAACAATAATAGGGTCACCATTGGCAGGAGAAAGAATATTATTAGATGACATCATAAGTGCTCTACTTTCTAACTGTGCTTCAATTGAGAGGGGAACATGCACTGCCATTTGATCGCCATCAAAGTCTGCATTGAATGCTTTACAAACTAATGGGTGAAGTTGGATAGCTTTACCTTCAATCAAAACCGGTTCAAACGCCTGAATACCCAATCTATGGAGTGTAGGAGCTCTATTCAATAAAACAGGGTGCTGCCTAATTACACCATCAAGAATATCCCATATTTCAGGTCCTTCTAGTTCTACTAGTCTTTTAGCTGATTTTATTGTGGAGGCCTCACCTTGATAAATTAGTTTACTAAAAACAAATGGTTTAAAAAGTTCAAGTGCCATTTTTTTAGGTAAACCACACTGATGTAATTTCAAAGTCGGTCCAACAACAATCACTGACCTTCCAGAATAATCAACCCTTTTTCCTAATAAATTTTGTCTAAATCTGCCTTGCTTACCTTTAATCATATCTGCTAATGACTTCAGTGGACGTTTATTAGATCCGGTTACTGCTCGCCCCATTCTTCCATTATCCAAAAGAGCATCAACTGATTTTTGAAGCATTCTTTTCTCATTTCTAACTATGATTTCAGGTGCGTTTAGATCCAAAAGCCTTTGCAATCTATTGTTCCTATTGATAACTCTTCGATACAAATCATTTAAGTCAGATGTTGCAAATCTTCCGCCATCAAGAGGCACCAGTGGTCTTAAATCTGGAGGTAAAATTGGGAGCACTTTTAAGATCATCCATTCAGGTCTATTTCCAGACTTTATAAGAGATTCTAGTAGTTTTATTCGTTTGTTATATCGTTTAATCTTAATTTGAGATGCTGTAGACTTCATCTCTTCATGAATGAGGCCCATTGCTGCCTTTAGATCTATATTCTTTAGAATATCATGTATAGCCTCGGCTCCCATGGCTGCAGAGAAGTCATCACCAAACTCTTCCAAAGCCTCAATGTATTCTTCTTCAGACATTAGTTGACCTCTTTTAAGGTCAGTCATTCCAGGATCAGTTACAAGGTGTGCTTCAAAATACAATACTCTTTCTATTTCTCTTAAGGTCATATCTAGAAGCAGACCGATTCTAGATGGAAGAGATTTTAGGAACCAAATATGTGCAACTGGACTAGCTAATTCAAGATGGCCCATTCTTTCCCTTCTTACTTTACTTTGGGTTACCTCAACACCACATTTTTCACAAACTACACCTCGGTGTTTTAATCTTTTATATTTTCCACACAAGCATTCGTAGTCCTTAACTGGTCCAAAAATCTTAGCACAGAATAAACCATCTCTTTCTGGTCTAAATGTTCGATAATTAATAGTCTCTGGCTTCTTAACTTCGCCATAAGACCATGATCTAATCAACTCTGGAGAAGCTAAACCTATCCTGATGTAGTCAAAGTCTTCAATAAGTGTTTGTTTCTTAAATATATTTAATAGGTTCTTCATTTAGTTTCCAAATCTACTTCTCTTTAAATTTATTTTTGTCTTCAATCAAATCCATGCTTAATCCTAGTGATCTAATTTCTTTCATTAAGACATTGAACGATTCAGGTATTCCTGTCTCCACCTCATGGGTTCCATCAACAATTTGCTTATACATTCTTGTTCTGCCTTGAACATCATCTGATTTGACAGTTAGTAGTTCTCTTAAAGTATGAGCAGCGCCATAAGCTTCTAGGGCCCAAACTTCCATTTCGCCAAATCTTTGTCCTCCAAACTGTGCTTTACCACCAAGAGGTTGTTGAGTTACTAAACTATAAGGGCCAGTTGATCTAGCATGCATTTTGTCATCAACAAGATGATTAAGTTTAAGCATATACATGTAACCTACTGTTGTAGGTCTATCAAAATGTTCTCCGCTCCTACCATCAATTAACCTGGTTTGACCTGATTCTGGTAGATCTGCTAATTTTAGCAATGCTTTAATTTCGTGTTCATCAGCACCATCAAAAACGGGAGTTGCCATAGGTATACCTTCTCTAAGATTCTCTGCTAATTCTATGATTTCTTCATCTGAAAGCTTTGATAAAGGTACTTTTTCTGATGCTTTATTGGTGTTATAAACTTGATCTAGAAAATCTCTTAGAGCCTTGACCCTGCCTGGAGCTGTTTTTTCTCTAAGAATTTTTTCTACTTTGTTGCCCAGTTCTTTAGCTGCCCATCCTAAGTGAGTTTCTAGAATTTGGCCTACATTCATTCTTGAAGGAACACCCAAAGGATTAAGAACAATATCTATTGGTGTTCCATCTTCCATGTATGGCATATCTTCGACAGGAACAATTCTAGAAATAACTCCTTTATTTCCATGCCTCCCTGCTACCTTATCTCCAGGTTGAACTCTTCGTTTGACCGCTAAAAATACTTTTACCATTTTTAAAACGCCTGGTTGTAAATCATCATATGCTTCTATTTTTTTCTTGGCAGCATCTAACTTCTGGGTAAACTCTTTTTTTAGATCTTTATGATTGTTATAAAAAGTTTCAAGTTTTGAATTTAGTTTTTCATTCTGTAACTTGACCTCAAACCATTTATTTTTTCCTATAGAATCAAGATATTCTTTATCTATCTTGACTGACTTTCGTCCAACCTTAGCCATTTTATTTATTAATAACTTTTCGATCCTATTGAAAATATCTGCTTCCATGATTCGAAGCTGATCTTTAAGGTCTGTTCTAACAGATTCGAGCTCTGCATCCTCAATCTCGTTAGACCTCTCATCCTTTTCAACGCCTTCCCTGCAAAAAACACGAACATCTATTACAGTACCATCCATTCCTGATGGGACTCTAAGGGAGGTGTCCTTAACATCTGAAGCTTTCTCTCCGAAAATTGCTCTAAGTAGCTTCTCTTCTGGTGTTAACTGAGTTTCACCTTTTGGTGTAATCTTTCCTACAAGGATATCGCCAGAAACGACCTCGGCTCCAATATAAGCAATACCAGATTCATCTAATTTTCTTAGGGCTGAATCTCCTACATTTGGTATATCTGCAGTGATTTCTTCTGAGCCAAGCTTTGTGTCTCTGGCTATACATTGAAGTTCCTCAATATGAATTGTAGTAAATCGGTCTTCTTGCACAACTCTTTCTGATATAAGTATCGAATCTTCAAAATTAAATCCATTCCATGGCATAAATGCTACAAGTAAATTTTGACCAATGGCCAATTCTCCAAGGCTTGTTGATGCACCATCAGCAATTACATCTCCCTTAGAAATAACATCACCAACAACAACCAATGGTCTTTGGTTTATGCAAGTGTTTTGATTAGAGCGTGTATATTTTGTTAGATTATAAATATCTACACCCGATTCTCCTATAGTTGCCTCATCATCATTTACAGCAATCACAATTCTTGAAGCATCAACAGAATCAATAACCCCTCCCCTTCTTGCAACAATCGTTACTCCTGAATCAGTTGCTACTATTCTCTCCATTCCAGTTCCAACCAAAGGTTTATCTGCTAATAACGTTGGAACAGCTTGTCTTTGCATATTAGATCCCATGAGCGCTCTATTTGCATCATCATGTTCAAGAAAAGGAATTAAAGATGCTGCAATTGACACAATCTGTTTTGGAGACACATCCATATACTGAATGGATTTAGGAGGCATCAAAGTAAACTCATTATTGAACCTGGCAGATATAAGTTCATCAACCAATTGATTTTTAGAGTCAAGAGTTGAGTTAGCTTGTGCTATTACAAAATTACTCTCCTCAATAGCGGATAAATACTTGATTTTATTTGTAGCCTTTTCATTGACCACTTCTCTATAGGGTGTTTCAAGAAAGCCATAATCATTTACTCGTGAATAAATTGCCATAGAATTAATTAAACCAATATTAGGTCCTTCTGGTGTTTCAATAGGGCAAACCCTTCCGTAATGAGTAGGGTGGACGTCTCGAACTTCAAATCCAGCTCTTTCTCTGGTCAAACCACCTGGGCCAAGTGCAGAAATTCTTCTTTTATGTGCAATTTCAGATAGAGGATTATTTTGATCCATAAACTGAGACAGTTGACTGGATCCAAAAAACTCTTTTATAGCTGCAGATACTGGTTTTGAATTTATTAAATCCCTTGGCATTAACTCTTCAGTTTCTGCTAGTGATAATCTATCCTTAACAGCTCTCTCTACTCTTATAAGGCCTACTCTAAAAGAGTTTTCAACCATTTCACCTACTGTTCTTATTCTTCTGTTACCTAAGTGATCTATGTCGTCAACAACATCAGAACCATTTCTTATGTTAATCAATGTCTTTAAAACATTGAGAATATCTTCTTTTGTTAGAATTGATATTCCTTTCTCAGAATCAGTACCGATTCTCCTATTAAACTTCATTCTTCCAACCTCAGAAAGATCATATCGTTCAGGATTAAAGAAAAGATTAGTAAATAAATTTTCAGATGCATCTTTAGTTGGAGGTTCACCAGGTCTCATCATTCTATAAATCTCAATAAGTGCTTCTTCGGCTGTGGAAGACGGATCTATTCGAAGAGAGTTTGAAATATAAGGCCCTTGGTCAACATCATTAATGTAAATAGTTTCAACCTCTTTGATACCTTTCTCTATAATCATTTCTAGAAGTTCTTTATCTAATTTATCGTTAGTAGATGCCAATAACTCACCTGTTTCTTTATCAATTAAATCATCGGCTAATATTTTCTCTTCTAGATCTTCAAATGATAGTTTTAAGTACTTATTCTTAGTGTCCTTTATTTTCTTAATATGGAGCGCATTAACTCGCTTACCTTTACCAACTATAGTTTTTTTACCAATATTGATATCGAAATCAGCAACACTTCCTTTTAAATGATCTAAATTTATTTGAATCTTTATTTCTTTTTTTGATAGTAGGTATTTATCTTTTTCAAAAAAGATATCAATAATTTCTTTATCAGTAAGCCCTAAAGCATGGAGTAAAATTGTTGCTGGAATTTTTCTTCTTCTGTCAATTCTGGCAAAAATATTATCTTTAGCATCAAATTCAAAATCTAACCAAGAACCTCTATAAGGAATAACTCTTGCTGAAAATAAAAGCTTCCCAGAAGTATGGACACCTTTGTCATGATCAAAAAACACCCCTGGAGACCTATGAAGCTGAGAAACTATTACTCTATCTGTTCCATTAATTACAAACGTTCCATGCTCAGTCATTAATGGTATCTCGCCAAAATACACATCGGTAGTATCGCCGGTTTGCTTTAAATCCAGTACTTCCTTAACAGTCTCTTTATCTGAAGTCTTATCGTAGGTAATGAGCTTAGTTTTTACTCTTAGAGGTGCTGCATAAGACAATCCTCTTAATTGACACTCCCTTACATTAAACCCTGGCTCTTCCAGTCTGTAACTTATAAATTCCAACCTTGCATTTTTAGAAAAACTTTCAACCGGGAACAGATTATTAAATGCAGCCTGTAAGCCTATATTTTTCCTTTTATTAGGGTCTATGTCACTTTGAAGGAATTTATTGTATGACTCTATTTGTAGAGTTAATAAATTTGGTACATCTAAAGCAGGCTTTTGCTTGCCAAAATCTTTTCTAATTCTTTTCTTTTCAGTGAATGAGAATGTCATATATTGAAAACCTATAAACGCAGCACGATCTCCTAGAAGATCGAGCAGTTATATTACTTATATTCCTAGCATCAAGTCTTGAAACAAAATCAAACTATTTAAGTTCAACTGAAGCTCCAGCTTCTTCAAGCTGTTTCTTCATTTCGTCTGCTTCATCTTTTGATACTGACTCTTTTAGTGACTTTGGTGCAGCTTCTACTAGATCTTTTGCATCTTTTAGACCTAAACCTGTTATTGATCTAACGGCTTTAATCACTGCAATTTTATTATCGCCCATGCCTTGAAGAATAACCTCGAATTCAGTCTGCTCTTCCCCTGAAGCATCATCGCCTGAATCCCCTGCTACTGGTGCAACTGCAACAGCCACTGGTGCGGCGGCAGTTACGCCGAATTTCTCTTCCATTTCAGAAATTAATTCCACTAGATCCATCACAGACATCTGCGAAATTGCTTCTAAAACCTCTTCCTTACTTGATACAGTAGCTTTTGCCATTTTTATCTCCTATTCCAACCCAAAAAAAGATTGGGAAGTTTATACAATTAATTAAGTTTAAGAAACCTCTTCTTGTTTATCTTTCACAGCATTTGACAATCTGACAAACTTTGTAGGTAACTCGTTCAATAATCTCACTGCTTTTTCTATTGGGGCTTTCATCAAACCAAGCAGCGTGGAATACGCTTCATCCTTAGTAGGTAATTCTGCAATTCTATCCAAATCTGATACAGGGAAAGACGCCCCATTGATAGCTAATCCAATGGTTTTAAGCTGATCATAATCTTTTCCAAAATCTTTAAACAATCTTGCTGGTGAAGCTAAATCCTCTTTAGATAAAGCAATAATGATTGGTCCATTTAAATCATCGATGAGACATTCAAAACTAGTGTCATTGAATGCTCTTTTTGATAAAGAATTTTTGACTACTTTCAGGTAAACACCTGATTCTCTAGCTTTAGTGCGCAAAAGAGTTATGTCTTTAACATTAAGACCATTATATTCTGCAATAGCTCCAGCAACAGAGTTTGTAGCTTCACTATTTAGCTCTTTAACAACTTGTTTTTTTTCTTCTATATTAAGTGGCATATTTTACCTTTTTAAATCTGTAGTTAATATCAAGACTCTTTTAGCTTTATTCCAGGACCCATCGTTGAACTAAGAGTAACTGCTTTAATAAAAACCCCTTTTGCAGATGGTGGCTTCCTTTTGTTAACTTGCTCTAAGAGGGATGAAAAATTTTCTTTAATTGCTTTGTCATCAAAACTTAATTTACCTATTGAACAATGAATGATCCCAGACTTATCGTTCCTAAACATCGCTTGCCCTTTTTTTGCATTAAGAACAGCATCCTTAATATTCTTTGTTACTGTTCCATCTTTAGGGTTAGGCATCAAACCTTTAGGCCCTAAAACTTGTCCTAATTGTCCAACTATCTTCATACTTGATGGTGTAGCAATTACCAGGTCAAAATCTAGAAAACCTGACTTTATTTTTTCAGCTAAGTCATCCATGCCAACTTCGTCTGCTCCTGCCTCTTTAGCTATATCAGCTTCAGCTCCTTCAGCAAACACAATGACTCTCAAAGTTTTACCTGTGCCATTGGGTAATAATGCAGAGCCTCTAACATTCTGATCACTTTGCTTAGAATCAACTCCTAAGTTGATTGCAACATCAACACTTTCATTAAATTTGACATTAACTGAGTTCTTTAAAATTGAAATAGCTTCTTGCAATTCATACCTGTTTTCAGGATCAACTAAACCTTTATTCTCATGATGTCTTTTTGAAATTTTTGTCATAATATTTCTTTTCTTCTTTTATTCAACATCCAGACCCATGCTTCGAGCAGTGCCTGCAATGATCTTGAATGCAGCCTCACTATCAATCGCGTTAAGATCTTTATTTTTGATTTCTATAATTTCTTCAATTTGTTTTTTTGTGACTTTTCCAACTTTTTCAGTATTGGGGGTACCACTACCCTTATTAACACCAGCAGCTTTTTTTAATAATGTTGAGGCTGGTGGAGATTTGGTTACAAATGTATATGATTTATCACTGTAAACTGAGATCACAACAGGAATTAGAACACCGGATTCTGAATTTGCTGTTTGAGAGTTAAAGGCATTACAGAATTCCATAATATTCAAACCAGCTTGACCTAAAGCTGGCCCTACCGGTGGGCTGGGATTAGCCTGCCCTGCTGGTATTTGTAGCTTAACTAGGTTTACTACCTTTTTTGCTTTCTTTGTTTTCTTTGCCATTTTTCTACTTTAAGATTTTTCAACTTGACTAAAATTTAAATCAACTGGTGTTGGCCTACCCAATATTTGAACAGCAACACTAAGTTTATTTTTTTCATAATTAACATTTTCTACAACCCCATTAAAATCATTAAAAGGTCCATCAATAACTCTTACAACTTCACCAGGTTGATAGGTAATCTTATGTCTCGGCATATCAATAGAATCTTCAACTCTATGTAAAATATTCATAGCTTCATTCTCAGAAATAGGGCTTGGTTTGTCACTTGTTCCGCCTATAAATCCCATCACATTAGGAATAGATTTAATAAAATGCCACGTATCATCATTCATGATCATTTTTATTAATACATACCCTGGGAAAAATTTTCTTTCGGTGGTTTTCTTCTCACCACCCTTGAGTTCTACAACCTCCTCCATAGGAACGACAATATCAATAATTGCCTTTTCTAAACCAACGATCTTGATTCTCTCTTCCAGCATTCTCATAACTTTACTTTCATAGTTAGAAAAGACCTGAAGTACATACCATTGATGTTCCATAAAAATGTTACCTTATGATGTTATTGACGTTGTTATATAGAGCAGCACGAAATCAAGAAGCCAAAAAAAGATCCCTAAAATCAAAACAAAGATAAAAACTGTTAGTGTTGTTTGAATAGTTTCTTGTTTAGTTGGCCAAACAACTTTTCTCATTTCTACCCTTGAACTTTGAAAGAATTCCCAAAGGATTAATCCTCTCTGTGTCCTAAAGAATATTAACAACGACATTACTAAAGAGAAAATGATCACCAAGGCTCTGATCAAAACAGATATTTCTGAAAAGTAATAGAATGAGACAATAGAAGCAAACAGTATTGAAACTGATGCCATCAATTTTAATGTGTCTGCAACCGTACTGCTTTCTCTATTACTTTCACTCATATATTATTCTATCTAGTGGCAGGCCAGGAGGGACTTGAACCCCCAACCTGCGGTTTTGGAGACCGCCGCTCTACCAATTGAGCTACTGGCCTAAAAGTTACCTTACTCTATAATTTTTGTTACAACTCCAGATCCAACAGTTCTGCCACCCTCTCGTATTGAAAATCTTACAGCTTCTTCCATAGCAATAGGCGCTATCAATTCAACTGTTATGTGTGTGTCATCACCTGGCATAACCATTTCAGATCCTTCTGCAAGTGTCACAGCACCAGTCACATCAGTTGTCCTGAAGTAAAACTGTGGCCTATATCCATTAAAGAATGGCTTATGTCTACCGCCTTCTTCTTTTGTTAAGGCATAGACATTAGCTTCAAACTTTGTATGAGGATTGATACTCTTTGGTTTTGCAAGAACTTGGCCACGCTCAACTTCTTCTCGTTTAGTGCCTCTTAGAAGTACACCAACATTATCACCAGCTTGACCCTGATCTAAAAGCTTTCTAAACATTTCCACGCCTGTACAGATGGTTGTTTGAGTATCCTTAATGCCAACAATTTCAATTTCATCATTGACCTTAACAACTCCTCTTTCAACTCTACCCGTTACCACTGTGCCTCGTCCTGAAATTGAGAAAACATCCTCAATAGGCATTAAGAAATCACCGTCAATCTCTCTTTCTGGTTCAGGGAAATATTCATCCATTGTCGCAACTAGTTTTTCTACAGCTTCTGTTCCTACTTCACTTGTATCACCTTCAAGTGCTTTCAAAGCACTTCCTGAGATAATAGGAATATTATCACCATCAAAGTCGTATTCAGAGAGCAGCTCTCTGACTTCCATCTCAACAAGTTCAACAAGTTCAGCATCATCAACTTGGTCTGCCTTATTAAGAAAAACTATAATATTAGGTACACCAACGTTTCTTGCTAAGAGTATATGCTCTCTTGTTTGAGGCATAGGACCATCTGCTGCCGAGACAACTAGGATTGCTCCGTCCATTTGTGCAGCACCAGTAATCATATTTTTTACATAGTCTGCATGACCTGGACAGTCAACATGGGCATAATGTCTCCCCTCACTCTCATACTCAACATGAGCTGTAGCAATAGTAATTCCTCTTTCTTTTTCTTCAGGAGCATTATCAATCTCCTCAAAAGCAGAAGCATCACCACCGAACTTTGCAGCCATACATTTTGTAAGCGCTGCTGTTAAGGTAGTTTTACCATGGTCAACATGTCCAATGGTGCCTACATTAATATGCGGTTTAGTACGTTCAAATTTTTCTTTAGCCATAATTATTCACTCCTGATTAAACTAAATTTTAATTAATTACAATAAAACTCTCTGAGCCCACAACCGGAATTGAACCGGTGACCTCTTCCTTACCATGGAAGTGCTCTACCTGCTGAGCTATGTGGGCAAACACACGCCCAAAATAACTTGGAGCGGGCGATGGGGATCGAACCCACATCATCAGCTTGGAAGGCTGAGGTTCTACCATTGAACTACGCCCGCGCAAGAAAGATGCGATCATACCCGACAATTTTTTAATAAAATTAATCATCATCACTCAATTTTCTCCATTCCACTTAGCCTTTATCCACCTTCATAACCCTATGTTATATATGGTGGAGGGGGTAGGATTCGAACCTACGAAGGCTAAGCCAGCAGATTTACAGTCTGCCCCCGTTGACCGCTTGGGTACCCCTCCGCGGACATAACCCACTATTTTCATTCTAAGAATTATAGGTGTCAACAATATTATTAATTATTTTTTTTATAAGGTGGTGCCGGAAGAGGGAATTGAACCCCCAACCTACTGATTACAAATCAGTTGCTCTGCCAATTGAGCTATTCCGGCAAAAACAATAACCTATCAATCTCACCTAATTTTTCGTGATTATAATCATTTTGAAGCTGATTGAAAGTTATTCTAGTGAACTATATGGCCTGAAATAATCTTCCTTAAATTTGATCCTTGTTCTATAAGCAATGATCCATCAATATCTATACCTCTGTTATAACCATGAATAATCTCATTATCGCTCTCAACACTGATATTTTGATCATGAAAATAGTCAAGTTCATTCCAATGATCTCTTATTTCTTTTACAGAATCAGGAGTAAATTCATGAATGCTAACGATGATTGCTTTGAGTATATAGCCAGTAATTTCATTTCTAGATAAAAGATTTTCATTCTTAACACTTTTTAAATCTATTGGTTTGTTGTTAGTTGCATTTAGGCTTCTAAACTCATTTGGCAAAGCATAATTAATTCCAAAGCCAAAATTTACAATTAAATCATTATTTTTATTTTGTGATAACTCTATCAAAATACCACCTAACTTTTGTTCATTGAAAAAGATATCATTTGGCCATTTCAATTGAAGCCCAATAAAACCAATGCTTTCAAGAAGATTGACCAACTGAACACCCATGAACACACTCAGACCAAGTGGAGCTGATTTAAGATGAAGTTGAGTGTACACAGAACAACAAATTCCTGATGAAAACGGAGACAACCATTCTCGTTTTCCTCTTCCTCTCCCTTGTGTCTGGAATTCAGCTAAACAAATTTTTACTCTGTTATTGAAAATTTCTGAGGGAGAAAATGCTTTACTTGTGGTTTCAATAATATCCTCAATCATCAATTGAATTTGAAAACTATTCTCAAGAGGGCTTAAAATTTCTGAAATTAATGATTTATCTAACAACTCTATTTTTTCAATAGAATAAATATCATTTTCTATTTGAGGATAAATCCCCAATAAATTAAGTTCATCTAAATAATGATCTATATTTTTACCTCTACCTAGAAAATATTCTATAGCCCTTCTGTCCTTAGAACCTTCATTTAAGAAACGTATTAGTGATACTAAGATCTTTTCTTGAATCATATTAAAAAGATATCTTATGCTCTGATTTATTAAGCATCGATGCAATATTATCCCTGTGAGCATAGACTATGAATAAAAATAGTAAGAACAAATAGGTTAAGAACTTAATATCCTCAATACCTATATAAAAATAAGCAAAAAGTGAAAGTGAAAAGAAGGCAAGAATTGTTGATAACCCAACATATTTTGTTAATACAAGTGTGGCTATAAATACCAATAAAGGACCAATCGTAAGACTTGGAAATATGTATAAAATATTACCTAGCCCTGTAGCTGCTCCTTTACCCCCCCTAAAACTAAACCAAACAGGGTAAGAATGCCCAATAACAGATGCTAAACTCGCAGTATAAAAATAGATTTCTTTGCTAAATATAAGGTTCTGATCAGAGTTACTTAATAATATTGCAGTTCCATAGATTGCAAGCATCCCTTTAAGACAATCAATAATAAAGACCGTAATGCCTGATTTTATCCCTATAACCCTCAAAACATTAGTAGCACCAGCATTACCGCTACCCTTAGTTCTTATATCAAGACCTTGTAGGTAACTTAGGATTAGCCCTGCATTAATTGAGCCAACCACATAACCAAACAAAATTATTATTCCAAGTAGTAACATTTTTTGATCTAATTTATTCCTGATTTATTCACTATCTGTCCCTCTGATTTAATACAAATAATCATAGCTAAAAAAACAATCATAATGCCAAATATTTCCATTTGAGTAATTATTCTATTAAATAACAAAACATCCCATAAAAAAGAAAAAACTGGTTGAGAAATTAAAATAATCCCAACCGACACCGTTGATATTCTCTGAAGTCCTGAAATTATGAAATACCAACCAAGAACATGCGAAACAGTTCCATAAGCCACCATTAACCATAAATTTTTACTGTTATCAAAGGCAAAGCTATTACCTTCAATAAAAACAACAATAAACAATATAAATGATGCAATCAAAGACACTATCATTAAATTATAAAAAGGATCTGTTTGCTCATTTCTATAAAGATTAGCTCTCTTTAAAGAGATTAGATAACAGCTATAAGCAAAAGCACCTAAGATCCCTAGTAATACTCCAATTTGGTAATCTGATCCAAATATTCGTAAATTATTATCTAAACACAAAAACAGTCCAGAAAAACTAAGAATCAAAGAAAATTTTTGCCCTTTTTTAGGTAGGTCACCAAAGAAGAAATAGGCAATAAAAGGAACAATCAAAACTTGGAGATTAGATAAAAGAGTAGCTAGCCCAGGCCCTACAAATTCAACTGATCTATGAAAAAACCATAAATTTATAGAAAAGAAAACACCAGCTAAGAAAAGAAACTTAGAAACTTTTTTTATATTTATTCTTATTTTCCTTTTAAAAATTAAAATAAAAATAAGGACTATGGATCCAAATAAAACCCTATAAAAAGCACTAACTGAGGGTTCTAATGTAACTAAACCAACAAATACAGGTGAAAAGCTAATTAAAAAAGCCCCTAGAAGAACACTTAATGAACCCTTTATTGAATCACTCATAGATTACAGAACATAATTAAGATTTTTGTAAAAAAATTTCAGCAATCATACACCTAGCACTTCCGCCACCATACTTCTCAATTGTATCCAAAGGTATAGGGATAATCTTCGATGACTTACTGATCGATTGAATTTGAGGAGCTTCTAAAGATTGATATGCCTTTTCAGACATAATTAAATGTGATTGACCTTTTGTATTCTCAACTTCCAAAACATTTCCTGCAAATTGATTCATCTGAGCCATTGATAGCTCAATAATTTCTCTTTCTGAGATTCTAAAAAGTTTGTGTATATGTTTGATATCTTTTTGATCTTTAATTGACTCACTACAAATAAAGGCTGTTTCCTGACCCAAGCTCATCATGACATTAGTATGATAAATTGGAAGATCATCATTTAATGCTTCAAAAACTACTGAAGAGTAATTTAATTTTTTACAAAATACTTCTAAGGCATTGATTGATGTTCTGGAAGATTTGCAAGCAAAAACAATTTTGTTAATTCGATCCAGTACCATGCTGCCAGTGCCTTCAAGAAAAAAACCATCTTTTTCAAGATAACTAAGGTCAATAACCTTCTCTATCCTAAAAGATTCAAATTCTTCTATGTATTTTAGAATGTCATTTCTTTTTTCTTTTCTTCTTGACTTAGCCATCATTGGGTAAATAACAACAGAATTGTCCTGATGAAAGGTTACCCAGTTATTAGGGAATAAAGCGTCAGTATTATTTAGTTCTTTAATGTCATCTACATCAAAAATAGTGATTTGGTGATCTCTCAAAAGGTTGACCATATTATCAAATTCCTCAATAGCAAGAGATTGGATCGATTCTTGAGAATCGTTTACATTTAGTCCAGTTTGAAATTTATTGGTCTCTAAAGTTTCTATATTGCTTGAGAAATTAGCTGGCCTAACCATCAATAATTGAGATGTAACTTGCTTATGCATAAAAAACAAAGATTATATGATTATAAATTATTTATTGTTTAGCTTTATTCTATCAATTAACCAGACGATCTTGTTTTTAACTTGGCCCAGTAAGCATCCAATTCCCGTTTCACATTTGGTCCGAGCAAATACAACGCCAACATGTTGGCAAGCGCCATCGCAAAGATCATAGCATCTGAAAAATCCAGAACAGCATCAAGCTGCACAGTACAACCTAAAACCACAAACAAACAAAATACTGTATTGAAAATTATTTTTGTTCGGCGTTTTTTTCCAAACATATAAACAAAGCCCTCCAATCCATAATAAGACCAAGAGATCATAGTCGAGTATGCAAACAACATCACCACAACAGCAAGAACACTTGGAAACCAAGGGATAACACTGGCAAATGCGCTTGATGTCAGTTCAACACCACGGATCGTTCCCTCATTCAGCATCGCAGGATCGTAGACAGTGAGAATAATAACTAGTGCAGTAATTGTGCAAATACAAACAGTGTCGATAAATGGTTCCAACATTGCCACAAATCCTTGAGTCAAGGGCTCATCGGTTTTAACCGTTGCATGAGCGATTGATGAAGACCCTATCCCCGCTTCATTGGAGAAGGCCGCACGACGAAACCCCAAAATAAGGACAGCGATCATGCCACCAGTGACCCCCTCAGGACTGAAAGCGTTGGTGATGATTGAATAGATAGCGGCAGGAATGGCAGAAAAATTAGCCCCAATTACTACTAGTGCAGTACCGACGTACAGGAGTGCCATAAAAGGGACAAGTTTTGATGTAACTCTAGCAATACTTTTAATCCCTCCAATGATGACAAGCCCAGTTAGCAAAGCCAAGATTGAACCAAACAACCATCCGCGACTGGCGAAAAAACCCTCGGTACCTCCAGTAACATTTACAAATTGAACATACGCTTGGTTGGCTTGGAACATGCACCCCACTCCAAGACAACCAACAACAATACAAATGGCATAATACCAGGCCATTATCTTGCCCAAACGTGGCATATTTTTCTCAGCAAGACCTTTGTCCATATAATACATAGGCCCACCTGAGACAGACCCGTCTGCATTGACTTGGCGATACTTAACCCCCAAAGTACACTCAACAAATTTAGATGCCATGCCCAGAAAACCAGCCACAATGAGCCAAAAAGTAGCTCCCGGGCCACCAATGGATATGGCAACGGCAACATGTGTGATGTTGCCAACACCTACAGTGCCGGACACAGCAGTTGTTAGTGCTTGAAAATGAGAGACCTCCCCAAGTGCCGTATTTGTCTTATCTTCTTTTCCGAGAACAATTCGAATCGCGTGTGTAAAACCGCGGATGTTAATAAGTCGTAAATAAAACGTAAAATACAAAGCGCCTGCAATAAGCCAAACCACAATCAAAGGAAGTTGTGACTCCCCGATTGGAATCGAATAAAAAACCAAATCATTAAACGCTGATGCTATCGGTT
>JAPYQN010000018.1 GCA_029941465.1 Gammaproteobacteria bacterium
AAACACACCGGTGAATCAGGAGTTAATTTCAATTATGAACTCCTTACATCACTTATGAATCAAGGATGCTTTAATTATAATTGATAATTAGATATTGGAGTTTTCTATCTCTTTTGTAATAGCTATTAATCTGATCTCTCTTAATTTATTAGCAATCTCACTTCCTTCTAATCCAGATTCTTTGAGATTGTTTATTTTAATATTCTTCACTAGGTTTAAAGACAGTTGGAGAAGATTTTTTTTCTGCATAAAATGATCATCGGCATCAAGCAGTAAAAGATTTAGTATTTCCTCTAGATTTTTAGGCCGTCTTATAGCATCAAGTTTTTCAAGAATGGTTAATAGATGCTCTGCAGAATAATCAGAGAGATCACTCTGAATTAGGTCAAATGAGTTGATCAGTAAGATAGGTATGTCTTTGTATGCATTAGAAAACCGCATATTATGTTGCATCGACTCTAGCTTATCTTTGATATTTGTCTTTCCTTTCTTGATTAAAGCGTAAAAGATTGAGGCAAATCTAAATTGTTTTGAATGATCTTCATAAGCAGCTTTTTGAATAATAGGGTGAGAGAAAAAATCAACATCTAAATCTGCAAGATCAGGGTAAGTGTCATCTAATGCTTTAAACTCTATCAAGGTTTTAAAATATTCATTAAAACCAACACCTTTAAGTACTTTCTCAGTTTCCAACCAAGTTCTTTCAGGCACTAAAGAGGATAGTTCCCCGCGATCGACAATTTCATTTATTAGTGTTTTAGTCTCTGCAGCTATAACAAAATCAAGTGGGCTCAGTTTTGCTTTAAATCTTGCGATTCTCAACACTCTCAAGGGGTCTTCTTTAAAGGCATCTGAGACATGCCTTAGTGTCTTATTTTCTATATCTTTTTGGCCATTAAAAGGGTCAACAAGGCTCCCATCTTGATTTTCTGCTATAGCATTGATTGTTAAATCTCTACGACTAAGATCTTCCTCTAGAGTGACATCTGGTCCAGCATCAAATTCAAAGCCATGGTAGCCTTCACCCGTTTTTCTTTCAGTTCTTGCTAGTGCGTATTCTTCTCCCGATTCAGGATTAATAAACACAGGGAAAGATTTTCCTACTTTTATATAACCTTTGTTAATAAGTTCATCTGCAGTTCCATTAACCACCACCCAGTCTTGTTCATAGGGTGTTGGAAGACCGAGTAATCGGTCTCTGATGGCTCCTCCGACTAGATAAATTTGCATTGTAGTTATTCAATTAGGTCGTTATTTTCTCATTTGTATAATCAATTGACGACCGTTTCGCTTAACCCTTAGAATCAGAATATCTTTATCCTTTGTCAAGGATTGAAATTCATCTAAATTAGAAATCTCCTTGTTTCCAACCGCCCAAATAATATCACCTTGCTTTAGTCTAGCTCTATCCGCATTACTATTGGGTTCCACAGAGAGTATTACCACACCTTTCGATTTGCTGTAACCGTCAGGGGTATAGTCAGATAATTCTGCACCAGCTAAGAGAGTGTTTAACTCGTCAGCTTTCATTGTTTCTAGAGCAACTAGTTCTCCTAATTTTGCAGATTTTGTTATTTCTCTATTGTCCCTAACCACAGTGATTTTGATTCTTTCACCGCTTCGCTTTAAACCAATGGCATTTCTAAGCTCACTAGCGTTGTCTATTTTTGCTTCGTTAACACCGACAATAACATCTCCTGCTTCAAGACCTGCATCTTCTGCAGCAGAATCAGGTGAGACCTCTTGAATCAGAGCTCCTTTAGAAATATCTAGTCCTAACTGTTCAGCAATTTCTTGATTTACATCACTAATAATAACTCCCAGTAGCCCTCGTCTAACAGAGCCAAATTCAATGATTTGTTGCATAATGTTTTTAACTGTATTGACAGGAATAGCAAATCCAATGCCTATGTTTCCGCCACCTCGGGTAAAAATTGAACTAGGAATGCCAACAAGGTTTCCATCGATGTCTACCAGCGCACCACCAGAGTTACCTGGATTAATAGCTGCATCAGTTTGAATCATTTCACCAAAACCATCTGAAGTCATTTGCGGTCTTCCTAAGGCACTGATAATGCCTGAGGTGACTGTTTGACTTAAGCCAAAAGGTGCTCCAATCGCAAGTGCGAAATCTCCAACTCTCAGTAAACTAGAATCACCTAAGCTAATAGGAAGAAGATTTTCTGAAGGTTCTATTTTTAACACAGCAATATCTGTGCCTTGATCTGAGCCGACGACTTCAGCCAGATACTCATCCCCGTCTTTGGTAAAGATTTTTATTTCGTCAGCTCTCGCAATAACATGATGATTGGTAATTATGTAACCTTTTTCTCCATCAACAATTACCCCAGAACCACCACCACCAAATTCTCTTTCCCTAGGCATTTCTGGTTGTCCAAAAAAGCGTCCAAAAAATGGATCATCAAAAAATGGATTTGGCTGAGATTTGACTTTGCCTTTAATCGCAATTCTAACAACTGCAGGGGAAGATTTATCAACTAAATCAGCTAATGAAAATAACTCTGCTAATTGGGATCTTTCTTGGGCTGTGTTTTCTTGAATATCTTGCGTTTTTGCAAATAATAAGCCTGTTGCTGTAGTTAATACAAAAAACAAGCTAATAAAAACTAAGATTCTCTTTTTATTTAACATTTATTTATAGACCTATAATAGTGTGGAAAAATTTTGAGCAATAATACCTTAAAATCTTACGGTTCTGTAATCCAAATAAGCATATTCATAATTAATTCTTTTTTAGATTCTGAAGACGTTATAAAGAGATCTCCATTAAATGTTAATAAAATGTGAATAAAACCTGAATCTTTAGTGGATATCCTGAACACAACATCTTGTGTGTCAAGAAACCTCAAAAACTAACAAATATTTTCAAAAAAAATAATCATAAAACCATACAAAATATGATATAAAGTATTGATATATATGTATATATGTCAAAATGAGTGGTTTTTATAAAATCCTTGACATAATCTTAAAATCGGCAATAATCTATATTCATCTAAACACAATATCTTGTGTCTTGAAACTGCGACAATTTATGAAATTAGATGGTTTGAATCGCGTTTAAGTAGAGGAATATGGGGAAAAGAAGTAAGTGTCGTCAGTATTTTCAGCTAAAGAATTAAAAACATTTGATATTGATCATCAACCTGCATCAGTTGATATTTGGGACAAAAAATATCGTTTAAAAGATTTTTCAGGACACTCAATTGATAATGATATTGATGCTACCTTCAAAAGAGTCGCTTCAGCCTTAGCTGAAGTTGAAAAACCAGAAAAAGAAGATGAATGGAATGAAAAGTTTCTTTGGGCATTAAGATCTGGTGCTATTCCAGCAGGACGAATCCTGTCTAATGCAGGAGCTGCTGAATATAAACCTGCAACTTCCACCATAAATTGTACAGTGTCTGGAGCTATTCAAGATTCTATGGTTGGGATACTTGATAAAGTAACTGAAGCAGGACTTACATTGAAGGCGGGTTGTGGGATTGGTTATGAGTTCTCAACTTTAAGGCCTCAGGGAGCTTATGTAACCGGTGCTGGCGCTTTCACATCAGGCCCTTTATCCTTTATGGATATTTATGATAAAACCTGTTTCACCGTCTCTTCAGCAGGCGGGAGAAGAGGGGCTCAAATGGGCACTTTTGATATTAGTCATCCTGATGTTGAAGAATTTATTAAGGTTAAGAGAGAAGACGGCAGACTTCGACAATTCAATTTATCTTTATTGATTACAGAGGAATTTATAAAAGCAGTTAGAGATGATACTGAATGGCATTTAGTGTTCCCTCTTGATCCTAGTTTACCTGAATCTAAAGACATTGACCTTGATGACCCCAATAAAATTATCTGGAAAGATTGGGTGAAAAATGACGGATATCTAACCAATGATCTAGGTCAAGTTGCTTGCAAAGTTTATAAGGTTATTCAAGCCAGAAAATTATGGGATTTAATTATGGCATCCACATATGACTATGCAGAACCAGGATTTATTTTGATTGATAAGGTCAATCAAATGAACAACAATTGGTTTGAAGAAAATATCAGGGCAACCAACCCCTGTGGAGAGCAACCCTTGCCCGAATACGGTTCATGTTTGCTTGGATCAGTTAATTTAACCCGTTTTGTACAAAACCCGTTTACAGATGAAGCTCATTTCGACTGGGAAACCTTTAATGAAGTTGTCAATATTTTTACTAGAATGCTGGATAATGTTGTTGAAATAAACGGTCTACCGATTCAGAAACAACGCCATGAAATTATGAGGAAGAGGCGTCATGGGATGGGTTTCTTGGGATTGGGTTCAGCAATGACGATGCTTAGAATGAAATACGGATCAGATGAGTCATTGGAATTCACTGAGAAGGTTAGCAAAGAGTTAGCTCTCACAGGTTGGCGTGCCGCTTTAGAGCTTTCAAAGGAAAAAGGTGTTGCCCCAATTCTTGAAGAAGAGTTTAAGGTGACAAATGAAATGCTAAGAAAACGTCCTGAGATGTTGGATGATGGGTTTAAAGTTGGTGATAATGTTAAAGGCAGTATTTTGCATGCAAAATATAGTCACTACATGCAGCAAATTGCTGAAGAAGATCCCGAGTTAGTCCGGCAGCTTGCTGAACAAGGTGCACGATTTACACACCATTCTTCTATTGCACCAACAGGGACAATCTCACTGTCTATAGGCAACAATGTGAGTAATGGTATTGAACCTAGTTTTGCTCATCATTATTTTAGAAATGTCATTAGAGAAAAGAAGAAAACCAAAGAAAAGATTGATGTCTATTCGTTTGAATTACTTTCATTCATTGACAAAATAAATTCAAAAGCCGATATCAATGCTGCAGCTGGCGAAGAGAATGCATTGCCAGACTATTTTATTACTGCTGAAGATGTAACACCTAAGCAGCATGTTGATGTTCAGAGCGCATCACAAAAATGGATTGATTCTTCAATATCTAAAACAGCCAATATACCCACTGATTTTCCTTTTGAGGAATTTAAAGACATTTATCTGTACGCTCATGAGAAAGGATTAAAAGGTTGCACCACATTCCGCTTCAATCCAGAGGCTTTTCAGGGTGTTTTAGTAAAAGAAAAAGATTTAGAGCAAACAATGTACACCTTTATCCTTGAAGACGGTCAAGAAGTGGAGGTTGCTGGCAATGAAGAGATTGAATATGACGGTGAAACACACACAGCAGCTAATCTGTTTGACGCCCTTAAAGAAGGCTACTACGGCAAATTCTAATTAGGCTTGAAGGTATGAGTAAAATCAAAATAGAAAGTAAAATTGTAAATTACAAAGTTAGCACTCAAAAGCAGCGTGAAACTGAAGCAAAGGCTGAACAGCCACAATTACAGCAAGAGGATCAGGAAGCTAAAGTTGTAAGAATGCATGAACGTCTTGAAAGACCGGAGTTGTTACGTGGAACAACTTATAAAATTAAACCCCCTGTTTCTGATCATGCCATGTACATCACAATCAATGACATTGTTCTCAATGAAGACACTAAACATGAAAAATATAGACCCTATGAAATTTTCATTAACTCCAAGAACTTGGACCATTATCAATGGATTGTGGCACTGACACGTGTTTTATCGTCAGTTTTCAGAAAAGGCGGTGATGTTGCATTTTTAGTTGAAGAGCTTAAAGCAGTGTTTGATCCAAAGGGTGGTTATTTTGCAGGTGGGGGTCGCTTCATGCCTTCTATCATTGCTGAGTTAGGATATGTCATTGAACAACATTTCAAGGCGATAGGAATTATTTCGGAAGAAGTTCTAGATGAGCACCAAAAGAAGCTTATTGAGGAAAAAAGACAGGAATTTGAAAACCAGAATAAACAAACAGATGCCTTTGTTGCCAAAGATTTTCCCTATGGATCAGCACTCTGTGGCCACTGTAATACTGTGGCAATGGTACTAATGGATGGCTGTGAAACTTGTTTAAATTGTGGTTACTCTCAGTGTGGATAGTTTTAATCTATGAAAATGCCAACCTCTGAAATTATTGATCGCTATACAATAACGCTTCTAAAATCTGAACGGACTGATGAAGATGTCAGCAAAGAGCTTGACACTTATAAAAAAGAATTACCTGACTCAGGCACAGTACAAACTTTTATAGATCGTATGTATGAGATTAATGGCAAAATCTGGGAAACAGAGGGTGATATTAGAAAAGGGGTTGATATGCCTCTAGAAGAAGTGGGTCGTCTTGCTCTTGTGGTGAGAGATCTAAATCAAATCAGGAATGGGATCAAAGGCGAAATTGTTGACGAATTTGCCGAAGGCTTCAAAGAAATTAAGGTAAATTATAAAAAGGTTGATTACGGTCGCTCTGAATAAGTTTATTTTTTTCTAAAATCCCAGTAATTTTTTTTACCACTATAAATAAGAGATAACACTTGGGTTATCCTTAATTGGTTTATAGTCTTGATCAAGATAATATGTGCCTATGATCAAAATCAAAATAATGAGAATCTTGTATGATTTTTTCACCTATTTGATATCTCCATTCCTTTTGTTGCATATCATTGTAAGAGCTTTTGAAGATAGAAATTATCTCTACAGAGTTACGGAACGATTTGGTATCTATTCTAAAGGTATTGAGGGGGAAGTTATTTGGGTGCACTCTGTTTCATTCGGAGAGGTTAAGGCTGCCTCACCTTTAGTAAGAGAGTTAATTAAAGCCTACCCATCTAAACAAATCCTCTTTACTTGCACCACACCTACGGGGTCAAAATTGATCAATGACCTTTTTGGCGAAGAAGTAATCAACGTGTATCTACCATATGATTTAAAGGGTTCTGTGAGAAGGTTTTTTCGTTGGGCTAATCCTCAAATTGCAATTGTTGTTGAAACTGAAATCTGGCCAAACATCTTTCAACGATGTGGCCATAATAATATTCCACTGGTTCTTGCCAGCGCTTGTATATCGGATCGTTCATTACAACTTTACAAAATTCTTTTTGATCTCTTTAAAGACACCATTTCGCAAGGGATTGTGGTGGGCGCACAAACAGAAAGTGATGCTAAAAAATTTCTTGAACTTGGTGCAAAGCAGGAGAGGACTTTTATCACTGGAAATATTAAGTTTGATTTTTCATCGCCTAAATCTACCTTGCAAGAAGCCAAGCATTTTAAATTAGAGCATTTTAAAGACAGGCAAGTTTGGATTGGAGGCAGTACACATCCAGGAGAAGAGGAGTTAATTTTAGAATCACATAAACAAGTTTTAAAGCGTTATCCTGAGAGTCTTCTTCTTATAGCACCAAGAAAACCAGAGCGTTTCAAAGCAGTTCATAAATTAATTATTGATTCTGGACTCACAGCTTCCCTCTGGTCAGAATTTGAAAGGTTAGATCCAAAGATTAGTGTTCTATTAATAGACACATTAGGAGATTTACCTTTTTTCTATTCTGCTGCTGATATGGCATTTGTAGGCGGCAGTCTTTTTTCTGTTGGTGGTCATAACTTACTAGAGCCTGCAAGTTTAGGTAAGCCTGTAATAACAGGGCCGATTTTGCATAATGTGGAAGAAATTTCATCTCAATTAATGATCAATGGTGGTTTAGTTATTATCAATGATTCTAGTGAGCTTGCTGAAACAATTATTACGCTTTTTGATGACAGCACAAAAATAGACACCATGGTGTCAGGTGCCATGGAAGTTATGCAAGACAATAAGGGCGCTATTGAAAATATTATGCAATTGATTAGGCCTTTGATTAAGGCTTAGAGCAACTGACTACTTCAACCAATTATTAATTTGCTCAAGATCGCTTCTAGTTAAAGTTCCTGCGGCTTGTTTTAGTTGGATAATATTTGTCAAATAGTCGTATTTACTAATGGCTAAGTTTTTTTGTGATGAATACAGTCGTCGTCTTGCATCCAAAACATCAACAGTTGTTCTCGTGCCTACTTCATAACCCGCTTCTGTGGCTTGCAATGCAGTTGCTGAAGACTTGACTGATTGTTGGAGAGCTTTAACTGTAGCAATACCAGATATAACGCCTAGGTAGGAATCTCTCGCAACCCTTGTGGTTTCTCTGGCAATTCGTTCAAGTTTTTCTTTAGCCGCTCTGTGCTTGGCAACAGCTTGCCTTACTCTTGAGCTTGTTTGTCCTCCACTGTAGAGAGGCAAGTTAAGTTGAATCCCGACACCCTCATTAATATTTTCACTATCAGCTGGGTTGAATGAGCCTCCACTGTCAGAACGGAAGCTATCGTTATCAGTATCTCTTTTAGAAGCCTGCACACCTAGTGTGGGTAGATGCCCTGACCGCTGAATCTTAATTTCACTTTTAGCTATTTCCACACCAACCTGAGCTGACAAATAACTTAGATTCTGTTCCAAAGAGGTGTTGACCCAATCCATTTCACTCTGTGGATTCGGCATAATCAGAGGGAGATTATTATCAGGTTTTTCTAATTGTCCTGGATAGCTATCAGTAATTGCTCGTATCGATTCTTTAGCAGTTGCTAGATTTCGTTTTGAGGTAATTACATTTGCCACTGATTGATCATAGGCGGCTTGAGCTTCTTGAACATCAGTGATTGCTATGAGCCCAACTTCAAATCTTTTCTGGGCTTGATCCAGCTGTTTGTCTATGGCTTGTCTTGCTGCTTGTTCTGATTCAAGTGTGTCTTGAGCAGCTAACACATTAAAATAAGCCTTCGAAACCCTAACGATCAGATCTTGTTCGGCTGAGAGGTAATCAATTTCTGCTTGAGCAACGGTTTTATTGGCTTTTCTCACATTCATCCAAGCTCCATAATCGAAGATGGTTTGTTGAAGGGTGATTCCCCATTGAAGAGTTTCAGATTCTTGTAAGAATTGTGTGTTATTAGTGATGACAACTGCATCACCTGAAATAGGGTTAATTATTTTTTGTTGGAAAGTGCTGCTACCATCAGAATCATTATCTGAAAAGGTTGCGCTACCAGTGAGCTGCGGAAGAATAAAACTTCTAGCCTGAGGTTTTACTTCGATCACTGCTTCTTTATTGGCTAGGGCTTCTTTAATAAATGGGTCATTAACTAAGGCTTCTTCATAGACTTCGATAAGAGAAGCTCCATTCCCATAATCAATGAAAATAACGGAGAGTAGTATTGTATAAATAAATTTTTTCACTGTGCCTCGTTTCGCTTTAAAATATCTTTAAGATTGAATTTGCAAAGAATACCCCTCTCAATATGCCCAAACAAGCTAATCATGTAACGAATTGTAACCACCACCAATAATTATTATGAATTAATGATGAACTTAGAGGATGCCTATCATCAATAAAGCAACTATATTTATAATTTTAATCAATGGATTGATTGCAGGTCCAGCAGTATCTTTATAAGGATCTCCTACAGTGTCGCCTGTAATTGAAGCATTATGTGCTTCAGTGCCTTTTCCTCCCACATGTCCATCTTCAATATATTTTTTAGCATTGTCCCAAGCCCCACCACCAGTGGTCATCGAGATAGCAACAAATAGTCCTGTAACAATAGTTCCAATCAAGAGGCCACCTAAGGCTCTTATACCACCGTCTTCAGGCATCATAACATTCATAGCTAATGCTAGAGCAATAGGAACAACTACGGGTAACATTGAAGGCAGAATCATTTCTTTGATTGCAGACTTGGTTAAAAGATCAACAGTTTTAGAGTAATCAGGTTTGCCGCTTCCATCCATTATTCCTGGAATTTCTCTAAATTGACGTCTTACTTCATCAACTACTGAGCCAGCTGCTCTTCCGACAGCTTCCATGGCCATAGCAGCAAATAAATAAGGCACCATTCCACCGATGAATAGACCTATGATGACTGCAGGATCATCTAAACTAAAGCTAACCAACTTACCTTCAGCTTCCAGATTAGCTGTAAAATCAGCAAATAAAACAAGTGCAGCTAGTCCAGCTGAACCAATTGCATAGCCTTTGGTTACGGCTTTAGTTGTATTTCCAACAGCATCCAATGGATCTGTAATATCTCTAATCTCAGATGGTAATTCTGCCATTTCGGCAATACCACCAGCATTATCGGTAATTGGTCCAAATGCGTCTAAAGCCACAATCATCCCTGTTAAAGAAAGCATCGAAGTTGCTGCTATGGCGATACCGTATAGACCAGCGAGCATATACGAACCCCAAATACTCAAACAAACCGCAATTACTGGTAGAGCAGTGGCTTTCATAGAGATGCCAAGGCCGGCAATAATATTAGTTGCATGTCCTGTTTCTGAAGCTTGTGCAATCTTTTGTACAGGGCTGTATTCAGTTGAAGTATAGTATTCTGTGACAACAACCATAAAAGCAGTCAATGCTAGCCCTATCAGTGATGCGTACCACATTTCAATACCCATTTGCATCATATCTGTCACTGGCATAAATAAAACTGCAGCAATGATTCCTGAGATAATAACACCTTTATAAAGAGCACCCATGACGCTTCCACTTTCACTCTTTTTAACAAAAAGCATTCCGATAACTGAAGCAACAATTGATACAGAACCAAGAACCAATGGGTATAAGATATAATTATTTGCATTATCAGATGAAGCAAATAAAAGTCCACCCAATAACATGGTTGCAATAATTGTTACGGCATAAGTTTCAAAAAGATCGGCTGCCATTCCAGCACAATCACCAACATTGTCACCAACATTATCAGCAATAACAGCTGGGTTTCTTGGGTCATCTTCAGGGATTCCAGCTTCAATTTTACCTACTAAATCAGCTCCAACATCAGCACCTTTTGTAAAAATACCACCACCCAACCGAGCAAATATAGAAATCAGTGAACCACCAAAAGCCAAACCAATGAGGGCATGTAAACTCTCATCAACACTAATACCTAGTCCAGACCTAAGCAAGAAGTAGTATCCGCTAATTCCTAGTAAGCCGAGGCCAACCACCAATAAACCAGTTACTGCGCCACCTCTAAATGCAACTGCTAAAGCAGCATTCATTCCATCATAGGCAGCTTGGGCAGTCCTGACATTAGCCTTGACTGATATATTCATACCAATGTAGCCTGCTAGACCTGATAATACTGCACCAATTAGGAAGCCAAAAGCACTTAGCCAGCCAATTCCACTAACGCCTAAAAGAACGAAAATAACTATACCCACGAGCCCAATAGTTAAATATTGTCTATTAAGATAGGCTTGGGCTCCTTCTTGGATTGCTCCAGCTATCTCTCTCATTTTTTCATTACCATCAGGCAGTTTGAGAATGCCTAATGAAAATATAATTCCACAAATAATTGCAACAGCAGAAGCGTTTAATGCAATCCATAATGCTTGACCTTCATTCATTTTGATCTCCTATTAATACCAGTTAAGTTTGTTTTAATAATATTAAGGTTAAAAATTTTGAGGATCATACCATAAACTTTGATTTAAGTTTTTTAGATATAACTTTATTTTTTAATTTAGCGAATTCTGGAAGACCTTTTTTATAAGTCGGATAATTTTCTCCCTTAATCAAGGGCAACATGTACCTTTTGCATGCTTCAGTAATTCTATATCCATTGGATGAAATGTATTTTCTAGGCATCATTTTTTCATTGTTAGCAACTTTTGCTATATCCACTGATCCTGTTTTCCATTTATAAGGGTTATCAGATATTCTATCGATAGTAATCATGATTGATTTTTTATTCTTTAGAGCCATTTCAACAGCTGCCTTGCCAACCGCATAGGCTTGTTTAACATCAGTTTCCGAAGCCAAGTGTCTCGCTGATCTTTGAAGATAGTCAGCGATAGCGTAATGATATTTATAACCAAGTTCATTTTTTACCATCGTTGCTAACTCAGGTGCCACCCCTCCTAATTGTTTATGTCCAAAAGAATCTTTAGTGCCAGCATCGGCAAGGAATTTTCCATTTTTATACCTTGTTCCTTCACTGGCTACAATTACGCAATAACCATTATTTTTAACGGAACGATCAACGTGTTTTAAGAAATCTTTTTTATCAAATGATATCTCAGGAAATAAGATAATATGAGGTGGTTCTTTTATATTATTTGCTATTAAGCCAGATGCAGCAGCAATCCATCCTGCATGCCTTCCCATTACCTCGAGAATAAAAACCTTAGTTGATGTCTCAGCCATTGACAATACATCCAAGCTAGCTTCCTGAGTTGAGACGGCTATATATTTCGCAACTGAGCCAAACCCAGGACAGGTATCTGTTATAGGTAAATCATTGTCCACAGTTTTAGGAATTCCGATGGCGGCAATAGGAAAGTTCATTTTTGTACCCATTTCAGACACTTTATGTGCTGTGTCCATAGAATCACCACCCCCGTTATAAAAGAAGTAACCAATATTATGAGCCTTAAAAACCTCTATGAGTCTTTCGTATTCTCGTTTATTTTCTTTAAGACCCTTCAATTTATATCTGGCAGAACCAAAAGCACCACCCGGGGTATATTTTAGGAGGTTAATTTGTTTGTCTGATTCAAAACTGGTGTCAATTAGATTTTCTTCAAGTGCCCCTAATATCCCGTTCCTTCCAGCAAAAACTTTACCTATTTTTTTAGGGTGTTTACGAGCTGTTTGGATTACACCAGCTGCACTAGCATTTATCACAGCCGTTACTCCCCCAGATTGAGCATAAAAAACATTTTTTAATGTCATATTTCTTCCAAAAATTTTGAATTTACATATGATAGCTATTGATTCTAGTTTTTAATACCATAAATCTTTATTAATTAAAGCGTAATTCAAGTTAGGCAACTGTGATGAGAATAATTTTACTAGGTGCTCCAGGTTCAGGAAAAGGAACTCAGGCAGAAAACTTAATGAGGGATTATGGTTGCCCCCAAATCTCAACAGGTGTTCTTCTTCGAGAAACGATTGAGCAAGGCACAACAGTAGGCAAAACAGTCGAAGAGATCATGGCAAGGGGAGATTTAGTTTCAGACGAAATTGTTTTAGATCTTATCGCTAACTCTTTAGAAGACATAGAAGACGAGAAAGGGTATCTCTTAGACGGTTATCCTAGAAATATAAATCAAGCAAGATCTCTCAACATTCTCTTGAACTCAATTAACCGCCCTTTGCAGCACACTATCCTTATTGATGTGGATCCAGAGGTTTTAGTTAAGCGACTTTCAGGACGCAGAACTTGTTCGCTGACAGGACGGACGTTAAACATTTATTTTTCTAGCCAAGACGAGTTAGATGCCTGTACAAATTCTGGAGGTGAATTAATTCAAAGGGATGATGATCATATTGAATCAATCAAAAAACGAATCGAAGTCTATAAAGAACAAACTGAACCCATGATTAAATTTTATAGTGAGATGGGAATTTTAAAAGTTATTGATGGCGAAGGAGCTATTGATGAAGTTTATTCCAGGCTTTTATCTCAGGTTAATTAGTCACTGACTTGAAGTAATTAATTGTTGAAGTTTTCCCCCTAATATAGACTTTCTCCACCCAGAAGTAAGGCGACTCTCATCTTCAATGACAAGACCAATAACGTCTTTTTTTGTAGCTAAGACTTCTTGTGCTATGCCCAGCTCACTAGATTTTTTAACCACTTCCTTGGTTATCTTCTGTATTAATTTATTATTCTTTTCGTAATAGTTACGCCCTTTTTTTCTGCTGTTGTGATGTGTTGTTATATTTTTCTCAGGATTTTTTATTAACTTCTCAATCGTATCTATATCCTGATCATTGAAATTTTTTCCAATAAGCCAATTTAAATCTATGGTTTTAAGAGAGTTGATATTTATTGTTGAAAGTTTCATCAGGTCTGAGTCTTCCAGCAACCATTTTCTTGGAATATTTTTTTTTGCCGCTGTCGTTTCTCTCCAATTAGCTAGATTAATAGCGACATAGCTTTCATGTAATTTGAGTTTTTTTATTCCTGGAATCTTTTTCCAAACATTACTTTGATCCATCAGGCCAGTTTTCAATTTCAACATGCCTTCACAATCTTCATTGCTCCAATGCAGTCTTTTTTTCGCTTTTAATTTTTTCTTTAATGATGCACCAAGTCTTAATAGGTAAGCAATATCATCTATGGCATAGATAATTTGTTTTTTATCTAATGGCCTTTTGCTCCAATCACTTCTGGTTTCCGATTTAGAGATACTAATACTCAACTCTTCCATGAGAAGATTTTTTATTCCAATTTGTGTAGGGTAACCAAGAAGCGACGCAGCTATTTGGGTATCAAACATATTACTGGGTAGGGTTTTATTGATCATGTAAAAAATTTCTAGGTCTTGTGATCCAGAATGAAGAATTTTCTCAATATCATGAGAATAGATAAGTGACCATAGTTTAGACATATCAAGGTCTGCAAGACAATCTATGCAACTCATCGTATTAGTTGAAGCAATCTGTATTAGACAGAGTTTTGGAAAATAAGTTCGAGTTCTGACAAATTCAGTGTCAATACCAAGGGTCTTTTCATGCTCTAATTCAAAAACCAATTGATCCAATGACTTTTGTGAATCAATAAATTTAAAGGCTTTCTTTTTTTCTCTCATGAATTAGGTATCTTATGCTTTGAATTATAATAGAATTAGTTGTTTATGATTAAATTATTAACTGCCTTTTGGAATATCATGCTGAAAAGATCAGGCCAGGAAAGCTTGCCTGACTCAAATTTTTTTCTGGGCTTGGTGTTTATTTTTTATTTTCTTACCCAATTAATTTCCGGGATAAAAGTTTCAGATTCCATTGATATGTTTCTCATCTCATTTGTTATTGATGCCGTCTTTTTAGCAGTCTGGTTAAGACTGTTGGTGGAGTTCTTTGCCACCCAGTCATATTTTAGAAGATCATTAATAGCATTGTTTGGCACAGGTGGCATCTTTAATATTATTGCTAGCCCCTTAATTATTGAATTTTCCAACTACCTGAAGAGTGGTGAAATGATAAATGAGCTTCAAATACCCGTCTGGTTAACCTTGTCTTTTTTATTAGTGGCTATTTGGTCAATCATTATTATGTCTCATATTTTCTCAAAGGTGATGTCTAAGCCAACTTATTCCATGCTGGTTGCCATTGCATTTATCATGGTCAATTTTTTTATTCAATCATTAGTCCTAGGTTTATAGGTCAATTCTTATGCATATCCACATTTTAGGCATCAGTGGAACATTCATGGGGAGCTTAGCTGCTTTAGCCAAAGAATCTGGATTTGAGGTAACCGGTTCAGATCTTCAGTGTTATCCACCGATTAGTGATCAATTAGAGCACCTTGGTATTGAAGTCATACCAAACTATGACCCTGAACAACTAAAATTAAACCCTGATTTAATTGTGGTGGGTAATGTGATGTCAAGAGGTATGCCAATTATAGAAACCATGCTGAATTCAAAGATTCCCTTTACATCTGGACCTCAGTGGCTAGGTGAGAATATCTTAAGGGACCGAACAGTTATTGCGGTTTCAGGAACCCACGGGAAAACCACAACATCAAGTTTAATTGCTTTTATATTAAAGGACTTAGGATTAGATCCTGGTTATTTAATTGGTGGAGTTCCCATCGGATTTAATACTTCTGCAAGCAGGGGCTCTAATCCTTATTTCATAATAGAGGCTGATGAGTACGACACCGCTTTTTTTGATAAACGGTCTAAGTTTGTTCATTATCACCCAAATGTCTTAGTCCTAAATAATATTGAGTTTGATCATGCAGATATATTTAAAGATTTAGATCAAATTTTATGGCAATTTCATCAATTGCTGAGGATGCTGCCATCAGACACTAAAATTATTGCAAACGGTCAGGATAAAAATATTAATGAACTGTTTCATCAGGGAGTCTGGTCAGAGAGAATCTTATTTGGTCAGTCAGAACAATTTAATTGGTCAGCTAATGCGGATACCCATGGTGCGATTAGACTGTTACATGAACAAGCAACGGTTGCGCAAATTAACCCTCAAATAATAGGGGATCACAACATGATGAATATACTGGCCGCTGCTGCGACTTTATCTTTAGTTGACATTGATGAGAACCAAATGCTTGAGAGCATTGAGAGATTTCCAGGTGTTAAAAGAAGATTAGAATTCTTAGGTGAGTTTTCAGGTGTTCAGATTTATGATGATTTTGCCCATCACCCAACTTCAATAAAAGCTTCTATCCATTCGCTCAAAGCTAAATTTCAAGAATCATCTGTGTTTACTATTACCGAACTTGCTTGTAATACCATGAAAAAAGGGGCTTTAAAAGAAGAGCTACTGGGTTCATTTGATGAAGCTGATTTTGCATGGATTATTAATGACAAAGACATCAAATGGGATATTGAAAATCAATTTGCTTCTAAGAAACATGTTTCTATCACTAGCAATCATGATGCATTAAGCGAGGAGTTAAAGAGAAAAGTTAAACCCGGCGATATCATTCTCATAATGACAAACAGAAGTTCTGTGCCTATTAGAGAAGCTCTTATAGACATCTTTGACTCATAGAAACTATGACAGAAATAGAGAATGCCCCTATATTTCCCCTAAGGACAATCCTCTTTCCTGAGTCGAGATTGCCACTAAGAATATTTGAGCCAAGATACCTAGACATGGTTAGTCAGTGCATGCGGGAAAACAGTGAGTTCGGAATTATATTAAGTCGTGAGACTAATCAACCAAAAATGTTTGAAACCTACAATGTCGGCACCATGGCTAAGATAGTTGATTGGAATCAAGGAAATGATGGGTTATTAGGATTAACAACCATGGGTTCACAGAAATTTAAATTGTTAACAATGACTAAACAGGACGATGGGTTAAATATAGGTCAAATAGAAAGAATAGATAAAGAAGGGGAATTCAAACCAACTGAGAATTTTTCTTATCTAATAAGTTTATTAAAGGCAATTCTAGACGACATCAATCTTTATAATGATGATGAAAAGAAATTTGACAGTGCTTCCTGGGTAAGTTTTAGATTTGCAGAAATCTTGCCATTAAAACTCGAAGATAAGCAAAAGTGTTTAGAGATAGATGATCCAATTATTAGGCTTAATTTCCTTGAACCTTTAATAAAAATGATAAGAGAAAACTCTCAACAATAAATGACTATTGTTTAGTATCTATAGGTCTCTGGTTTATAAGGGCCGTCTTCATCAATACCGAGGTACTCAGATTGTTCTTTTGTGAGTTTGGTTAACTTGACACCAATTTTCTCCAAATGAAGTCTCGCAACTTTTTCATCCAGAGTTTTGGGAAGAACGTACACATCATTGTCATATTTTTCTGAATTATTCCAAAGTTCAATTTGTGCTAGGGTTTGATTAGTAAATGAATTAGACATTACAAAACTAGGGTGACCGGTTGCACAACCTAAGTTAACCAATCTTCCCTCAGCAAGCAGGATAATTCTTTTTCCATCAGGAAAGACAATATGATCGACCTCAGGTTTTATGTTGATCCACTCATAGTCATTCATGGAGGCCACATCAATTTCATTATCAAAATGACCGATATTACAAACAATGGCTTGATTTTTCATTTTTTCCAGATGGTCTTTATTGATAACATGGTAATTACCCGTGGCTGTTACGAAGATATCAGCTTCTGAACAAGCCTCATCCATAGTCACCACTCTATAACCTTCCATAGCAGCTTGTAGTGCACAAATTGGATCAATTTCAGTTATTAAAACAATGGCTCCAAGGGCACTGAGACTTTGGGCTGATCCTTTACCAACATCTCCATATCCAGCAACCACTGCAACTTTGCCAGCAATCATGACATCAGTTGCTCTTTTAATGCCATCAACCAATGATTCTCTGCAACCATAGAGGTTATCAAATTTAGATTTAGTAACAGAGTCGTTCACATTGAAAGCAGGGCATAACAGTGATGAATCTTTAACCATGTCATACAGTCTTTTAACACCGGTTGTAGTTTCTTCTGACAGCCCTTTAATATCTTTCATCATTTCTGGGTATTTTTCATGCATGAGCTTAGTCAGGTCACCGCCATCATCAAGGATCATATTAGGCGTCCAACCATTTGGACCATGGATCGTTTGCTCAATACACCACCAGGCTTCTTCTTCTGTTTCACCTTTCCAGGCGAAAATAGGAAGGCCTTTATTGGCTAAGGCTGCTGCTGCATGGTCTTGAGTAGAAAATATATTACATGATGACCATCTGATTTCAGCTCCCAATTCAATAAGAGTTTCAATAAGAACCGCTGTTTGTATGGTCATATGCAAGCATCCAGCAATCCGAGCACCTTTCAATGGCTGCTCATCTGCAAACTCTTCTCTAAGGCTCATTAACCCTGGCATTTCAGTTTCTGCAATTTTTATCTCTTTCTCGCCCCATTCAGCAAGATTAATATCTGCAACCTTGCAATCATCCTGTGTTTGAATCTCTGCTTGTTCTGCTGTGTCTGTCATATTATTTACCTAATCTAATTGTTCCATATGATGTGATGTTAATTATAAACCAGATTGTGCTCGTAAATCTTCAGCTTTGTCTGTGTTCTCCCATGGGAAGCCTTCATTCTCTCTTCCAAAGTGTCCATAAGCTGCAGATTTTTCATAGATCGGTTGTAGTAGATTTAGCATACTCATAATGCCATAAGGAGTGAGGTCAAAGTTAGCATCAACCAGCTCCATAATTTTTTCTTCACTAACTTTATTAGTGTCAAATGTTATGATTCTAACTGATGTGGGTTTAGCAACACCGATAGCATAAGACACTTGAATTTCACAGCGATCAGCAAGGCCTGCAGCCACAATATTTTTGGCAGCATATCGAGCAGCATAAGCCGCTGAACGGTCAACCTTTGAGGGGTCTTTACCAGAGAAAGCACCACCACCATGACGTGCCATGCCACCGTAGGTATCCACAATTATTTTTCTACCTGTCAAACCACAATCTCCAGCAGGACCTCCAATTATAAAGTTGCCGGTTGGATTAATAAGATATTGCGTTTGATTATTAATTAGGTCTGAGGGGAGTGTCGGGATGATGATATGATCCAAGACACCTTTTTTTATTTCATCCATGCTCACATCATCATCATGTTGAGTTGATAAAACCACAGTGTCTATAAAATTGGGCTTACCATCATTAAATCTGATAGTGACTTGACTCTTTGCATCTGGTCTGAGCCAACCAAGCTCACCGCTTTTTCTGACTTCGGATTGTTTTTTAACCAATTGATGTGAGAGCTGAATGGTTGCAGGCATAAGTTCTTTAGTTTCCCTAGTTGCATAACCAAACATCAGACCTTGATCCCCAGCACCTTGCTGTTTTTGATCTTCGCGATCAACCCCCATTGCAATATCAGGAGATTGCTTACTAATGGCTGATAAAACCTCACAACTTTGATCATCAAATCCTAATGCGGCATTGTCATAACCAATTCTTTTTATGGTTTTTCTAGCAATCGCTTCATAATCTACCTCTGCTGAGGTAGTAATTTCACCTGCAAGCACCACTAAACCAGTTTTAACGAGAGTTTCGACTGCCACTCTGCATCCTTTATCTTGTTCGATGATGGCATCCAAAATGGCATCTGAAATTTGATCAGCCATCTTATCAGGATGACCTTCTCCAACAGATTCAGAAGTCATTAAATATGAAGAATTACTCAATTTTATCTCTCCAATGAATTTTAGAAAACTGATTATATAAGATATTACAAGTACATAAATAGCTTTTTCATACGAAACTTCTTGCGAGTGACTCTACTCTGCGAGAAAATAATGATCGATTTATATTTTTAACGTGATTTTTTATTGCCTTGTTTAGGATTCGATCATCGAAAAGAAACAATTAGCCAATGCCATTCGAATGCTCTCTGCAGACGCAGTTCAAAGAGCTAATTCAGGTCATCCTGGGATGCCAATGGGTATGGCAGACATCGCTGAAGTCTTATGGAATGATTTTCTCAGTCACAACCCCAACAATCCCAATTGGTTAAACCGGGATCGTTTTGTTTTATCCAATGGGCACGGGTCTATGTTGTTATATTCCTTATTGCATCTATCAGGATACGATTTATCAATTGATGATTTGAAAGCCTTTCGACAATTTGATTCTCACACCGCAGGTCACCCAGAATTTGATCGAGCGATCGGCATTGAGACCACAACCGGACCATTAGGTCAAGGGATAGCCAATGCCGCAGGCATGGCTTTAGCTGAAAAAACCCTCGGATCTAAATACAATCAAAAAGATCTAAATATTATTGATCATTACACCTATGTGTTTGCAGGTGACGGGTGTTTAATGGAGGGAGTTTCCCATGAGGCTTGTTCCTTTGCGGGCACTCTCAAATTAGGCAAGCTCATTTGTTTCTATGATGACAATGGAATTTCTATTGATGGCGCCGTTGACGCTTGGTTTACTGAGGATGTAGCAAAACGTTTTGATGCCTATGGCTGGCATGTCATCGACTCGATTGACGGCCATGACCCAAAAGCCATATCTGCAGCCATTATCGAGGCACAGCAACAAACGGATAAACCTTCAATACTGGCTTGTAAGACCATCATTGGTTATGGGTCTCCAAATAAAGGCGGAACCGCTGATACTCACGGAGCGCCTTTGGGTGATGACGAATTAGAGTTGGTTCGCAAAGAACTGGGTTGGGACCATGCCCCATTCGATATTCCAGATGAAATTAAAGACGCATGGGACACAAAAGCAAAAGGTCAACAAGCAGAGAATAATTGGAATGATCTATTCAATAAATACTCAACACAACACCCTGAACTGGCCACAGATTTGAACGCCAGATTAGCGGATAATATTCCAAATGACCGTTTTCAGGGTCTGCATCAATTAATTGCCGAGTTACAACAAAATGCGGATAAGGTTGCAACCCGAAAATCATCATTGATTGCCTTGAACGCCTTAACAGATGATTTTCCAGAACTCATTGGTGGCTCAGCTGATTTAACCGGTTCTGTCTGTACTTTTCATAAGAACTCCAAGGCCATTACCGCATCGGATGCAAACGGTGATTATATTTTCTATGGGGTTAGAGAATTTGGCATGGCAGCGATGATGAATGGCATGGCACTCTATGGTGGGCTCATTCCTTACGCAGGCACTTTTCTGACCTTCAGCGATTACTCTAGAAATGCCATACGCATGGCTGCAATGATGAAACTGGGAGTGATCCATGTGTTAACCCATGACTCGATTGGTTTAGGCGAAGACGGACCAACTCATCAGGCCATAGAACACGTCCCGAGCTTAAGATTGATTCCTGGTGTTAACGTTTGGCGTCCATGTGACACCATGGAAACAGCGATTGCCTGGAAACTGGCCATTCAAAAAAGACATACCCCCACGGCTTTGGTGCTGACACGTCAAGCACTTCCTCAATATGATCGAGACACTGACACCATTGAGGCCATTGAGAAAGGCGGTTACATTCTATCCCGTGAAACGGGTAACTTGGAAGCTGTGATTATGGCCACTGGTTCAGAGGTTCAATACGCCATGAGTGCAGCTAAAAAAGCATCCACAGAAGGGCTGGGTGTCAGGGTGGTCTCAATGCCGTGCTTAGACCTATTCGAAGAGCAATCAACTGATTATAAAGACAGCGTGATCCCAACAGGATTTGAGAAAGTGATGGTCATTGAAGCCTCAATGGCTGCAGCCTGGAAGGGTTACACAGGGTCAAAAGGGGTGGTGATTGGTATGAATTCATTCGGTAAATCAGCGCCAGCATCTGAGTTATTTGAATATTATGGGTTTTCGGATGACAATGTCTTCCAGGAACTGATCGCAATGATCAAAAGGTAATTAAGGGAGTATCTAATGGCAGTAAAGATTGCAATAAACGGTTACGGCAGAATCGGCAGAAATATATTAAAAGCACTGTTTGAAAGTCATCGCACTAATGAACTTGAGATTGTCGCAATCAATGATTTAGGGGATGCTGAGAGCAATGCGTATCTAACCCAATACGACTCAGCTCACGGAATTTTCCCGTTTGCAGTTGAGGCTAAAGACGACGCTTTAATCATTGATGGCAAAGAAATTAAAGTCTTTGCAGAGCGCGACCCTGAGCAATTACCGTGGGCTGCTTTAGGGGTGGAGGCGGTGCTTGAATGCACAGGGTTTTTTAGAACCAAAGAACTGGCTGGCAAACACCTTACTGCGGGGGCAAAAAAAGTGATTATCTCAGCTCCAGCCGGATCAGAAGTGGATGCAACGATAGTCTACGGAGTCAATCACAATATCTTATCCAAAGATGATCAGATTATTTCTAATGCATCATGCACCACCAATTGTTTAGCCCCGCTGGTCAAACCAATACATGAAGCGATCGGTTTGGAGAGTGGCATTATGACCACTATTCATGCTTATACCAATGATCAAGTATTAACCGATGTGTTCCATAAAGATTTAAGACGAGCTCGATCAGCAACACAATCAATGATCCCCACTAAAACCGGTGCGGCTACAGCAGTCGGTCTGGTCTTACCCGAACTCCAAGGCAAGTTGGACGGTTTTTCCATCAGGGTGCCAACCATTAATGTGTCATTGGTTGATTTAAGTTTTATTGCCTCAAAGCCCACTTCGATCGAAGAAGTTAATAGTGTCGTTAAAGCAGCATCTGACGGCGATCTTAAAGGCGTCTTGGATTACAGTGACGGGCCATTGGTTTCAATTGATTTTAATCACAACCCGGCCTCTTCTAACTTTGACGCCACCTTGACTAAAGTGCAAGAAGGCACATTGGTCAAAGTCTGTTCCTGGTATGACAATGAGTGGGGATTTTCTAATCGGATGTTAGACACCACCTTGGCATTAATGAATGCCGACTAGGATCTGATTTATGCCACCGCATATCCCAGTGATGCAGAATATTGATCTGCAGGGTCTGCGAACCTTAATTCGTCTGGATCTAAACGTTCCCATTGATGACGGGGTGATCACCAGTGAGGCTCGTATCCACGCGGCAATACCGACCATAGAGATGGCTTTGTCAAAAGGCGCTAAAGTAGCGCTACTGTCTCATTTGGGACGACCTGATCCGGCCGCACTGGACGGCTCATACAGCTTGGAACCCGTGGCGATTAAGCTGCAAGAACTCATCAATAGACCAGTGCGCTTTCTGACCGATTGGGTGGACGGCATTGATCACAGTGATGATGAGATTATTCTGTGTGAAAACACCCGTTATCACATTGGAGAAACAACCAACGATGAAGCATTATCACAACAACTAGCCAGTCTTTGTGATGTCTTTGTTATGGATGCCTTTGGTGCCTCACACCGTCAACATGCCAGCACCTATGGGGCAGTACAATTTGCATCACAAGCCTGTATTGGGCCTTTAATGAGTCAAGAAATTGAGTCTTTAAATCAAGGATTATCTGACCCAGAAAAACCTCTTGTGGCAATTATAGGCGGTGCTAAAGTGTCCTCAAAATTAGGCGTCATAGAAGCACTTGCCAAGATCTGTGACCATATTATCGTTGGCGGCGGCATCGCCAACACGTTTCTCTTGGCCCAAGGCCTGCAAACGGGCAATTCTCTCATTGAACCTGACATGATTGATGCTGCGAAAAGAATCCTCAATATGGATCAAGTCAATGTACCCATGCCAACTGATGTTAGGGTGGGTAAGGAATTTTCCAATGAGACTGACGCCATCATTAAAACTATTGAAGCGATAGAGCCAGATGATGTGATTCTTGATATCGGCCCGGCAACAGCAAAGCTCTATGCAGAGGTCATTAAGACGGCAAACACCATTATTTGGAACGGACCGGTTGGGGTCTTTGAGTTTGCTCAATTCAGTCACGGTACCCGGGCTTTAGCTAATGCCGTTAAAGACAATGCTGGCCATACAATCGTCGGCGGAGGCGACACGGTTGCGGTTATTGAGCAATATAACATGGTCGATTCAATCAGTTACATATCAACCGGAGGCGGGGCTTTTTTGGAGTTTATTAAAAGCGGAACCTTGCCTATACTAGATCTTTTAAAGCAGTAAGTGATGTCATACCTTAAAAGATATATTAATAAGGCCGCGAAGATAGAGGCCAATGAGATCCGTGCAGTCTTGGTTTCCTTTGCCTTTATTTTCTCACTTCTGGCTGCCTACTACATTATCCGATCCGTTAGAGATGGCATGTCCAGTGATTGGAGTGATGCCGAGCTTAGCACCATCTGGACCTTTACTTTTTTTATCAGTTTCTTAGTGGTCTCTTTTTACGGCTATATTTGTTCTAAAGTTAAATTTAAATACCTGGTCCCTGGGGTCTATGGTTTTTTTGCAATAAGTTTTGTTCTGTTGTTCCTGCTGATCAATTTTTTCCCTGAGTTAAACCTAATCAATCAGATCTTTTATGTTTGGGTAAGTGTGTTCAGCCTGTTAAACATCTCGGTGTTCTGGTCTTTTATGGCGGACACTTACAACAAGGAACAAGCCAAACGACTCTTCGCCTTTATTGCCTCAGGCTCTAGCCTTGGAGCCATATTCGGGCCAACCATATCATTGATCTTTGCCAGTCGACTGGGCTCAAACAGTTTGGTTTTAATTTCAGCAGTGATGTTGATTATTCCGATGATGATCGCCATGTACTTAAATAAGATTAAAGCCATCGATCTAGACAACGCCTCATCGAGTGAATTTAATGAGAATGAAATGAGCGGGAAGTTCTGGGACGGGTTTGCTGAACTGCTTAAACCCCCGCTGGCTAAAAATATTTTGTTAGGTATTGGTATCTTTATCGTTTTATATTCTGGAATCAGCACCTTTGTTTATTTTGCTATAAAAAATATTTTGACCGATATTGATCAAGACACACGCACTGAAATATGGGCAAGCATAGATTTGGCTGTTAATGTTCTAGGGGTGTTCATTGCCATGTTCGGCACCAGTCGATTAGCCAAACGTTTTGGTCTCTCAGTAACCCTTTCATTAGTCCCGGGAATTATTATTTTAGGCATGTTTATCCTAGCTCTCTCACCCATACTCTGGGTGGTGGTGGGTCTGCAGATTGTTAGACGAGCAGGGGAGTA
>JAPYQN010000019.1 GCA_029941465.1 Gammaproteobacteria bacterium
TTGAAATGCCCCGGTAGCTCAGCAGGATAGAGCATCGGATTCCTAATCCGGGGGTCAGAGGTTCGAATCCTCTTCGGGGCACCAATTAGAAAGGGATGCATTGTTTAAACTTATAGGTATTGATGATTTAGAGAAATTAGCACAAGTTGTTGATGGACAGTTAATGGGAGAAAATACTACCTTCAGATCTCTTGTAGTTGATTCAAGAAACACACAACAGAACTCAGTTTTCATCGCTCTACACGGAGAGAAATTTGATGGCAATGTTTTTTGTTCAGAAGTTTTATCCAAAGGATGTTGTGCTGTTATAACAGACGATCCAGAAATTCCAGGTAGGACAATTGTTGTCGATGATACTTATTTAGCATTACTCAAATTAGCTCAATATCAATTGAACAAAGTAAAGCCAAGGACCTTGGCAATCACAGGCAGCAATGGGAAAACAACTGTGAAAGAAATGATAGGGTCTTTGCTTGATCATCAGAATACAGTCGTAACAAAAGATAATGAGAATAATGAATTTGGTATTGCTTATACAGTTTTAAAAATAGATAAAGATACTGAGAATTTAATTGTGGAATGTGGCGCAAGAAAGGTAGGTGATTTTGATCTTATTGTTAAGTATTTATGGTTTGATGCATTGGTTATTACTAATCTTAATAATAGCCATATAGGTATTTTTGGCAGTGAGGAGAATATACTAAAAACAAAGTTAAAGCTTCTGGAAGCACTTAAAACAAAGGGTTTATTAATTGAAGGGGCATTTAATAATTTATCTAAATCTTTTAGTAAGCAAGATCCTGATCAGAATAAAATTAATATTTATCAAGCCAACGACGAAGGTGAGTTGTCATTAAAATATTCTTGGTTATTTAGTGCAGAGACAAACGAATCTAATTTAGATTCATATCATATTAGCATGATAAAAAGAGACACTAAATCTGAAAGTGAACGGTTAAATTATTCATTGAACTTGGGTATTAAGCATAATTGTTCAAACGCTGTTATATCAATAGGATTATTGAAAGAGTGGGGAAGTTCAGAACAGGTAATACAAAAACTTGATGGTTTTGTGTCACCACAGAAGAATCGTTTTTATTGCTCAAAGTTAGGTGATCATATTTTGATTAATGACACTTATAACGCCAACCCCACTTCAATGATGTCAGCAATAAATGAACTCAATACAAATGCAAGTTACCCAGATAGCCAAATAATATTTTTGGGTGATATGTATGAATTAGGCCAATCATCAGAATTGGAACATACAATTATTCTAAATGAGTTGATGACCATAGATAAATTGAAGTTATTGATTTTAGTAGGGGATCGATTCAAAATCTCCTATCAAGCAAATACGCGAGCTAAAGAGAGTAGTTTTATTTATCATCTTGATCGAAGAGCTAATCCCCCAAAGGAGGTTCTTGAAAATACTCTAAAAAATAACTCTGTGATTCTTATCAAAGGCTCTAGAGGTATAAAAATGGAGAGATATTTAGAGTTTTTGAAAGAAACTATTATATAAGTATATATATTTCAACAACTTATGAATATTTCTAGGTAAAAAATAATTTTTTTTAGTTAATTTTATAATTTAACCCTAAATAATGAAAAAAGATCAATATATATAGACCTTTCAGACAGAGTAGGGGGTTTAAGATCTATCACAAATAGACATTTTTTTTAGATTCCTCGGTATAAGTGCTAAAAAAAGAAAGAATTATTTAGTCTTTTTTTTGAAAATACTTAATAAATACTAAAAACTAGTTTATTTCAGTTCTTTATTTAGGTTTTAGTTGAGTTTATTAAATCGCTGAGTGAAACGGATAAAAACAAATAAAATACAGAAATGTATTGAAAAACTGCCTATTATATAACAATATATTATATAAAATAAATATATATAAAACATATAGATATAATATAAATATAATGTATAACATTACATAACTGGTAATTTTATTGATAATTTAATTAAGGCGATCAAGAGATTCATTATTATAAAAAATAATATAGGTTTATACTCTTATTCTCTAATTCAGTTAGATTCTAATCAATAAGGACTTTTTATGACTAAAGAGTATGAAATAAAGGGATATTCCTCAGAAACAATAGATTTTGGTAAAAAGCCGGCTATTTTAATCGTCGACCTTCAGTTAGCCTTCACTGACCCAAAGTTTCCAAATGGTGACATGCCAATGGTTGATAAGGCCACAAATAAAATTTCAGAGTTATTAAAACTAGCTAGATTAAAGAATATACCTATCGCCTCTTGTTACACAGCTTATGACAGTCTAAAAGATATGCCTCTATGGAAGGTCAAAGCTGTTAGAGATGAGTTTTACCATGGACACCCATGCACAGCAATGGATCCAAGAATATATGATCAAGATTATGATTTTAACTTTTGTAAGAATGCCCCCTCAATGTTTTTTTTAACACCACTAACAACTTTTTTACACAAAGAGAATGTTGATACAGTAATTATTACTGGCTGTGTAACCAGTGGATGTGTAAGGGCAACAGTGATAGATGCTTTTTCTCACGGCTTTAGAGTGTTTGTACCTGAAGACTGTGTTGGTGATGTTGAGGAAAGACCACATCAAGATAATCTTAGAGATATATCAAGACGTTATGCTGAAGTTATTGATAGCAAGACTTGTGCTGAATATATAGATTCTCTTAGTTAATAGTTCTTTCGTCTAAGACCCCATCAAGCCACCTATTAAAGTAAGTGGGCTTTTCCATCATGACATAATGTCCTACCTCATCTATGAAGCTTACTTCATATTTTGAATATTCCTTTTGGCCTTCCTCAACTTCAGTGTCCATCCAAAATCTCGAATTCAAAGTGATTATTGGGACATTAATTTTCTTTAACTGTGTTGGATAATCCATAGCAATAATCGATGAGAGAGAGCCTCTTGAGGCTCTAGGATCTGTTGTCTCTGCCTTTTGACTTACCCAGTTTTTTAGATCTAAATTTGCATCTTCTCTAAATTGTTTTGTCACGGCGTCATTTGTTGACGAACTTTGTCTAAATCTGAACATAGTATTTACCATAAGCTTTACAAATGGACTGGCTGGACCTTTAGCTATGTTATGAAAAGTATCCACTCCAATGATTGCTGTTACTCTGTCTTGAAGAACCACAGCTGCTTCAAGAGCTACAGGGCCACCCATTGAATGTCCGATTAAGTATGACTGCTCAATATTTTCTTGGTTCATCACAGCAACAACATCAGCTCCAAAATTGGCCATTGTGTAATCATCTCTATTGGTTCCAGATTGACCATGGCCTCCTATATCAATAGAAATTACTCTGTAGTTTTTAGAAAAATGTTGTAATTGTGCCCACCAATATTTGCTATTACATCCGTAGCCATGAATAAATAATAACGTTTTATTACCAGCTCCTTTCTCATAGTAAATTATTTCTACTCCATCGCTACTTGTGGTTGATTTTTTGACAAAACCAATTTCTGAAAGCGGCGCACCAAGATTAGATAAAAGATTTTTGAATAAATCGTCACTGTGCATTTGTGCAGAGAAAATAATTGAGAAAATTAAAATTATTTTTTTCATTATTAAAATACTTACCTTATTGCTTACACATTATCTTCTTTATCATATAATTACTTCATACTCTCACCAAATATAAATTAGTCAAACATGGCAGGACACAGTAAATGGGCTAACATCCAGCATAGGAAAGGCCGACAAGATAAGAAAAGAGGTAAACTTTTTACTAAACTTATTAATGAAATCACTGTCGCTGCCCGTATTGGTGGGGGAGATCAAGATTCTAACCCAAGGCTAAGAGCAGCAGTAGAGAAAGCCAAATCTCAAAGCATGCCAAAAGATAACATTGATCGAGCGATCGCCAAAGGTTCAGGAGAAGACGAGGGATCTAACCTTGAAGAGGTAACTTATGAAGGTTATGGACCTGGAGGAGTTGCTATTCTTATCGAGTGTTTAACTGATAACCGTAACAGGACTGTTGCAGAAGTCAGGCATGCTTTAACTAAATTTGGAGGTAATCTTGGTACTGAAGGTTCTGTTGCTTATATTTTTCAACAGATTGGATTGTTGAGTCTTAGCAATGTTAAAGATCCCGATAATATTATGGAAATTGCCATAGAAAGTGGCGCAGAAGACATTGAAGTTAATGATGATGATTCCATTGATATTATTACAAACCCCTCATCTTTTATGGATATTAAAGATGCACTAAATAATAAAGATATTCTTTTTAACATTAGTGAAATTACAATGAAGGCATCTAACGAAGTTCTTATCGATAAGAGTAATTCAGAATCATTGTTTAAGCTATTAGATATGCTAGATGATCTTGATGATGTGCAGTCAGTTCATTCTAATGCTGAAGTACCTGAAGATATCCTCAGAAATATTAACTAAATGGACATTTACTCTTAATGAAAGTTTTAGGAATTGACCCAGGATCAATAGTCACCGGATACGGAGTTGTGGAGTTACTCGGCAATAAACTAAAATATATTGATTCTGGAGTTATTCGAACTAAAGAAAAAACTTTCATAAAACGATTAATGATTATTTTTAGCGAAATTGAGAAATTAATGGATCAACATTGTCCAGATGAGGTGGCTATTGAAAATGTATTTATGCATCGGAATGCTGATAGCGCATTAAAACTTGGGCAGGCTAAAGCAGCTGCTATTTGTGGCACCTTTAAAAAAGGTGTTACAGTTTTTGAATACTCTGCTAGAGAAGTAAAGCTCGCTGTTGTAGGAACGGGAGCTGCCGAGAAAGGACAAGTACAAGATATGGTTAAACTTATTCTTGCAATTAAAACACAAGAATTAAAGTTCGATGAATCTGATGCACTAGCGATCGCAATATGTCATGCTCATAGCCATCCAATAAATACTATTATTAAGGAAAACGTTAAATGATCGGGTCATTGATTGGTCTAATAAAGGAAAAAAAACCGTCATTACTATTGCTAGAAGTTAATGGTGTGGGTTATGAAATACATGTTCCTTTATCGACAAGTTTTCAGTTACCTAAAAATGGTGAATCGGCTTATTTATTAACTCACTTAGTTGTACGAGAAGATCAACATACTCTGTATGGTTTTGCGACTGAAGAGGAAAGAAAATTATTCAGAACACTTATTAAAATTAGTGGGGTAGGGGCAAAAATGGCGTTAACAATATTGTCTGGAATTAATGTTAATGGTTTTGTTCAGTCTGTGATAAATGAAGATATTGATACGCTAGTTCATCTTCCAGGGATTGGGAAAAAGACAGCAGAGAGATTAATTGTCGAAATGAAAGATAGAGTAGAGGGAATCACAAATAATCTTGAATCTTCAGCTAGTTCAACTTCTGAAAATAGCACTGTTATAGAGGCAAGAAACGCACTTGTTAACTTAGGTTATAAAAACAAAGAAGCCAAAAAAATTCTAGATAATATTGATACGAAAGGGTTGTCAGTTGAAGAGTTATTAAGACAAGCTCTCAAATCATTGAATAGGTAGTAATAATGACCAATGAAGAAAATCTCATTTCGCATGATACCCCTGATAGAGAAGAGTCTATCGATAGAATGCTACGACCGAAGTATTTATCAGAATACGTTGGTCAAGAACCCGTTAAGCAGCAAATGGAAATATTTATTGAAGCTGCAAAGAACCGCCAGGAATCACTTGATCATGTTTTAATTTTTGGACCACCAGGATTAGGTAAAACAACCCTCGCTCATGTTATTGCTAACGAATTAGGTGTTAACTTAAAACATACATCAGGGCCAGCGATTGAAAAACCAGGAGATTTAGCAGCTATTTTAACTAATTTAGAAGAAAAAGATGTGCTGTTTGTAGATGAAATCCACCGATTAAGCACAGTGGTAGAAGAAATTCTTTATCCAGCTTTGGAAGATTATCAATTGGATCTAGTGATAGGTGAAGGACCTTCAGCAAGATCAATTAGATTAGATTTAACTTCTTTTACCATGATAGGTGCAACCACCAGGGCAGGTCTTCTTACTTCACCTTTAAGGGATCGTTTTGGTATTTCACAACGCTTAGAATTCTATAATACCGATGAGTTAACAAAAATAGTGATCCGTTCTGCAGGAATTCTAGGGGTATCAATTGATGAGGAAGGTGCACATGAAATTGCTTCAAGAGCCAGAGGTACTCCAAGGATAGTTAATCGCTTACTTAGAAGAGTCAGAGATTTTTCAGAGGTAAAAGCTGAAGGTAAAATTCAAAAGGAAATTGTTATTAAAGCAATGGATCTTTTGGATGTCGATAATAATGGTTTTGATGTGTTTGATAGAAAATTTTTACTTGCTGTTATAGAAAAATATAATGGAGGACCTGTTGGAATTGACACCATTGCTTCAGCTATAGGAGAAGAGAAGGGAACCGTTGAAGACATAATAGAGCCATTTCTCATCCAGAGCGGATTCATAATAAGGACCTCTAGAGGAAGAGTCGCCTCAGAAAAAGCTTATCGTCATTTTGGAATAGAGATACCAAAAAAGAACCAATCTTTATTTGATAATGATAATTAATAAACGTCTAAATCTATCAACCAAAGAACTAGGATTTCTTTGTTACTATATAATTCATGATTGAGCCAATACCTTTACAACTTGAATCCAGATTTATTGCAGTAGAAGGACCTGTAGGTTCAGGTAAGACCAGTTTAGCTAGACGCATTGCTGAGCATGTCAATGGTAAACTTATTCTTGAAGAGCCAGAGAAGAATCCTTTTTTAGAAAATTTCTACAAAGACCCTAGATCCAATGCGTTGCCTACTGAGTTGTCTTTTTTATTTCAGAGATCAAAGTTATTAGAAGGTATCAATCAAGAAGAACTCTTCTCTAGTCAAAGTATTACTGACTTTTTATTTGATAAAGATATTATTTTTACTGAGTTAAATTTAACACAAGAAGAAATAGAGCTATTTCAGAAGGTTAAAAGTTCTCTCAGCATCAAACCTCCAGAACCTGACTTAGTTATTTATTTGCAGGCACCGGTTGATGTTTTAATGGCTAGAATTAAAATGAGATCGCCCTCCATAGATGGATCTATTGATAAAAACTATCTAGAGAAGCTAGCAGACTCATACGCTAAGTTTTTTTATTATTATGATAGTGCGCCTGTGCTTGTAGTTAATGCTGAGAGTATTGATCCCATCCATAATGAAAATCATTTCCATATGTTATTCACTGAGTTGGTATCTGTAAAATATGGGAAACACTTTTTTAATACTACTCCTAGTGTTCTAACCTAAGATTGATTCTGTTCTCCAATTGCCCATTCAATATGCTCTTTAACCATTTCAGAAGTGTCATTGAGTCTAGAGATTAAAAGGTTTTTACTGGATTTAGTTGTCGCAGTATTTCCTAATGCCACAGCTAAATTTCTTAGCCAGCCTGAATACCCAGCTCTCCTGAGAGCACTGCCTTTTGTTTGATTCTCCCATTCAGTTTTAGACCACTTGAACAAAGTTTCTAACGGTTGATTCAGAAGATTTTTATTCGGTAAAAAGTCTTTCTCAATAGATTGTTTTGCAAATTTATTCCAGGGACAGAATATTTGACAATCATCACAGCCAAAAATTCTATTGCCGATTGGTTTTCTCATGTTGACAGGAATCGCATCTTTATTTTCAATTGTTAAATAAGAAATACAGCGTCTTGCATCCAATTGATAGGGTGCAACAATTGCTTGAGTGGGGCATATTTTTATACATTCATCACAAGTACCACAATGATTTTTTGAGGGAATATCAATGGGTAGTGGCAGATCAGTAAAGATTTCTGCAATAAAAAACCAAGAACCATGATCTTTATTGATCAGATTAGTGTGTTTACCTATCCATCCTAAACCAGCATCTCTAGCAAAGGCTCTTTCTAAAACTGGCGCTGAATCAACGAAGAAATTCTGACCCTCTATTTTTGAATATTTTTGTATTCTCGAGACCAATGATCTAAGTTTATTTTTAATCGTTTTGTGGTAATCACGGCCCAAAGCATAGTTAGCAATATAAGCCTCTTTACTGTTTTTTATATCCTTTGTTGCTTGATATTTTTCTCTTGAATAGTAGTGAACTTTTAGTGAAATAACTCGAAGTGTTCCATTAACTAAAAGGTCAGGTCTAGATCTTTTATTTCCATGTTTTTCCATATAAAACATTGAGCCATGGTACTTATTTTTTAACCAGTCATTAAGGTGATGTTCATCTTCTTGTATATTGATATCACTTATACCAATGTCATCAAATCCTAGTTCAATAGACCATTGTGTGATTAAAGATTTTAATTGATTAAGATTATCCATTTTTATCGATAAGTCTTTTTGATTATAAGATCAGTATAATATTTATCATGAGTATTTCTAAACAATATATCTATGGACCATCAACTGTTGCTCAAATTGATTATAGAGCGATTCATGAATTCGGCATTCCTGGTATTGAGTTAATGGAAAAGGCAGCAGCCTATGCTTTTAAGTGTTCACAAGAATACTTTCCAAATATTGATTCAATCCAGGTCTTCTGTGGAAGTGGTAATAACGCTGGAGATGCTTATCTATATGCTTGTTATGCAATTGATCATGGGCTTAACACCAGCGTGATTTATCTGGCGAATCCAGAGACTTTAAAAGGCGATGCTTACTTAGCATATAAAAAGTATAAATCAAAAGAAGGTAAGTTAATTCAATGGAATGAAAGTATTGATATCAACTGTGATTTGATTGTTGATGGTATTTTCGGGATTGGAATTAATCGATCCTTAAAAGGTATCTTTCTCAAAGCGATTGAATTGATTAACCAAAACTTAACACCTGTTTTATCTTTAGATATTCCTTCTGGCTTATCAGGAGAAAATGGAAAAATAATGGGAAACTCTGTGAGAGCAGATCTTACAACAACTTTTGTTGGTAGAAAGATCGGGCTATATATTAATGACGGCCCTAAGGTAAATAAAATAATCAAATATTCAAATTTAGATATACCGGAAGCTTGTTTTAAAAAGGCACAACCGATAGTTGAACTCACTGATGAATCTCATATAGGTCAAATTTTACATCAAAGAAAAAAAGATTCTCACAAAGGAAATTATGGGCATGTTCTTGTAGTCGGAGGTAATCATGGCATGGGTGGAGCAATAAGAATAACTGCTGAAGCTGCACTAAGAACTGGTGCAGGTTTAGTGAGTGTTATTACAACCTCTCAGAATGCAGACACTATTCTAAAAATAAGACCAGAAATCATGGCTCATTCAATAAAAAATGATCACAAGGATCTTGCTGATATTATTGAAAATGTTGATGTTATAGCTATAGGACCTGGATTGGGTCAGGACCAATGGGCTATGGATTTATACACTGCTGTTTTAGAATCAAATAAACCTCTTATAGTAGATGCAGATGCTTTAAATATATTAGCTAAAAATCCTCAACAAAGGGAGGATTGGGTTTTGACTCCTCATCCAGGAGAAGCAGCGAGACTTTTGGCTTGTTCTAATTCTGAGATTCAGAGTAATCGATTAAAGAGCCTTAAAAACCTATACGAGAGCTTTGGTGGAGTCATTTTGCTTAAAGGGCAAAACACCTTAGTCGGTTGCAAAGAAAAAATCCCCTATATGATTACTGCTGGTAATCCAGGTATGTCTACCGCAGGCATGGGGGATTTATTGACGGGTATAATTTCAGGATTATACAGCCAATTTAGAGATCAAGATTTGCATTTGTTAACCTCAGTTGCTGCTTTAATACATTCAATAGCTGGAGACAGGGCTGCCATATCAGGCGAAAGGGGAATCATAGCAACAGATTTATTTGCAGAGTTAAAAGATCTTCTTAATCCATGATTATCAAAGGTGAAAACGAAATGATTAACTTGGCTTACAGGTCAGGTGTCCAATTAGCTAAATCTATTGAGCAAAATATAGTGATATACCTGTCTGGAGATTTAGGATCAGGAAAAACCACTTTCACCAAAGGTTTAATTAGAGGATTAGGGTTTGAAGGACTAGTGACAAGCCCAACATTTAGTATAGTTGAGACGATTGAAACTGAATTATTTTTAATATTTCATATTGATTTATATCGACTTGAAAGAGCACAAGAAGTAATAGAGCTAGAACTTCATGAAGAACCCAATTATAAAAAACCATCAATTATAATTATTGAATGGCCTGAAAAAGGGCATCATCTAATTTTACCGCCTGATATAAAGATTAGTTTTGAGAACACTAAAATTAAGGATGAAAGACAAATAGAGTTAAAGGATGATACCAATAAATTAGGAAATACTTTTAATATTGGTTAGAGTAGATTCAGAACTATTTAAAGGACAATCATTAACAACTATTTGAAAATTTCAGTCCTCAGTTTAATTATAATGTTATTAGCTAATACAGCTGATGCAAAAGCCCTATTAGAAAACATCAGAATCAGCAAGCAAACTCTAGAAACAAGGTTAGTTTTTGACTTAACAGAATCAGTTAATTATAAAGTCTTTACTCTTAATAGACCAAATCGATTGGTTATTGATTTATATAATGCAGAAATAAGTTCCAGCCTAAAATCGTCATATGGAAGTAAGGGACTGATTAAGCAGATCAGGTTAGCAAAAAATAGTATAACTAAATCTAGGATTGTAATTGAGACCACGGAAATTGTTTTTTATAAGGTAGAAAAAATTCCTAAAGGGTCCAATAAGAACTTCAGAGTTGTTGTTGATCTGAAGAAGGGTTATGAGGGCAGCAGAAAACTTTTGGCATCAGCTGTAAATCGTAATGAATTTATTGTGGCAATAGACCCAGGACATGGAGGGAAAGATCCTGGAACAAAGGGTTCTAGAGTTGTTGAGAAAGATCTAGTTTTAAAAATTTCAAAACGTTTAAAAAAACTGATTGATTCAGAGAAAAATATGAGAGCCTTTCTAATTAGAACGGATGATAGTTTTCCTTGCCCTGGAGGTAAAAAAAATTGTGCTCAGCTCGAGTCATTGAATGAACGAATTAGCCGTGCAAAAAAAGGTAAAGCGGATTTTTTAATTTCAATTCATGCTGACGCATTTACAGACCCTTCAATTAGGGGCGCAACACTTTATGCTTTATCTGATTCAAGAAAAGTATCTAAGGGAAGCACCTACAAGATTATGTATCGACCAAAAACTAAAACAAACATTAAACTTAAATCAGGAATTTCAAAAAGATCAATTTCTACTCTTAAAACATCTCAAGTTGATACATATGACCAGAGTATAGAGATTGGTAAACATATACTTAATGCAATGAACAAAGATGTCAGATTGAGAAAACTCACTCCTAGAGAAGCAGCTTTTGCAGTTCTCAAGTCAACTGAAATTGCATCTGTTCTATTAGAAGCTAGTTATCTTTCTAATAAGAACGATGAAGCTTTCCTTGTGAACCCACAAAACCAAGATAAAATAGCTAAAGCGATTGTGAGAGGAATCAAATCTTACTCTTCAGAGGCAAAACAACAATTGTTAAAATAAATGGATATAGATATTATTCTCGAACCTGACCTCGACCCAAGCCAAATAAAGGAACTTGGAGTCAAGGCTGAAGAATATGGTGTGAACGCATTATGGACTTCAAATTATTTCTCCCACTGGGACCCATTTCTGAGTTTGGTGCCTTTATCTGAGTCAACTAATCAGCTTAAGATTGGCCCACTCGCAGTCAGTCCTTTTGAGATGCACCCTCTAAAGATAGCTAATTCATTAATAAGTCTGAATGAAATGAGTAATGGAAGAGCTCAAGTTGCGGTCGGAGCTGGTGAAGGTAATATTACAGCAATGGCTTTGGAAGCCCCAAAAAAAGTTGTTTTAGCTGTCAGAGAAGCTTTAGAGATAATTATTCTAGCTACTAATAACCAACTTTCTGATCAATATAATGGTGAAAACTTTTCTGTCAAGTTACCTTGTAATTATTCATGGGCTAAATCATCTAGACCTATGGTTTATGGAACTGCTTATAAGCACATGATGATGAGAATGGAAGGCCGTGTTGCTGACGGAGTTTATATTGGAGCAACACCACCAGAAATTATATTTTCAGCAATCGATAATATAAAAATTGGCATTGGCAAAAGAATCAATACTAAAAAGAAAGTTGAGATTAATAGTTTTTGGGCTTGGCATATAAAAAACGATAAAAAAGAGGCTTATAGAGAATCAAGAAGAGAATTAGCCTGGAGGGCTAGAAAGCTAGAATTGGAACTCTTAGAAAATTATTTTAAACCTGAAGAATGTCAACTAATTAGAGACAACATTGAATCCTTTGTTGATGCTTATTTTGATCGTTCAGGAAATATAAAAAATATACCTCTTGAGTTAGCAAATCACCTCTGTGAAGTATTTACATCAACAGGAGGTATTGAAGATATTGACAGAGAAATAGAACGTTTTAAGACTTTTGAAGCAGCAGGGCAGACCCAACTTTCTTTGAGATTACATGATGATCCTATGCAGGCATTAGACCTCATAGGTCAAAAAGTAATTCCTCATTTTAAATGATCTAGAATTAATGTCACAAACAGTAATTACATTAAGAGGTCCCACAGCTTCTGGAAAAACTGATATAGCTATCTCACTTATTAAACAACTCCCAATTGAAATAGTAAGTGTTGATTCAGTTATGGTTTACAGAGGTCTTAATATTGGTTCTGCAAAACCTAATGATCAAATCTTAGATCAATTTCCACATCATCTAATCAATATATCTGATCCAGAGAATAATTATTCTCTAGGTAAGTTTTTTAAAGATGTCAATAAAGCAATACAAGTCATTATTGAGAAGAAAAAAATTCCATTTCTTGTTGGCGGCACCATGATGTATTTTAATATTTTATCCAAAGGCTTAAGTAATTTACCTTCTTCAGATGACGAGATAAGGAAAAAAATAGAACATCAAGCAGAAGTTCTAGGTTGGCCAGAGTTACATAAAAAACTTTCAGAAGTTGACCCTCTGAGTGCGACTAAAATTAAACCCAATGATAAACAAAGGATTCAAAGGGCATTAGAGGTTATTGAATTAACTGGTAAGCCGTTGAGTAAATTCTTCAAAGATCAAAAAAACACTGACGATTATAATTTTTTTAATATCAGTTTATTTACAAACAATCGTGATCGTCTTTATCAAAGAATCAATTCAAGATTTAGTGAAATGTTGAATGATGGGTTGGTCGATGAAGTCAAAGGTCTACTTGAATCAACCAATCTAAGTTCTTCTAATAATTCAATGAAATCAATAGGATATAGAGAAATATGTGTGTTCTTAGAAAACAAATCAACCTTAAAAGAAGCCGAACACAATGCATCAATGGCCACAAGAAGATTGGCCAAACGTCAGATAACTTGGTTACGTTCTATAAAAGACCACAATAGTTATGATATTTTTGAAAAAAATTTAATACAAAAGATACAAGACTTAATTTGCCAGGAATTTAAATTATAGGACTAGTGTTTGAAGACAAGTAATCAAAAAATTAAATCCTATTTGGTAATCGTAAATTCACCAAAAGGATCAATTGAGAATGATAATGAAGAGTTTATTTCATTGACATTATCGGCAGGCACTGTCATTAGTGGAATCACGTATGTAAATATTAAAAAGTTTAATAGAAATACTCTAATTGGTAAGGGTAAGTTGCAGTCAATTAAGGAAGATCTTGAGGCAGTTGATATTGATTTAATTATCTTTAACAAAGATCTAATTGCATCACAGGAACGTAATTTAGAAAAAATTCTCAAATACCCAGTAATTGATCGATCTCGCTTAATACTAGATATCTTTGCTAGAAGAGCCCAAACAAATAGTGGTAAGTTACAAGTTGAACTGGCTCAATTAAAACATTTATCAACACGACTCATTAGAGGTTGGACGCACCTTGAAAGACAAAAAGGAGGGATCGGATTAAGGGGCCCTGGTGAAAAGCAACTAGAAACTGATAGAAGGCTATTACAAGAAAGAATCAGATCTATAGAGCTCAAGCTTAAAAAACTTCATACACAAAGAAAAACAAATAGAAAATCTAGAAATAAAGTTATGAAGAATGTTGCCTTAGTTGGTTACACTAACGCTGGTAAGTCAACATTATTTAATTCTTTAAGTAATTCCAAAACTTTTGTAGCTGATAAAATGTTTACTACTTTGGACCCAATTTTTAGACCCATTAGTATCTCAAAGAATAGACGTGTAGTGATCAGTGATACGGTAGGATTTATTAGAGAATTACCATCTGAATTAATAGAAGCTTTTTTGTCTACCTTAGAGGAAATTTCAGATGCTGATCTATTAATTCATGTTCTGGACTCTAGTGATCGTTTTATGCATCAGAATAAACAATCGGTTGAAAGTATATTAAAACAGATAGGAGCTGATCAAATACCTACTATATATGCTTATAACAAAATTGACCTAGTCAAAAAAGGTCTTGATTTACTCAATACTTATCAACACATAGAAGTCTCAGCAAAAGAAGATATAGGTACTGAGACATTGATTGAATCAATTGCTTTGATGATTAATCCACAACCAATTAAGACTATCCTAAGAATTAATGTGAATGAGTCGAAGATAAGAGCACAAATATATTCTATTGCTAATGTCATACAAGAGTGCCTAATTAATGAAAATACATTAGAATTAACAGTGGAGATTGATGAGAGAAATCTATTAAGGCTGAAAAAAAATAAAAAAATTAAAGCTATTGAGAGTAAACTATCGACCTCTTCAAAAAGAATATAATTTTAATTAGGAGTTACTAGAAATTATGGCGTTCAATGATCAAGGAAATGGCAAATCTCCCTGGGATTCAAGTAAAAATCAACCACCTGATTTAGATCAAATTGTCGAAGAATGGCAGAAACGATTTAATAAATTATTTGGTGGAAAATCTGGTAGTGGAAAATCCGGTAGTGGTAAAAGAGGACCATCGATTTATTTGCTAATTGCTATGGGTTTAATCTTGTGGGTTTTAACAGGATTATATCAAGTTGATGATTCAGAAAGAGGTGTGGTCCTAAGATTTGGAAAGCATCATCAAACAACACCACCAGGACTGAAATGGCGTGCACCATGGCCAGTTGATTCTGTCGAAGTAGTCAATGTAAATGTTGTAAACCGATTCAAACAACAAACCACAATGCTGACATCAGACGAGAATATTATCGTCGTAGATTTAGTAGTTCAATACAGGAAAACTAATCCTACAGATTTTCTATTCAATGTACGAGATGCAGAAGAAACTCTTAATGAGGTTAGTGAAAGTGCTATCCGTGAAGTTGCAGGTAAAACTAATCTAGACTTCATACTAACTGAAGGCAGAAGTAGTATTGCACTTCAAACTCAAGAACTTATTCAACAAACACTTGATGATTACGGTACAGGAATTTCTATAACCAAGGTGAATCTGCAAGATGCTAATTTTCCTTTTCAAGTTGAGGATGCTGTCCAAGATGCCATTAAAGCAAGAGAAGATAAGGAAAGATTTTCGTTTGAGGCAGAAGCCTATGCTAATGATATTGTTCCTAAAGCTAGAGGTGAAGCGGCAAAAATGCTTCAAGAAGCAGAAGCCTATAAAGAAAAGGTTATTGCTGATTCAGAAGGTGATGCTGATCGTTTCACTAAATTACTTTTTGAGTATAAGCTAGCACCTAAAGTTACTCGAGATCGTTTGTATATTGAGGCAATTGAAAGTGTGTATCTTAATTCTAATAAAGTGTTAATGGATTCAGAGGGTAGTGGCAATTTAATTTATTTACCTATTGATAAATTACTGGAACAGAATCAATCAAAGCAACCATCCGTTCCAAATCAGTCAATTAATACTCCATCACCACAACAGAACCAAAATCAAGATCCAAGGATTAGGAGGATAAGATAGTGAAAAATATATTTATATTTGTGATTATTTTCATCGTACTCATTATATCTAATAGCTTATTTATTGTGGACGAAAGAGAACACGCAATTAAATTTAGATTCGGTGAAATTATTCAAACAGACTATGAGCCTGGACTACATTTTAAAGTTCCATTTGTTAATAATGTGCAGAAGTATTCAAAACAGATTTTAACAATAAATAACCCACAAGAACTGTTCTTAACTAAAGAGAAGAAAAACCTTTATGTTGATTTCTTTATTAAGTGGAAAATTGACAACACACAAGAATATTATCGATCTACAGGTGGTGATGAACTTGTCGCATCTCAACGTTTGCTTGAAACCGTTAAAGACGGAATTAGATCAGAATTTGCTAAAAGGACTGTGGTTGAAGTGGTCTCTAAAGAAAGAAGGGAGATAATGTCTGAAATGCTTAATGATGCAGCAATGAATGTTAAAGATCTTGGTATCAACCTAATCGATGTACGTGTTAAGAGAATTGAGCTTTCCGATGAGGTTAGCGAATCAGTCTTCAATAGAATGAGACAAGAAAGAGCAAGATTTGCTTCTGAATTAAGAGCTGAAGGTAGTGAATCAGCGACTAAAATTCGTGCAGGAGCAGCCAGAGAAAGAACAGTTATTCTAGCTAATGCTTATAGAGATTCTCAGAAACTTAGAGGTGATGGTGATGCTAAATCAGCTAATACCTATGCCACTGCTTATAACGAAGATCAAGAATTCTATTCATTTTATAGAAGCATTCAAGCGTACAAAAACTCTATAGGCACTGGGAATGATATATTGATATTAGATGGCAAAGGAGATTTCTTTAAATACTTAAATAACCAGTACCCAAAAGAATAATAAGAACTGATATTAATGGGTTTTAAGGAATTATTTACTGCCATTAGTCTTGTGTTAATTCTTGAGGGATTGTTACCTTTTATATCACCAAGTTTATTTAAACGGATAACCCTACAAATATTAGAGATTAATGAAAGCAGCATTAGAATTATGGGGCTGTGTCTCATTATTTTAGGTGTACTAATTATTAACTTCATTTAAGAGAAAGGAAAATTGAGTAGTTCATTGATTGTTGTAGGTGCTCAGTGGGGTGATGAAGGTAAAGGCAAAGTTATTGACTTACTGACTAAGCAAGCTGAGGCTGTCGTGCGTTTCCAAGGAGGTCACAACGCAGGCCATACTTTAGTTATAAACGGTCAAAAAACTGTTCTTCATTTGATACCGTCAGGAATATTTAATGATGCAAAATGCATTATTGGTAATGGTGTTGTCCTTCATATTCCAACTCTTTTAGATGAAATTAAATCTCTGCAAACAAAAAATATTAATATAGAAAATAAGCTTTTAATTAGCTCTCAATGTCCACTGATACTTCCTACTCACATTTTATTGGATGAAGCTAGAGAAAACGCATTAGGCAATAAAGCGATAGGAACAACAGGAAGAGGGATAGGGCCAGCCTATGAAGACAAAGTAGCTAGAAGAGCTATACATCTGATGGATTTATTAGATCCGGTAATATTTAAACAAAAGCTTAGAAACCTTATGTCTTATCATAATTTTATTCTGGAAAATTTATATCAAACACCTTCAGAAGACCCTGAAAAAATTGAAGATTTATGGTTATCATTTGCCGATATTATTAAGCCATTTATTGCTGATACTACCGATGTGATCAATACAATGCTTGTAAATAAATCTAATGTTTTATTTGAAGGAGCACAAGGCAGTATGCTTGATATCGATCACGGAACGTATCCTTATGTAACTTCATCTAACACAGTAGCAGGTGCTGCTTCAACAGGCACAGGAATTGGTCCAGGTGTCTTTAATAAGATATTAGGTATAACTAAGGCTTACACAACAAGAGTTGGTTCAGGGCCATTTCCAACTGAGTTGAATGACGAAAATGGGAAACATCTTGCTGAGGTAGGAGTTGAGTTTGGTGCAACCACAGGACGCCCTAGAAGATGTGGATGGTTAGATATAGTTGCATTAAGAAAAGCCATAATTAATAACTCTATATCACACTTATGTTTGACCAAGTTAGATGTTCTAGATGGATTAGATAAAATACATGTTGCTGTTGAATATGAAATATCGGGAGAAAGATATTCAACCATGCCAAATATTAACAAAGATCATTTAAGTCGCTGTAAGCCAATTTATAAACAATTTGAAGGATGGCAAGCAACAACATCTGGGGCGACAAGTATTGGTCAACTCCCTGAACAAGCTAAGCAATTTATTTCTTCAATAGAATCACTTCTTTCAACTAAAGTGGCCTTAGTTTCTACTGGACCAGATAGAAAAGATATAATTGTTCTAGATAAAATCTTTAATTAATGAATAAAGAATCTTTTATTTACGGGATTAATTCAGTTACTGAAGCTCTTGAGCATCAATCAGAAAGGATAGTAAAAATATTCTTCTTAGAAAATCATAAAAACAATAGAGTTAGGTCAGTTATAAGACAGTCAAATAAGAAAAATATTCTATCAGAAGAAGTTACAAAAGAGTTTCTTCAAAGCCTAGTATTAACATCCAAAAATCAAGGAATAGTTGCAACTCTAAAAGAGAAAAAATATTTTGATTCAAAAACTGCTCTCCATTTTTTAGAAAATATTAAATCACCTTTAGTTCTTATTCTGGATGACCTAGATGATCCAAGAAATATAGGAGCATGTTATAGAACTGCTAATGCAGTAGGTGTTGATATGGTGGTTATTTCTAAAAATAGAATTTCACTAAGTAGTCCAGTTATTAGCAAAGTTTCATCAGGAGCTTCTGAGTTAACTAATACTGCTATTGTCTCTAACATCGCCCAATTTATAGGCAAACTTAAACAAAATGGGTTCTGGATTTATGGTTCATCGGATACAGCAAAAAAAGACTACAGAGAGGTTGATTATCAAGAAAGTACAGCCATAGTTATTGGTTCTGAGGGAAAAGGGATGAGAGATCTAACAGCAAAAAGATGTGATCATATCATTACAATACCAATGAGCGGTAAAGTAGAGAGTCTAAATGTTTCAGTTGCATGCGGTGTTGTACTCTATGAAGTACTTAGGCAAAGAGATTCTATTTAGTTTGAATATTTATCTTAATTCTAGTAGGATCGCCACACTAAATTAATAACCTTGCTGCACTTATTTATATACAAGGTAGCTTAAACCAAAAGGGAAGAGATGAGACATTATGAATTAGTTCTACTGGTACACCCAGATCAGAGTGACCAAGTACCTGAAATGATCAATCGTTATCAGGACACAGTGAAGAAAAACAATGGGATGATTCATCGTTCAGAAAATATTGGACGACTTCAATTAGCCTATACAATCGAAAATATGCATAAAGCACACTATGTTATTATGAACATTGAATGTGATGATAAAGTTATTAAAGAACTAGAGTCATCATTTAAATTTAATGACTCTATTATAAGACATCTTTTAGTTAAAACTAAAAAAGCTGAGACGGAACCGTCAAAGCTATTTCTCATACATAACAAAGACAATAAGTACGATAAAAAAGAAACTGTTAATTTAAAAAATAAGGAGCCAGAAGAAATAAAAAGTGAGACTGTTGCTGAGTCACCAACAGAGACGAAGGAATCCAGTGAAGAAGAACAAAATGAGAATAAATCTTCTGAACACGATGTAGATGAAACTATAAAAGAAGAAAAAGTGGAAGAAGAAGATGAAAAGAATAAAGACTAAGAATAAAAAAGGTTTTAAACGTAAGAAGAATCTAAATCGCAATAAAAATAAGTATTGTAAATTTACCGCTGATGGTGTCGAACAAATTGATTATAAAGATATAGATACTCTAAAGAAATACATAACTGAAACTGGAAAAATTATTCCAAGTAGAATTACAGGCACAAAGAATCATTATCAAAAACAACTGGCTATCGCTATAAAAAGAGCAAGACACTTAGCCTTACTACCCTTCACAGATCAACATTCTTAAAAAGGGTAAATGATGGAGATTATATTAAAAGAAGATATAAACAACCTTGGTAATCTTGGGGATGTTGTATCGGTTAAACCTGGTTATGCGAGAAATTATTTGGTGCCAAATGGTAAAGCTGCATTTGCAACGAAAGAAAACCTTAAATTACTAGAACAACAAAAAGGGGAACTGAAGCGCAAACAGAAAGAAGAATTAATAGTCATCAAAGAACAAGCCTCTAATTATGAAAATATGTCATTGGTTATTGAGGCAAACGTTACTGAAGAAGGGAACTTGTACGGCTCAATAGGCACTATAGATATAGCAAATGCCGCTAAAGAAAAGGGCTTAGAGCTAGAGAGAAGTCTAATCAATTTACCTGATGGACCAATAAAAACCATTGGTGATCATGAGGTAAATTTAATCTTCCATGGCGAAATACAGGTTAAAATTAAGGTCCAAGTTGTTGGTGGTGAAGTTGCTATAAAAAATACTTTGGATTCTGAAGAAGAAGACGATAATATCGATGATCCTACTAAAGAAAATAAAATCATCGAAGAATCTGAATAAATGGCAAAGGCAGCTGAATCAAAACAAAAAATAGAGTCCTTAGGTCAATTATCATTACCTTACTCCTCTGATGCAGAAGCAGCATTAATTGGTGGTTTGTTACTGGATATAGATAATCAAGCATACGATAAAATTGCCAACATTCTCTCAGATAGAGATTTTTACCATCCACAAAACAAACAAGTTTTTACAACAATACAGTTACTAAAAGAAGAATCAAAGGTCACTGATTTATTGACCGTGTCAGATTACTTAGATTCGGCCAGTGACTTCAAAGAAAAACCTTCCATCAATTATCTCAGCGATATTGTTGAAAGCACAGCAGGCACTTCAAATATCATTGAATATGCAAAAATCATAAGAGAAAAAGCTTTACTCAGAGAATTAATCCAAATTAGTACCGACATTGCTCAGAGTGCTTTTAAACCAGATGGTCGTTCACCCTCAGAATTAGTTGATCTAGCTGAGTCACATATCTTTGAAATTGCTGAAAGAGGTAACAGAAATGCTACTTATTCTGAGATGAGTGACTTAGTTAAACAAACCTATGATGAATTAGATAAAAGATCTCAGGGTGGAGGTGGAATCACAGGTATTTCATCTGGATTTAGAGAACTAGATAATATAACTGCTGGTCTCCAGAGGGGTGAATTAATTATTATTGCCGGTCGGCCCTCTATGGGTAAAACAGCTTTTGCACTAAATATTGCTGAACACACTGCACTTGCAGATGAAAATCCAGTGGCTATATTTAGTATGGAGATGTCTGCTAGTGCGTTAGCTCAAAGAATGATTTCTTCTCTTGGAAGAGTTAATGCTCATTCCATAAAAACAGGAAAATTAGAAGAAAAAGACTGGAATAGAATTGATGGCGCTATTCAGCAAATGAAGAATGCGCCTATTTACATTGATGACACTCCTTCTATAACACCAATAGAATTGCGTTCAAGAGCGAGAAGAATTCAAAGAGAAAAAGGGCTGGCATTAGTTGTTGTTGACTATCTCCAACTTATGCGAGTTCCAGGTAATAAAGAAAATAGGGCGGTTGAGATCGCAGAAATATCTAGAAATCTTAAAGCTTTAGCAAGAGAGCTTAATATCCCAGTTATCGCACTTTCACAACTTAATAGGAGTGTAGAACAAAGACCTGATAAACGACCTCAAATGTCGGATTTAAGAGACTCTGGAGCTATTGAGCAGGATGCAGATTTAATAGCATTTATATACAGAGAAGAAGTATACGATAAAGAAACTGATAAAAAGGGTGTCGCTTTAATTGATATAGCAAAACAAAGGAATGGGGAGACTGGTGAGTTTAATCTGACCTTCTTAGGCAGGTATACTAAATTTGAAAATTGGGTTCCTGAATACGAGCAACTCTAAGAAACAACTTTCAGCTGATAGTCACCTTTTATATCTTTAATCTTGATAGTCTCAACAGCGTTTTCTTTCGTACTGATAATGCTGATTAAATAATTACCCAAAGTAAACTCAGCATCAACTTCTGGAATGTATCCAAGGTTTTCTAGAATTGCCCCATTTATTGTCTTAGCTTCATCTATAGGTATTTTCCAATTCATTATTTTATTAAGTACACGAATATTTGAAGACGCATTTACAATAAAATAATCATCAACCTTCTTGGGCATTATTTCTTTATTCAGTTTTTTTGTTTCTTCAAGGTAATCGCCAACAATTTCTTCAAAAATATCTTCAATTGTAATCAAACCTTGAATATTGCCATATTCATCAACCGCAAATCCAACTTTCTGATTGTTCTTCTTGAACTCAACTAACTGTTGACTAAGTGCTGCTTTTTCAGGAATAAAGTACGGTTTTTTCATATAATTTATTATCAATTGATTATCGTATGAACCTAAATCAATTTCTTTTAAAAACATATTCAGGTTTAAAATTCCTTTAATATTGTCTAAAACATCTTCATAAACTGGGAGTGATGAATGAAAATTACCCTCAATAATTTTCCTATTATTTTTATTCGTATTATTAAGATCTATACCAATTATTTCATTATGCGGAAGCATAATGTCCTCAACTGTAATATTTCCAAGATTAAGCACCCCCATCATAATTCTTTGACGATCAACAGAAGTTTTAGTCATGCCTTCATTAATTAAAGTTTTTAATTCTTCAATTGAAAGTTTTTCATCACTATTGTCTGGTTTTGTCCCTAATATTTTAAGAACTATATTTGTAAAGAAATTTATAAAAGCTAGAAAAGGTCCCATAAGCTTTACCAATGGGTAATAAATTCTGCTTGCAGGTAATGCTATTTTTTCTGGGAATAGGGCAGCGATAGTTTTAGGAGCTGATTCTGCAAACAATAAAACTATTATTGTTAATAGTACTGTACCAATTATAACGCCTGTAGGTCCTCCAATTTCCATAGAAACGACACCTACTATAGAGGCAGCAATGAAATTTACTAGATTATTACCAAACAGTATGAAGGCTATTAGTTTTTCAGGTTTTTTAAGAAGTTTTTCAGCTAATATAGCACTCTTATTACCTTTTCTTGATAGGTGTCTAATGCGATATTTATTAACACGCATGAGAGCTGTCTCAGTCCCAGAGAAGAATGCCGATAGGGCTATAAGTATTGCTAGTAGTACAAATAATGTCTCTAGCGGAATGTCATCGCTCAATTACAGCGACTCCTTTATTATTTAATTAGTTCTATTTTGATTTCTGATTTCCCTGCTGTCAAGAAAACATTGTGGAACAATAACTAAAATTACCGTACAATTCCGCGCCATAGATACGATTAACTAATAATTTATTGTGAGAACAACAAAATGGTCAAAATAAGATTGTCTAGAGGTGGTTCAAAAAAGCGACCTTTTTATCATGTAGTTGCTACAAATAGTAAAAGTGCAAGAGACGGGAAGTATATCGAGAGATTAGGTTATTACAATCCTGGAGCCTCAGATAAAGAAGAAGATATTAATATTAATCAAGAAAGATTAACCTACTGGGAATCTGTTGGTGCCCAACTTAGTGATCGTGTAAAGAAATTAGTTAAACTTTTAGGTCTGTCTAGAGAAGAAAGGGATGCTCAAAGAAAAAATAAACTAGATAAAAAGCAACTTAAAAGAGAAGAATTAAAAGCTGCACAAGTAAAAGAAGCTGAACCTGAAGCAGTTGAAGAAGAAACTCCTGCTGAGGAACCTGAAGCTG
>JAPYQN010000020.1 GCA_029941465.1 Gammaproteobacteria bacterium
CGTTTTTGCACTTCACCCGGTCCCCATTCTTCTGTTCTTTTTTGTGCCTGTGTTGGTGCGAAAAAGAACGTTGGGGTGGCACCAGGAAAAGAATTCATGTTACCTACATTGAAATCTTTTTGATTAGCCTGATGAGTTGCACCCACGCTACAGGAGTATTTCACATTGTCTTGAAAATGCTCATGCAGGTCTCGCATTGAAGATAAATTGCCGGCCATATCAACAATCATGATGGGCTCATTCTTATCAAGCGTTTGGGCTTGATCGTAAGTAATGATTTCATCATAACAACCCAGACTTTGACAAAATTCCACGTTCTTTTCTGAAGTCATACCAACGGTTTTCTTACCGCCTCGTTGCTGCACAGTAAAAGCTAAAGCAATACTGGTTTTAGACGATGCACAGGTAATGACATAAGCGTTGGCTCCAAAATAGTCATTATCAAACATAAAATCATCAACCAGCCATGAGGTTAAAAATAATCCACGCAGTAGCAAATCTTGATCTTCTCTGGCTTCTTCATATAACGGGTTGGCTTTGATGTTGTCAAATCGTGAATAGATAGGGGCTAATTGTTGTCGATAAGGCACCACATCACTAAACCCGGAGGAGGTCACATTACCGGCTTGTGCAATTAGATAATTCGACATTGGGTAAAAACCCCAGTAGCGATCTCCAACCTTAATATCAGGGTGATTGGAAGCAGCCACATTCGCATAACCCATGGCCGGCACACGTCCGAACCCGTCATCTGTTGGGAAAAATTGCCAATAACCCAGGGTGTCACCGGCTAGGCAATATGAAATATTATTAGCGGTGAGTGCAAACCGATCGATATTAAAGAGCACTTGATCAGTTCCGAGGTTGCCGTCAAAACTGGTGGTGTTGACTCGGGTGTTGGTCCATTGATCTTTTTGCACCTCAAAGGTGGTGATGTCGATTGGGTTAGTCAATATCGAGTCCGTAGATTCTGATCACATTGTCCCGTAAGAGTTTTTTTCTGACCTCAGGTTTTAATTCAAGGCCATCAATATCATCAATCGATTGTTTAAATTCCAGAACCGGGAAATCGGTGCCGAAGATAACTTTATCTTGCCCGTAACTATTGAGGTAATGAGTGAAGCTTTTTGGCCAGTACTTCGGTCGATGAGCATCACTGCCGATATAGACGTTCTCGTGTTTCCAGGCCATGGAGATCATTTCGTCATGCCAGGGGATACCGATATGGATACCGATTAATTTTAATTCAGGTAAATCACAAGCCACCGTGTCCAGTGTGATCGGTTGACCGACACTGCGAGTTCGATATTCTTTGGAGTAAACCATCGATTGCCCGACTTGCATTTGGATGGGCACATCCAGTTCACAACATTTAGCGTAAAACGGATAGTACTTGGCGTGATCGGGTGCCAATTCATACCAATGTGGGTAGAGATGGGCGCCAATAAACCCCATATTTGTCACCGCGTCTTCAAAAGCTCTGACTCCGTTCATGCCATCAAACGGATCAATGCCTGCTAGCCCATAAAAACGGTCAGGGTATTGTTCACAAGCTTTAGCCACTACTTCATAGGGCATGTGATAGCAACCCGGCATTCCGACTCGACCTGAATGAGCAGCGATTAAAAAGGCTCTTTCGATCCCGGCCTCATCCATCTTTTCTATCATTTGCTCAAGTGTGAGTCCGGCCATCAGTGCACTTTGGGTATTCATCTTGTCAACGAAGAATTCATCGCCCCAATCCGGTCGGTGAGACAGCGCTTCCTCGGTCCAAATATTAACCACAGCATCAATGGCTTTATAATCGTGTTCTTGTTTCTCTGTCATAAGGGCAACATAGCAAAACTTAGGTCGATATACTATCATAGCCTTAGATTGCAAGGGGTGGCTAGTGGGCCTGAGATCTGTAAAGGAACCCTTTGAACCTGAACCATATAATGATGGCGGAGGAATAGCATATTGTATTCAACATTTCGATTAACTTTATTGTTTAGCCTGCTCACGGTTGTCTCACCGTTGATGGTCATGGCCACCGCTGCCATTGAAGAAATTGTGGTCAAGGCCAGTTATCGAGAAACCACTCTAGAAAAAAATGACGGGAGTCTGATGATCCTTAGCGAGGAGCAATTAAAGGCAGAGCCAATGAAACATTTAGAACAGCTCTCATTTTTAGTTCCCAATTTAAATTTTGCTCTTAGTGACGGACGCCCGAGATATTTTCAAATCAGAGGCATTGGTGAACAATCGGGTTACGAGGGGACGCCTAATTCATCCGTTGGGTTAATGATTGATGACATTGATTTCTCAGGCCAAGGTGGCATCTCTAGTAGTTTTGATATGGAACAGATTGAAGTGCATCGAGGGCCTCAAGGTTCCCGTATGGGTGCCAATGCACTGGCTGGAATGATCTACATGAGATCGAAACAACCCACCGATGTTTTCGAAGGATTGTCCGAGTTAAGTTTGGGTTCCGATGGAGTGAGATCAGTTGGGGTGGCGTTTGGAGGGCCGCTTCAGGATAATCCAGCAATCAAATATCGAGTCTCAATTAGAAACGATGAGAGCGATGGATTTCGTAAAAATTCTTATCTCAATCGCGATGATACTACGGGCAAAGATGAGCTGACAGTTCGACTAAAATTAAACCACCAACCGAGTGAGGACACGGAGTTGAATGTGCTGATTCAAAAATCAGATTTTGAAGCCCTGTCAGATTCATGGACAACCGATGGCAGTCTGAACACACTCTCTGACAAACCAGGCTTTGATTCACAAGATGCTGATGCCTATGGCCTTCGAGTTAATCATCGTGGGCAGGGCTTTTCCTTGCAAAGTCTTACCAGTGCAACGAGTGCCGATATCATTGTCAGTTATGATGCCGATTGGAGTAATCCAGTTGCCAATGCTCCTTATACCTATGACTTCTTCTCAGAGACTCTTCGCTCACGACGATCATTCAATCAAGAGTTCAGAGTGCTCTCTAATCCTCTCGACTATTCGACCGATAAAACCTTTGCTTGGGTGGTTGGTGCGTATTATCTGGACTTGAATGAACGCAATACTATCACTGATTTAGGAACCTATATTAACCCGTTCAGCTTATGGCCTCCTTACATAAAAAATGTGACCGGCACCAGAAACTATAGTTCTGAGAATAGCGCTCTTTTTGGAACATTTGATTATCTGCTATCAGAAACACTGAGGGTCAGTTTCGGTTTGAGATGGGAGGATTGGGAAGCCCATTATGACGATACTTTTGGGGAACACTTCAACCCCAGTGATCAGATGCTTGGGGGTAAATTATCTCTAATGAAAGAGTGGAGCGATGACACCAATCTCTATGCCAGCATTGGCAGAGGATACAAAGCTGGAGGCTTCAATCTTGGCACTGGTTTTTCAAATCAACTCTATACGGATACATTGATTTATGATCCAGAGTATTTATGGAACTATGAACTTGGAATTAATCGCCAATTTGCAAACTCCAATACTAATCTTGACGCAGTGATTTTTTATTCTGATCGCAAAGATCAGCAGGTCATGGCGTCCACACAAATGGACCCAAACGATCCTAATACGTTTACTTTCCTGACACAAAATGCAGCCAGTGGTGAAAATTATGGACTCGAGCTTTCGCTACAATCGAACCCAACGGATTCGCTCCGAGTTTTTGCTTCTCTGGGCTTATTGCAAACCGAGGTCAATAACTTTGATTCAAATAGCCAACAGAATGGAAGAGGGCAAGCGCATGCACCTGAAAGATCGTTTGCTGTCGGCATGAGGTGGTTTCCGAATGATTCAATCTATTTTGGGTTTGATTTGAACGGTAAGAGTGATTTTTATTACTCGGATTCACATGATAATCAATCGTCCTCATACACACTGGCCAATCTTGTGATTGGGTATCAGCAGGATCAATGGAATTATGAATTTTGGGTTAGAAATCTCTTTGATGAATACTATTCATTGAGAGGTTTTTATTTTGGTAATGTGCCGCCGAGTTTTCCTAGTACTCTCTTTGAGAGACAAGGGGATCCAAGGCATCTAGGTGTACTGATTCGTTATGAGTTTTGATCTATTGATTGATAACTTGGCAGAGATAATAGGCGTGGTTCTCGCCATTGGTTATTTGTTATTGGCAGTTCGGCAAATCATCTGGTGTTGGCTGGCCTGGATATTAAGTTCATTGTTGTATCTCTACGTCATGTTTAATGCTGGCCTCTATATGGAAGCTGCGCTACAGATTTTCTATGTAGCCATGGGGTTCTACGGATGGATGCAATGGAGAAAAGGCGGCACGGAGGATCATCTTGTGGTTCGTCGATGGGGTTTGGGTAATCACTTATTTGCGGTGTCTGTTATTTTAATCCTGACCCTGTTATCCGGGGAGGTGTTGTCGAATTACACCACAGCTGCAATGCCGTTCATGGATGCGTTGACCACTTGGGGAGCCATAGTGACCACGTATATGGTGGCGAAGAAATTAATTGAGAATTGGATCTATTGGTTTGTTATTGATTCGATCTCGATTTATCTGTTTGTATCGAGAGAACTGTATTTTACTGCGGTTCTGTTTTTTGTGTATTTGTTCATTATTATTATCGGTTATCGGTCTTGGAAACAAATGGAGTTAGTTCAAAGTGAATCCTCAAATTAAAGCAATAGAAAGTATTCCGCATTCAATTACTTTGGGAGAATGCTTAAAGGACGGTCCGGTCACGCAAGTGTTCCATTGTGTCTTTGAGGGAGTAAAAGCGGTTATTCGTCTTGATTTACCCATCTCACAAACACTGGGTTTGGACCGCTTTAGTGAAGTTGAGTTATTGAAATACATGGAAGTATTAGCTGACACACCGAAGATACTCTTTGCTGCTCCCGAGAACGGGGTGTTGGTTTGGCAATATATTCCTGGGGTAACGCTTGAAGATGAAACCACTAGACCCATCAAGATAGCCAGTTCGATAGGGGCTTTGTTGGGTAATCTGCATAAGCTTAATGCCCCAGCATTCCTGCCTACTTTTTCTTCTTTTATTGACCGTTATCGTGATTTACTTGCTGCTGAAATGAATCACCCAATCATCCACAAGGGCTTTGCATTGTTTGACTCTCTGTCTAACGAGCAGGCGTTCATGGTTCTGTCGCACAACGATATTAACCCCGGAAATTTATTGAGGAGTGAAAAGCTTTTTATTATGGATTGGGAATACGCGAGTTTGAATCATCCTTATTTCGACTTAGCAAGCAGCATAGAAAATTTTGCATTGAACAACGAGCAAACTAAAGAGTTTATACAATCTTATGAGACCAATGGGGTTGCTGTGGATCTTGCAGAACTGGTTTTATGGAGAGAGTTTAGTCTTTATTTAAGCTTCTTTTGGCTTATGATTATTGAGAAATACGCTACAATATCTGAAACAGAAAAGGCTTGGATGGTCAAATTGGAAAATCGATTGTCACAAGCAAAAGGTTAAATTTATGGCAAAAGTAAAAACATTTGATTTTGATACGCTTTCTAACCACGCAGGACAGCGACCTGATAAGGAGACTGGGGCCAGAGCTGTTCCAATTTATCAAACAGCCTCCTATGTCTTTAGAGACTCTGATGCGGGTGCCGCGATATTTAATATCGAGCGCGGTGGCCATGTTTATTCAAGAATTTCGAATCCCACCACCGCTGTCTTAGAAGAACGAATTTCTGCACTAGAAGGCGGGGTAGGTGCCGTTGCCACTTCTAGCGGACAAGCGGCTGTGTTTAACACCATAGCAACCCTAGTCGATCAAGGCGGACACATTGTCTCTTCGTATGCTCTTTATGGAGGCACCCATAACCTGATGGAATACACCCTGCCACGGTTTGGAATTACCACCACGTTTGTCGATCCAAATGATATCGAAGGCTTTAAAAAAGCCATTAAACCCGAGACCAGACTAATTTTCGGAGAAACTGTAGCCAACCCAAAAACAGAGGTGCTCAATATTCCTGAAATCTCTAAAATTGCACACGACCACCATATCCCATTGGTTATTGATTCAACCACCACCACCCCTTATCTGATGAAACCCTTTGCATTGGGTGCTGATATTGTGGTGCATTCAGCCACAAAGTTTTTGAGTGGCCATGGAACCTCCATGGCTGGTTTGATTGTCGATGGCGGTACCTTTGATTGGGAATCGACAGATAAGTTTCCACAAATGACAGACAAATATGCAGGCTTTCACAACTTATCTTTTACCGAAGAGTTTGGACCAGCAGCTTTTATTTCCAGAGTCAGAAATGAAGCAGCGCGTGATTTTGGCGCTTGCCTTGCTCCGCATTCTGCCTTTTTGGTGCTTAACGGTACTGAGACATTATCGGTGAGGATGGATAAACACATTAGCAATACCCGACAGGTGGTTGAGTATCTGGATCAACATGACATGGTCGAGTGGGTTAGTCATCCTGATCTTAAAAATCATCCTAACCACGAGTTGGCAAAAGAACTCTTACCAAAAGGCGCGACCGCGGTTTTCAGTTTTGGTATCAAAGGCGGCAGAGAGATCGGCCAAGTCTTTATAGATCGATTGGATTTATTCTCCAATTTAGCGAACATAGGCGATGCAAAATCTTTAGTGATTCACCCAGCAAGCACCACCCATCAACGGATGTCAGCCGAAGATTTGGAGGAAGCAGGCATATCCGAGGGCTTGATAAGACTGTCCATTGGCATTGAGTCTGTTAATGATCTTATTGAAGATCTCGAGAAAGGTTTTAGTGCTGCGTCCAAAGCCTTAAAGAAATAACAAGGAACCAACCATGTACATTGATGTTGATAATCAAAAGACTTATATCGCTACGGGGAGTAAAGATCATATTCAAGGGAATTTAGGTATCACCTTTATTCATGGAACTGCTATGGATCATACCGTATGGACTCTCGCTAGCCGTCACTTTGCTAGACGTGGTCTGAATATTCTTGCTGTTGATTTACCCGGTCACGGTCGCTCTGAAGGGGAGGTCATTTCTAGTATTGAGGGCATGGCAGATTGGGTGGTTAAAGCACTTGATGCAAGTAATCAGGATAAAACTATTATCGTTGGACACAGTATGGGTTCCTTGGTGGCTTTTGATGTTGCTGCTCGCTACCCAGATAGAATTACTGCTCTGGCTATGGTCGGTACCTCAATACCAATGCCTGTCGGTGATGTGCTGCTTGATAATGCCAAAGCAGACAAGCATGTGGCTAAGGAAATGGTTAATTTTTGGTCGCACAGTCAAGCTGCTCATCTTGGGGGTTCCCAAGTGCCGGGAACCTGGATGTTGGGAAAACTCATACGGCTGCTTGAACGCAGCGGTCCTGGCGTCATTTATAATGATCTAAAAGCTTGCCAGGATTACTCTGAAGGTTTAGAAAGAAGTAAACACATTCAAACACCCACCTTATTAATTTTAGGCGAGGATGATTTCATGACACCAGTAAGAAACGCCAAGGGATTAATTGAAAATATTCCTCACTCAAGAACCGTGATGTTACCAAATTGTGGGCATGCTATTGTTAACGAAGCCCCCAACGAGATGTTGGATGCTTTAGTAACCATCCTTTAAGTTTCACTAAAGATCTTATGCCTGTTGTTGCTCATCCCAAGCTCCCCTCTCTTGATCGCCTGATCGATGAGGGCCTGGTATTATCTATTGAGGACAGCAAAGTTGGTGTTTTTGGCCATGAGCTAAACATTGGTTTATTAAACTTAATGCCCGACGCTGCTTTAGAGGCTACTGAAAGACAGTTCATAAGACTCTTAGCCTCTCGAGAAGACACGCTAGTCCATGTCTATCCGACCACTGTTGATGTTGCATCTCGTGGTGAACAATCACAAAGTTACATTAGTCAGCATTACAACAGCATGGAAGACTTTATGGTTCGTTCTTATGATGGATTAATCATTTCAGGGGCGAATCCTTCGCAAGCTGACATGACTCAAGAATCTTTTTGGGACCCATTGATTGAAGTCATGGAGTGGGGCGAACAACATACCCATTCAATTTTATGCTCTTGTCTGGCAACACACGCCCTGATGAAAGCCAAATACGGCATTAATCGTCAACTCAAAGATGCAAAGTCATGGGGTGTTTTCCCTCATGAGCTTATCAATCCTGATCACCCCTTAGTTAAGGACATTACAGGAGGCTTGCAGGGCCCGCATTCTCACTACTACGATTTACCAATTAATGAAATTGAGCAGACCAACCTGCAAATTTTAGCGCTTAATCAAGACGCAGGGTTTTTCTTGGCCTCAACACCAAAAGCAGACCTGGTTTTATTTCAAGGGCACCCTGAATATGACGATAAGAGTCTAATGAAAGAATACGAAAGAGAGATCAAGAATTTTCTAGCCGGTTTAAGATCTGATTACCCGAACCCACCAAAGAATTATTTCAGTGTTGAGATTGAAGACAGACTTGAACAGGTCAAGGCCAATATTCAGCAAACTCAGGAAGCCATAAAATTTGGTGATGAATACTTACGCGATATTGATCTAAGCTGGATTCATGCAGGGAAGACAATTTATAGGAATTGGTTGGGACTGCTTTTAGACAGCAAGCCAAAGTCTATTTATTCTTAACTTTAGCCCAGGTGTCTTTAAGAGTAATGATGCGATTGAATATTTTGCCTTTATCACTATCAGCATCAAGAATAAAATAACCGTTGCGTTCGAATTGAAACCGATCACCCACTTCTGCATCAGACACACTGGCCTCAATGAGAGCCTCAATAACTTCCATAGAGTTTGGATTTAAATCCTCTTCTCCTTGAGGTTTTGCTACTGAAAACAAAGCATTGTAGAGATTAACTTGAGCTTTAATAGCACTGCTTGCAGAAACCCAATGAATGGCGCTTTTAACTTTTTTTGTTGAGGTTCCAGACCCACTTTTGGTCTCAGGATCATACGTGCAAATCAGTTCAATAATATTGCCTTTATCGTCTTTAATAATGTCTTTACATTCAATGATATAGGCGAATCTAAGTCGCACCTCACCCCCAGGTTTTAGGCGATAGAATTGTTCGGAAGGGTGTTCCATAAAGTCATCACGTTCAATAAATATTTCTTTATTAAAGATCATAGAACGATTGCCCATGTCGGGGTTTTTTGGGTGATTTTTAGCATCAAGTTCTTCAGTTACCCCATCTGGGTAATTTTCAATGGTCACTTTTAATGGATTCAGTACGGCCATGATTCTAGGGGAATCAGCATCCAATCTTTCTCGAACAGAATTTTCCAATAAAGCCATTTCTATGGATTTGTCTTTCTTGGTTATGCCGACTCGCTGACAAAAATCTTGGATGGTACTTGCGGGGTAGCCTCGTTTTCTCATTCCAGAGAGTGTGGGCATTCTTGGATCATCCCAACCATTTACAATGTTCTTCTCAACCAACGTGGCTAATTTTCTTTTACTCAAATGGGTATGCTCAAGATTTAAGCGTGAGAATTCAATTTGTCGTGGACGGTTGGGCAAATTAAGATGATCTAAAAACCATTCATACAGTGGGCGGTGGTCTTCAAATTCTAAGGTGCAGAGTGAATGAGTTGTTCCTTCAATAGCATCTGAGAGGGTGTGTGCAAAATCATACATAGGGTAGATGCACCATTTATTACCTGTGCGTTGATGTTCGAGATGAAGAATTCGGTAAATGATCGGGTCTCGTAAGTTGATGTTGGATGAACCCATATCTATTTTTGCTCTCAAGACGTTTTCCCCGTTATCAAATTCCCCACTTCTCATGCGTTCAAAAAGCCCTGTATTTTCTGCCACAGACCGGTTTCTATAAGGGCTATCTGTGCCGGGTTCATTTAAAGTACCTCTGGTTTGTCTAATTTCATCTCCAGATTGGTTATCCACGTAGGCATGACCGTCCTCAATTAATTCAACCGCACAGTCATATATGTCATCGAAATAATCTGAAGCATGCGTGAGTCGATTGCCCCAATCAAAACCCAACCAGGTGACATCTTTTATAATCGCTTCAACAAAATCAGTGGTTTCTTTGGCTGGGTTAGTGTCATCAAAGCGTAAAAAACATTCACCATTAAAATCTTTGGCCACGCCAAAATTAAGGCAAATGGATTGCGCATGTCCAATATGTAAATAACCGTTAGGTTCTGGAGGAAAGCGTGTACATATTCGCCCTGCATTCTTCCCTAATTCCAGATCATTGCGAATGATCTGACGGATAAAGTCTTTGCCTGTTGTTTTAGTTGCCATTAATCATCGGTGTGTTTTCATTTCTTCTTCCCAGTCATCAATTATTCGTCTTTTACCGAAGAGTCCACCGAAGAATAGACGACCCATAACTTTGGTTCGATTTAACCACGCTATTTTGGCCCCATTTTTATTATTATTTAGAGTTTGTTCGACCAGCCAAGGCGTTACTGTTTCAACGCGATCAGCAAGGAGATTTAGGATTTTTTTCGCTTTTTCCCAATTCTCACTACTGTCCTTGGATGAGCGAATTAGCAGATCAGTAGTGACTATCCCGGGACTTATGGACCCAATAATAATTGGAGTGTCTTTGTATTCATTGGCCGCTGCAGCCGTAAAGTATCTGAGTGCCCTTTTAGTTGATCCATAGACAGTGAGCCCTTTTTGTAGTTGACCGTTACTTCCAAAACCTTCAAACATATAGATTTCACCAAATCCTTGTTTGAGCATTTCCTTGGCAACAATTTTTGTGCAAAGAATGCTTCCTGTGAGATTAGTATCTACGGTGTTCAGAATCTCATTGGTGTCTAAATCTTCTAACCCATTTCTTGAGGTGGAAACCCCAGCATTATTGATCCAAATATCAATTTTACCAAAGGCCTTAACCCCCTCATTCCAAAGGTTCTGTATAGCATCTGGGTCTTGCACCAAGCACGGCACACCTATGGTGTTATCTTTCATGATGTCAATGGAGGCTAAGCCATGAGACACAGAGTTATCTGATGTTCCGGATATAACCACTTGATGACCTCTGTTAAGAAATTCTTTAGCCATTCCAAGACCAATACCTCTAGTGCTTCCAGTAATAACAACTGTTTTCATTTCATTCTCCAATATCTAATCTTTGTAATCATTCTATTACCCCCTCAGACTTTCTTAAAGTAAAGTTTGCAATCAGCAGAATCACAGGTAAAGCAACCACAACTCCTACAAAGAAGGGTGTTGATGGTTGAAAAGTACTGTATAAAACCCCTGAGAAAGTTGGGCCGAGGATTCGTCCCATGGCACAAGCCGCCTGGTATTGACCTAAATACATTCCTCGTTCATTGTCCCTCGCACTCTTCGAAACTAGGCTGGATAGACTTGGGTTAAACATTGCCGCACCAGCTCCATAAAAGAACAACCCGGGCCACAAGATGAAATCATTTGATGAGTTGCCAATCAGAACTAATCCCGTCATCAATGATAAGGCCGCTATTTGGATCAATCTTTTTTCACCCAATAATTTAGTTAAAGGACCGATTAGCCCACCTTGAATGATAACGGCCACTAACCCTAACATAAAAAACACACCACCAATGTGAGAGGGCCCGTAGTTAAAAATTGCATTTGCCCACAAGGGGAAAATAGCCTCCATAGTTGACATTGAGCAATAAAAGAATAAGCCGCAAACAACCAAAGGGAGAATTAATTTTTTGGGATAAAACGTTTTGGTTTCAAAGATTTTAAATAATCCTTGTAAGCTTTTTCTTTTAGACGGTTCCAGACTTTCTTTTAGAAAGAAAATAGCTCCAACTAGGGCTACAACATTAAGACTAGCACCTGCCATAGCGGTTAACACATAATTGGCGTTTTCAACATCACTACCGGCTAGAAAACCACCAATTGCAGGGCCGGTCATAAACCCTAGACCAAGTGCGGCACTGACCTTACCTAAACCTGCTGATCGGTTCTCTTCGTCGGTGATATCAGTAACATAAGCAAAGGCAATTGAAATATTTCCAGCCATTAACCCTGCAAAGGCACGACTTAATATCACCAGAGTTAAAGTATCAGCAAAGGCAAGTAAAACATAAGACATCGCTGAACCAAATAGACTAATAATAATAACTTTTTTGCGTCCAATGCTGTCACTGAATCTACCCCAAAAGGGTGCTGCAAAGAATTGTCCTAGTGAGAAAACAGCCATGGTCAAGGTAATAATTTCAGGACCGGCACCCAAGCGTTCAGCATAGAAAGGTAATAAGGGTAAAATAATACCAAAACCCATAAGCCCGATAAATGTGACAAGAAAAATTATAAACATATGATATATATAGAAAAAATAAATAAATTAAATTCATATTAGGGGATTAATATCTCTAAAAGTTGTTATATAACAACAATCAGCTACCTTAATTACCGCCTTAGAAAGTCACTAATAACTTTTATTGATTGTAAATTCCAATTAGAATGCTAATAGTTAATTTTAAACGTATTTAAAACTGGGCAACATAGTTATACAACAAGTTTTTAAATCTAAATATAATTAATGCCTATCTATATTTCATAAAAACGGAGATGAAAAACATGAATAAACACATCAGGATTACACTCGGAATTTTCATAAGTACACTTATGCTGGTTCCAGTTTCCGAAATTTATTCCCAATCAGTAATAGAAGAGATCACTGTAACTGCTCGTCAAAGAGAGGAGTCACTAAGAGAAGTACCCGCAGCTATTACTGTATTAACTGAACAGCAAATTAGACGATCAGGTGTACAAAGAGCAGCTGACTTTATTGCTTTAACACCAGGCGTGACTATTGTTGATACTGCTGAAGTGGGTGATACCCAAGTCAGTATACGCGGCCTCAATGGCGCAAGAGATGCTGAAACTAGTTTTGGTTTGATCATCGATGGTATCGTTATGACTAATCCAGCTGCACTCAATAGAGAGTATCTTGGTTTATCACAAATCGAGGTGCTTAAAGGACCTCAAGGCGCTCTTTACGGAAGAAACGCTTCTGCTGGAGCAATTATTGTGACCACAGCAAAGCCTGCTGATGAAGCTGCAACAACTGTTAAGGCATCCATAGGCGGTGACTCAACATATGCCATTACTGCAAGAGCAGATATTCCAATGGAAAATCATAAGCTCAGTATTATTGCGAACCACAACTCAACCGATGGTTGGAGAGAAAACACGTGGTTGGATTGTGATGATTGTGTTGATCAATACGAGTCAACTGACATCTACGCTAGGATGACATGGGATATGGATGAGAACACTTCCATGGACGCTAAACTTCGCTATGGTCAAGTGGATACGTCTTCGATTGTTTTTAATGCAGTATTCCAATTGCCTGCCTTTGAAGCTTACCTAGGTATTCCAACTCTTTATGAAGATGTAAACACACACAAATTTGATTTTGTTAGTAATTTTCCTCACACCAATGATCAAGAGTCTTTGGAACTTTCATTTAAAATGGAAAAAGATTTGGGTTGGGCTAATATGACCGCTTGGACACTCTTTAGTGATATCGAGAATGATTTTGCTGCAGACGGAACAAGTGGCGCTTTTGGGTTCTTCTTTGCTGATCAATCTTGTTTAGATTCTTTGAACGAAATTGTTTCAGCTGGTTTAGGCTTTTCATTGCCTTCACCACAATATATCGCAACGCCAGATCCAAGTGTACCTAATGGTATGCTCTTAGGACCTTACACACCCACACGATGTGATGGGACTCAGTATCAAGTAAGAAATCAGGATGATTTGAGCTTTGAAATAAGAGTCAGTTCACCAGATGATCAGCCAATTAGATGGAGTATGGGAACTTATTTTCTTGATGTGAATAGAGAAGTTGGTGTTAACCAGGGAACTGATAAAGGCTTTGGAGTCATTGAAAGCATGTATCTTCCTGCTTCTAGTAATAACCCTACAGAACAAATGGTATGGGACGACTTTAGTAATAAAGTAAGCGCCTACTTTGGATCTTTTGATATTGATTTAAGCGACACAGTTGAACTGTCAGTTGCTGGTCGATATGACAAAGAGAAGAGACGAGTTCACAATCTAGTGCCTACTAACGTAACATCAACTTACATTGATTGTGACGGATTTCCATACACGGGTGGACCATTAAACACAGGATTGTGTAGTGCAAGTTCAATACCAGATCAGGCAAAAACTTTTGAGCATTTTCAACCTAAGGTCAGTCTAGCTTGGCAGCTTGATGAAAATGCCTCAGTTTATATGAGCTGGGGAGAAGGCTTTAAAAGTGGGGGATTCAATAACTCAGGCGCCCGTCAGACAATTAATACTTTTATTAATCCACTAAATCCTAGCTCACCAGTTGCGATAACTGATTCTTATGCAAAAGAAGTCAATACGTCCACAGAGGTCGGCTTTAAAGCGTTGTTAGCTAAAAACAGAGTAAGCCTTGACTTTTCTTATTATCAAACTGATGCCACCAACCTTCAGTTCTTTGAATTTATTGTGGGTCCTTTTGGATTACTCAGAATTGTAGAAAACATTGACGAAGCTGAATTGAGCGGCGTTGAATTAGCTATGAGTGCAATCGTTACTGACAATATTTCAATTTACGCTTCAGGGGCAACAGTGGACAGTGAAATTATGAAGAACTCTGTTAGGTCTGACAGTGTTGGTAATCAGGTACCTTATCATGCAGATTATACAGTCAATGCTGGATTGTCTTTTGACTACCCAATAGCAAATGGCAGAAACTTCTTTGCCCAAATTGATTACGCTGTTGTTGGCCCAACGTGGTTCCATGTCATGCAGACTAAAAATTCTAGAATGTCACTTTTTGGAGCACCTATGGCTTATGATAAAACTGATAGGGAAAGATATGACACTGTGAATGTTAGGCTAGGCATAGAATCCGATAACATAAGCATAGTTGCTTTTGCTAAGAATCTGACCGATGAAGATTACTTGGCTGAAGTAATACCGGCTGTTGAATTTGGCGGAGTGTTTGCTCACCCAGGCCACAAGAGACGGATTGGTCTAGAAGTCACTTATCAGTTCTAAGGTCTTTTAAGTAAAGAATAAAAAGCCCTGCTTAGCGGGGCTTTTTTAATACGGTCGTTTTAAGTATTTACCGCTTGGTTTGCCAATGACTTGTTGATTATCATAGATTCGCTTTCCTCTCAGGAAAGTAGTGGTGACTCTAGCACTAAGTTCTTGTCCCTCAAAAGGGGTGTAACCTTGGCCTGATTCAGAGTCTTCTGCTTTTACTGTCCAGGTATCATGAGGGTCAACCAGCACCACATCAGCATCTAAGCCTTCTGCGATATCACCTTTACTTCTTAGACCATAACGCCTAGCAGGATTTAGGCTTGTTAACTCTGCCATTTTATTTAATGAAAGACCTCGTTTACTTCCTTCACTCACCAAAGCTGAAAGCAAGTATTCTGTGCCTCCAAAACCTGATTTCGCAAGCCACACATTCTCAGCATCATCAGCATCCACCTTATCTTCATGTTTACAGCACGCATGATCACTACAGATCCAATCTATGTTTCCATTGAGAACACTATCCCATAGGTACTCAACATCTTCCCTGGGTCGAATAGGGGGGTTCACTTTTGCAAAATTACCTGTGGACGCATCCACATCAAGTATCAAGTGACCAATGGTTACCTCACGTCTGAAATTAATATGAGGAAAAACGGTTTGCATTTGCATAGCAGCCTCGACTGCTTTTCTTGAAGAAAGATGCAGAAGATTGATATTAGGTAATTCAGTTTCATTGGCAAGGTAGGAAGCAATAAAAATTGCTAATCCTTCTGAATGGGGAGGTCTGGAGGCACTGTAGGCTTTTAATCCGCTAAGTTGGTTTTCCTCTTGAACAATTTTTGTGTAGGCAGCCATAATTTCTGCTGTTTCACAATGCAAGCTTAAGCTAATTTCTTCCTGCTTATCGGGAAACATTGTTATCGCTTTTTGAATACCTCGCATCACAAATTCAAAGTGAGCTATGTCGTATTTCTCATCTTCTTGAATCATTAAGAATTCATGTTGACTGGATGAAGCACCGTGCAGACCATGGCCTCCATAGAACATAAATATTTTAAATGAGGTGACTCCAAACTCATCAATTAACTTAGGAATTTCACTTATATGAGTTTGATCCATGGGTGCCAGATGATAGGCATAATCCACAAAGAAATTATTCTCAGATAATTTAAAAACATCAGACATAAAGTCTGCGTAAGGTCCGCCCTTATTCAAATAGTAACCGCCTGTCCGCATATAGTTTAAACTTGAGGTTACCCCACCCATCGCGGCAGCCTTGCTTTCTATAATCGCATCTTCATCAAGGGGGTTATAGATTCCTGTGTGCATATGCGCATCAACCAGACCAGGAAAGGCCAGCTTATTGCCGCCATCATATACTTCATCAGCATCATCTGGGTCTAAGTTTTCTGCAAGGCGTTTAAAGACACCGTCCTTAATACCAATATCAAAATGACTCACTCCATTTTCTGTAGGTTTAATGACTTGTACATTTTTAATAATAAGATCAAATGTTTTGTTTTCGCTCATTCAATTTCCTTCTATGGATTAATGCTTATCAAAACCAAGGCTTCCTGGGTTGATTAGGTTTTTAGGATCAAACTGTTGTTTCAATGAAATTAATAGTTGTCTGGTGGCTTCGGTTCGGTTTTTTAAATAGGGATAATCTTTACCAATCTGGAAATGAATAGCTCCATTAGCCACTGACATTTTTTCGATTCGATCTTTGATTTCATGAACCAGTTCTAAGCCAACTGGATTGGCGTCATGAACTGGTACATCATTAAGATCCAGAGGGTACATTTTCTTATGATAGATCAATTGTTGGTCTTTCCATAAAAAGGTTGGCTCGTAGAGAAAAGCATTGCTTTCAATAAAAGAAAACATTCGATTCATGGTTACCCCGTACTCTTCCATTTTTGGTCTATATTCTTCCATTAAAGATTCAAAATCTTGATCGTGTTTTAACACTCTAGAAAAAGGCAGTACACTGTGCGTGGGTTTCCAGCGTTCACCATTAGGGCCTAAAATCGGAGTTAATTCCATAAAGGGACTAGCGTGCAGGTATATGGGAATAGAGTTCGCAACTTCTTTACCGAATTGTTGAGCAATCTTTCTGACTTCCGCTAATTTTATTTTTGCTTCTTTGGCATTAATCCCTTCTGTTGTGAAGTGACCAGAGAAAGCAGCTTTTTTTAGAAAGCTTCTGCCTGCAATACCCATTTTTAAAAGTTGCATGAGGCCATCAATTGGATTCCTTGAGGACAAATAAACAGATTTAGCAGCTGCCAATGGGTTAGTGTTTTCCATTTCCATGATTGCAGTTTTTTGTTTTCTTGGATCCAAGCCGTGGTTATCAGAAACCACCCCAAGTTTTGCTACATCTCTCATAGCCTGAAAAAGGTGTTCAAAGTCTGGAAAGCCAAAAGAACAGGCTGCAAATCCTTCTGGGAATTTTTTTAATTTAAGAGAGATTTTGGTTTTTACACCCAGTGCACCTGAATCACCTAGGAAAAATCCTCCAATATCTGGGCCATAATATCTAAAGAATCGACTTGTTTGAGAGCCCTTACCTTGTGAGCCTGTTTCAATAACATCTCCATTACCCAGAACCACTTGCAAGCTTGATAGTGAATCAGCAGACACTGCGTTATTTGTTCCATGACTTAGGGCATGAAAGGACATGGTGCCACCCACAGTTGCTACCTTGCCAGAAAATGGGCCCCAAAATGGGGTTCTTAGTCCTAGAGGTTTAAGAGTTTCATAAAGTTCAAGCCAAGTGACACCAGGCTCAACAGTGACATACATATCCTCTTCATTAATTTCTATAGCTTTAAGGTTCTGCGTATCAATAATGAGCGTATTTTTGACCACAGGAAGATACCCTCCGGTGTAGGAAGCGCCACCACCTCTGACGATGATGGGTACCTCATTTTTTATACAAGTTTGCGTTACTTGTATTAACTCATTAGCATTAGTTGGTCTGACAATTGCGACAGCTTGTTCTCTTGCTACTTCAAAAACATCTGTGGAATAAAAGCTCAGAGACTCTTTATCTTTAATAAGGTTATCTGTTCCAACTATATCAATAATTTCTTTTAAATTATGCTCAAGGTTTTGCATGTGAGTGAAGGTATTTTATTGTTATAAGAACATGATTATATCCTTTGCAGATAGGGCATGTTAAATTATTTAAGAATATTTATTTTATGCAGCATAACGTCAAAAAAGCTTACATAAGCAGTCAATATGGGCAAGTCCATTTTCAGATTTATGGGGATGGGCTCCCTTTAATTTTATGCCATCAATCTCCAAGTTCACTTGAAATGTTTAATTCTGCATACCCAGTATTGGCTGCATTAGGCATCCAATCTATCGGTATCGATACACCTGGTTATGGCCAATCTGATGGCCCAAATAATCAACCAAAGATTTTAAATTATGCACAATGTGTTATTGATGTGATTACCTCCACCGGTTATGACAAGGTGTCATTGTTAGGTCATCATACGGGTGCATGTATAGTTGCAGAATTAGCCTTACTTCGTCCTGATCTTATAAATAAAATTATTCTGAATGGACCCCCACTATTAACACAAGATGAAAAACAGACAATGTTACAGATGATTGAGAATGCACCATCACTTACTTTGAAAAAGGATGGAAGTCACTTGCTTGAATTGTGGAATAAACGCATAAAATTCACCCCTGGTTGGACAAATCTTGATGCTATGCAAAATGGCATTACGCAAATGCTACGTGCAGATGAAAATGATATTTTTGGATTTAAGGCTGCTTTTGACCAAGACTTGGAAAGCGTGCTGTTACAAATAGAAAATCCAACTATGATTCTAACGAATACTGGTGATGATATTTACTTTGCAGCTCTTAGAGCCAAGGAGCTCAGACCTGATTTTATGTTCAAAGAATTAAAAAATGGTACTCATGATATCGTTGATGAACAACCTCAAGAGTGGTCAAAATGCATTGCGGATTTTTTAAAATAAAAAAAAATTTAGTTTTTTTTAAAAAAAAGATTAGTAATTTATCCAGAACCGGTTACTATGCATCTTTTAATCCTATATGGGAGTTTCTATTTTGAATATTTATGTTGGGAATATAGCTTGGGGGATGACCGAAGACGACTTGGAAGCAATGTTTGCTGAATTCGGATCGGTAACATCTGCCAATATCATCGCTGATAAATACTCTGGTAGATCCAGAGGTTTTGGTTTTGTTGAGATGGAAGATGATGCAGCTGCAGAAGCTGCTATCGAAGCACTTAATGAAACTGAGCAGTCTGGACGAGCAATCAGAGTCAATCAAGCTAAACCTAGAGAAGATAGAGACTAGTCTCCTTTCTAATTCATAACACTTTATACATCTTATGATGTATATGTGCTTATTGTGTGTTCTAAAATAGAACATATGACAATATGTGTTCTAAAATAGAACATATAACAAAACACAATAAGAATATGAGCAGAAATTTCTTTATTTTTTTACCGATTTCTTTATTGTTTACTCTATTATTAGGTTGTGAGGGTAAGACACCTGAAGAATTTAATAATGAGTTTGAAATAAAGTTCAATCAATGCTTTGAAAGGGCAAAACTTAGATGCGAGAATCTTAATCCTGAAGCTTGTGAAGAAAAGTCGAAGCAACGATGTGAAAGTTTTTTAGGGACAATAGATAGTCCCATAATAAAATGAGTTAGAGATATTAATATGGATCAGACAGAAACTTTGAAAACATCTATTTCATGGAAGTGTAAACACACATGGAGAAGAGCATCTGTAAATACACTTTGGTGTCTTTTAGGATGCTCAATAGGCGATTTTGGAACAATCTATTTTTTCCAGATCACTCAGAACCCATGGTCTTTGTCCGTTATGAACATTATGATCTTGGCAATCATCAATGGTTTAATTACCTCAATCATGCTTGAGACGTTTATTCTTTCTAGACAAATGAAATTAAAGGAAGCCTTCAAGACAGCGATCGGCATGTCATTGGTCTCAATGATTTCTATGGAAGTTGCAATGAACATTGTTGATGTGCTTTTGACTGGGGGCGCAATGATAACTTGGTGGGCAATGCCAATTATGTTAATAGCTGGGTTTATTACACCACTGCCATACAATTATTTCCGACTAAAAAAATACGGCAAGGCCTGCCACTAAGCTATTTATCAGAAGCTTTGATTGACCAGTTTCTGGCCCAATAGATGAACGGTGTGTCAAACGCTGCAATAGCTATTTTAAAAACCATTTTTGCAAGACCCAACTGCATAGCTGTAACAAGATCTACAATACCCCACCAGACCACAAAAGAATAAATTGTGGTATCAATTGTCTGTGAAGCCATCGTTGATAAATTATTTCTTAACCATAGGTGTTTACCATTAGTCCAAGCTTTAATTTTATGAAAACACCAGACATCAAACCGTTGACTAATTAGATAGGCTAAAAGGGATCCAAATATAAAACGAGGAGTAAAATCAAGAATTCTTACAAAAGCATCATGGACTTCGGTTGAGAAAGTTTGTTCGTTTTGGGTTGAAGGCAGGAAAAGCAGCGAAATACTCAACATGATTAAAATAATTACACTGATACTAAATCCCATCATTACCGCGCCATCAGCAGCTTTTTTACCAAATTTTTCACTCATTAAATCGGTAGCAAAGAAGATACTTGAATAAAAAATAACCCCTAAACTGGTTTGCATGCCAAAGATTACGGTTAGTTTTGGTCCTTGAAGATTCGCCAGTAAAATTGAAAGAACAATACAAGCAAGCAGGCCATAACGGCCAAAGAACCTATACATGATTACTGTGAAGCCTAAATCTAAGATTAGAGTAATTAAATACAACAGATCCTGATGGGCTGAAAAATAGAGTTGAAATGTTTCTGGGAGCATAAAAATTTAACTTTTATCTTAAATCGGTTTTAATTTTAAGCAATCATCCAATAAACTAGTTTAAATTAGAAATTTTAAGTAAGTACATATGAAAAAGTTTTTTAAGTATTCACTGTTAGCGATCTTGTTATTGGTTATATCCAATACTGCCATATATCGGTACATGAATCGAATTCCTCCACAACTCAAAGAACCTAATTATTATAAGGTCTATAAGCATCAGGATTATCAGATTGAAGGTAAAGTTGGGATCTTTGTTTCACATCTCATCATGCCAGAAGATATGGAGGCGATTGAATTTCATACACTTGTCATGAAAACCATGCAATACATTCCATGGCCATTTCGTTATTTATTTGCAAAAGATAGAGGTTCAGTGTTGTTGGATGAGGAGAAATTTTATGAATTTGATGAATTTACTCCTACCAAACTTGTCGACTCAGACGGCAGTGAATTTGATGACGATGGAATTGCCTACACTGATAAATTTAATGCTGGACTGATCGAATGGATTTCGCCTTCAGAAAACAGACACTTAGATCATGGTTATTTTCTTATGAAAGACAAAAAGATAGGGTTGCCAACCGTATCAAGTAAATTAATTAACAAAGCAAATACTTATTATTATTCTGAAAGAGGTATTGCTGGAGGCAAGATACCTCATGCTTCAGGTAATTACGACATCGCATCTAAAGCCATTAAGAAAGTCCATGAAAAGCATGGCAACATTCCATGGCGTTGGGTGTCAGCTGAAAATCTAGATAATGCTGAAACCATGATGAGGTCATTGCTTAATGAAGGTGTTGATACGGTGTTACTGGCTCCACCGAGACCAATTTACTCTCACCATGAAGAATTTAACGGTAGTTTTAAGCATGCCTTTGAATACATCCACAAGTGGGAGGAAGAAAATAACAAAGAGATTAAAGTGATCATGATGCCAGAACTTTCAAATTTCCCAATTATTCGGTCAGCTTATACAACAATGCTTAAAGATCGGCTGGACACATTACCAGAAAAAAGCTCAGTTAAATTGGTGGTTTCAGTTCATGGCATGGCATGGGATTTAGTTCCCCATGAGGCATGGATTGAATTAGCACCTAAATATGTTGATCCTATGATGCAAGATGTTAAAGAACTCACCAATCAATATAAATTTAGCCGGGTTGAAGTCGTAAAAAGCCAAGACCATTTTGCTGACCCTTATAATAATCCTGACGGTAAATACCTATCAACGAACACCGCCTTTCTTGAAGGTATCGAAGATAATTTTGATTATGTAATTAATTTACCTATTGAATTTTTTGTAGAGAATACCGACACTTTATTTTCTCATGCAATGTTCAATTTCGAGGGATTTGAAGACTATAACCGTTATGAACCAATTGACTACACTGATTGGAGTGTGCCATACACTAGAGAATTTCTAATTGAAGGGACCACAGTCATATATAACGGATTACCAGTGGGTAAATATAATCAGCCAATAATCGAGGCATTTTATCAGGCAATTGATTCTCTTCTTTCACAAGAGGTTGAATCCTTTGTATCAAATAACCATTAACTTCAAGGATTAAAATTCTCCCCCATATTTAATGGGACCACCTCTATCTCTTGATCTGCATATATTACATCCA
>JAPYQN010000021.1 GCA_029941465.1 Gammaproteobacteria bacterium
ATTGAACTGAGTCAACCACTTGCCATTGCTGTGGTTGGAGGCATGATTAGTTCAACTTTCTTAAGCCTGATTGTTGTGCCTATTATTTATTCTTGGTCAGAAAAGAATAAATTCTCTTCAGTTTAAATCTTTTCTAAGATTTCCTTAATGTTGAACGTATGATTTTGCGTACCATGGCTTGCAACCTTTATTGACCCCATTATTGAGCCAATTTTACCGCTCTGCTGCCATGACATTTGATTGCAGATACCATAAATTAATCCAGCACGATAAGCATCGCCACACCCTGTTGGATCTAAGTCTTTTAAGGCTTCTATAGGCTCAATATAAATTTGTTCATCACCTATAAAAATCTCTGAACCTTTATTGCCTTTAGTGACAACTGCTGCTTTTAAATTCTTCACTATATCTTTGAGTTGTTTACCTATAATTTCAGAGATAAGGTTAGCCTCATATTCATTTAAAATAATCCAATCTGAGAGTTCTATGATTTTCTCAATTTCATCTTTATTAAACATTGGTAATCCCTGACCTGGGTCATACATAATCGGAATAGACTGTTCATGAAGTTGTTCTGCATGCTCGATAGTACTCAGCTTACCATCAGGAGCAATGATGGCCATTTCGATGTTATCTGTGTGAGAAATAGGGTTTTTATGTCCTTCATCCATAGCTCCAGGATGAAATGAGGTCAATTGATTATTATTACTATCTGTGGTGATAAAACATTGGGCGGTATACATATTATCTATAATTTTAATAGCATCTTTAGAGATGCCATTTTTCTCTAACCAAGATCCATAAACATCAAAATCTTGACCAACTGTGGCAGTGATAATTGGTTCAATGCCAAGTAATTTAAGGTTATAACCTATATTACCTGCACATCCTCCAAATTCTTTTCTTAACCTCGGAACATTAAACGCAACACTTAATATATGAATTTGATCAGGCAGAATATAATCGCCAAACTTCCCATCAAATTCCATTAAATTGTCGTAAGCTAATGACCCACATACCACTACTGACATAGTGTTTCTCCTTTCAAATCAGTTTAATGACATCCTTGTTTCAATTTCATTAATTTCTTTAGATAATTTCCCAGTCAAAACCTCACAACCTTTTTTTGTGACTAAAACATTGTCCTCAATTCTTACCCCAATTCCTCGCCATGGTTTTTGCACCTTGTTGTTCTTTCTTGAAATGTAAATACCTGGTTCAATTGTTAGCACCATTCCAGGTACAAACTTTTTAGCTTTCCCAGCATCACTCATATAAGAACCCACATCATGAACATCCATCCCTAACCAGTGACCAATGCCATGCATATAAAAATCTTTATAAGCCTCATTCTTAATTAATGATTTAAGAGAACCAGAAAGAAGATCTAACTTCCTTAGGCCTTTGGTAATGCTATTAATTGCATTATTTTGAATATTCTCAAATGTCTGCCCTGGTCTAACTGATTCAATTGCGTTCTTCTGAGTGTCTAAGACAATTGAATAAATGGCTTTTTGTTGTTCACTAAAGGTACCGGAAACAGGGACTGTGCGTGTAATATCTGCAGCATACATTTGATGCTCACACCCAGCATCTGTAAGGAGCAAGTCACCTGATTTCAATATATCCTTATTTTCAATATAGTGAAGAGTGCAAGCATTACTCCCTGAAGCAACAATACTGTCGTAAGCAGGCACAGTACCGTATTGTCCAAATTGATGATTAATGGAGGCTTGAATTTGATATTCATAAACCCCTTCTTTGCATTCATCCATAACTCTATAATGAGCCTCAACACTAATTCGAGCTGCTTCTTTCATTCGGCGAATTTCTTCTCTAGATTTAACTAGCCGCATATCATGAATTAAAGGTTCCAAAGAGACTACCTCAGTGGGCACTACCCCGAGTCTTCTTTGATTAGCTCTGACCTGGTTAAAAGTATCAATCACTTTTTTGTCATAATCATTGTGCTGACCTAAGGTGTAGAAGATTTTTTGACGATTAGGAAAAACTTCAGTTAATACTTTACCGAGATCTCCTATTTTATAGGATTGATTTGCATCAAAATTCTGTTTAGCGCCAATCAATCCTTCCATATGGCCATCCCATGTTTCTTTTAAGGGGTCTTTTGGACGTAATAAAAGTATGAATTCACCCTCTGGTCTTCCTGGGGCAAGTATCATTAAGGCATCAGGTTCAGAAAACCCTGTAAAATAAAAGAAATCACTATCAGGTCTATAGGGATAATAGGTATCCCTACTTCTGTTTTTATAAGGTGCTGTCGGAAGAATAACTATGCCATCCTTACCAATCAGTCTGCTTAATTTATTACGCCTTTTTTTGTACTCAAGATTCATTAGTCTGACCTCTTAGATTTTCAAAAAATAATTGCACACTTACGCGTACATATTCAACTAACTCCATTAGAGCTATTTCTTCCTCTTCTTCTTCTAAAATAGAATTAGGATCCAGTGTAGAGATTTGAGAAATATCTTCAATGATTTCAGATACTTCACCTTTACCAATACCCTCAATATCAAGATCCAACTCCGCAATGCACATGCCACAACTATCGATAAACCCTTCGCTCCATAAAGCTAAAGCAAGCGCTCTGACTTCGATAGGTTCAGATTCATCGGGTAAGAGAGGCTGAAAATCTAACACATTACTTTTAAACTGATTTTCTTGTTCTTCTATAATTTCAAACAAAGCAGCATTAAATTCTTTCAGTTGTATTGAGACTATCTGGTGATTTGCATTTGAATCTTTACTCATTAGGTCATTAAATTCTTTAATGCCAAAACACAAACGAGAACAAATTATCCCATGATATTTTGAAATATTATTGGTTATCGATGCTGAAATTCTTATTTTATCTAAACTCTTATAATCCAAAGCTTAAGTCTCTTTTTTTATAGATATTATACTGATTTGACCGATGGGTCATGACAAATTATAGTGTGTATTGTGGCTAAAATATCAGAAAAACAAGTTTTACAATCTATTGAGGCTTTGGAATATAAAATTAATAGCCTAATTGAAGAAAAAGACCGTCTTTATGTGGAATATCAGTCACTTAAAGAAGATAACGAAGATCTAGAAAAGGAATTACAACTTCTTCAATCACAAAAAGAACGAGCAAAAATGAAAGCAGAAGATATTCTTCAACGCATTAATGAAATTGAGCCTAGCGCATGAGTGAGCCTGTCACCATTGAAGTAATGGGTGAACAATTCACAATTAAGTGTTCACCAGAAAAAAAAGCAAATCTAATTAAAGCTGCAGCTCTTGTGCATGAAACTATGAAAAAAATTGATGAGCAAGGAACGGCCTTCGGCTTAAATAGAATTGCGGTTATGGCAGCTCTAAATATTGCTAATGATGCTATAACAGGTAGTGCAGACATGGCCACCAAAATTAGAACTGAATACGATGTCGAATTGGATTTACAGGAAATGCAAAAAAAGTTGGAAACTATTCATAACCAAGTTGAAAATTCACTTACTTCCAATCAAGATTTAAAGTTACAATAAAGTAGAAGATTGCCTGCGGTGAACGAGTATCATTTAAGGACTCTCGGCCCTTAATTACATACTTTGGGATCGATGTCTGTGTTGGTTTTGTGCACTACCTAATAGGGAAGCCTGCGCCAATACGTCTGAACCCACCTTTTTTGCTTCGGCCTGAGAGCAACAAATGAGATCCGTCATTGTGGGTTATCTTCATCGTCCAATAATGAAAAATCTTAGAACTAGAATTAAACAAAAAAGGGAGCAACTCTCTAGCGAGAATGTGTATCAATTAGGGGATGCTATTTTTAGAAACCTCTTAGATTCAAATATTCTTGAAGATAAAAGCCGAATTGCTATTTATTGCTCAGTAAACAATGAAGTAGCTACTATGCAAATTATTAAGCATTTATGGACAAAAGATAAAGCGTTGTTTCTACCAATCATCAAGTCAAACCAATTGGTATTTGGATCTTATAAATCTGGAGACAATTTAAGTAACAACAAATTTGACATTCCTGAGCCTACAACTCAAAGAGAAGAATTAATAACAGCAGATGTTCTTGATCTAGTGATTGTGCCTTTGGTTGCATTTGACTCTGATTGCAATCGACTTGGTATGGGTGGAGGTTATTATGACCGAGCACTGGCATTTAAAAAGACATCTTCAAAAACAAGCTCCCCTCTTCTTATTGGACTTGCTTATGAGTTACAAAAAGTCAATATTCTTGAAATAAACTCCTGGGATATTCCTATGGATGGAATTATCAGTGAATCAAAAACCTATCTTTCATAAGCCATCATTAATATGTCACAATAAATCATTCTTATGAACAATGAAAAAAAAGCTGCCGCAATAAAATCTTTAGAATACATTGAACATGATTGTGTTCTCGGTGTTGGCACAGGTTCAACTGTTAATTATCTCATCTCAGAACTGCATCAGGTAAAGCATAAAATAAAATTGATTACCTCAAGCTCAGAAGCAAGCACTGCTCTTCTAGAAGAACAAGGATTCACAACAGATGACCTTTCCTCTGTTGGTACTCCTGATCTCTATATTGATGGGGCCGATGAAATCACAAAGAATTTCCATATGATCAAAGGTGGCGGAGGAGCCTTGACTAGAGAAAAAATTATTGCTCATGCCTCTAATCAATTTATTTGTATAGTAGATAACTCAAAGTTGGTCGATGTCTTAGGTTCATTCCCTCTGCCTATTGAAGTTATTCCAATGGCTAAGTCTATGGTTTCAAGAGAAATTGCTATTCTTGGTGGACAAGCTGAACTCAGACATGGCTTCACAACAGATAATGGAAACCTAATTCTTGATGTCCACAATCTAAAAATTATCGACCCACCTTTATTAGAAAAAAAGATTAATAATTTACCTGGTGTGGTAACCAACGGCATTTTTGCTCTTAGGTCAGCAGATGTAATTATAATTGGTACCGGCGATCAAACCGAAACCATAGAAAACGATTGAAACAAACAAAGAGAAACCTTTTTAAACTGTTAAGCGCTTCTTTTCTTCTGTCTGGTTTGAAAATTAACTCGGCCTCTGCAAACTACCAAATGTTAGAGAGAATTATTCCATCCACTAAAAAATCTCTACCCGTTATAGGGCTTGGAACATCTCGAGTCTTTGATATAAAGCCTACAACAGAGTTACTCGCCATTAGACAAAACATACTGGATATTCTCCTTGATAACGGTGGAACTTTAATAGACACCTCACCGATGTATGGCAAAGCTGAAGAAATTATTGGGCGATTGATAGAAACTTATGATCGTAAAAAAGAGCTCTTCTTAGCCACTAAAGTCTGGGCTAGAGGAAAATCAGAGGGTGAGCATCAAATCAAAGAATCTTTTAGTAAAATGCACACATCAAAAATCCAACTGATACAGATACATAATCTTTTAGACTGGAAAACTCAAATTACTACTCTCAGAAAAATGAAAGAATTAGGAGAAATTGAATACATAGGCATCACTCATTATAAAGCGGACGCTTTTCCAGCAATGGAAAAAATTATTAATAATGAACCCATTGATTTTGCTCAATTTAACTACTCATTAGGTGAAAGAGAGGCAGAAAATCGGCTGTTGCCCCTCTGTGCAGATCAAGGAGTAGCAACAATTATTAATCGGCCATTCATGCGAGCTAAATTATTTAGCTCAGTCAAAGGAAAAGTGCTCCCTTCTTGGTGCAATGATTATGGTATAGGGAGTTGGGGGCAATTTTTTCTAAAATATATAATTTCTAATCCCGCAGTTACCAATATTATCCCAGCAACATCAAAGCCTAAAAATATGCTTGATAATAGCTTAGCTGGAATAGGTAGGATCCCAGATTCTAAAATAAAAAGAAAAATGCTAGAGATACTTTAGGTCTAACGTTTAGAGAACTGTGTAGCTTTCCTGGCTTTCTTTAAACCCACTTTCTTTCGCTCTACTTTTCGTGCATCACGTGTTAGGAAACCTTTTTCTCTAAGAGAGGCTCGTAAATTCTCATCATAACTAAGTAGAGCCCTGCTTAATCCATGCCTAATAGCGCCTGCTTGCCCACTACCGCCGCCGCCTTTTACAGTTGCATTAACATCAATTTTATCAATGAGTTCGGTGTGCTCTAGTGGTTGCCTAACGATCATACGAGCTGTTTTTCGATCAAAAAATTCGTCTATTGGCTTCTTATTAACAATAATGCTGCCCTTGCCTTTCTTTATGAAAACTCGAGCAGTTGATCGTTTTCTTCTTCCCGTTCCGTAATGTACTTCAGTGGCCATTATTCAGTTATACCTCTAAAGGTTTTGGTGATTGTGCGGTGTGTGTGTGTTCAGGTCCAGAAAAGATTCTCAACTTTTTTATCATGGCATTGCCGAGTTTTGTTTTAGGTAACATTCCTCTGACTGATTTCATCAGCACTGTTTCTGGGCTCTTCTTCATCATTGTGGCTAAATTTGCTGACTTCAAGTTTCCAATATAACCCGTGTGTTTGTAATACATTTTGTCTTGCATCTTATTACCTGTGACCGTAATTTTTGAGGCATTAATAACAACAATAAAGTCTCCCGTATCAACATGGGGCGTATATATGGGCTTATGCTTGCCTCTTAAACGGATAGCAATTGCTGTCGATAATCTACCTAAGGTTTTATTCTTGGCATCAACAAGATACCAATCTCTTACAACCTCTTCTTTTTTTGCTGAAATAGTCGTCATTAAAAATAGCTCTTAAACATATAAAAGGAGGCTAGTCTACTCATCTAGGGTTATTTTTTCAATGAAATCTTCGATTATTAAGACTTAGATTGAGCTCAATTCATTTCTCATAGAATCGATAGTTGCTCGATAGTCTTCTGTACCAAATATTCCTGATCCTGAAACAAAAACATCAGCACCATATTTAGCTATGTTACCTATGTTATCTACCTTCACACCACCATCAATTTCTAGAAAAGTATTTTCTCCAGCATCATCAATAATTTTTCTAGTTAATGAAAGTTTTTCAAGCACTTCAGGGATAAAACTTTGTCCCGCAAATCCAGGATAGACAGACATCATTGTAATAATATCGAGTGATTCAAGGTGATCTTCAATATGAGTTAGTGGGGTATCTGGGTTGATAGCTAAACCGGGTTTACAACCTGCAGTTTTTATTAATTCAAGTGTTGTTGAAATATCTTGCGTTGCCTCAGGGTGAAAAGTAATAAAAGTTGCGCCGGCATCAGCAAAATCAGAAATGAGGCGATCAACAGGCTCCACCATCAAATGCACATCAATCGGTGCCTCTACACCATACTTTCTCAAAGACTCACAGATCACTGGTCCAAAAGTTAGGTTAGGAACAAAATGATTGTCCATCACGTCAAAATGTATAAAGTCAGCACCTGAATTAATAACATCCACAACTTCTTGGCCTAATTGGGCAAAATCAGCTGAAAGAATTGAGGGTGCAATTTTAAAATTTCTTTCCATATTTCTTTAATTATAATCTTAGTCTATTATCCCCTGAGTTTGATTCTAGATACAGAAAAAAATCCCTTATTGATAAAAGCTTTTTCAATTCATAGAATAATACGGTGGAAGCACCAATATTACAAAATCTAGAACTCATTGCCCAAGGCAAAGTCAGGGACATTTATGCTGTTGATGAAGATCATCTTCTTATTGTTACCACAGACAGAATGTCTGCTTTCGATGTTGTGCTACCCAATCCAATACCTGAAAAAGGAGAAGTATTAACACAACTCTCAAAATTCTGGTTTAACAAAACAGAACATATTGCCATTAATCACCTTACTGATGATATCAATCTTGAAGACATTGTTTCTCAAGACCAACTAAGTTACTACCAAAACAGAAGCATGATTGTAAAACGACTGAACCCACTGCCGATAGAAGCTGTTGTTAGGGGTTATTTAATTGGTTCAGGTTGGAAGGATTATCAACAAACGGGTTCAGTTTGTGGTATCAGACTAGAACAAAATCTAAGCATGGCTGCACAACTCCCCGAGCCAATCTATACCCCTGCAACTAAAGCCGAAGTCGGTGATCACGATGAAAATATTTCTTATCAAAAGACCATCGATCTCTTGGGTAAAGAACTGGCTGAAACAGTTAGAGATAAGGCCATAGAAATATACAACTATGGAGTCTCGCATGCAAAAGAACGTGGCATTATTATTGCTGACACGAAATTTGAATTTGGACAGGATCAAGATAATAACTTGTATCTCATCGATGAAGTTCTAACACCTGATTCTTCTCGCTTTTGGGCAGTTGAGAATTATGCACTAGGAACCAGCCCACCCAGCTTTGATAAACAGTATTTACGAGATTACCTAGAAACACTTGACTGGGATAAAACGGCACCCGGTCCTGAATTACCGAAAGAAATCATTAATAACACTGCAAAGAAATACAAAAGTGCCTATAACATCATCACTGGGTTTAAGTAACTGAAAAAGAAATTACTTTATTATAATACTGGAGTTATAGCTCTACTAATTATGAGCTTATCCCTTGAATTTTATGGTCTGTAGCTTTCTTTTATCAGTTTTTGAGATTCCATGAGAAAAACTCTGCACAATCTTAGCTAGAGTATTTACTGTAGAAGTTGCAACTGTGTTATCAATAACGATCTGTAACTTCTCTTTATCTTCCACTGTGGATCCATGTTGGATATGTATTATCGCATTCGCAATAATTTTCTCCTGATCCGTTGATGAGACAGAATCTAAGACTGATTGTAATTTTTTCTTTTCGTCCGCAGTTGGGAAATGCTCGAGGTTAATCATAACGTCAGCCATTTTTATAATAATGGCGTCCTTATCATGATCAGCGTGAGCAAAAATATTGGACTGAAAAAAAGTTGCAACAAATACTGCCATCATGCCTAAAAATAAAATTTTAATTCTCTTATTCATAATATTTTCCCCTTAGTTAGAAGCTTCAATCAAAGTTTCTTTAGCAAGGAGCACTATCCTAGTTGGGAAACCACCTATGTCAATATATCTTTTAACCTTTCCTTGCTCTAAATCAATTTCGGCAATTCTTCCTTCATGAGTCAGTGAAATATATGCAATGCCATTATGTGATTCAATATCGGGGAGAATTGCTTTACCCACGTCCTCAAACCAATCCCCTAAAAAAGGCTCTGAAACTTTAATTTTCTTAATTAAGTTTCCATCTCGACCATGGTACAAATACAAAACACCTTGTTTTGACAGCACCATCAAATATTTTCCATCATCAGTCGAATTTTGTTGAATTGAAGATTCAACTGATAAAGTCGTAAATTGGTAGGGCTCTTGTGATAAATCCACTCGGTAGAGTCTAGGTATAATGCCCTCTGTGTAACACCATTGTATACGCCCCTCTCCTTTGAGAAATGCTGCACAACCTCTTCCCGTGTTTTCTGGATAGGGAATTCTTGCGATGAGTTTTGCTTTGTCTGCTCCTAATGTTCCAACCACAATAACATCTCTAGCACATGAAAAAATTAATCGCCCAGATTCTTCATCTTCTGTCATGCCATGCAACATAGGACACCCTTTAATCCTTTTAACTTCCTCACCAGTTGATCGATCCAGAACTTGAACAAAACCATTAATAAGATGCCCAATATAAAGATAAGTCTCACCCTCTAAATAATGATAGTGATCGGGTGCAGCTAGCTTGTAACGTTTTGTTTTTAGCTCGGAATAACCATCGATATCATCAGACATAATGACTACTACTTCTGCTTCACCTTCTGTCAAGATGGCATCATAACCACCGACAGTTGCCATTTTACTGTCCCTTGGACCTCCTGGAGTATCGGTTTTAATTGTTCTAATAACATGAGGTTTTCTGAATTGCTTTTCCTCCATATCAAAACCAGTACTTAGAATGCTGGTAAGATCTTCATCCGTATCCCTACCACGCATTGCATAAATGTATTTGTTGTCTTTATTCGATGCAAGAATCATGATTGAGGGAGAAGTTGACACTCTGTGGGTGACTTCACCATCTGGGAAATCAATAACCACAACTGATCCATTCATATTGTCAGCAACAAACAAACGTATTTCACTGTCTTGTAATTCCGATGCTCTTTGTACGGCTCCATGTCCCAAAACATGATTGGGTGCATAAGATATAAATAGAACTATTAAGCTTATTATTCTTATATACATTTATTCCCCAGCTATCATTAAATTGTCCATTAAAATAGAGCCGGAGTAAATAGAACCATTTTTTTCAGGGTCATTCCCCACAGTTATAATTTGCATTAACATATCTTTCAAATTTCCAGCCACTGTTACTTCACTGACAGGGAATGCAATTTTCCCATTTTCAATCCAAAAACCATTGGCCCCCCTGGAATAATCACCGTTAACCATATTAACCCCGTAACCAATTAAACCTGTGATTAGAAAGCCAGATTTCATATTTTTTATCATTGATTCCATATCTTGATCATCAGTCGGCTCGAGAATCAAATTATGATGGCCACCGGCATTGCCAGTGGTTTCCATGCCTAGTCGGCGTGCTGAATAACTTGATAATAAATACCCTTTAAGCACACCATCCTCTATGATTTTCCGCGGCTCAGTTTGAACACCTTCGGCATCAAAATAGCTGCTTGAGAAACCACGTTTCAAGTGAGGTTCCTCTTTGATTGTTATAAAATCTGGGCAAATTTGTTTATCCTTAGCATTCAATAAAAAAGATGATTTACGATATAAACTTGACCCACTTATAGCATTCATTATGTGACTAACCAGACTACTAGACACTCTAGGCGAAAAAATTACAGAGGCTTTTTGTGTTTTTATTTTTCTTGAACCTAAATTTTGAGATGCTCTTAAACCGGCTTGATTACCAATTATTTTATGCCCTATAAGGTCTTCGTAATGACGAGCACTTGTGTAGTCATAATCCATTTCCATAGCGCCATTATTTTGTGCAATTGCGGTACAACTGATCGTATGCCCCGTCGCTTCACTGTATCCTGCAAAACCATGAGAATTTACAAATAATGATTTAGTAACATAACTACCAACGGTGGCTCCTTCTGAATTAACCACTCTATTGTCAGACTCTAATGCAGCTGCTTCACACTCTATTGCTATCTGTTTTGCTGTATCAATATCAAGATCCCAGGGATGGTATAGATCTAGATCAATTGCTTTGTTTGCCATACGTTCTTTATCAGCTAAACCATTACAATCATCAGTTGCTGTCAAACTAGAAAGGCTAAAAGCTTTATCAACAGCGGTTTTAATAGCTAAATCATTTAAGTTATTTGAACTTGCTGAACCAACAGATTTTTGCAAAAAAACAGTTACCGTAAAATTTTGATCCTTGTAGTCTTCTACAGTCTCAATTGCTCCGTTTTGTGCTGTCACTGAAAACCCCTCTCCATTGGCAAATCTAACACTGGCCTGCTCAGCACCCATATCAATGGCATGTTTTAAGGCTAATTCAGCCTTTTTATGATGATCGTTACTATGCATATTTTTTCAAAAACGTTTATGTCTTTATTCTATCTTACTTAGACAGACTAAATAAGACATTGTAGAATTAGCCTATGAGTATTCAAGTAGCAATTATTATAGGTTCTTCATCCGATTGGGATGTGATGTCTCATGCTGCAAAATTGCTGGATAAATTTGGTATAGAACATGAATCAAAAGTTCTCTCAGCTCATAGAACTCCTAAGCAACTAGAAGAGTTCATAGTGGAAGCTGAAAATAATGGAACTCAAGTCTTTATAGCAGGTGCAGGGCTTGCAGCAGCTTTGCCAGGAGTGGTGGCAGCTCAAACAACCATACCTGTTATTGGTGTTCCATTGATTGCAGGTTCACTTAATGGAATGGATGCACTCATGGCAATTGTTCAAATGCCTCCTGGTATTCCTGTAGGAACAGTTGCTATTGGTAAGCCTGGAGCTATTAATGCCGCGCTATATGCTATATCAATTATGGCCTTGACAGACGATTCTCTCGCTAAACAACTTAAAAATTATAGGGCAGAACAAGCTGAGAAAGTCCTTGGTGCTAAACTCGACTAAGCAGTTCCTCCAACAGTCAGATTTTCAATTCTCATAGTCGGTTGTCCTACATTAACCGGAACCGTTTGTCCGTCCTTCCCACAATTACCAATACCAGGGTCAAGGGCTAGATTATCTCCTATCATTGTGACCTGATTCAGTGCTGATGGACCATCACCAATCAGCATAGCTCCCTTAATAGGTCTATCTATTTTTCCTTTCTTAATTAAATAAGCCTCATTAGCTGAAAATACAAATTTTCCTGATGTGATATCCACTTGTCCGCCACCAAAATTCTTAGCGTAAATTCCGTTCTCTACTGATTCAATAATCTCTTGATGTTTGTGTTGACCTCCCAACATAAAGGTATTAGTCATACGAGGAATTGTTTGCATGGAATATGATTCCCTTCTTCCATTCCCTGTTGATTTTGACTTCATAAGTTTAGCGTTTAATCGATCTTGCATGTAATTGCAGAGTTTGCCGTTTTCAATTAGCACAGTGCGTTCAGTGGGTTCCCCTTCATCGTCTACATTAAGTGAGCCTCTGGCTTCAGATATGGTTCCATCGTCAATAACTGTACAAATTGAAGAAGCCACCTGCTCACCCATTAAACCCGAGAATGCTGAGGTTTTCTTACGATTAAAATCCCCTTCCAAACCATGCCCAATAGCCTCATGTATAAGAACTCCTGGCCATCCAGATCCTAGAACAACGGTCATTTCTCCTGCTGGTGCTGCAACAGCCTCCAGATTGATTAATGCTTGATCTACTGCTTCTGAAGCATAGCCTTTGATTTTATTTTCATCAAAAAAAGCATAGTCCATTCTTCCACCTCCACCGCTGGTGCCTCTTTCCCTTCTTTCATTGTCTTCAACTATCACACTTAAGCTCAGTCGTACCATAGGGCGAATATCGACTGCTAAGCGTCCAGATTGGCAAACAATTAAGATATTTTGGAAACTACCTGCCAGTGAAGCGACTACCTCTTTGACCCTATGATCTTTAGAACGAGCAGCAATATCAATAGTCTGTAGAAGTTCAATTTTCTGTTTATCCTCTATAGAATCAATGGGATTAATAAATGAATAATAAGGATTAATGGATGCTGGTTCTTCAACTCTAAAAGTGTCTGTTTTGCCTGATTTAGCAATACTTGAAGAGGCTTTAGCTGCTTGCAGAAGAGCACCTTTTTCGAAGGACTCAGAATAGGCCAGACCTGATTGTTCATTAACAATTGAACGAAAACCCACTCCTTGTCGGCTGGAATAAGAAGACTTCTTTACTAAACCATCTTCTAGGGTCCAAGATTCTTGATGAATATTCTGAAAATATATATCCCCCATATCTATACCTTTAGACAACATTTGTGACATCATCAAATTTAAATCCTCTGTGGAAATATTATAAGGATCCAATAGGGCAGATTTTACCTTTAAATACAAGGCTTCACTTGCAACAGATTGTTGCTCTTTAGTCATTGAACAGTACCTTATGGCTTAACACAGGAAATGATGCACGAACAGATTGAATTCGATCTAGATCTATGTCAGAAATAACAATACCATTCCCAGTTTTAAGCAAATCCATTGTCTCACCCCATGGGTTTATAATTAAACTATGACCGTATGTGGTTCTTGACCCATAATGCTCTCCCCATTGTGCAGAAGCAACAACATAGGATAAGTTCTCAACAGCCCTTGCTGTTAATAAAGTCTGCCAATGTGCATGTCCAGTTTCTGTAGTAAAAGCAGCAGGCACAGTCAACACATCAACACCACTCATATCTGAACTCCGATAAAGCTCTGGAAATCGTATGTCATAACAAATAGAAAGGCCAACCGTACACCACGGCGTTTTAATACTAACTGGCTTGTTACCAGCTTTGATTGATGATGATTCGTTATATTGTTTACCATTAACTGTAACATCGAATAAATGTATCTTGTCATAGTAACTTGCTACCCTGCCTTTATTATCATAGACGATACATCGAGCAACACTTTTGTGCGCATCGGTACTCTTAACAGGTATCGAGCCCGCCACAATCCAAATATCTTGATCTTGTGCTTGTTGCGACATGAAATTTTGGATTGGGCCCTTTTCAAAGTCTTCCATAACTTCTTTAATAAGTTGCTTTGGAAAACCCATAAATGCAAAATTTTCAGGCAGTAACACTATATTTGCACCTTCTTCTTTTGCTTGAATAATTAGTGATTGTGCTAGTAATAGATTGTCTTCAACTATGTCAGTTGAATTCATTTGAACGGCTGCAAATTTCATGGTTCTAATTTTAAAGGATTTCTGATTAATTATTAAGTGATTAGGGCTTCTGATCAATATCAGGTAGATAGTCACCGCAATTATCTATTAGATTGAGATCAATTGCATCTCCCTGAACCTTTTCTATCAGTGGTTTGTCCCAACTTCCATTCACAGAATAGTAAGCTAGTCCGGCATCTTTTAAAGGTCGTCTTAGTATTTTTGTTAATAAAAACATAGAAGCTGCGGCGGCGGGTCCGCCTAATATTGCTGCACCTCCGGGAAGTAGGTTTGAAACAGCAGGTTGAACGATGACGATTTGATTATAAGTACGCTCGCGGATATTTGTTGCACCCAAAATAATCACATCGGCGGTAGGCGAGTAAATTGATAGATTGCATGTATAAGCAATATTGTCTTTGAAGACCACATCAGCCTCCAGGCGATCAAAAATAAAGCCTTCCGCAAAAACATCTCTAAAATCAAGCAATAATCTTTTTGGAAGCTCTGAAAAACTAAACAGAGACAATACTTTTCCTGGCACTCTGTTTTGAGTATTAATCTCTCCATCGTTGACCTTGATATTAAATATCCCATTTCCTGATGTGATATCAGATTTTCGAGGTATCTGATTCCAATAAAAGTTAGTACTAATATTCACATCATTGCTTTGTAAAATATTAGCTAGACCTATTTTTGTCTGCAAGTTTTCAATATCAATAGCCTTTGAAGTAATATTTTTAAGCTCTAAAGAAGGTCTTTTAAGCTCTGGTTTTCTGAAGAAGAATAATTGCTTTATAGGAACATTATTTAGTAAAAATCCAGAATCATCTTGATGACTAAATTCAATATCACTCCCATTAACGACTATTGATTTAAAAAGTAAAGATTGATTAATAATTGAATTCCATACATCAATCTCAACTTCAAATTGTTCTACATCAACAGGTGAGAGATCATCAGTATTCAATCTTGTTGAGAAGTTTCTAAATATTAATCTAGGTCTTAACTCCACATAATTCTCTATTGAGTAGTCAATGTGTATAGATTCAAAACGTATGTCTAATGATAGTTGCTTCTGTATCTCCAGCCTAATTGAATCTTTCTCCTGGTTTAATACCCTATTAATCATGGTTTCAGTCTGATACAAGGCAATTAACCAGAGCCCAAACAAAATTACTAAAATTAAAATAAGTTTCTTCATCACGACATAATAATATCTATTTTATTCACAAAGTGTAGGTCATAAATATGAACCTAAAATGAATTTAGGATCGATGGTAAGGCTGATTATTCAAGATGCTCCATGACCTATAAATCTGTTCAACAATAATCACAGGAACCATCGCGTGAGGTAACGTTAATTCAGAAAGAGACCATTGCATATTTGCTCGATTTAAAACCTCTTCTGAGAATCCATCTGGACCTCCTATAGCAAAGATTGGATTAACAGCATCTTGAAACCAATGATTCATAGAATTAGCTAATTCCTTGGTGGAAAACATGTCGCCTTTTTCATCCAAAGCAATCAAGGTGTCCTGGTTCTTGATCATTTTTAATAAACGCTGACCTTCTGCTTGGACAGTATCTTTCACAGATCTTGTTTTGGATCTTTTAACAATAGGAATCTTTAAGTGTTCAATGTGAATATGTGGAGGGAGTCTTTTCTTATAGTCAGTGATCAGACTGTCATAATTCGTATTTTTTGAAGCTATAGAAATAATAATGATCTTCATAAACTATGCAGATGCGCCAACACTCCAAAGGTCATCTAGCTTATAAAAAGTTCTCACTTCATCAAGCATCACATGAACAATCACTGCTCCTAAATCAATAAGAATCCATTGAGCAGAATTGTACCCCTCTATACCTAATATCGGATGTTTTGATCTTTTTGCTTTCTCACTGATCTTATCCACTATTGATCGTGCATGCCTGCTTGATGTTCCTGTACAAAAAATCATGTAATCACTAATTGAAGTTAAACCTGATACATCAATGCTATTAACATTCTGTGCCTTCATGTCATCAAGAACTGATAATGCTAAAGCTAAAGAATTGGTCTCAGTTTCAATCATTGATAAGTCCTTGATGTTGAAGAAAACATAAAAAGTAATTGACTAATTTCATCCCATGGGTTGCCTTTATTCACTCCTTTAATGATCTTATCGACTGAGCAAGCTTGGTCCAATATATCCTCCATATGTTGCTTATTCATTGATTGTAAAAATGATCCAATCATTTTTTGTTTATTTGGCCATATCCTTGCCTGTTGCATCGCTTTATTGACTGAAACACCATCACCAATATCAATCATCAGATCGTATAGATTTTTTATTTCCCAATTGATAACTCTCATTAATTCAAAGGGTTGTACACCCTCTTTTTTTAAACTTTCAAATATCCTTAATACCCTAGATGGTTTTTTCATTATTGCAGCATCAGTTAACTGGAAGAAATCAAAGTGAGCTCCATCAGCTACGCATTGGTTGACGTCTTCCAAAGTAACTGACTTCTCTGTCTCCATTAATAATAGTCTGTCTATCGATTGCATGGCGACAAAAAGATTACCCTCAGTAAGTGCTACAAACATATCCAATGCTTCTCGATTAATAGATAATCCTTGATCTCTCAACCTAGATTTAATCCACATTGGTAATTGTGATGGATAAACTTTTTTGCATTCTATGCAAACTGATTTTTTATTTAAGAATCCAACCCATTTAGAACGCAGGATGTCTTTTTCTAGTTTCCCACAAATAATAATTAATAATTGATCATCAGAAATTTCTTCAACTAACGTAATTAAAGCCTCTGAACCTTGTTTACCTGGCCTAGAATTAGGCATATGAATCTCTAATATTTTTTTCTCAGCAAAAAGAGACTGTGTTTTTAGGTCACCAAGTACTTGGTCCCAGTTAAAACGACCACGTACAGTAAAGCGTGATTTTTCCTTAAATTCATTCTTAAAAGCTTTAGCTCTAAGCTTATCGAGGCTTTCTATAAGTAATAAATCTTCTGCTCCATGAAGAAAATAGATTCCATGAAGATCACCCTTTAAATGTTGATTTAGCGCATGAGAATCTAGTTTCAAGAATTACTGCCTATGGGTATAGCCTTTGATGGGTCAAGCATTGGTATCTCATCAATAACTGGGTATAAAAACGTTAGGCTAGAATTGTACAGAACTTTTGATAATTGATTAAGGACACAATGTTTTTTAATAATATTAAGCTTATTTTCTAAATTATTATTTTGCCTGTTTTTATAATCTTTTAGTAGAAACAATGTTAACTCTTCTCCAGTGTGGGGACACCTAAGAATACTGATAATTTCAGATTTCATTGTTTAAACATCTCTTGATTTATAAAAAAATTGAAACTTTTCAGGCACTGGATCATAACCCGATTTGAACAGAGGGTTACATCTTAAAATTCTCAAGAGGAGTAAATAAGTACCTTTTAAAAGCCCAAAACGATCCAAGCTTTCAATTGCATATTGAGAACAGGTAGGCTGATACCGACACTGCGGCTTAAAAAAAGGTGAAATATAAGATTGATACAATCGGATCAAAAATTTCATTGAGTTTTTTTCCTTCCAATAAGCATCAATAATTTAAAGCATTGACTGAGCATCTTTCTTAATGCGCTGTAGCATCACATTTAATCCATTATTTCTAGTTGAACTGAGATGTTCATTTAATCCAATCATTGAAATAAAGCTTGGCTCTGTAATGACAATATCAGCAGGCTCTTTATTATTATAAATTCTTAATAACAAGGCGATCAAACCTGAAACAATCGCTGAATCACTAGTGGCTTTACAAACAAAAAGGCTATCTTGAAGGTAGGTCTTAAACCAAACTTTTGACTGACATCCGTGAACCAGATGTTCGTTGATTTTCCATTCATCTGGAAACGTCTCTAACTGTCTACCTAAATCAATAATATACTCATATCTCTCCATCCAAGTATCAAAAATCTCAAATTCTTCTGCTATTGTTTCTTCGATGTCTCTAACTGAATGCAATGTTACTCAACCTAAAAATAGTCAATCCTGATATCGCCATTCTGTCCCATCTGGACCATCTTCGATGACAACTCCCTTTTGTAATAAATTATTCCTGATCCTATCAGATTCTGAAAAATTTTTTGATTTCCTTGCTCGTTCTCTTTGAGTGATCAAATGCTCAATTTCTTCTCTCGTTAATGCTTCATTAGGAGTAGTTTTAAACCATTCGTCTGCACTCAGAGCCATTAATCCTAATAGAGATGCTGAAGCTATTAAAATTGAGGCATATTTATCTCGTTCCATGGGATCCTCAGAGTTATTAATAAGTTTAACTATATTAAATAAAGCACTTAAGGCTTTTGGAGTATTTAAATCATCTGCTAGCGCTGACAAGACCTCATTAGCAGGCTCTGTATCTTGGAAAATATCAACTTTTCGAATTGCTCCATAAAGACGATCTAATTTCTTCTTAGAATCTTTAACAAGGTCATTGGACCAATTAATAGGCTTTCTATAGTGGGTGCTTATAAGCGCCATGCGCACTACCTCTCCAGGTATTTCTTCAAGCAAGTCTCTGATTAATAAGAGGTTACCCTCTGATTTTGACATTTTAGTATCATTAAAATCAATCATACCGTGATGAACCCAAAAATTTGCAAAGGGCTTGCCTTTATGAGAACAAATACTCTGTGCGCATTCATTTTCATGATGTGGAAAAATTAAATCTGATCCTCCACCATGGATATCAAGTGTTTCCCCTAAATATTTTTTAGCCATTGTTGAACATTCTAAGTGCCATCCAGGTCTACCAACTCCCCAGGGACTCTCCCAACCAGGTAAATCTGGTGGAGAAGGCTTCCATAACACAAAATCTCTTGGATTTTTTTTATATGCAGCAATAGCAACCCTGGAACCAGCTATCTGATCCTCATGCTGTCTATTTGATAAAGATCCATAGCCACTATATGATTCAACGCTAAACAAGATATGTCCTTCACTCTCGTAGGCATGGCCTTTAGCTAAAAGATCTTCAATCATCTCTATCATTTCTTTAATATGATCAGTAGCTTTGGGTTCAATATCTGGATCTTTAACTCCTAATGCTGAAATATCTTGATGATAAATGTTGGTGTATCGTTCAGTAATTGCTGACACATCGCTTTGCTCAGACTTTGCTGCATCATAAATTTTATCATCCAAATCTGTAATATTTCTCACATAAATTAATTTATGTTCTCTTTTTAGCAGTCCTGCAAGTATGTCAAAAATCACTGGCCCTCTTGCATTCCCTATATGTGGATAGCTGTAAACGGTAGGCCCACAAATATACATGGTCACTCGATTAGAATTAATCGGGATAAAGTTTTGTTTCTTTCCAGCTAATGTATTGTAGAGTTTTATATTCATTAATTGTTTTTATTGCATTTATGAAAGTTATAATACCTAATGTTTCAAGAAGATTCTGAGGTTCGTGAATTGAATACAAAAAACTTATTTTCTAAAAGGCTGAACATCCAACAGGTTGAAGAAGGATCAGAGTTAGCTCCTAAATTCGACGCAAAAGGATTATTGCCTGTTGTGGCAACAGATTACGAATCAGGTGAACTTCTAATGCATGGTTATATGAATTCAGATGCTTTGGGAAAAACTATTACCACAGGTCAAATGCATTATTTCAGTCGCAGCAGAAATCTTATTTGGCATAAGGGTGCAACCAGCGGTTTTTACCAAAATGTAATAGAACTTAAAATTGATGATGATCAAGATGCTATTTGGGCTAAAGTTGAAGTCATGGGCGGGGCAAGCTGTCACGTTGGCTATAGAACTTGTTTTTACCGAAAAATTAACTACAAAAATGGTGCAGTTAAACTTGAATTTACAGATTCAGAGAAAACTTTTGACCCCAAAGAAATTTATGGTGACGCACCAAACCCAACAAAGTTATAGATGAGCATTGTTGAGACAATAAGTTATGAGCTCTGGGATAAAGACCCAGAGGCTTTTGCACATCAACTTGGGATCAATCATAAATTATCAGGCTTTTGTGGAATTACTGATCATCCCATACCAAACAGCTTGGTCAGTGACTCAATTGAAATGTTCTCAACATTTTTTTCGCTAAGTGAAGACATTAAAATGCAATATTTTTTACAAGAACTAGGAGGGGCAAGAGGCTATACCCCTTATCGTATTGAAACACCTAAAGGTGGACAACACGCAGATTTAAAAGAATTCTGGCAAATGGGAAGAGAATTACCAATTGATCATCCATATAGAAAATATATGTTTGATAATCAGTATGCAAACGAAATTAAAGAATTTAAAACAAGAATAACTGAACTATTTAATGCTTTTGATCAATTCGGAAAAGAACTAATGGAAGCAATTGCTTTATATTTAGATCTTGAACAGGAATATTTTGAACCACATATCAGTGATGGGAACAGTGTTTTAAGAACGATACACTACCCACCTGTTGCAGAAGATACTGGTGAAAGATCTGGAGCTCACGGTGATATTAATCTTATTACTCTACTAATTGGAGGAAATAAGCCAGGACTTGAAATTTTTGTCAACGATGAATGGCACCCTATAGATACTCCACAAAGCACTGTTGTATGCAATATTGGTGATATGCTGGAAAGATTCACTAATAACCATTTACCCTCTGTACTGCATCGGGTTACTACTCCCTCTGATATGACTAAGAACTCGTCACGTTATTCCATCCCATTTTTTTTACATCCAAATCCTGACTGGTTCATAGAAACACTCTCAACGTGCATTGATGATGATCACCCTAACCTATACCCAGAAGCAATAATGGCAGATGATTTTCTTCAACAACGTTTATATGAAATTAAACTACTGTAGACTAGTTAAATTATGGAACATATACAGGTAATCATAGGAGGCTTCATCCTTATATTTTTGGGTGCTATTCTCTCTACCAATAAAAAGAAAATAAACCTGTTCTATCTGACTAATGCTATTGTCTTGCAATTCTTGCTGGCCTTTCTACTACTCAAAGTACCGCCTATCACGAATATGTTTAATTCCCTATCACAAGGTGTTTTAGCCTTAAAAGATGCCACAGATAAAGGCACAGGGTTTGTTTTTGGTTATCTAGCAGAAGGGGCGCCGAAACCATTTGAAGTAATTGATCCTGCTTTTGCAAATATTTTTATATTCTCAGGTTTAATGCTCATTATAGTAGTCTCTGCTTTATCAGCTATCTTGTGGCATTGGAGAATCCTTCCTTTTGTTATCAAAATCATTTCCGCCATATTCAAAAAACCTTTAAATGTAGGCGGGCCAGTAGGCTTAAGCGCTACTGCTAACATTATTTTTGGACAGGTTGAAGCGCCTTTATTGATCAGACCTTACTTAAGCAAAATGACTAAACATGAATTATTGGTTCTCATGACTGTGGGTATGTCAACTATATCCGGTGGGGTCATGGTTGTTTTCGTTACAATGCTTTCAGGTCTTTATGAAACTAACCTCATTGCACATTTTCTAACTGCATCAATTATTTCGGTACCAGCTGCAATTATGTACGCCAATATCATGATGCCAAGTGATAA
>JAPYQN010000022.1 GCA_029941465.1 Gammaproteobacteria bacterium
AGATATTTCTCATTACCACCTATATCAATCTGTTGGCCTTCTCGCATAATTTCACCCTTCTCATCCACTCTTATGATCATAGTGGCTTTTTTCCCACAGTGGCATACAGCTCTTAATTCTTTTAATCTGTCAGCCCAAGCTAATAAATATTTGCTGCCATCAAATAATTCACCCTGAAAATCTGTTCTAATCCCATAGGTAAGCACAGTGATATTCAATTTATCAACTATTTGCCCTAACTGTAAAACTTGTTCCTTGGTAAGAAATTGAGCCTCATCAATCAATACACAATGAAGAGGGGTGTTTTCGTTATTTGCCTTTACTGTATTAAATAAATTATCTGATTCTGAAAAAGTTTCAGCATCGGCTCTTAATCCAATTCTAGAAACAATCTCTGAATCCCCATAACGATCATCCCTAGCTGAAGTAAAGATCATGGTATGCATGCCTCTTTCTTGATAACCATGATTAGCCTGAAGAAGTGCTGTAGACTTCCCGGCATTCATAGTTGAATATGTGAAATGGAGTGTTGACATGCTTAAATATTACCTAATCTCGCTAAAACTGCTCTAGAAATCCTAGTTGCGAGTGAATCCATTATAAATTCTGCTTCTTTGCTTTTACCCAACAGTTGATTTTGGTCAAAACTATAATCCTGTAGTTCCAGATGCTTAACATTAAAGATTAACTGGGTCTTATCCTTAAATAAGGACCACTGAACCTGATAAATAATTTCGTACTCTTTTGGAGTGTTTTGAGCTGATATGCTTAGTACCCTGTCATTAGAGAAATCTTTCTCAATAACTAACACGTACGCCGCTTCTTCTCTGTTATCTGTGACTCTTATGCCATTTTCTCTAAATTGATTTTTTATAGTTCTATAGAAGCTAGTATAAGGATCATTGGTTTGTATATGGATGATATTAATTTTTTGTTTTAAATCTCCGGTATTCTGAAGCTCAAAGCCACAACCTGTTAGAAACAGGAGACAAATCATAAAAGTTAATTGTTTAAAAAAAATCATTAGATAACGATATTAACTAACTTTTTAGGAACAATGATAATCTTTTTAATAGTCTGATTATCAGTGTATTTTTTTATTTTTTCATCCATTAACACTAACTGTTCTAGTTCAGTATTTTCTATAGAGCCATCAACAGTAATTTTTGAACGAAGTTTTCCATTCACCTGAACAATAATTTCTAAAGTATCTGTCATCATTAGATCTGGATTATGTTTAGGCCAAACTTCATCTATAATAGGCTGATCAAAACCAAGATCTAGCCATAAACGATTACAAATATGAGGAACAATCGGGGACAGTAACAACAGGACAGATGTTATAGCTTCTTTAGCAACTTTCTGATCCATTTCATCTTCAATTTGAAAAACATTAAGGTCATTTACTAACTCCATAACTGCCGCTATTGCAGTGTTAAAAGTGTATCTTCGACCAATATCATCGCTCACCTTTGCGATAGTTTGATGAGTCTTTCTCCTCAGTATGGCCTGTTTTTCATTCAAATGAGCTTGTGGATGAATCTCTTCTGTATTTAATAAATCATCACGTCTCGATTGAACCAGTGTCCATAACCTTTTCAGAAATCTAAAAGAACCATTAATTGCCTTATCAGACCACTCAAGAGATTGCTCAGGTGGAGCTGTGAACATCATAAATAATCTAACTGTATCAGCCCCATAATTATTGATCATTTCTTCTGGATCAACTGTATTACCCAAAGATTTGGACATCTTAGCACCATTGTTAAGAACCATGCCTTGAGTCAATAACCGTTTAAAAGGTTCGTCTCCGTCGACTAATCCTTCGTCTCTCAATAACCGATGATAAAAACGTGCATACAGTAAATGAAGAATAGCATGCTCAATACCACCAATATACAAATCTACAGGCAACCAATATTTAGCTCTTTCATCAAGCATTTTCTCCTGAGAGTCGGCAGAACAAAAACGGGCATAATACCAAGAAGATTCCATAAAGGTGTCAAAGGTATCAGTTTCTCGAATGTGAGTTTCTTCATTTTCTAAAGTCACTTCAAAAAATTCTTTCATAGATTTTATTGGCGATTGCACTCCATCAAATTGAACATCTTCTGGCAATACAACTGGAAGATTTTCATCCTTTTCTGTATAAATCTCCTCTTGTTCATTCGTTAATACTGGTATAGGGGCACCCCAATATCTTTGTCTTGAAATTAACCAGTCTCTTAAACGATAGTTGATAACTTTTTTAGCCAGTCCATTACTAACTAAACGATCCCCTATTGTTATTTTTGCTTCATTAGAATCTAAATCATTAAATTCCTCAGAATTGATTAATTCCCCTTGATCAATGAATGCTGAGACTTCAAAATTATGATCACTAGAGCCTTTCTTAGGGACAATAACAGGCTTTATATTAAGACCATATTTTTTTGCAAAATCAAAATCTCTCTGATCATGTGCTGGAACAGACATAATTGAACCTGTGCCATAAGTCATCAAGACAAAGTTTGCTGCCCAAACTGGGATACTTTCTCCACTAACTGGGTTAATTGCTGTTACCCCCAATGGAACTCCAATTTTATCCATTTTCTCCAATGCCTCTTCTGAGACAGACTGAGATTTTGTCTCTTCCAGAAATTTAGAAACCCTAGTATTATTTTTTGCACTTGCTTGAACTAAAGGATGCTCTGGAGCCAGTGCCATATAAGTTGCGCCAAATAGGGTGTCTGGCCTTGTCGTATAGGCAGTAATTATCTCTTCAGATTCTGATAGTCTAAAATCAATCTCAAACCCTTCTGATCGACCAATCCAGTTTCTCTGCATTACTTTGACTTGTTCAGGCCATTCAACGTCATCTAAACCCGATAATAATTCCTCACAATAATTTGTTATTCTTAAAAACCATTGTGGTAATTCTCTCCGTTCAATTGTAGCTCCTGAACGCCAACCTTTTCCGTCAATCACCTGCTCATTAGCTAATACCGTGTTTTCAACTGGGTCCCAATTGACTATTGCCTTATCTCGATAAGCTAATCCTTTCTCATATAATCTTGTAAACATCCATTGTTCCCAACGATAATAACTGGGATCACAGGTTGCTAACTCTCTAGTCCAATCATAACCAAACCCCAGCAGTTTTAACTGATGTTTCATGTATTGGATATTCTCCCGAGTCCATTGAGCAGGAGCCATTTTATTCTTAATTGCTGCACCTTCAGCAGGTAACCCAAACGCATCCCAACCCATGGGTTGAAGAACATTTTTACCCTGCATTCTTTGATATCTAGAAATTACATCACCTATGGTGTAATTCCTAACATGGCCCATATGTAATCTTCCACTTGGATATGGAAACATACATAGACAATAAAACTTTTCCTTTCCTGGGTCCTCAGATACTTCAAAAACTTTCTTCTCTTCCCAAAATTTTTGAGCCTCAGCTTCTATTTCTCTTGGATTGTATTTTTTTTCAGACATTTTTATTTTTTAAACGCAGGATACCTATAAAACACCCTAAAGTCATAATCAATGTCATTAATAATATAACGAAAAAATCACCAAATCTGGAATACGGTGTTACATCTTTCATTGGGTAGAAGTTGCCCTTCAGAATTGAGAAATTATAAGGTTCTAATTCTTTCTGAATATTTCCATCTGGCATAACGATCGCAGTAATCCCTGTGTTGGTTGATCTTAGAAGGTACCTACCAGTTTCTATTGCTCGCATTCTCGACATTTGAAAATGCTGTGAGGAGGCTATGGATTCTCCAAACCAAGCATTATTGGTAACATTCACCAAAACATTAGCTAACGGCTGAAAATCAAGCAGCTCATAACCAAATATATCCTCATAACAAATTGAGGTGGCGATATAATATTGATTCAATTTAGGCATCTCTTGAACTTCTGATCCTTTTGATATATCCCTATTTGGTAATTTCATCTTTTGTAGCCACTCTCTTATAAAATTGGGAACTGGAAAATACTCCCCAAAAGGAACTAAGTGTCTTTTATGATAAACTCTATTATCATCGCCGAGGGTGATCACAGAATTAAAAACTTCACCATTTTTACCTTTTGTATTAATTCCCAACATTAATAAATCTATATTTTGTTGTTTTAAAATACCTTCTAACTCATCTAGATAACCTTCGACATTTTCTGCATAGGCAGGAATAGCCACTTCAGGCCAAATAACCAAGTTTGTGTTTTCCAAATTAAGAAGGCTGTTTCGGTATAAGGTAAGGGTTCTTATAAACTCAGTGGTTAGCCATTTTTTTTCTTGAGCTACAGCACCTTGAACTAAGGCAACACTAAATTCTTTATCCACTCTTTCAGTCCACTCTATTGATCTAATACTAAAAGAACTTCCTATGATTATTAGCACACCAAAAAGTGAGAGTAGAGGTCGTATTTTTGAACTTATTAGTAAACAGTAGCCTGCAATAAGTGAGACGATAAAAGACACTAAATAAACCCCCCCTATAGGTGCCCATGCTGATAAAAATGTACTGCTCTGGCTATAACCAATAGTCAACCAAGGAAAGCCTGTAAATGCATAACCTCTTGATAGCTCTGAAAGAGTCCAGATTGCAGGTGCTAATAGAGTTAATACCAAATATTTAGATTTAAACAGTTGATAAGCATAACTAATAATAAAGCCAACTAGGCAATAAAATAAAGCCATTACTCCTGATAATACGCCTATCAATAGAATTGCTAACCAAAGAGGTGCTCCGCTAACGATGTGAATACTGATATAGAGCCAATGTAATCCAATTGAGAAACAGAAAAACCCAAACAAATAATAAAATATGGCTGTCTTCTTTGGGGGGTGATTTAAGGCAAAGTAAAAGAGGTAGGCTAGACAAAACAAAGGAGCGATGACTAGACCAAATGGCTCAAAACCTGATACATATAATAAAGCAGTTAAACCAGAAGCTAATAATTGCTTAATCAATTTTTTTTACTTCTATACTCTGAAGACGCCTATTGTCTGCTTGTAAAATTCTAAATTTTATTGTTTTGAGATCAATTATCTCTTCTTGTTTAGGTAATCTACCAAGAGTCTTGATAAGCAAACCACCTAAAGTGTCATAATCTTCATCCAGGAATTCAGTGCCAAAAAAATCATTAAAATCCTCCATTCTTACTAAAGCATCCACAATGTATAACTTGTGTCCCACTTCTTTAATCATAGGCACATCTTCAGCATCATATTCATCCTCAATATCACCTACAATTTGTTCAAGAACATCCTCAATGGTTAGTAACCCTGCCGTTCTCCCATACTCATCAACAACAATTGCAATATGGTTCCTACTTTTTCTGAATTCTTTTAAGAGTATTTTTAATCGTTTACTCTCAGGGATAAAAGTGGCTGTCCTAACAAAACTCTCCATATCAAAATTCTCCTGACTATCTTTAGAAAACTTCAATAAATCCTTTGCCAATAAAATACCTAAAACTTCATCTTTATTCTCACCAATCACTGGAAATCTTGAATGCCCAGAATCACTTATTATTTTTAGAAGCTTATCCATTGTAAATGATGTCTCTAGAACGATCATATTTGATCGAGGGACCATTATATCTCTCACTTGTAGCTCTGAGACCTCAATAACCCCTTTGATCATTTTAATTTCATCTTTACCGATGAAACTTTTCCATTGGGTGGATTGAACCATAGAGTAAAAACTCTCAGGATCTTTCTTTTTTGGTTTAAAAAATGACCTTATAGAATCCAATAACATCATGCTATGCACTATTCTCCATGCCTAATTCTGTCAAAACTAAATTCTCAAGTTGCATCATTTCTATTTCTTCTTTATCAGTATTGTGATCATAACCTAGTAAATGCAGAAAACCATGTATAACCATATGTAGAAAATGTGAAGATACCCCTATATTCAATGCTATAGCTTCTTTCTCAACAACAGGTAAACAAACAATAATATCACCTAGAAAAGGAGGGCTAATTCCTAGTGTTCTTTCTTTTTCTAGATCTCCAGCAAAAGCTAAAACATTTGTTGGTTTATTAATTTTCTTAAATTGTTTGTTAATTGACAGACCTTCCTCACTATCAACAAGTCTCAGTGTGACACCAACAGGGTAATTATAAGTTTGCGAAGCATTCACATAAGCTATCTTGATAGCTTTATTCATCAACAGTGTTTCAACTGGGAAAGTCATATTATCTGATGATTGAAAATCAACAATGAAAGAACTGTCTTCAGTTTTCATATTGAATGTTTGAATTTATTATAGGCTTCAACAATTTTTTGGACTATTCGATGTCGGACAATGTCATGGTGAACAAAATTCACAACAGCAATACTATTAACATCAGAAAGTACCTCTAAGGCATGTTTCAATCCAGAAATTTTTTCAGGGGGCAAGTCTATCTGAGTAACATCACCATTAATGACAGATTTAGAACCAAAGCCCATTCTAGTTAGGAACATTTTCATCTGTTCTGTAGTAGTATTTTGTGCCTCATCTAATATGATAAAACTTTCATTCAAAGATCTACCTCTCATGAAAGCCAATGGAGCTAATTCTATTGCTTTTCTCTCAATCAGGTTATTAACTTGGTTTACACCCAACATTTCATATAGAGCGTCGTACATTGGCCGAAGATATGGATCAACTTTTTGTGCTAGGTCTCCAGGAAGAAAACCCAAATTCTCTCCAGCCTCAACAGCTGGCCGAACGAGTATAATTTTTTTAACCTCTTGCTTCTGAAGTGACTCTATCGCAGCAGCAACTGCTAAATAAGTTTTTCCTGTGCCCGCTGGACCTATTCCAAAAGACAAGTCATGAGTCCTGATAGCTTGAATATAGTGAAATTGATTCTTTGTTCGTGTTTTAATCTCTCTATTAGGTGTTCTGATTATAGTTTCGAAAGATGTCAATCCATTTGCCAAATCATGCTCACTATTTAAGTGTTTATTGATAATTAGGTGAACCTTTTCTTGATTTAAGTTCCCATTTTTTGCCATCAAATAAAGATCATGAATAATTTTTTCTCCTGTCTCAAGTTCCTGCTCTTCTCCGGAAAGAACAAATGTATTACCCCTAGTCTTAATCTTTATCTCTAACTCACTTTCTATTGATCTCATATGGGAATCAAAAATACCCAATAAATTAACCAGTGTGGAATTATCTATTGATTCAATTTGGAATTCTTTTGTCTTCAATTTATCCATGTATCTTTAGTTAATGCATCTTGCACGAAGAGAATTAGGAAGAGCTTCTGTTATCCTTAGTTTTATTAACTGGCCAATTAAGCTTTCATCCCCATCAAAATTTACCCAACGATTATTTTCTGTGCGGCCAGCTAATTGATTTTTAGCTTTTTTTGATTTTTTCTCTACAAGTACTATTTGATCAGACCCCACCATATTTTGACTAATATGTCTGGCATTATTATTAATTTTAGACTGTAGTTGATTTAATCGATTTAATTTGATTTTGTAAGAAATATTGTCTTCCATATTTGCTGCCGGAGTATTTGGCCTGGGACTAAAAATAAAACTAAAAGACTGATCAAAACCAATAATATCTATTAAGTCTAAAGTCTCTTGAAAATCATGATCAGTTTCCCCAGGAAACCCGACGATAAAATCAGACGATATACTAATGTCAGGCCTAAGTTTTCTTAGCTTATTTATTCTTTCAATATATAAATCAACTTTATGCTTCCTTTCCATTAATTTAAGGATTTTGTTAGAGCCACTCTGTACTGGTAAGTGCAAATAGTTCGCTAACTTAGGGTTCTCAAAAATAGTGATTAAATCATCAGTAAATTGCAAAGGGTGAGAAGTGGTAAAACGTATCCTCTCGATCCCTTTTATATCAGCAACTTGTTCGATCAAATCTGCTAATTTCAACTTTCTCCCACTTAAGTCCTTGGCTCTATAGGCATTAACATTTTGACCCAAGAGATTGACCTCCTTAACTCCACGGTCTGCAAGATCTTTGATTTCATCAAGGATACCTTCAGGCATCCTACTGACTTCAAGGCCTCGTGTATAAGGAACAACACAAAAACTACAAAACTTGCTGCAACCTTCCATAATTGAAACAAAGGCAGAAGGCTTTATCTCTTGCGTTTTCGGTAATACTGTAAATTTTTCAATTTTAGGAAAACTAATATCAACAACAGAATCTCTTGAATTAATTACTTGATCATACATAGTTGGAAGGCGATGCAGTGTTTGCGGACCAAAAACTAGGTCAACATAAGGTGCTCTATTAATAATATTTGTTCCCTCTTGACTGGCAACACACCCACCAACGCCTATAACTAAATTAGGATTGATTTTTTTATACTCTTTCCAACGACCCAGCTGAGAAAAAACTTTTTCTTGAGGTTTCTCTCTAATGGAGCATGTGTTAAGTAGAATTAGATCAGCTATTGATGGGTCATCAGTAAGTTCCATACCTCTTTCTAGACGCATCAAATCAAGCATCTTAGATGAATCGTATTCGTTCATCTGACAACCAAAAGATTTTATAAAGATCTTTTTTGACACCGAAATATTATGGGTTACTTGGGTTATTGCTAAAACGGAATATCGTCATCAAACTCTTCATCAACAAACTCATTAGAAGAACTATCTGGCTTAGTAACATTATTCTGATTAGATGCACCCTGACTCATTCTGTCACCAAGCATTTGCATCTGGTTAGCTACAATTTCAGTGGTCCAACGTTCCTTACCTTCTTTATCCTCCCATTTTCTAGTTTGCAGTTTACCTTCGACATAAACTTGAGAGCCTTTTTTAAGGTAATCACCAGCTATTTCTGCAAGTCGGCCATAAAAAACAACGCGATGCCATTCGGTTCTCTCCTGTTTCTCGCCGGTTACTTTGTCATTCCATGATTCTGAAGTTGCAACGCTTATATTAGTTACTTGATTGCCGCTTGGCATAGCTCTAGTGTCTGGATCGGCTCCTAGGTTACCAACAACAATTACTTTATTAATGCCTCTTGCCATAATTTTCCCTAATTTTCTAAATAATTTTGAAACTAATTGTATCAAAAACGTTTGGTTTTGGCTCTCAATCTAAAAAAGATTTATAATAGAGTGTTTGGATAATTCTTTTTCTATTATGGATCAAATTAAAATAAAAGGTGCTAGGACTCACAACTTAAAGAATCTCGACTTAGAGCTTCCTAGAAATCAACTAATAGTTCTAACAGGTCTTTCAGGTTCTGGGAAATCATCGCTTGCATTCGACACTATTTATGCAGAGGGTCAAAGACGTTATGTTGAATCACTATCATCCTATGCAAGACAATTCTTGTCTATGATGGAGAAGCCTGATGTGGATCTTATTGAGGGGTTATCTCCTGCAATATCTATAGAACAAAAAACAACCTCCCATAATCCCAGATCGACTGTAGGAACTGTAACTGAGATTTATGACTATTTGAGGTTACTATTCGCAAGAGCTGGTATACCCAAATGTCCGACCCATAAAAGAACGCTTGGCATTCAAAATGTCAGTGAAATGGTAGATCAAATAATGACATTAGAAGAGGGTCAGAAATTTCTCCTACTCTCTCCTTTGGTCAGTGACAGAAAAGGCGAACATTTAGAATTAATAAAAAACATAAAATCTAGAGGGTTTATTCGTTTAAGAATTAATGGTTCTGTATATGATGTAGATAATCTTCCCACTATTGATGCAAAGAAGAAGAATACTATAGAGGTAGTGGTAGATAGATTTTCTATAAAATCTGAGATTGCTTCAAGACTGACTGAATCACTTGAAACTGCTCTTAATTTATCCCATGGAATAGCAAGAGTAATCTCTTCTGAAAGCAGTGACACCGATTATTTATTCTCTAATCAATTTGCCTGTCCAGAATGCGGTTACTCAATCACAGAACTTGAGCCACGAACCTTCTCATTTAATAATCCTGCCGGAGCATGCTCTGTATGTGATGGACTTGGTGTAGAACATTTTTTTAGCCCAGAATTAGTTATAAAGAATGATAAATTGAGTATTTCTGAAGGTGCTATTAGAGGATGGGATAAAAGAAATTTTTATTATTTTCATTTGATCAGGAGTCTTTCAAAACACTTTGGTTTTGATATCGAGGAACCATATGCCTCCTATGATAAAGATGTAAAAGACATGTTACTCCATGGAAGTGGCAAAGAAAAAATACAATTCTACTACCCTGGAAGAGGCGGTAAAAGGATATCCAGAAAACATCCATTTGAAGGGGTAATTCCTAATCTTAAAAGACGATATAAGGAGACTGAATCACAGGCTGTTAAAGATGCTTTATCTAAGTTCATGAGTACAAAACCATGTGGTTTATGCCAAGGATCAAGACTCAATGAATCTGCTAGAAATGTTTTCATAGGTAAAGCAAGTATTTCAACTTTAACGAGAATGAATATTAATGAAATCTTGAGTTTTTTTAATCAACTTAAATTGACTGGTAGCAGGGGCGAAATTGCAAAGAGCGTTGTTAAAGAAATTATTGACCGTTTAGAGTTTTTATCAAATGTTGGTCTGAATTACCTTAATTTAGAGAGAAGCGCAGAAACGTTATCTGGTGGTGAATCACAACGCATAAGATTAGCAAGTCAAATTGGTTCTGGACTAGTGGGTGTAATGTATGTCTTGGATGAGCCTACCATTGGCTTACATCAACGTGATAACAAACGATTAATTAAAACACTTACAAAATTAAGAGATCTAGGCAATACCGTTATAGTTGTAGAACATGATGAAGAGGTGATCAGATCTGCAAACCATATCGTAGATCTTGGACCTGGCGCTGGTAATAATGGGGGTGAAATTGTTGCCCAAGGGGGCCTAGAATCCATTATCAGGGCAAAAAAATCATTAACAGCGGATTATCTAAATGGTAAAAAAACCATAAAAGTACCTAAAAAAAGAATTGTGGCTAATAAATCACAAGCAATTAGTATCAACAATGCCTGCAAAAATAATCTCAAATCATTAAGCACGCAAATACCATTGAATCTCTTTACTTGTGTAACTGGTGTTTCTGGTTCTGGTAAATCAACACTAATAAATAATACTTTAAAGCCACTGCTCCGCTCTAAATTAGAAAACAAAATCTCTGACCATTTTGAAGCTACATCAATCAGTGGATATGAAAATATCAAAAAAATTATTAACATCAGTCAACGCCCAATAGGTCGAACACCTCGTTCTAATCCAGCAACTTATACTGGTTTATTTAATGCTGTTAGAGAGCTATTTGCAGGCACTCAAGAATCAAGATCAAGAGGATACAAACTAGGAAGATTTAGTTTTAATGTGAAAGGTGGGCGTTGTGAAACATGTCAAGGAGGAGGTCTAATTAAAGTAGAAATGAACTTTCTTGCTGATATCTATGTAGTTTGTGATGTGTGTGCTGGCAAGCGATTTAATAGAGAAACATTAGAGATTATCTATAAAGAAAGGAACATATATGAAGTACTAGATATGACAGTGGATGAAGCATACCTATTCTTCAAAAATGTTCCCTTAATCAAGAAGAAACTCGAAACACTCGTAGATGTAGGCTTGGGTTATATTAAATTAGGACAAAATGCTGTTACTCTCTCTGGCGGAGAAGCACAACGAATAAAACTATCAAAAGAATTATCTAAAAAAACCAATCAAAATACTCTTTACCTTTTAGATGAGCCTACAACTGGTCTTCACTTTCATGATGTAAACCAACTGATTAAGGTACTCATTAGACTAAGGGATGAAGGCAATACGATTGTTATTATAGAACACAATTTAGATGTTATTAAAACTGCTGATTGGATTATTGATCTTGGACCTGAAGGTGGAGATAAAGGTGGTGAAATTGTTGCTGAAGGAACCCCTGAAATGGTTGCAAAATCTAAAGCTTCCTTTACAGGGCAATATCTTAGAAATCTTCTAACTTAGTGAACCTATACCTACCAGTTGCCTAATTTTGGATAAAAAGGGTACTGATAATTCTCTAGCTCTTTGAGCCCCATTCAGCAAGAGTGAGTTTAGATGGGAAGGATCTTTAATTAGCCTATAGTACTCATTTCTAGAATCTGATAGTAAGCTATCTAATAATTCAAATAATTCTTCTTTCGCATCTCCCCAAGCTAATCCTTCATGTAATTTGTTCTTAAAACTATTTGTTTGATCGTTTGTTCCAACAGCTTTATATATATCATACAAATGAGAATCATCGGTTGATTTGGGTTCTCCTGGCTCTAATGAATTAGTTTTTATCTTCATTACAAATTTACGCAGATCATCAGACGAACAAAAAAGAGGAATAAAATTGTTATAACTTTTGCTCATTTTTCTGCCATCCAAGCCTGGGAGTACTGAAGACTTCTTGTTCAATATTGCTTCAGGAATTACGAATATCTCACCGTGAAGATGGTTAAATCTCTGTGCTATATCTCTGGTCATTTCTAAATGTTGTATCTGGTCTTGTCCTACAGGCACATGGGATGCTTTAAACATTAAAATATCAGCCGCCATAAGCACAGGATATGAAAATAAACCCATGGTAATGCCTTTGTCAGGTTCAGAATCATTATTGCTTTTATTTTCATTAACAGCTGATTTATAAGCATGCGCCCTATTCATTAATCCTTTTGCTGTGAAGTTATTTAGTATCCAATTTAACTCTAGAATTTCTGGAATATCTGATTGCCTATAAAAAACTGTCTTTTTAGTATCAAGGCCTAATGCAATCCAAGTTGCAGCTACCTCTAGAGAGGATTGTCTTATTTCTTCAGGATTTTTATTTTTAATAAGAGAATGATAATCAGCTAAGAAAAAGAATGAATTGTGCTCTTCGTTCTTACTTGATTGAATAGCTTGGTTGATGGCTCCAGTATAATTACCAAGATGAGGTGTCCCCGTAGTGGTAATACCAGTTAATATGGTTCTTCTATCCAAAATATAAGGAATTACTCAGAAAGTTCATCTAGATCTTTATCAAATTGATAATCAACAAGCTGGACTATTGCCATAGGTGCGGTGTCTCCATTTCTAATACCTTTTCTAAGTATTCTAAGATATCCACCAGGTCTATCCTTAAACCTTGGACCTAATTCATTAAATAACTTTCCAACTGCTTGCTTGTCTCTCAATAGATCAAACGCCCTTCTTCTTTGTGAGACCCCATCTTCTTTAGCTAGGGTAATTAATGGTTCTAGAGTTTTTCTCAACTCCTTTGCCTTTGGTAATGTGGTTGATATTGATTCATGCTCAATAAGAGACGAAGCCATGTTACGGTACATAGACTTCCTGTGACTACTTGTTCTTCCTAAGCGTCTTCCTGTTTTTCTATGTCTCATGACTCATCCTTAAATAACAATATAAACCTTATTGACTTACTTCATCAACAGCTATTTCATTTGGCGGCCAATTATCTAACTCCATACCCAAGGATAAACTGTGGCTCGCCAATATTTCTTTGATTTCATTCAAAGATTTTTTTCCAAGATTAGGAGTTCTTAATAACTCAACCTCTGTTTTTTGTACTAAATCACCAATATAGTTGGCATTTTCGGCTTTAAGACAGTTTGCTGAGCGCACTGTTAATTCAAGCTCATCAACAGGTCTTAACATAATAGGATCTATTAAGACTACTTCCTCTTCTTGTTGCTGTTCTTGAACTCTAGTCAAATCAGCGAAAATACTTAACTGATTCTGAAGAATTGCACCAGCATATTTAATTGCTCTTTCAGGACCAATGGTTCCATCAGTTTCTAAATTTACAATGAGTTTGTCTAAATCCGTTCGCTTTTCAACTCGAGCTGCTTCGACGGTGTAAGTTACAGTTATTATTGGGCTAAACGAAGCATCAAGTTTTAATAATCCAATGGTGACCTCAGCGTCTTTGCTCTGAGTAGCAACAGGCTTATAGCCTGTACCCTTTTCTACCTTTATTTGCATTTTCAATTCTTTTTTAGAGCTGATGGTTGCTATATGGTGATCAGGATTCACTACCTCTGTATCTCCATCTACTTGGATATCACCAGCTGTAACAGTACATGGCCCCTTCTTACTCAAAGTGAATTCTGCTGAATCCCTGCCTTGTATATTTATTGCCACACCCTTAAGATTTAAAAGAATTTCAACAACATCTTCATGTACGCCTTCAATAGTGGTGTATTCATGTAAAACTCCATCTATCTGCGCTTCTGTAATCGCATAACCAGGTAAACTTGAGAGTAAAACTCGTCTCAATGCATTACCTAAAGTATATCCAAAGCCTCTTTCAAAAGGCTCTATAGAAACTTTCGAATGAAGTTCATCTTCTTGAGATTCTAACTTTATGACAAGAGGATTAAGAAGATCAATTACAATCTCTTCTTTTTCTATTTCTTCCTCTTCAACTATTTCTTCAATAATATTTTTCTCATCTTCTAACATTTTATTCAGTCTCCTAAATTACTTAGAATAATATTCCACTACTAAGTTTTCATTAATATCTGGGAGTATATCCTCCCTCTCTGGGATTGATTTAACAATGCCCTTGAGTTGCTTTAAATCTACCGATAACCACTCACTAATACCTAATTGAGAAGCTATATTCACAGCATTCTTTATTCTTAGTTGTTCTTGTGCTTTTTCAGTAATGGAAATCTCATCACTAGGTGAAACCTGAAAAGAGGAGATATTTATTATGGATCCATTAACTTTAATCGCTTTATGGTTTACTAATTGCCTTGCTTCAGCTCTAGTTACAGCAAAACCCATTCTATAGACCATATTATCTAAACGTGTCTCCAACAATTTCAATAGGTTTTCTCCTGTTGAACCTTTTGTTTTGGAAGCTTTCTTATAATAATTTCTAAATTGTTTTTCTAAAACACCATACATTCTTCTTAATTTTTGTTTCTCTCTCAATTGGATGCCATAGTTAGATAACCTGTCTCTTCTAGAACCCACCTTGGATCCAGGTATTGTATTAAGTTTGCATTTATTTTCTAAGGGTTGTATGCCGCTTTTAAGAAACAAGTCTGTTCCTTCTCTTCGCGATAACTTACATTTTGGTCCCAAATATCTTGCCATGATTAATCCCTCTAAACTCTTCTTTGTTTTGGTGGTCTGCAGCCATTATGTGGTAAAGGTGTTACATCTTCTATGCTAACAATATGAAGCCCAATTGCATTCAGAGATCTTAATGCAGAATCTCTTCCAGGGCCTGGTCCTTTAACCTTCACTACTATATCTTTTAAACCAAATTCTTGTGCCTTGGTTCCAGCTTTTTCTGCAGCAACTTGCGCTGCAAACGGTGTACTTTTTCTTGATCCTCTAAATCCGGAGCCACCAGCAGTAGCCCAAGCTATGGTATTTCCTGCTCGGTCAGTAATAGTAATTATTGTATTATTAAAAGTTGCATGAATATGTGCAATACCTTCAATTACAGTCTTTTTTGCTTTTTTCTTTTTTGCTACTGCCATTTTTTATACTCGTTGTTATGCTCTCATAGGTTTCTTAGGACCCTTTCTAGTTCTTGCATTAGTTTTACTTTTTTGTCCTCTGACTGGTAACCCTCTTCTATGTCTTATGCCTCGATAACAACCTAGATCCATTAATCTTTTAATATTGGTTGATATTTCTCTTCTTAAATCACCTTCAACTAGATGGTTACTTAATTCAGTTCTTATACTCTCTAATTCTTGTTTTGTTAGATCCATTACTTTTTTATCTTCTGCAATATCTAACTTTTCACAAAGTTTCTTTGATAATGAATTTCCAACACCATAAACATAGGTCAGCGAAACTCTAACATGCTTATTATCGGGTATATTAACTCCTGCTATTCTAGCCATTATATTAGCCCTGCCTTTGCTTGTGCCTAGGATCTTTGCACACAACTCGCACTACGCCTTTTCTGCGTATCACTTTGCAATTCCTGCATATTTTTTTAACTGATGCTCTAACTTTCATTTCTACTTGTCATTACCTATTTTAGTTGACCGCTTTTACTATATCCTTTGAGGTTAGCCTTTTTCAAAAGACCCTCATACTGTTTTGACATCATTAATGCCTGCATTTGAGCCATAAAATCCATGGTAACCACAACTATGATCAGCAAAGATGTCCCGCCAAAGTAAAATGGTACTCTAAAGTAGAGAATCATAAACTCTGGAAGTAAACAGACAAGCACTATATACAATCCGCCCCAAAATGTTAACCTTGTTAACACTTTATCTATGTATTGTGCAGTCTGATGTCCTGGTCTTATTCCGGGCATAAAAGCTCCTGACCTTTGGAGATTCTCGGCAGTGTCTTTAGAATCAAAAACTAGGGCAGTGTAAAAAAAGCAGAAAAACATGATAAGTGATGCGTATAAAAGTATATATACAGGTTGCCCAGGCGATAATGATGCCGCAATATTTTGCAACCAATCAAATCCTTCAGAGGTTCCAAACCAACTAGCAATTGTTGCAGGGAATAAAATTATACTTGATGCAAAGATTGGCGGTATAACTCCTGACATGTTTATTTTAAAAGGCAAATGAGTTGATTGACTTTGCATTAATTTCCTGCCTTGTTGTCTTTTAGCATAGTTGACAGGTATTCTTCTCTGGCCTCTCTCAACAAAAACTACAAAAGTTATCACAGCGATAATCAATATAAAAAGAATCAAGACCAAAGCAGGAGATATTTCACCTGTATTCGCCAACTCAAGAGTTCCGCCTATTGCTGAGGGCAATCCCGAAATAATGCTAGCTAAAATAATCATTGAAATGCCGTTACCCAAACCTCTTTCAGTGATTTGTTCTCCTAACCACATTAGAAACATTGTTCCTGTAACTAATGTAACGCATGAGGTAAATACAAAAGTAAATCCTGGGCTGACAACAACCCCTTGATTTTGTAATGCAATTGAGGCCCCGATTGATTGGAATGAGGCAAGAAAGACAGTTCCATATCTTGTGTATTGAGTTATTTTTCTTCTACCAGACTCACCTTCTTTCTTTAACTCTTTTAGTGATGGAACAGTAACACTAGCCATTTGCATAACGATTGAGCAAGAAATATATGGGAAAATACCTAATGCAAAAATACTAAGTCTTTCTAGTGCGCCACCAGAGAACATATTAAACATACTTAAAATAGTCCCTGATTGTTCTTCAAAGAAATTTTGAAGAGCATTAGGATCTATGCCGGGTACAGGAATATAAGTACCAATTCTATAAATAATTAAGGCACCCATAAGGAAAAGAAGTCTTTGCCTTAATTCAACAAATCTTGTCATTTCACCTAACGCTGATCTTGTAGTATTTTTTGTCGTTTTAGCCATATTAATCTAAAATTTTTCCACCTGAATCTATCACTGCTTTTTTTGCATTCTCAGTAAGACCTAAACCTTGAATAGTAACAGCCTTGTTCAATTCACCTGTTGCAATAACTTTTATCTTTTGAATATATCTAGGTACTAGATTTTCATTCTTTAAAGCATCTAGATCTATGATGTCTGCTTGTACCTTTTCAAGTTGATCTAATCTTAATTCAGAAGTTTCCTTTTGATTTAAGGAAGTAAAACCTCTTTTAGGTAGCCTTCTTTGGAGTGGCATTTGCCCACCTTCAAAGCCAACTTTATGAAAACCACCAGATCTTGCTTTCTGACCTTTATGTCCTCTTCCTGAAGTCTTACCAAGCCCAGACGCGTGACCCTTTCCCTTCCTAAATTTTTTGGATCGACTGCCTTCATTTGGTTTTAAAGTATTTAATTTCATTTAAATTTCCTCAACTTCTAGAAGATACCTAACTTGGTGAACCATACCCAGATTTTCTGGTGTAGCATCCAATTCAATAACCTGATTAATTCTTCTTAAACCCAGACCAGAAAGAGAAGCTTTATGCTTCTTAATCCTTCCAAACCGACTCTTAATCAATTTAATTTTTATTTTTTTTGAACTCTTACTCATAACTAGGTGAATATTTTTTGAACAGGAATACCTCTTCGTTTTGCTACTCTTTGTGGTGATCTCATGGAGTCAAGTGCATTAATTGTTGCTCTTACTAAATTTATAGGGTTCCTTGACCCATAACTCTTTGCCAAAATATTTCTTATACCAACACATTCAAAAACAGCACGCATTGCACCCCCGGCTATAATACCTGTACCATCTGCTGCTGGTTGCATATAAACTTTAGAGGCACCATGCCTACCATTTACTTCGTAATAAATTGTTTCTTTATTCAAAGCTACTTGATGGAGATTCTTTCTTGCAGCCTGCATAGCTTTTTGAATTGCTAATGGCACTTCTTTGGCCTTTCCATAGCCCATTCCAATCTTTCCTTTCCCATTACCAACAACAGTTATTGCTGTAAAACCAAATTGCCTCCCTCCTTTTACAACTTTAGCAACCCTGTTAACCGCTACTAACTTTTCTATCAAATCATCCATTTGTCTTTGTGTATTCATAATATTTATAGTTAAAAATTAAGTCCTTTTTCTCTTGCAGCCTCAGCTAAGGCCTTGACTCGACCATGATATAAAAAACCTGAACGGTCAAACGCGACCTTATCTATTTTTGCTGTTTTAGCCTTCTCAGCAATTGATTCACCTACTATTCTAGCGACATCAACTTTGCCTTTGGTTTTATCAGTAATAAGCTTTTTAATTTCTGGATCAAGGCTAGATGCAGCAGCAACAACAGTATTATCTTGTGGTGATGTAATTTGGGCATAGATGTGCTTTGATGACCTATGAACACTTAGTCTATAAGCTTCTAACGTTTTGATTCTAGATCGAGTTTTCCTTGATCTTCGAAGTCTTTTTTCTAATTTTGAAATCATGTATTTATAAAATCCTAAACTTGTTTCTTAGTTTCCTTTAAGGTAATTTGCTCGTCTTTATACCTTACTCCTTTTCCCTTATATGGCTCTGGTGGTCTAAAAGCTCTTAGCTCTGCTGCAACCTGACCTACCTTTTGCTTATCAATTCCATTGATTACAACCTCTGTTTGGGAAGGTGTTGAAATCTCTATGCCATCTGGTATCTGATAATTAACTGGATGTGAAAATCCTAATGTCAAATTTAGCATTTTACCTTGCGTTTTAGCACGATAACCCACGCCCACTAATTCTAATTCTTTTTTATAACCTTCAGTAACCCCTATAACCATATTGTTAATCAGACTCCTGTATGTCCCAGCAGCAGCCCTAGAGAATTTTGATTTTGATGTTGAGTTAACTAACAACTGATCACTTTCTATCTTTACTGCGACCTGGCTAATCAAATTCAATTCTAATTCCCCCTTTTGTCCTTGAATGTGCAAAATCTCTTCATCCTTAATTGAAATCTGAACAGACTCGGGAAAACTAACAGGTTGTTTCGCTATTCTTGACATAATTTAAGACACCACGCACAAAACTTCACCGCCACAACCATCTTGCTTGGCCTGTCGGTCACTCATAATTCCTTTTGAGGTAGACACAACTGCTATACCTAAACCACCCATAACTTTGGGTAAATCATTTTTTGATCGATATATCCTCAAACCTGGTCTACTAACTCTATCTATTTTTTCTATAACAGGCTTGCCCTCAAAATATTTTAATTCAATTACAATATGGCTCTTATTATTCTCAAGTTCCTCAACACGATAAGCATTGATGTAACCCTCTTCATAGAGAACCTTGGCAATATTTTGTTTAGTTTGTGAATTAGGAATCAACACAGAAACTGCATTTATCTTATGTGCATTCCTAATTCTAGTTAGCATATCTGCTATTGGATCTGTCATTGTCATAATTTTATCCCTAATCTATTACCAACTTGCTTTATGCAATCCTGGTATGTTTCCCATCATTGCTTGTTCTCTCAATTTATTTCGCCCTAGTCCAAACTTTCTATAGAAACCTTTTGGTCTTCCCGTAATTGCACAACGATTTCTTAGCCTTGAGGGGCTAGCATTTCTTGGCATTTTCTGAAATTTAATTCTTGCATCATTTTTCTCGTCATAACTTGCGTTAGGATCATTCATTATTTTCTTTAAAGCCGATCGTTTCTCTGCATAACGTTCGACCGTTTTAACCCTTTTTAATTCCCTCTGAACGAGTGCCTTTCTTGTCATTTTATTTCTCTTCCTTTTTATCAGTTTCTTTTACTGCTTCAACTTCTGTTTCTTCTGGTTGAGCTTCAACTTCTGTTTCTTCTGGTTGAG
>JAPYQN010000023.1 GCA_029941465.1 Gammaproteobacteria bacterium
TATTACAATGCCTGCAATGTCTCAAGATGACGATGAGGATGCAGCTGAGTTAGGTACAATTCAAATTACAGGATCACGTCTAAAGCAGACAGATATTGAAACTGCTCGACCTGTGACAGTCATTACCCGTGAGCAAATTGAGCTCTCAGGTTTTGAAACCGTTGCACAAGTATTACAGAATACGCCTTATAACTCTTTTGGTTCATTTAGAGAAACTTCTGGCTATGCCAACGGACAAGCAGTTGTTAATGAAATTTCATTAAGAGGACTGGGATCTCAAAGAACCTTGCTCTTACTTGATGGTAGAAGAGTTTCAGGAACTGGAGGCTCGGGTGGTGCTGCGGCAAACCTAAACCAAATACCGCTTGCCATTGTTGAGCGAATCGACATTCTAAGAGACGGCGCATCAGCAATTTATGGCTCGGATGCGATCGGCGGTGTGGTGAACATTATTACCCGTAAAGATTTTGATGGTATGGAATTTTCAGTCACTTCAGGTAAACCATCTTCACCAGGAGCTGAATACAGCGCAGCAACTATCACAGGAGGAGCTTCTAATTCCAAGGGGAATGTATTTTTCACCATACAACACTATGATCAAAGACCAATGTATTGGAGAGACACCGAATGGGATCATGCCTATGACTATGAGTCCTATTCTTCCTTTGGGTTCCCGGGTACTTTTTACTCGCCTTATTTTGGATATGTAGCAGACTCGAGATGTCCTGATGCGCCAGTAGGTGGTGTTGGTCTTTACGGCCAAGTATCAGATGATGGCACAAACTCAAATCCGGATTATCCTAATTCTTACAAATGGTATCCATATGCAGGTGCAGGATATGGGGCAGTATACGATGCAATGACACGCTGTGGTTATGACTATGCCCAGGATATTATTGCGGTCCCAAGGGGCAAACGAAACGGGTTACTCTTAAAATCATCCTACGATATTTCACCTGATGTCACTATGAACACTGTTTTAATGATTTCACAAAACGACGCAGATTCTCGATATGCGGGTACACCAATAACAGGTCCTTATCCAACTATGGCAGCTGACAATCCGAACCATCCTTTAATTGGTATGGGTTATGATTGTACAGCCATGGATTGTTTGACAGCGACGATTTTCTTGCGTTCTGTGCCCAATGGCACCAGAGATAATAATGTCGTCTCAAACATGCAAGACTTAAGAGTTGGGTTTGAGGGTATCTTTGACATCTTAGGTGGCACCAATTGGGAATTTAATACTCAAGTCATGAACAATGACATTGATAATATGACCATTAATCTGGTCAATAAGCCATTACTTCAACAATCAATAACTGATGGTGACTTAGACATCTTTGGTGTGCATGGAACCACTTTAGATCAATTAGCTCCGATAATGCAGCAATTTAATCATACTAAGACTTATGCGGCTGATCTGAAAACTATGCAAGCAGACTATGTTATGAGTTTTGATATTGGAGAGTTGGCTGGTGGGGCAATTGGAATGGTTCTAGGTGCTGAATATAATCATCTGTCTTTTTCTCAAATTAATGACCCAGCATCCAAAGCACAATTGATTGCAGGTACAGCAGGTGGAGATAATGTTCAAGCTGCTCGCAGCAGAAAATCAATATTTTTTGAGCTCGGACTGCCGTTCACAGAAAAGCTTGAGTTAAGCTTAGCAGGTCGTAACGACAGCTACAGCAGTAAAGGTATCGGTAATAATTTCTCACCGCAAATCACATTTGCTTACCGACCTGTTGATTGGATTATGCTCAGAGGGACTTATGGTGAGGGTTTCCGTGTAGCTGCGATGACCCAATTGTATGGCGAACGCTCAGAAAGCTATCCGTCTGGTATTGATGTGACAAGGTGTGAAACTACTGGTAGTGGTTGTGGCTCAGAACAGTATAGAACGCTTTACGGGGGTAACCCTGATTTGAAACCTGAGTTATCTGATCACTGGACCTACGGTATTGTTCTCGCACCACTGCCTTCATTAACAATGCAGATTGGTTTCTGGCACACAGACTTTACAGATCTGATTTCAACCTCAAGTATCCAACGTGAATTTAATGCAGAATGGGCTGGAGAGACCAATTATGTTACTCGTTGTCCAGCTGGTGGTCGTCCAGGATGTCCTCCAGGTGAGGTTGATTATATCTCACTGCAAGTCAATAACTTTGCAGGAGTTGAGTCAGAGGGTCTTGATTTAAATATTAGCTATGTCTTAGACACAGAAAAATTTGGTCGATTCGACTTTGGTTTAGAAGCAGCAAAATACACTAAATACATTGTAAAAGCTTATCCAGAAAGCTCTGAAGATGAGTATCAAGGAGAATTGGGGTTACCTACTCTGAGATTGAACCCTCATCTCTATTGGGGCAAAGGCGACTGGGGTGCAGCGCTCACAGGTTACTATATAGATGGCCAAAATGAAGATATTGGTTCAACAAATTATAGAATAGGTAGCCACATTGAATTGGGCCTACAGGTATCCTATCAGCTCCCTTGGGATGCTTCGATCGTAGTTGGTGCCTCTAACCTATTGGATGAAGGTCCTGAGGTTAATGGCGATGTATACGGTTGGTATCCTTTTGATAATACTCTTTATGATGTAAGAGGTAGAATGACCTACATCAGATACAATCAACGTCTATAATCAGTTATTTAGCTGAATCAAAAAACAGAGCGGGTGAAAGCCCGCTCTTTTTTTATTTCAAGAGCTAACTTTTTTGCCTTATTAATTTGCTTGATGCTCATTCTCTGCTTCAAGTCGAGTAACATCTTCTTGGCATAACCTATGGCCATGGTTTCACTCATTTGATCTAATCGTGATAGATATTTACATTGAGGCATGGTCTGATCAAGATTTTCTCGTTCATCTTTGTAGCGTTTTTCGATAGCTTGCAATCTTTGTTTGTCTATCTTTTCAGCAGCTATCAATAACCATGCATAGGCTTTTACCATATTCTTCTTTACCCCTTTAGCATCACGGTAGGACAAACCGAGACCCACTTGTGATCTTGTGTGACCCTCCAGTGCGGCTTGCTGATAGTATTGAAATGCCTTCTCATAGTCTTTTCGAACACCGGTTCCATATCGGTAGAGTCTTGCTAACCCATTAATACCGTCGAGGTTGTCTTCTGCAGCTGCCTTCTCGTACCAAACTTTGGCTTTTTTAGCATTCATCGGCACCACTATACCGTTCATGTACATCTCAGCGATGGCCAATTGAGCCTTGCTGTAACCTTGTTCTGCTGCTTGTTTAACCCAGTAAAAGGATTGTTTATAGTTCTTTCTAAAATCTCCATGGGTAATGCCTGAAAGTAGCATACCTAAAGCAGTCTGGGCTTTTGGGTCACCTTGTCCTGCATCTACTCTACAAACCTCAAGCGCGTTAAGACATTGATTATTTGCTATTAAAGTAAGGCAAGATGAGTCCATCTCATTTGCATAAGATTGGATGTGACTAAAAATGAGAGATAAAAATAAAATGACTTTGAAATAAACCATCTACAAATACTATAGAATTTTATTTGTCTTAACTAGATCTTTAGTGTTTTTTTAGATAAGGTGCTTATCCTAGAGATTCAAAAGGATACAGATCTATGAGACACATAATAACCATATTGATGCTTGTTTTAAGCCCTGCTTCGTTTGCAGTTGACAAATACCCTGTGGAGCATTTCTTCAAAGACTCGGCCATGTCTCAGCCTGCATTATCTCCTGATGGACAATATTTAGCCGCATTAACTCCGCTTAATATTAATAGGGAAACAGTGTCTCGGTGCAAGAAAAAGACAACAAAAAGAAAAAGCAGATCTGGGATCGTGGATTTTTGTGATGTCAGTAGAAGAAACATTGTCGTCTTTAAATTAAGTGATCCTAATCCAGATTGTCAGAATGGGATTATTGCCAAATGTGAAAGAATCAGGGTCACCCAATTAAGAAGTCAAAATGTGGCAGGATTTACATGGGTGAATAACGATAGAATCATGTTTCAAACAGGTGGAGATCAACTCAATGGTGTCACTGGTGCAATTGATTCGATTGGAATCTATGCTGTCAACAAAGACAGCACCCAGCCAAAGCAATTGGTTAAACCTAGTGATGCCTTAACAAATTCAAAAGTCATTCAAACCATACCTCTCAGTTTATTGCCTTTTGATCCTGAACATATCTTGGTCATGCGTAATGATCGGAAAAGATACCAGCTTGATGTTTATCGAATGAATGTTTATACCGGTAAATTTAAGCGTCTAATAGCACCTCCAGGTCCAGTGATCAGTTGGGGAGCAGATAATGATGGGGTTATAAGATTAGCAGCAATGCGGGATGAAAATTCTCTTAATTACGAAACACAAATTATGTATCGAGATGATGACGATTCTGAATGGCAAGAAATCGACCGTTTTGAAGGCTTACAAAATGGTTGGGGTGTTACTGGTTTTACCGAAGATAATAGCAAAATGTACATTACTACTAATCTTGGACAGGACACTTTCTCACTCGGCATATTTGACCCTGAAACGGGCACAATAGAAGACCTATTTGAGAATGAGGGAACTGATGTTACTAACATTGGTTTCACGCCTACTGGGGAAGCAATTACAGTTCTCTATAGTGATATAAACACCAAGCCACAAAGACATTACCTCAATGAGAAGTGGAGAGATATTATTGAGGGTTTAAAAGCAGCTTTTGACGTTGATTATGTGGGCATTGTATCGATGAGTGAATACGCAGAAAAAATGATCCTCAGTATTAATAGCGACACCATCCCAGGAGATTATTATTTATACGATACGATAAAAAATACTGTTACCTATCTAGGCTCTTCCAAACCTTGGATTGATCCAAAGACGATGTCGCCAATGACACCGATGAGTTTTGAAGCCAGAGACGGAGAAACCATCTATGGTTTCTTAACAGTTCCATTGGACAGTGATGGTAAAAATCTTCCACTGATTATTAATCCACACGGTGGGCCTTTTGGTGTTCAAGATCGATGGAGATTCAACTCAGAAACACAATATTTTGCAAATCAAGGGTATGCAGTAATGCAAATTAATTTCAGAGGTTCTGGCGGTTACGGGAAACGATACGAACGCATCGGATACAAACGATGGGGCCTAGAAATGCAGGATGATATAAGCGATGGAGTCCAATGGGCAATAGATCAAGGTATTGCTGATGAGGAACATGTGTGCATATACGGTGCCAGTTATGGTGGTTATGCCACGATGGCCGGGATCACATTAACCCCTGAACTGTATCGATGTGCAGTAAATTATGTGGGTATTTGGGATTTAGAAATGCTCTATAGACAGGATGGTCGATGGGATAATCAGATGGGACGATGGTTTAGAAATCATGTAATAGATGTAAAGGATGATAAAGAACAACTAAGAAAAACTTCTCCTCATTTCCATATTGATAAAATTACAGCACCATTATTAATTGTTCATGGCCGAAAGGATTATAACGTCAGAATTGAACAAGCAGAGACATTAATGGATGACCTAGATGCAAAAGATATTCCATATGAAGTTATGATTAAGAAAGAAGAAGGACATGGTTTTGTCTTAGAGGAAAATAGGATTGAACTCTATCAGAAAATGGGTGAGTTCTTTGATAAGAACTTAGCTAAGCATTAACCTACTGCCCTTTTTTTAATAGTTCATTCACGGCTCTATCGGCTTGGCTGATCGCGGCATCAACATAAGCGGTACCTAATGCATCACTATTGGCAATAGCTATATTGCCAAATGGTTGTCTGCCAATCACATGTGGATAGCGTTCATCATTTTGACTCTCAGGCATCTCACCTCCGAAGTATTCAGCATCAAATAAATTGTTGTACTCATACGAATAGCCATGCGCCCATCGGTTGACGGTGATGGCCGCAACATCGTCTTCATCAAAGTCTGAACCAAACATTCCTCTCAGTTGATCAAATAATTTATCTTCATAATCTTGATAGGTCATCTTCAGTATGTCGTAGCGTCCGAGCCGGTATTGCTCTCTATTAGTGTAGCCTTGGTTCGGACGCGTCGGTACATGTTGCATCATGAACACCACTGGATCTTCAAACGTCTGCGGGAACTGATAGTCGCCGAGACTCACTGGGAAATCTACATAGAAGCTATTATAAAAACAATTTGGACACTGCAGCATATGGACCTTCTTTTTTGCTAGCATGTGCCAATTTTTCATCGCCACCTGTACCCAAACCAGGGGCACTTTTACATTATATTTAAGGGCCTCTTTTTGTTTCTCTGGCAGTTGAGGACAAAGTTCTGGAATAATGCCATTGTAGCAAGCAAGAATGCATTGCTTGGCTTGAACCTTATACAGTACTCCTTGTTTTGCATACACTATTTCGACCCCATTCTTGGTGTTGGTGACTGAGACCACGGTACTGTTTAAACGAATATTACTGTCTTGTCCTGGCTTGTCCAGCATGGAATAGTCTGCTTTAGCAGTAACAATATCTTCCATATTGTCCCCAGGTATTGAATTGGGAATAAGGTTTCGCACCAGTAATCTTGCAATCGTCGCATTACCGTCAGGAAAGTGGAAAATATACGGCTCATTAGATAACTCGTTCTTACTCATGTAATCACGAATACTCTCATCTACAGTTTCAATGCCATACATGGGATTTTCCTCAAAATTTATTTCATTACTTGGCTCTGTGTTGTCCGTAAAGCCAAGTCCTGCAAAACCGGGCAAGCCATCACCCCAAGAACTTATAGCAGGAATGGAATCATTACCCACTCCCCAAAGACCCCACAAGAGACTGTGAAACAGACCAATCACTTCCTCATTAACTTTGTGGTACTGTCTTAAATAATCTTCGTAACTGATGTTGTCTAACAAATAATATTTCTCCTCGAGACTTAAATCAGGAAAAAAATCAGTCTGGTCCAGAAACAGCCGAACAAATTCTTTTTTGGATTGATCTGAAATCGGCATCTGAGATGCAACTCTTTGAATATTATCAGGTTTTATAGATTCTTGATAAGCAAGATCGTATCTAAAACTGGGTACATTTTTAACGATCCGACTGGCGCCATAGGTTGCTTCGTTAAAATAAAAGCCTGTTTCGAGTTGTCTATTCTTGAAATAATCGAAATCATACGCCTTATAAAATTTATTAAAATCTATGCCAAGATCAGACAATAGTTGTTTTGAAACTTCCTCATAATAGCTTGGTGACTCCACAGACTGACTGCCCCCATAAGTAAGCATCGTTCGGTCATTAACAACAAATTCGTTGCGTTTGGCATGACCACCAAAATCATCGTGGTTGTCTAGAATAAGCATGCTTGGAATGCTTGTCGTGCGCTCTTTGAAAAAATGAGCAGCTGACAATCCTGAAATACCCCCGCCAACTACAACTAAGTCATAGCTCTCACCTGTATCTTTAACCTCATCAATAAAGCCACTGCCGGTAAATGCAAGCTTATGAGCGTCATTAAAAGAGCCTGGATGATTACCTCTAATGCCTGTTAATGTTGGTGGATAGTAACCAATGCCGATGCCTTGAGATTTCAAAAAATCTATGGGGGCAATAGTCCCAGCAATCCCTAAGCTAACGCCATTTAAAAAATCTCGTCTACTAATACCGTCATGTTTCATTCTGTTCTATACACCGTTTTGCCTTCAATGATTGTTTCTAAAACTCGTACCTCACTGATTTCTTCTATTGGAATGTCATATAAATTTCTTTCTAATATAATCAAATCAGCAGCTTTTCCCACCTCTATTGAACCGGTAAGATGCTCTTGGTGCATTAAGTAGGCAGCATTGATTGTGTAAGCCTTTAACATCTCGACCAGAGTCATTCTTTCATTCTCATTTAAAACACCCTGAATACGATCATCAGGGTCTTCTCTTCTAATAGCTGTCTCAATAGCAACTAATGGATTCATTGTGCTTACAGCCCAATCACTGCCGCCAACAATTAAGCCACCTGCCCTAAAAACACTGGCAATAGGATACATTTTATTGACCCTCTTAATCCCAAGCTCAGGGGTATTAATATCCGTAATCCATTCATCAGGCAATGCCCAGGCTGCTTGAAAATTTGCGGCAACACCTAGTTCTTTAAACCTTGGTATATCTGCCGGATCAATCATTTGCAAATGAGAAATGTGATGACGATTATCAGTCCTCCCATTAATAGCAATAGCAAACTCAAACGCATCAAGTATTGAACGTACTGCGCGATCACCTATAGCATGAGTATGTATTTGAATATTATCAGCATCAAAACGAGCGACAGCATGATTAAGTGTGTCTTGATCAAAATAAAGCTGACCATAATTACCTGAATCTAAGTACGGTTCTAAAACAGCCCCTGTCTGACCCTCTAAGACCCCATCAATAAATATTTTTACGCAATCCACATTTATTCTTGGGTCACTGTATTGAGCCCTATCCTTCAATACGTCGTCAAAAGACCCAGAGTTTCTGACGAAAAGCCCGCCAAACGAAAGGCAAGTAATTACTCTTAAATTTAATTGATTGTTAACAGCTGCTCGTTTATACGTGGCCATGTGTTGTTTGCCTACAGAAGCAGCTATAGATGAGGTTATGCCAAAGCTATGGGCTAAATCTTGTGCAAAATTGAGTCCTTTATCATAAAGTGCATCTGTGTCTTTTGGTGTTATGTCTCTGACAAGATTCATGGCCGCAGGCTCTCTTAATGTTCCGCTTGGTTCACCGGTGTTTGGGTCTCTTTCTATAATGCCTTGTTCAGGATTAGAAGTATTAGCAGTAATACCTGCTAATTCCAGTGCTTTTGAATTAGCTAACCCGCTATGACCATCAGACGCATCAACATAAATGGGAATGTCTGTACTGATTTCATCCAAAAGAGATTTATTTGGGTTTCCTGCTGGGAATATTCCTATATTCAGACCTGTGCCAACTAACCAACCTGTGGTTTTTGTTAATTCACTATTCAGGCATTCTTTAATCTCAGATCGCATACCCTCAATTTCGTATAATTCTGAAACCACACATTTGTATTGATCAATTCCAGACCATATTGGATGTGAGTGAGCATCATGAAAAGAAGGCATCATCATTTTGCCCTCTAAATTTATTACAGAAGTATTTTTGTCAATGATCTTCTTGATCTCTTCATTTGAACCAATCTGTTCTATGACTCCGTCTTTAATGGATATTGCTTCAATAATTTCAAGTTGCTTATTAAAAGTATGTATTGATCCATTTAAGAAAACCTGTCTAGCAGCACTACTTGATGCTAATAAATAGCTTGAGTTAAAAATTAAGGTAACTACAACGATCTTAAAAAATAAATTTCTCATCGGTTTGTTTTTATTTTGATCCATTGTCTTGTCATTGTCCGATCTACCTTAGGTGGTGCTATTTCAGCAATAAATAACTTTTTCATTATCTCCTCATTAGGGTAGATGGCAGGATTATTTAATATCTCTTTATTTAACATAATCTTAGATGTTTTATTGGGATTAGCAAACTGAACCTGATTACTAATTTTTGCAATGTTTTCAGGTTTTAAAATGTGGTTCAAGAATAGATGGGCATTTTCAGAATTAGGAGCATCTTTAGGAATAGCCATCATATCAACCCACATTTGAGCACCCTGATGTGGAATTTTATAACCAATATCAATGCCATTACCTGATTCTTTAGCTCGTTCCCCAGCCTGTAAAATGTCTCCGTTCCATCCAAAAACGAGGCATATCTCCCCATTAGCTAAGTCATTGATATACTTTGATGAATGGAAATACCTAATAAAAGGTCTAACTCCCATCAATAAATCAAATGCTTGTCCTTGAAAATCTTTAGGATTTTTGGTGTTAGGGTCTAGTCCTGAATAAAATAATGCGGCTTTAAACACCTCACTAGGTGCGTCAAGAAAGGCCACTCCACATTGTTCAAATTTACTGACAATTTCAGGATCAAAAATGACATCAAAGGTGTTCATTTGGAAATCATCTCCCATAATTTCTTTGGCTTTATTCTTGTCATATCCAATGCCAGTTGTTCCCCATAAATAAGGAATAGCAAATGTGTTTCCCGGATCCATTATCGATAATAATTTCATTATCTCCTGATCAAGATGCTGATAATTAGTGAGTTTTGATTTGTTTAAGTCTTGGTAAATGCCAGCAACTACTTGCCTTCCTAAATATTCTATACTTGGACCCACAATATCGTAACCAGTATTTCCTGCTAATAATTTACCCTCAAGTACCTCATTACTATCGTACACATCGTAAATGACTTTAATTCCAGTCTCACCCTCAAATTCTTCTATGACTGGTTGAGCAATATAATCTGACCAGTTATAGACTCTGACTTCGTTTGCATCAATACCGAATGAAACATAAAAAAATATAAACAAGTATTTGGGATAAAAAAACTTACTCTCTTGCCAATGTCTCATAATCGGTCCTTAATTGAGTAATAGATCATACCAAGGTAGAATCCTGGCCATCTTAGGAAGGTGCCTCCTGGAAATGTGGGTATCTTCACTTTATTAAACACGTCTAGTCGACCAGTGCTGCCATCAATTGCTTCTGCAAGAACCGTGCCAGCTAATGAGGCCATTGCAATTCCATGCCCTGAAAAACCATGGGCAAAATAAACATTCGAATCAAGTCGACCTAGGTGTGGCATTCGATTTGCTGTCACAGCAATGGTCCCTCCCCAAGCATAATCAATCTTTGTTTTTTTAAGATTCGGAAAAACGTCAAGCATAGTTTTACGGACATAGCTTTTAAGATCTTTTGGGAATTTAGTCGAGTAGTTTTCTCCACCACCAAATAATAAACGATTGTCTTCAGACATCCTAAAATAATGAACATGGAACTTATTGTCATGAGCACAGACATTATCACGATTAATATATCTTGCTTCTGACTCTTCAAGCGGCTCTGTAGCGAGAATAAAATTGTTAATCGGCATAATTTTACCAGCTATACGTTTTTCTAACTTATCCAAATAAGCGTTACATGCTAAAACCACCATCTTTGCTCTGACTTTGCCATGATCAGTGGTGACATCTGATGTTGCATCCTTTGAATAATCCAAAACTCTAGAATTTTCATAGATTTTTACACCTTGTCGCTCTGCAGCATCTGCTAGACCAAGAGCATAATTAAGAGGGTGTAAGTGCATCCCACCCACATCCAGTGACCCTCCTCCTTTAAAAAAAGGGCTATGGAATATATCGTAGACTTCTTCTTGGTCTACATATCGAATTGAATCGTAATCGTAATCCTTATTTAATTTTTCTACATAATGACTATGCTCAACATCATCTTTTGGGTCATTAGAAATAGTCATATTGCCATGCCTTAAGTCACAATTAATTTGATGGTCAATAATTCTGTCTTTAACAATTTTTTTTGCATATTCGCTTAAATTCCACAGCTCTCTTGCTAGAGATTTTCCGTAATCCTTCTCCAACTGATCGATTTTTTTATTGTGCCCACTACCAACTTGCCCTCCGTTTCGACCTGATGCTCCCCATCCAATTTTGTTTGCTTCTAATAAAACCACACGATAATTTTTCTCAGAAAGAGTTAGTGCAGCTAATAGCCCAGTATAGCCACCACCTATAATGCACACATCTGCATCAATAGATTCAGTTAACTGTGATCTATGTTTAATTGAATTAGCTGTATGCAGATAGTAAGAATCTGGGTAATTTGATTCAGCGGTTGTCATCTGAGAGCTATTTATAAGCTGCTGATATGTCTATTTGTTTCATCGAGAGTGGTGGTGGTTTTTTCTATGAGCTCATCAATTTCGCTTTCACTAATAATTAATGGTGGTGCAATAATCATTGTGTCACCAACAGCCCGCATGACTAGACCATTACTAATCGCAATATCTCGACAAATAGACCCTGCGCTTATGTCCGAAGAAAATCTTCCTCTGGTTTCTTTATTATTAGAAATTTCAATGGCTGCAACTAAACCCTTAATCCGAGCCTCACCTATTAATGGGTGGTCTGCTAATCTTTTCCAGTGTTTCTCTAAATATGGGGCTGTTTTATTCTTAACCTGCTCTAATATATTTTCTCTTTCAATTATCTCAAGATTCTCTAATGCAACTGCACAAGCAGCAGGGTGTCCAGAGTAAGTAAATCCATGCGTGAATTCCCCACCTTTGCTAATTACATCAGTTACCTTATCATTGACTAGAACGCCTCCTAAGGGCAGATACCCTGAAGTCACCCCTTTAGCGAAGGGAATAAGATCTGGCTTAATTTGATAAACATCAGTTGCAAACCATTGACCTAAACGACCGAATCCAGTAATTACCTCATCAACAATAAGCAAAATCTTATGCTCATCAATAATATTTTGTATCGCTGGCCAGTATGATTCGGGAGGAATAATAACTCCTCCAGCACCCTGAATAGGTTCAGCTATAAATCCGGCAATATTTTCAACACCGTAATGATGAATTGCATGTTCGAGTTCTTGTGCAACCTCCAATCCAAACGTATCAGGGTCTTTATCACCGCCTTCTTCAAACCAATACGGTTGAGCAATATGATGAATATTAGGTATAGGTAAGCCGCCTTCATGCATGCCTGACATACCTCCTAAGCTTGCAGCAGCTATAGTACTGCCATGGTAAGCGTTCTTTCTCGATAGAATGATTTGCTTCTCTGGTTGCCCTAATAATTGCCAGTAGCGTCGCACCATCCTTACAACAGTATCATTGGCCTCAGAACCCGAACCAGTGAAAAATACATGATTTAGGTCAGCCGGAGAAATGGTGCCTAATTTTGAGCTCAATTCAATTGCTGGAGGATGAGTGCACTGAAAAAAATTATTGTAATAAGGAAGCTCTTGCATTTGCTTGTAAGCGGCCTGAGTTAGCTCCTCTCTACCATAACCAAGATTTACACACCATAAACCTGACATGGCATCCAGTATTTGGTGCCCTTCAGCATCCCAGACATAGACACCCTTGCCTTTTGTGATAACTCTTGTTCCTTTTTCGGAGAGCTGTAAATGATCCGTGAAGGGATGCAAATGGTGATCCCTGTCTTTTTGTTGTAATGATTTTAGCGTCATGAACTTCTATACACTTAATAATAAATATTCTCTTTCCCAAGGAGTAATAACCTCAAAGTACTTCTTGTATTCATGGTTCTTAGTAGCAATATACACTTGTAAAAAACGACTCCCCATTATTATTGGCATCACCTCGCTATGTTCTAAAAGCTCAATGGCTGCAGATAAATTTTTTGGTAAAGCGAAAGGTAAATTATACGCATTTCCGTCTTCTGGTGCACTAGGTTCTATTTCCTCCTGCATTCCTAGATAACCACAAGCAAGAGATGCAGCAATTGAAAGATAAGGATTAACATCTGCTCCACCAATTCTAAATTCTATCCGTCTATTATCAGGAGACGAGGACGGAACTCTCAGGCCGGTGGTTCTATTATCATAACCCCAATAAAGATTTATAGGTGCATTCTGCCATCTTATAAAGCGCTTATAAGAATTGACATAAGGCGCATTAAATAACAGTGCTTCAGGTGTGTATTTTTGTAATCCTGCTATAAAGCTTCTAAATTTTTTACTCTCTCCTCCTTTCTCAGAAAATATATTTTGCTTTGATTCACTATCAATTAGCGAAATATGCCAATGCATAGCACTGCCAGGTTCGAATTGCATTGGTTTAGCTAAAAAAGTTGCATAAATGTCATGCTGCATAGCGGCCTCCCTCACTAAACGTTTAAACATCATTACCTGATCACAAATCATTAATGGGTCATTATGTTCAAAATTAATCTCCAACTGACCTGTTCCCATCTCATGCTCAAGTGTATCGATCTTGATGCCCATTAACTCTGAAAAGCGATGTATATCATTAATTACAGGTTCAAACTCATCAAGCGCGTCAATACTAAAAGGCTGTCTTACTGTTTCTTGTCTACCAGAACGACCTATAGGTGGCTCGACATTATTATTAGGGTTGGTGTTTTTTTTAACTAAATAAAACTCAAGTTCTGGAGCAACAATAGGTTGAATATTAAGATCATTAAATTTTTGCAGAACATTTTTTAAAACTTGTCTGGGTGAAATATCTACCGGTGATCCGTCCTCGTAAAAACAATCGTTAACGACAGAGGCAGTCGGCTCCTCCCAAGGCAAAAGCCTTAGAGTTTTTAAATCAGACTTAACAATAACATCCCGGTCCGCTGGATTGATTACAGGAACATCTAGAAATTCCCCTGTTACGGTTTGAGTAAAAACAGATTCAGGCAATCGAATTGCTGTGTTGTTAAGAAACTTATCAGCTGGCACTAATTTACCCCTAGCTATTCCCGCGAGATCTGGAACTATAACTTCAACTTCTTGAATATTCTTCTGACTAAACCAATCGGATAATTGTTTGTCATTCATTTGAGTACAGCAAATGCTCTACAAGCATCTCCAAACGCATTAAATATTGTAAGTGATAATTCGCTTTTACTTGGTTGCCATTCTGGATGCCACTGAACTGATAGATTAAATCCCTTAGCTGCCTTAATTGTAAACGCTTCAACTAATCCATGATCACTTAAAGCATTAATTTCTAGTTGATCACTTAAAGCATTAACTCCCTGAGTATGCAAAGAGTTGACATCAGCATTAACTAATCCACTAATTTTATGAAGCAATGAACCTTCAGTAATTTCAACTTGGTGCCTAAACCCATATTGTTGTTCATGTGAAGCATCTCGATCAAAGTCATGCCCTTGGTGACCAGATTGCAATTCTAGGTTTTGATATAAAGAACCCCCAAATGCCACATTCATTTCTTGAAATCCTCTACAAATAGCTAACAATGGCATCTCTTTTTGGATGATAGATTGAATCATTTTAAACACAGAGCGGTCCCTAGATTCATCCAATAACATTTCATGATTAATAATTTCTTTATCGTATTGATCAGGATGCACATTAGATAAGCTGCCTGTTAATAAAAAACCGTCCATACGATTTAAAATTGATTGATCAATATCATCATTCTGATCAACAGGCACCAGCACGCCAGAGCAACCTGTGTGCTGATTTATAGCGTTGATGTACTTTTCACCCACCACATGAAAATAGTGTGAGTCTTGCATTCTCCGACAACACACAATACCTACTAAAGGTTTTTCAATAGAACTCATAATCGTTCCATTTTACGGATGGTAATTAAGTTTGGCTAACTATATTGGCGTTTACGCAAGCCAAGGAAGTAAGCGAGGTATCGAAAACGTCTCTTTAACCCTTCTCCGATTCCCATCATTGAAGGAACATATATTAGAACTAAGTATGGAACAAACAACATTCCAAAAATAAATGTAATGGCTAGTGGCTGCACTAATCTTGCTTGCAAGCTTGTCTCAAAAAGAATTGGCAATAAACCCACGATGGTTGTTATTGTGGTTAGAATAACAGGCCTTAATCGTTCTTTTGCTCCCATCACTACTGCTTCTGATAATGCATAGCCTTCTGTCAGAAACTCTTTGATCGTTCTTACCAAAATAATGGAATCATTGACTAAAACTCCAGTTAACCCAAAGAAGGCCATTAGACTAAACATACTGAGATTAAAACCTAAAAGATAGTGTCCTAAAATAGCTCCAATCAGTCCAAAAGGCACCACAGACATTATCAAGAGAGGAGTTGTGTAGCTAGAAAACAACCAGGCGAGAATAATATATATAGATGCGAGCGTAATAATTAAAGCTAAACTGAGGTCCCCAAGAGCTTCTGATTGTTCTTCTGCTTTCCCTTTATATTCAATTGTTACGTTAAAATCATTTTCAATTTTGGGTGCTATATTTTTACGGACGGACTGAAGAATAATATTGGTGGTTGTGATTTCTGGATTCACATCAGCTGTAACAGAAACCTTTCTCACTCCACCTTCTTTCCTAATTTTTGTAAAACCTAACCTTTGTTTCAACATAACCACTTCCGACAGAAGAATATTATTGTTGTCGGGTGTAATCAGGAAGATATCACGGATAGTTTGATTGATGGTCTCAGCTTCAGGTAACTTAACCCTAACCACTATCTCTTCTCCATCCTGAGAAAAACGTTTAGCAATAGCACCTGAAAACGAATTTCGGACCTGCCTTGCTATTTCTTCAGCACTAAATCCCATAGCTTCGCCTTCTGGGGTAATCTCTAACAGTACCTCTTGTTTTCCGAATGGTAAGTCGTCTTCAATAGCAATAAGTCCGGGTAATGATCTGAGTTCATTTCTCAAAGCTAATGCGGCTTTTTTTATCGTTTGCAAATCATCACTCACAATTCTTATATCAATATCTCTCCCAGGCGGTCCACCTGTTGGGCTCTCAAAGACAATAAAGCTCTCAATACCAGGCATCATCCTGGTGGACTCTTCCCAAGCTTTAATAAATTCTATATTCCGAATAATTCTTCCATCACCAGCAACCAACTCCACAGTATAGGAGCCAATGTGAGCACCTGTTGTATTGCTAAGCAGGTTCCCCCTGCCTGAATCTGTGGATCCAATATTACCTACTCCATATTTCACTAAACTCCCAGGGCCATCCATTAACCTGCTCTCAACGGCTAATGCTGATCTTCCTAATTCTTCAACCATTGTTTGGGTCTTTGATTTAGGAGTGCCTGGAGAAAACGAGAAATTAGCATGGATAGTGTCACTTTCAGGGGTATCAAAAAATTCAAAATTAACTCGTCCTGAAAATAACAAACTAACTGACATGAAGAATAAGCAAACCGTTGCTAACACTGTAAATCTTTTGCTTGCATAGGTTCTAGCTACCAATGGGGCAACATAATGGTCTCTAAAATGATTAAAATAAACATCAAATGTTCTTATCTTAGTTTGATCGTATTGGCTCACTTTCTTCATTGCATGTCTAAGATGCATCGGAAGAATTAAAAAACATTCAATCAAACTTGCAATAATAATTAAGCCTAAAGTAATCGGTATAGGGGCAATAATAGTGCCGACATCAGCTTTCACCATAAGCACAGGCAAAAATGCTGCTAGAGTAGTTAAGCATGCAGCTAGCACTGGGTAAAACATTCTTTGGGCGCCAATCCTAGAAGCATCTTTATAGTTCATTCCTCTTCGATGCAAAGTGGTCGTATGTTCAGAGACCACAATAGCATCATCAACAACAATGCCAATTCCCATAATCAGTGCAAACATACTGATCATATCGAGAGATAATCCGATGAAATACATTCCTCCTAGGGCAGCTAAGAAAGCAACTGGTATTCCTAAAGCAACCCAAATTGCAATTCTTCCATTTAAGAAGACAAATAAGACTAACAGCACTAATACTAGACCAGTGAGCCCATTGTCAATGAGCATCTCAATTCGTTGCCTCACTGAATCTGCAAAAACATCGTACACAACTATGTCTAAACTTTGAGGATACTTCAAAGCGACATTGTCCATATATTGCTCAACTAAGTCATGTGAAACAAGTGAATCAGCTCCCTGGGTTCGAAACACAACTAAACCTATTGATGGACCACTATTATTAATACGATAACTAGAATTTTCTTGGAATGTTTCGTATACATATGCAATATCTCCTAGATAGAGCTTTTCACCCGTTGCTTTGGATAAGACTTCAATCTTTCTGAGATCATTAGGACTTCTTGCCAGTTGCTCACTTCTAATTTGTCTAGATATCCCCCCTGAATTAATACTTCCAGATGGCAAATCTATGCTGGAGGCTGACAGTCTTTTAGAAATGTCATCAAGTGACAGGTCTAATTCTCTTAAATTATCCGAAGGAACTTCAACCCAGATTTCTTGATCTCTTGCTCCCTCAAAATCTACACTTGCCAGACCCATATTAATTAAATCATCACGCATTTGACGTGCAAAATATTTCAGTGTTTTATTTGAGAAAGGACCTGAAATATCAATTCGACAAACTTCATCCCTTTGCAGTACTTGACTGATTACAGGTTTCTCTATGTCTTGCGGAAAAGTCGATATTCGTGAAATAGCAGATTGAACATCGGTTAATGCTTTCGACATTGAAGCGCTTTGTTTAAAGCCTATTGATACTTTTCCTCTGCCTTCATAAGCAAAAGAATCAACATCATTAACATCATTGATAAATCTAACTTCAGGCTCTATCGCATTGATGATATTTTCTTCAACATCTTCCGCGCTTGCTCCAGGCCACTCAATATTAACAGTGACTATTTCTATCCCAAAATCTGGCATTAATTGCCTTTTAAGTTGACTTAATCCAAATATCCCAAAGAGAATCATGAGGGCCATTAAAAGGTTCCCAGCAACTTTATGCTGGCTGAAAAAAGGGATTATGCCTTGGTTTGAATAATTTAGATTACTACTATTATTCTGTTGTTTATTCTTTTGGCTAGAATTCTTATACATAATTATAAAATATCAACCAATACACCTTCGCCGGCTTCCATTAACTGGTTTGTTATAATCATATCCCCTGTTTGAATATCTGAACTTTTCTGCACGGCCAATAAAACATTGGTGCCATCATATCCGAGGATATTGATAAACTGTTTAGTCAAACGTTGGTCATTTACAACAAACACGTAGGCATCTTCATAAATAGAAGTTTCAGGTACAACGATAACTGAATAATAACTTTTATCAGGTACTGTAAGCCTTACAAAAGCACCCGGTCTAATCAAAGCTGTTCCACTGTCTATTAAAGAGAGAGTAGCAAAAACATCAACACCACCAGTATTAGATTTAATTTCAGCACCAATACGTGCAATGGTTGCTTCAAAAGGGATGGTTTTATTTCCTGCTGTCCAATTGATTGATACCGGCCTTCCTATAATTGCAGTTTCATCTTCTAATAATCTCCCGTACTGAGCTTTTGAAAGTGAGAACCTAACCTCAAGATTATTAATATCAATAATTTCACCAATCTTATCATTGAAGGTGCTTACCTGTTTTCCTAAACTTGCCAAAACATCATTAATGACACCGTCATAAGGTGCATAGAGTTTGGTGTCTCTTAAGTCTTTTTCAGCCTCTGCGAGAACTATTTCTTGTTGGATTTTCTCAAGTAATGCATTATCCCGAAACTGTTCTGAAATTGATCCTTGTGTAAA
>JAPYQN010000024.1 GCA_029941465.1 Gammaproteobacteria bacterium
AGTCATAATGCTTGCTATAGCTTTACACTCCTTAAAGTTATTTCCTTCGTAGACCATAACTTCTGCCCAGCCATTAAAGCTGAACAAAAGTGCTGATATAAGAAGGAATTTTTTCATTATATTTAATTCCATGTAGTAATTTTTATTTTGGTAGACAATCGATTCGATCGTAGCTTAATTGACTCATTACATCTGTTTTTGGTTTTCTTAAGCCAAATATTTCTGGAAAAGTGGTTAAACCATTTAACTACTTATAGTAATGCTGTTTCGGTTACTTTGCATTACAAGTCTAGTCAACCTCAGCTCATTGAAATTGCCAGTATGTCTTTATTCTAAGCACTCTGACTAAAAATATTTTCTGCCATCATAAAATCTTCTTGGGTGTCAATTTCAGTCCATTTCAGTCCTGAAATATCTAAAGCATGAAAAGGCACGTCCTTTTCAATGAGTCTTTCATAGACTGCCTCATAATACTCCTGATAGTATTGTTCATCTTTCATCATTAGTTCTAACTCAGAAAATAAAGCCTGTGCTGCTTCACTACTGATTTTTTCAATACCTATTGATTCACCAACCGCATCTAAAGGCTTGACCGTTTTGCTGGCTTTGACAACCCTATTTTTATCTCTAATAATGACTTTTATCTCTTCTGCATCAAGATTAATATTTTTGTCGATACACAGACAGTTATCATATTCAGAGGCAATAAGGCTTTTCAGTATATTAATATCAAAAACAACATCAGCATCAAATTTAATAAAGGTTGAATCCAGAACAAAGTTTTTTGTTAGCATTAAAGAATAACCAGTGTTCGTTACTTCATATTTTTCATTCGTTATAAAATGGACGACTAAATCAGGAAATTGTGTTTTTACATAATTTTTTATCTGATCCTGTAAATAACCTAACACAAAAACAACTTCACTAATTCCACACGTCTGAATATGTGAAATCATCATTTCAAGAATAGTTTTACCATTTATTTTCAACAGACTTTTTGGACAGTTGTCTGTCAATGGTTTGATTCTAGAGCCTACACCAGCGGCTAAAATGACTGCTTTAATTTTTCTATCTACCATGTTATTAATTCAAACCTTTCACTAATGACTCTTGCTACAGCATCAGCAGGTAGATTCGTGTTATTGATTTTTATATAGTTTTTATCCTTAAACTCATTGTTACTTGAATTCAAAATATGATTAAAATCATTATCTAACAGCTCTTTTTCAGATGTTTTAAAATTCTTTTTTGAGGGTTTATGTTTCAATCTATTCGGTGATCTATTACGTTTCAGTCGAACTTCAACGCTAGCCTCAAGTTCCACAAAACAGACTGTTGCATTTGCCCGCTCAAATATTTGTATGCTTGTTTCGATGAATTTGCAATCTTTCTCTGAATCTAGCTGCCAGACATAAGTAAATATCAATCCCGGAAGTTTGCTCTTAGCCACCTCTTTAAACATCTGTATTCGAAATGCTTTCACTAATTTCTTAAAGCTCGGAGACTTCATGTCGAAATAAGGTAAAATCATCTCTATCGTCATATGATTGTGAAATAACTTCAAATCAGTTATCTTTTCTAATTCCTGTCCTACTGTCATTTTGCCCACGGATAAAGGGCCAAATATGAGAACAAAATTCATTCTCTACTTTTCTACGTTAATTTTCTGATTACTTTGAAGTTGCGCACCTCTTTGCCATCCACGCATAAGCCCTAAATAAAGCTGACTTACTGCAAACATCCAAAGCATGGGCGTGAGTACATCAAGTACTAGTGCTAGTGATAGCATGAAGATGAAAACCCCTTCATTAAATAAAAGTATTTTACGTTGCTCAGCTATAAACCACTTCAGGTTTGCTGAAAAACCAAATTTAAGACCTGCAGTATTTTGCTTTTTTACTGTTGATAATTGTTTGGCAAGTATATCAACATAGTAATTGTCCTGTGACATTTCGGTATAAAGTGTCACATATTTCACATAACCTCGAAGTGAGTAAAAAGCAACACCGATAAAAGCCAAAAATACTGGTAGAACACTATGAGACTGGTTGTAAGCTGCATAACCTGTCGCACCAAACCAGAGTGTGACCTGTATTTGATCTGTTAACTTGTCATAATAACCACCTGACAATGAGGAGGTTTTTCGATATCGTGCCATCTGTCCATCCATACAATCAAAAATATGGCTTAAATGTATTAAAACTGCAGCAATGATAAAGTTTTGAGTACCACCAGCAATAATAAACAGAACAGAAACAATTGCTGTAAGAAAAGAAATAAGGGTGAGTTTATTGGGTGTTAGCCATTTAAAATCTACAACGAAATAATTAACCACGATGGCCAATGGAGATGTAACAAATGAAGACCACCATTCATCATCTTTTGTTTTTGTTTCCCATAATTGCGTCAGTTTTTCATTCACAGTGTCGCTTTCAATGTCAGAAGATTGGCACTGGTTTTTTCAATTTCAGGAATGGATTTTCGGATTTGACTGTCGATTCCAACAACACCCAACACCTTAATCTGTTCAATAACGGGTAGTAATTCTCCAATCGGCTTAAAACTATCCAATACCTTCTTCAGTGAATTCAAAAAATATTGGATATCAGTAAAAGACAAGTCACCTATATTTCCAACCTGAAACACATGATTCTTAAAGTAACCCTTTCCCTCGTAGATAATAATAGATTTTTCGCGCAATTTCTGACGCAAAACACCAACATCAATATGCGATGGAGTATAAACAGTGGTTAATATCGAGCACATATCTTTCTGATTAATTACAAACTTAAGCCCCAGGCTCAGCATGCCTTGTCTTAACTTATTGGCTTTATCTCTCAGATTGGCATAGCGATTTACAACACCTTCGTTGAGTATATTGGATAGGGCTTGATCTAGAGCATAGAATAAGTGCACCGCTGGTGTATTGGGTGTCTGAGAAAAAGTTTTTATAAAGTCATAAAATTTATACAAATTTAGATACATAGATTTAATGGGAAGAGTCTTTAATTTCTCAAACTCTTGAGTTTCACCAACTACAAAAGATAATCCAGGATAAGAGCCAATTGCCTTTGAACTTGAACTTGAGCAAAATGTAATGTTGCATTTTTCCAGATCAATTACTTCTGCGCCTGCACTGCTTACACAGTCGACAATAAATATTGCACCGTGTGATTTTGAAAGTTTTCCGATTTTTTCCAAAGGATTTAACATGCCAGAACTAGTTTCATGATGAACCATGGCGATGACATCAATCTTCTGTATCCGCAAAAAATCTTTAATTTTTTTCAGGCTTAGTTTTTCTCCCCAGTCAAATTCCAATAGAAAAGTATTTTCATTATGAATCTTAGATATGCCGTGTAGTCTTTCGCCAAATTCGCCATTAGACAGAATAAGAATATTCTTCCCACCAACAACTGAAGACAACATTGATTCATTGGCGGCAGTTCCAGAGCCAGTAATGACTACCGCTCGATAATTTGCTGTATTCTTTATCTCGAAGAGTGCGAGTAATTTATTCTCAATACTTTGTAACAAATAATCAAAATCGATTTCACGATGACAAATATCATATTTACAAATAGCCTCTCGTACATTCTGAGCTAGATTGACTGGGCCAGGTGTAAATAATAATTGTTGATTCACTCTTTTTTATACTCCCTATATTAGCCAGCTTCTCATTCTTACTCATGCGTCACTCACTTTTTTTAATAAATAAATTATCATCAAAAAAATCTCCTCTTTTCTTAGATAGAATATTGGATAATAATTTAATGATTTGCATTGGAAAAATTATATTCAAAGCATATCGTTAGCTCATTATAAATCAGAAATTTCACAGATAGATTCAGCTTTAAAGTTTATTTCAGTCTTGTGATCAATATAAAAAAACCAACAGGAAATTTTAGCATATTTACCCTGTTATAAGTATTATTATTTGTAAGATTAGGCTTAGAAAACTACCATTATCTAATAAGTGAATTCATTAGACTTGGAGGAAAGTTATTGTCAGTAAATGATGATCTTGAAACTGAGTCCCCAGAAAACCACTTGATAGAAAATATAAAAGTTTCTATTTCAGAATTTGACCGAGAGCATAATAAGCAAAGGGTTAATTCCAGGATGAGAGCCAGAGTGCAAAGTGGCTATTGGCTATTTCATCCTCCAGCGGGATATTTACTAGAAGACAAGATTCTTATTCATGACCCTCACAACAGCCCTTTGATTCAAAAAATTTTATTATGAATTTTAACGGACTTACTTCTAATAATTGATAATTCTATTTTGAAAATAATAATTAGATAGTAGGTCTATACTTGTGAAAATAATCTCCGCAGAAAATCTGGTATACGATCTGGTATACAGTTAAAGCCTTTAGATAGGTGGGGCTAGATAATACGGGTTAGTATAAAGTCTGACTAAAGAACTCTGTATCGCCCTATTCATAAGGTATTCAAGGTGGTGGAGCTAGGCGGGATCGAACCGCCGACCTCTTGCATGCCATGCAAGCGCTCTCCCAGCTGAGCTATAGCCCCAATAAGCTTTAAATGTTTAGATTTTCTCTTATCAAAACACCTCAAACCAACCATTAAATCTCTTTGATTTCTCAAACTTCGCCAACATTATACATCTTTAATTATTTGACTAAGGACTGGGAGTGTAAAATAAAACTTCGCTGCTAAGCATAATAGGTAAAACTAATTCTCCCGTGAGCGAATTCAAACCTAAATCTGCCAAACCTTGCTCGTATTGACCAAGTTCAATGACCGTTTTATTGCTGCTAGAAATCTTGTAGAGCTTGCCGTTTTCCCAATCAGAAACATAGATATTTCCTTGTTGGTCAATTTCTACACCATCAAGGTTGCCAAGTTCCAGAGCAATAATATGCCTAACTTTTTTTGACTCCTTCAAAGAAACCCAATACAAATCGCCTGCTGTTTTTGTTATCCACTCGGCACGCTCCTCCGGTTTCTCAGACATGATTCCCCAACTGGCAATATAAAGTCTGTCTCCTTGGACCAGCAGTCCATTGGGAGAAGATGGTAAGGTGGAGATATAAGTGCTGTTTTCTCCAGTCGCCAAATCTACTCTAACCACTCGACTATTCATTGAATCTGAGAGGTAGGCATATCCTGAAAAATCAGTGGCCAAATCATTCAAAAGGATTGCACCGTCTATCGAGTAAACAATTCGATCACTGGAGTCATCCAAATTGATACCGACAACCTCGGTAGTGTTATTGATCCACAAGCGTTTACCAGAAACTCTCATTCCCATCGGGTTTTGAAGATTCGTCGCCCAGCGTGAGTCGATCATACTACCATCTGCCGCCAGTTTGCTCACCCAACCCATGTCATCGCCGTTGGTACTTGAAATAAAATAAACCCCTGGATCCGTACTGCCCGAGGTGTAAAAATAGGCTGACTCTGGCTGTGAAAAGTCTGGCTGATTGGCTAAAACTGAGACAGAAATCAAGAATGAAAAAAGACCCAGAACTGCTCTTGAAAAAATACTCATAGATTTATAAAGCTTCAAGAGCTTTAAGAATTGAGCTTCTGGGACCCATTGAATCTATTACTGCATCAATTTTAAGATGAGATGCTGCTTCGGTGGGCTTGCCTGCTTCACACATTTTCGAAACCAATGTACTGTATCGCTTGTTTGAGTCTGGAAATAACGTTGTCTCTATCCAATAAAGTTATTGTTACATCTATAGAAGGTGATTGAGTGCCTCCAGTAATAGCTACCCTCAAAGGCTGTCCAATCTTACCAAAACCGATGTTATGTTTATCACAGGTATTGGTAATAATTTGATGAATTGATTCAGGTTTCCATTCAACTTGATCTAACAGTACAACTAAATCTTGTAATGGTTCAAGAATGGTTGCTTTTAGAAATTTCTGAGCAGCAGCATCGTCCACTATAAAATCTTCAGCATAAAGTGAATCAAAATAATCTAACAACTCATTAAGAGAATTAACTCTGGGTTTATAGGCTTCTATGAATGAAATAAGTGTCTCAGTTGTTGGTTTACTTTTAAGCGTTGTATGCAGATTGAGGAATTCTGCTAAATCCGAATTATTTGTATTCATCAGATGCTGTTGGTTAAGCCACTTTAACTTCTCTAGATCAAATTTAGCACTGGATTTATTAAGATTTTTGACATCAAACTTGTCTATCATTTCCTCAACGGTAAATATTTCTTGGTCGCCAAACGACCAACCCAGTCTAACTAAATAATTCAGCACCGCTTCAGGCAAAAACCCTTGAGCTTTATATTCTAAGATATTCATAGCCCCATGCCGCTTAGATAAACGAGAACCATCAGATCCTAGAATCATAGGTAAATGTATAAATTGTGGCCTGTCATAACCCATCGCATCCATGATTTGAATATGTTTAGCACTATTTTTTAAATGATCATCACCTCGGAGCACGTGCGTTATTTCAGATTCGTTATCATCAATAACAACGGCAAAATGATACGTTGGAACCCCATTGGATCTTAGGATAATAAAATCATCAAGTTCCTCTTTATGAACGGTGATTTGTCCATAGACTAAATCATTAACAATGATGTCCTCTTTTGCCTCTGACTTTAATCGAATAACACAGTCTCCAGCCTGCTCCGCTTTATCTCGACAACGACCATCATAACCTGGGTTCTTACCCATCTTAATCTGCTCGGATCGCATCTCTTCAAGTTCAACGGGCGTACAATAGCATTTGTAGGCATGACCAGATTCAATAAGTTCTTCCGCTCTTTTCTGATAAATATCAAATCTGTTTGATTGAAAAACAACCTCTTCTTCAAAATCCAATCCTAGCCAATTCATGCCTTCCAATATGGCATCAACCGACTCTTGGGTTGAACGCTCAAGATCGGTGTCCTCAATTCTTAATAAAAACTCCCCACCTTTACTTTTAGCAAACAACCAAGAGTAAAGAGCGGTTCTCACACCACCTATATGAAGGAAGCCTGTGGGACTAGGAGCAAATCTGGTTCTAATCACAACATTGTTCCATTAAGAATCTAGTTAATCTGTTTAAATTCTTTTGCTATCTCAACCATGGCTTGATAACAAGCCGGTTCAATAGTGAAATTAGCAAAACCGTGAATCAATCCCTCATACTCTTTGTAATAGACCTTTACACCTGCTTCTTTTAAAAACTCAGCGTATGCATGGCCTTCATCACGAAGTGGATCAAACCCAGCAGTAATTACCACTGCAGGAGGGAGCTTTTCGGGGTGTTGGTATTGCATTGGGGATGCGTATATATTCTGATAATCATCTTCTGTCAAATAATTATTACCAAACCAATCAAGCAGCTCTTGTGTTAACAAAAAATACCCGTCGGTAAATGTTTTCAATGATTTATGATCACCTTTAGTGTCGATTCCTGGGTAGAGTAATAATTGTCTTTCTGGTGTCTGCTTTGACTCTTCAAGGCGTTTAATGCAAAGACATGTCGCTAAATTACCCCCGGCACTGTCTCCTCCAATTGCAATTTTCTCAGGGTCAACACCAAGATTATCTGCATTCTCAATCAACCAATCCATGGCTTGATCACAGTCCTCTAAAGGGATGGGAAATGGATGCTCAGGGGCTAATCGATATTCCACAGAGAAAATTTTATAGCCAAGAAGTTTAACTAGATGCTTACACATGGTGTCGTGTGTTCTGATACTGCCAATAGAAAAACCACCGCCGTGAAAATACAGCAGAGTTTGTCCATTATGGGTCTCTTGTTTTGGGAAATATTCGCGAACAGTAATGCTGCCATTATTAACATCGATTTGATGATCCTGGTGTTTAATTCTTGGAGGCCCTTTCTGCAATCGTTCAGCAACTTTGTCATATAAGTCCCTAATTGCTTTAGGTTCAAGGCTGCTGATATTATTGGTAACACCTCTTTGTTCTAGGATACTCAAAACAATCTGCATACCCGGATTCATGGTTCTATTGTCACGATGGATATCATTACCTCGAAGCAAACGTTTTTTAAACGCTGCTGGCATCATCATAATTAAATTGAGTGTTAAATCCATTGTAAATACTTACCTTACTGAGAAGTTATTAAACTCTAGATCATCTTCAATATCAACTTCATCAACCTTAATAACCTCTGACATCTCAGGTCCCTCTAGCAACCACAGCTTAAGTTCATCGATTGGTGTCTGCAATCCCTGCACTATAACCTTAACAGTGCCATCCTTTAAATTTTCAGCTGACCCAGTGATTCCTCTTTTCAAGGCCTCTTTTCTAGTATTGTCCCTATAGAAGACCCCCTGAACTTGTCCATGAATAATAAAGCAACGAGTAATCATGGGTAGTGTATTGGTTCTTCTGATGCATAATTAAACATCGCCTGAAAACTAAACCATCCATTATCAATGTTCTTAAATGTTTTCATAGGGTAATTATAATGAAAAAACCGGATAGTCAAAAATTCTAAAGTATCAACAGTGGGACTTATATATTACGAAAATTAAAATTACTCTCATATTTACATTGATAATGCTATCTTTAGACATCATGGCAGACGAATCAGAAAATAAGCTTGTAAATCAAGACGGAACATACAAAACAGTAGCACTGGAAAAAGAGATTATAACTCTAAAAGTTGTTCAAACAGACGTCCATTCAATGCAAGATTATGAAGACCCTCAACAGGGTCTTAAAACAAATCTAGATCACATGATCGATATGGCTAATAAAGCCTGCAGTGAGAACTCTAAACCTGATATTCTCCTCTATCATGAATTTCCTTTAACCGGTTATTCTTCAGGGAGTCGATCAGAAAAATTAAAATACACCATTCAAGTGCCAGGGCCTGAAACAGAGGCTCTGGGTAAGGTGGCTAAAGCTTGTGATACCTATCTTGTATTTGGCAGTTATGCCACTGACCCTGAATGGCCTGAGCACATTCTTAGCTTAAATACGGTCATCGGCAGAGACGGTGAAATAAAGAAAGTATTCTGGAAATCAAGAAATATCAAGCGCCTATATAAAGATAAAGAAATTACCACAACAACCATTGAAGCAGTGCGTGACCGATACAGAGAAAAATATGGGATCGAGGAAGAGTTCCCAATCTTAAGAACTGAATTTGGAAACCTAGCTGTAAGCACTGTTCAGGGAGACCCGTTCATTTTTGCAGCCTTTGCTATGAAAGGGGTTGAGATCATGTTAAGAACAGCGACTCTTTTCTCAGAAGCAGATGTTTTATCAATGGCTTGGATCAATAATTTCTACAGCGCCCTGTCAAATATTACTCTACCGCTTGGAACTCCATACAGTGCAGGTGGGGGTAAATCTTTGATAGCATCCCCACAAGGTGCAATCATGGCACAAGACTCAAGCACCCATGAAGAAGGGATTGTCTCAGCAGAAATCCCTATTGCTGAATTTAGAAAAAACAGAACTATACCCAACTATGCCTTAGAAATGGTGGAATCAGTCTTTTCTCAATATCAACAAGAAATACCGCTCAACCATCTTGATATACCTTCTGATCAACTGCCTCAAACCGGAGAGGAAATGAAGGAGTTATTTGATCAAATCAGTCGCTATTTGAATCAAGGATCAATGTCAGAACCTGTCATAAAAAATTAATACAGGAAAAACATGAAATACAAATTAACTTTATTAACATTTGGATTATTATTATTGATTCACCCAATTGATGTGACGAATGCTTTTGAATTGACACCAGGTTCAGGTTATCTAAAAGCCAGTAGAAAAATTACCTGCTCTTTAGAAGACAACAAACCCATTGTTTATTGGTGGTATGGAAGCATGTACAGTAGAGTCCAAGGAGAAAAAGATCGGCTACTATTTAAGGTAGAGGGTATGAACATTAGACAATGTGCCACTATAGAAGACCCCAAAAGAGGTCAAGGTTATAGAATGGTTAGTCGCGAACTTCTCTTCTACCAAGACCCAGATACTGGAGAAATATTAGACCAGTGGACCAATCCATGGACAGGAGAAACTGTTGATGTCCTGCATGTTGCTAATGATCCAGTCAACTGGGGAAACCAGTATGAAATTAATAGAAACGGGAAACCTTACGAAATGAATCTAAGTATTCATGGTGATGATTGGTGGGACACCTCAACCATACCATTATTCTATAAAAATCCATTGGCAGGAGACTTTCAGGACTATGTGGGTGGAATCTACCATGCAACAGAAATGTTTAACACTACAGGTAGTGTCGCGGATTTGACAGACGACAATAAAGATACTGCTAAGGTGAATATAGGGTGGGAAAGAATTTCCTATTGGCTTCCTTGGATGAAAATGAGCGGAAGAAACGGAATTGTCTACTTTCATACTTTTGGAAAAAAACTCAATAGCTACGATGAACTACCAGAATCGATCAAAGCTGAAATAGAAACTAATTACCCCATCTACAACCAGCCCCCACCAACCAGTGACGATAGAAAGAATGAAACCAGTTGGACCTATTTCAAAAAAATGCTAGGGAATAATTGACAAGATTTATGACTTTTTAATTAGTAGTTTGATCGGATGTAATATCAAATCTTTCATCAACATTACTGACAATTTCTTTTGCTAAAAAACTAGCTTAGCTTCTCAATCAGATCTAAGATCTCTTTAGTTTTTTCTGTCATTAATTGATAATCACCTCTAGTTTCAACATTCAATCTGACTAAAGGTTCTGTGTTAGACATTCTCAGATTAAAACGCCAATTAGAGAAATCAAAGCTGTAACCATCAAGATCATTAATCTCAGCGTTAGTATCTAGATAAAAGTTTTTTATGTCTTCTATGAGTTTCCTAGGATCTTCTACCTTTCGATTAATCTCCCCACTAACTGGGTATTTATCGATTCTCTCTTTAACAAGTTCTGCAAGCTTGGTGCCTGAAGTAGAAATGTTTTCTATTAAGAGTAGCCAAGGAATCATTCCACTATCACTAAAATAGAAGTCTCTAAAATAATGATGCCCACTCATTTCACCACCATAAACTGCTTGATTAGCTCTCATAACCTCTTTAATGAAAGAATGTCCTGCCTTAGATATATCTGGAATGCCTCCACACCTCCTGACTTCCTCTCTGGTGTTCCAGACTAATCTAGGATCATGGACAATGTGCTGACTCGGAGACGATTTCAATAACTGTTCACTCAAAAGACCAATTAAATAATAATTTTCTATAAATTGACCGTTGGCGTCAAAGAAAAAACAACGATCAAAATCACCATCCCAAGCAATTCCAAGATCCGCCTGATGAGCGATGACTGCTTCAGAGGTGATTTTCCTGTTTTCAACTAACAGAGGATTTGGAATCCCGTTTGGAAATAATCCATCTGGCTCATTCTGTATTTTGGTAAATTTAATAGGCAATCTAGACTCTAAGGCATCGATCACTGGGCCTGCACAGCCATTGCCTGCGTTGGTCACAATATGCATTGGTTGTATGTTTTCAGGATTCACAAAAGATAAAATTTTATCTAAATACTGATCCCTGATACTTACTTCACTGAGCTTTAAATCAATTGATTCATCATAAGAGGCTGATTCTGCGATAGATTTGATTTCTCCTAAACCGCTGTCCATGCTCACAGGTTTCGCACCTTTTCCTACAATCTTCAGACCATTATAATCTGCTGGATTGTGACTTGCTGTAATCATCACGCCGGCATCTGAGTCTAAATGATTGGTTGCAAAATAGATTTCCTCAGTGCCGCATAGACCTATTGAAATTACCTCAGATTGTTGACTTTGAATGCCTTTTGCTAAGGCCTCTAAAATTTTCAATGAAGAGGGTCTAATGTCATAACCGATGACCACTGTTTTAGTTGAAAAATATGATGCAATTCCAACGCCTATTTTAAAAGCGACCTCTTCATTTAACTCAGAGGGTATCTGGCCTCTTACATCATAGGCCTTGAAGCACGATATCTTAGTTCCCATCTATAAAGGGTGCAAGGGTTGACTGTAGTAATCAAAGAACACATACATTACGATGGTACAAATCACTAATGTCAGTAACATGACTGGCAAACCTTTCTTAGCCCATACATATGGAGTAATAGCTAAACTTGGATCACCAGTATCCTTGGCGAGTCTTTCAGAAACGGTAACAATGAAGACATTTGCTGTGGAACCAATATGAGTTCCGTTTCCTCCCATGCCCACTCCAAGAGCCAAACACCACCATAGCGGGGCTTGGTATTCAGGGCCTAGTGCACCAATTATTGGAATCATTGCAGCAGTGAATGGGATATTGTCTATCGCAGCTGACATGATGGCTGCCACCCACATCAGCACAATACAGGCTACTAGTAAGTCTTTTTCAACAAATGGAATAATAAATTGGCCCAAATACTCAAGGAATTGACTTCCCTCGACGCCACCAACAATCATGAAAAGAGCAATGAAAAACATAAGCAGTGGTATTTCAACATCATGCATAATATCGTCGAGCTCTAAGTGTCTTTGAAGCATGACTAAAGCAATAAGACCAGCTCCGGCAACCATCCAAGGTTCCCAATGTATTTGACCATGGATAATAAACAGCACCACCATTAATCCTAATACAATCAGAGATTTGTTCCAGAGTCCCTTGTCTTTATAGACCAAAACTTCATCAAAAATGCCTTCTGCTTTTTTACTAAGTTCAGATTTAAACAATAATCTCAAGAAAAACAAAGTTGCTATCCACGCCACAAAAACAATTGGACCCATTTTTACAAGAAATGGCATAAATTCAATATCAGCTGCTGAACCGATCATTAAGTTAGGAGGGTCTCCAACGAGTGTTGCAACCCCACCGGTGTCAGATAAAAGTGCTGCTGCCATCAGGTATGGAATTGGGTTCACTTTCATTTTTTGACAGATTAAGATAATCAGCGGACCAAAAATAACCACGGTGGTTACATTGTCCAATAGCAGTGAGATCACAGTGACTGCTGTGCCAATTAGAGCCAACATCAAGAATTGTCTGCCTTTAGCAAACTTACCAATGTTGTATGCCATCACCTCAAATCCTCCTGACTTGATCATGATCGCTACAATCGCCATCATCGCGGCAAGTAGGAACACAACGTTCCAATCCACTGCTTCAAACGCAGCTTCAGGCGTATAAAAACCGTAAATTTGACCCACCACGAGCATCACCCCTGCCCCAAGCATCGCGACCTTTACTCTTGAAAATCCATGCAGTGTTTCAGTAAAGATACCAATAAAACTTATCGCTAAGATAATTCCTGAAATCATCATTCCTTCATTCATTTCAATCAGGTGTGTGGCTTCCATAGGTCGGCTCCTTGATAAGGGAAAAAGATATTTTAATATAAAATGTTATAAAAAGTTACCAATCTAGGTCTTTTTTTGAGGTCTTTGAAAGCTTCTTAAGGTAACTCTGATGATTTTTTACCTCAGCCTTATTTAAATCAATCTGAATAATTTTTCTATTCTTGAAATCAAAATTCTGCTTGTCATCGGAAGATCCGCTAGTGGTCGTTTGATCTTGGTTAAAAAATCCCACCTGACCACCCGTCATTAATAAATAAACATTGGCTAACAATTTAGCATCGATAAGAGCACCATGAACTTCTCTGTTGGTCGTATCAACTTCATACCGAGAACATAAAGCATCCAAGCTGTTGCGCTGTCCTGGGTGTTTCTTTCTCGCAAATACGAGTGTGTCTGTGATTTCACAAAGCCCCTCTAAACGATCATCCAAACCCAATAAAGCAAGTTCATTATTAATAAATGACGTATCAAAAGGAGCATTATGCATAATTACTTCAGCGCCTTTAACGTAATCAAGAAAATCACCCACTAGATCTTTAAACAATGGTTTATCAGCAATAAACTCATCTGTGATCCCATGAATCTGAATTGTAGCCGGGTCTATTCTCCTTTCTGGATTGAGGTATGATTGAAAATCATTACCAGTTAATCGCCTGTCAACTATTTCAACGACACCGATTTCAATGACTCGGTGCCCTGATTCAACAGAAAGGCCAGTGGTTTCCGTGTCTAAAATAAGCTGTCTCATAATTCGCTAAGCTTCAGGTCAAGCCCTCGGTTGGCCAGAGCATCTGCTCTTTCATTATCAACATGTCCAGCATGGCCTTTAACCCATTGCCAATTAATCTGATGTTGGGATGCCACTGCATCGAGTCTGATCCAAAGTTCTGCATTGACAACTGGTTTTTTTTTGGCGTTTTTAAACCCATTAGTCTTCCACCTAATAATCCACTCTGTGATCCCTAGCTTGACGTATTTTGAGTCTGTGAATAAATCAACTTGGCAAGTTTCCTTCAAGCTTTCTAGTGCCTTAATAGCTGCCATCATTTCCATTTGATTATTGGTGGTTTCCAACACTCCTCCGCAAAGCTCCTTTTCATGACCATTACTCCTTAATAAGGCACCCCAACCTCCAGGACCGGGGTTACGTCTGCATGCTCCATCTGTATATATTTCAACCTGCTTCATGGTCTTGTCCAGAATAATTTAAAGGTTATTTTATTTTAATGTAAAATGTATCACGATGAATCATAAATATTCTTCTAGACTTATTTTTTAATTTTAAAAGGTAAATAAAATGGGATTCTTAGACGGTAAAAAAGCTTTAATTAGTGGAGTGGCTAGTAACCGCTCAATTGCATTTGGTGTGGCTCAGTGTTTGCATCGGGAAGGAGCAGAACTAGCCTTCACCTACCAAACTGATAAGTTAAAACCAAGAGTTGAAAAAATAGCAGCAGATTTGAATTCATCCATCTGCATACCTTTAGATGTCTCCGATGATCAGAATATTACTAATGCTTTTGCTGAGCTTAAACAGAACTGGGAAACATTTGACATCATGATTCACTCCATTGCCTTTGCTCCCATGGAGGAGTTAAAAGGCTCCTTTGTTGAATCAGTCACTAGAGAGGGATTTAAGATGGCACATGAAATCAGCAGTTATAGTTTCGCTTCAATGGCAAGAGAAGCAAAACCCATGCTGAGTGATAACGCTTCATTATTGACCATGACCTATTTAGGTTCAGTCAAGTCTGTACCTAACTACAATGTCATGGGCCCTGCAAAAGCCAGTCTAGAGTCAACGGTAAGGTTTCTAGCTGCTGATTTAGGTCCTCAAGGTATCCGCGTCAATGCGATTTCAGCTGGCCCCATTAAAACCCTTGCTGCTGCTGGAGTTAGTGGATTTAGAGGATTACTTAAACACGTGGCTTCTAAGACTTCGATTCGTCGCAATGTCACCATTGAAGATGTTGGTAATACTGCAGCTTTTCTGTCTTCAGACCTAGCCGCAGGGATCACAGGAGAGACCATCTATGTTGATGGGGGCTATAGGAATTTAGGGATGACCTTTGATGTGGAATAGATGATCTAACTACAGATCAAATAAACCGCTATACAATCCAGGATCTATTGATACTTCAGCATTTTTTCTTAGATGCTCCGCAAACGCGTTCAGTTCTCTTGAACCAATTTGCTCAGAGAGTTCGATTTTAGCTGAATTCCTTTCTTCATCATTGAACGATTCTAGTTTCCCATCCTCATAACTACTGACTCGAAGAAGAAAGACTTTATCCCCCTCTACATAAGTTTGGATATTGCCTTCTACCATGTCATTACTGGAAGAATTAAAAATCATCTCAATTAATCCTCTGGATAATTCTGTGTCGCCTCGGGATACATCAAACTCACTTGCCTCTGTATTTAATTCATCGGCTTTATCCTTAAAGGAGACATTATCACTGAACTGAGTTTTAATCTCTTCTGCATAATTATTTGCCAAGCTAATGGCCTCTTGAGAAACTAAGTAATCTTTGATCCCTGATTCAACATCTGAGAAATCTCTAGTGGTTGGAAGCCGATGACCTATTACTCTGGCGACAAAAATACTGTCATCAATTTCAAAAAGAGGTGTGTTTTCTGCTGTTTCTATGGAATTTTGACTAAATAAAATACTGATAATTTCTGGCTCTTGATTAAAAAGAGCGGCTCCATTCCGCGACACTCCATCTATGCGACTCAAGGATAATCCAAGAGCATCGGCAACTGAATTTAATTCATTGAATGCTTGCAAAGACAGGTCTGCAAGTTGGTCAGCCAATCCAAATAACTTGTCTTCAGCAAGAAACTTTGAGTACTCATTACCAAGCTCTACTTGAATATCTTGGTAGGCTTGTTGTTTGCCTTCTTTTAACTCATCCAATCTTATTAGATGATAGCCAAATTCTGTTTTTACTGGTTCTGATAATTCATTAACCTCTAGTGCAAAAAGAACTTTATCAAACTCAGGAACAAACAATCCGGGTTCTGCCCAACCTAAATCACCGCCCAAATCTGCTGATCCTGGGTCATCTGAAAACTCTTTTGCGACCGCTTCAAAACTTTCGGATGCCAAACGTTCTTGAACATTTAAAATAGTCTCTAAAGCATCCTCTTCATTGGTGTCCTCATCAATGGCAATTAAGATATGTCGTGATTTTCGTTCTTCATTAGTGACGAATCGTGCAAGATTATCTGTGTAATAAGCTCTTAGATCATCTTCTGTGTATTCTACTGTTGCGGCAATGTCATTAGGGCTAAGACTTAAATATTCTACATCGACCTCTTCGTCAGTTTGAAATAAGTCCTGATTATTGTCGAAATACAATTGAACTTGATCACTAGTAACCACAACCTGGTCAGTAAATTTTTCAGAGTTTATAGTCAGTAATTGACCGTTTCGTTTTTGCATCTGTAATTCAATAAATTGTCTAAATTCATTAGGCGTAATAAAAGAACTATCAATAAAGCCTCTTCTAAGTTGATTAGTCTGGAGTTGTAATCTCAGGTCTGATTCAAATTGTTCAACTGAAACACCTTGACTCGCCAATATGGCTTCATAATTTTGTCTATCAAAAATACCACCAACCTGAAGGCCAGGGTTTTTTGTTATCAGTTCCACAACATATTCAGGACTAACTCGATAACCGTTTTTACTCATGTAATCCAATAACAAGGCTCTTAAGATTAGATCTTCAGTGGCGGATTCCTTAATGGTTTGATCAAGGATCTCAGGAACCTCATCACCAAATACTTGCTGTAACTCTGCAAGCTTATTTGAATATTCTTCTCGGTATTCAAAGAGAGTAATTTCAGTATCATTCACCGTGATAACTACATCATCTTCAATAGGTGTTTGATCCATATTGCCAAAACTAATCACCAGAGTCACTGCAATAAGACTGATAACCAATATGGCTATCCATCCGGTAAATCGTTGTCTAATAGCTTCTAACATGAATCAACCTAGATAGACTCAAATAAGCCGGCAGCACCCATGCCACCGCCAACGCACATTGTAACCACGCCGTACTTGAGATGTTTTCGTTTAAGTTCTCGAATTAAATGGCCTACTTGCCTTGATCCGGTCATACCAAATGGATGTCCTATGGCTATTGAGCCACCATTTAAATTTAGTTGCTCTGTTGGCAGATTCAGATGATCCCTAATATAAACAACTTGCGATGCAAAGGCCTCATTGAGCTCCCATTGATCAATATCATCTATGTCTAAGCCAGCTGCTTTTAGAAGTTTAGGAATGGCATAAATTGGACCGATACCCATTTCATCGGGTTCACATCCAACCGCAGTAAAACCCCTAAAATAAGCAAGGGGCTCTAGTCCTAACTCATTCGCTTTATCTGCATTCATAACCATAGTGACCGAAGCACCATCAGACAGTTGTGAGGCATTTCCTGCGGTGACTGAACCATTTTCAGGGTCAAATACTGGGTTTAGGCTTGCCAAACCTTCTAGAGTAGTTTGGGGGCGATTACAATTATCTCTGTCCACCACAGTTTCAACTTCAGAGATTTCACCGGTTTCTTTGTTTTTAACCATCATCAGAGTTTTCATAGGGATAATCTCATCATCATATAAACCTTGATTTTGTGCTTCAGCACATCTGTGCTGGCTCGATAGAGCATATTCATCTTGTGATTCTCTGGTAACATTGTATCGTTTTGCTACGGTCTCAGCAGTAGTGCCCATGGCATGATATACACCGGGCACACTCTCAGCAATTTTCTCATTTTTAAACATGTGTTCGTTAATATGACCATGTGTAGTACTAATCGACTCAACCCCACCAGCAATTATACAATCAGCAAAACCACTTTGTATTTGAGTCGCTGCCATAGCAATGGTTTGTAACCCGGATGAACAATAACGATTAACTGTAGTGCCTCCAGTTTTGATAGGTAGCTTGGATAAAACAGCTGAGGTCCTAGCTATATTATTACCTTGAGGTCCTTCCGGATATCCACAGCCCAATATCACATCTTCCACTGTCTCAGGATTTACACTTGGGTTTCTATCCATTAATGCATCTATAATGTGTGCTGTCATATCATCAGCACGTGTCTGATTAAAGCCGCCTTTAAACGATTTCGATAATCCGGTTCTTACGCTATCTACTATTACTGCCTCAGCCATCATTAACCCTTGTTATTATTTTTTAACTTATTAAGACTCTTATAAAAGTCTGGCGGAGTGGACGGGACTCGAACCCGCGACCTCCTGCGTGACAGGCAGGCATTCTAACCAAACTGAACTACCACTCCGTACTTAATAAGTGACCCATTATAATGAATGTTACAACTTATTTACTATTATTTATTTGATTGATAAAAGATTTTAGTACCTGTCTATATGCTCTTAGTAAATGATTCCAATGGTTCTGTTAATAAGCCAGAAAAAACCCATTGCACC
>JAPYQN010000025.1 GCA_029941465.1 Gammaproteobacteria bacterium
TGGTGGGTGCTGACGGGATCGAACCGCCGACATTCGCCTTGTAAGGGCGACGCTCTACCAGCTGAGCTAAGCACCCAAGTAAAGTCTATGCGTGAACCTGTATCCTTTGAATAATAACGATCTCACTGCCTCATTCACAGCGTGATGATACATCATCTTTAAGCTTGTTTCACTAAGGTAACATCAAATACAGGTCAATAGATTGGGTAGAATGAGATAATGATGCAAAACTAAGCAAATGGAGTTGCTGTCCTATACCGGCACAAATTACTCGTCGTCGAGCTGCTCCTCGATCGTAGCTTGGATCCATTTGAGGTAGTTCGGATGCTCCGACAAGCCTTTAGCCGCAAACGTATAGTCGAGACCCCTAAGATCCTGACGGACGTGAGTCTGGAAACCATGACTCGCCGTGGAACATACAAGGATAATGACTTCCTTACCAGTACGCTGGGCGCTTGTGATCCAGCGACGTAACTTCTTGACATTGGAAGCACGGATCGGTGGATATGCATCATCCTGAATATTGATGATCTTGACATCATGATAATCTGTCTTTGCCTTGAAGCGATCCACATGCACTTGTGTAATTGCAAGATCAAGCTCATTGTCTTCAAGGTCTTCAGGGCCGTGAGCAACTATTAAGACGACTTCGTTTTCCGGATTGGTGCTTACCTCGGCGGTGTGATCTAACAAGATTTCCGTAATCAACGGATGGCTCTCAAGATGTGCCGCCATGATGAGCTGGGCACCTGTATTAACCAGTGGTACATCAAGGTACGAATACTCATCTTGCATCTGAAAAATATACCGCCATTGTCGCGTTAGGGTGTTGTGTTCAGTAACTCCGGTCGGTACCAAAATAATGGTTGTTGCACCGTGGTCTACTAGATCGTCGACCGACGACTGCAACTGCGAGGACATCATCATTGCCATACCGAAAGACACCGCAGTTGGCCAACGTTTAGCCACTGGTGCCAGAGCCTTGGTGAACATGCGGTCACTGTTCTCACCAACCCCATGAGACAGAATCAACACGCCTACGTTACCAGTTAGCGATTGATCACTGACATACCATTCATAGTTAGGTCCCATCAGTGCCATGTTCATACGTACCTCAACATCAGTAAGAGCCCGGTACAATGCGATCTTCTCACGCAGCCTCGCCAACATCTCATCGTCAACTTCATGCTGAGCATGGTCAGGGTTAAGTCTCCGACCATCGACATCCATGACTGGAATTCCAGTTTGCTGGTGGGAATGGTGATGATCAACTCTGGCCTTCTCTGCGGCAACTGTTAACTCAGCACCGGCAAGGGGAATTGAGGCGATCGCCAGTGCCACCAATATTTTTCTGACACCATTCATAACAGCTTCTCCCGGTTTGCAAAGCGTCCTACCGATAGTCTTCCATCGACAATATTCAGTACCTCAGTTGCTGATTCCAGCATCGAATGATCGTGGGTCACCATCAGGGTCGCTACCTTGTGTTCACGGCATTCTGTAGCCAAAAGCTCAACAATCTGTTGACCGCGAACCTGATCAAGCATCGATGTCGGTTCATCCACAAGTAGGATATCTGGGTTGGTCATCAGTGCGCGAGCGATACCAACGCGTTGCTGTTCGCCACCTGAGAGTTGGTTCGGTCTACGATCCATGAGGTTTGAGATACCGACTTCGTCGAGCAGAGCCAGTGCGCGTTGCCGGTCCATCTTAGTCGGTCGCCGCCCTTGCAGATGTACTAGCAGTAATAGCTGATCTATTGCGGTAAGTGCAGGTACCAGATTCGACTGTTGAAACACGAAACCGATTCGGTCCCTCCGAATTCGAGTACGTGCCGCCTTCGTCAGGTCTGAAATCACAACACCATCGATTGATACTCTGCCGCCAGTGGGGGTTCTCAAACCACCACAGACAGCCAATAAGCTGGACTTTCCAGCGCCTGAAGGCCCGACGACGGCAGTCAGCGAACTGGGCTTCAAATTTAACGAGACGTCGTCAAGTACGATGACACGTTGATTACTCTTACCCAGAACCAGCTGTACATTTTCAACGATTAAGCTCATTGTTCACGCCCCAGTGCGATGATAGGATCTATTTTCAGAATCAAACGTAGTGATAGCGCACTGCCAAACAGGCCCGCAATGATCAATATCACAGCAGAGAAAGTGACTGTTTCGGGTACCAGCAAGTACGGAAAGCCACTCCCTTCCATGAGACGACCAACCTGGATGGCACCCAGCGTACCGATCACAGTCGCGCCTATCATCAATAACAGCACCTGGCCTAATGAATCCTTTAATAAGTATATGTTTGATGCCCCAAGTGCCTTGACCAGCCCAATCTCCTTAGTTCGTTGAAGTGTCCATACAGAAAAAAACGCACCCATGACGACAGCCGAGATGACAAACAAAAAAACCTGGATCATCTGCACGGTGCGGACTTCTTCGACGTAGCCGGTGGAAGCTTCGTAAGCAGCGGTCTTGTCAATCGTTATCGTACCCAGGTCTTCATCAGTGGTTTGCAGTTCCCCAGGCAGCGTGTCAGGTTTGATTTGCAATGCAATTACGCTAGCGTAGTCGAACAGAATTGATGGCAGTTTCTCACCTGGCGGCGGCCCACCTGGAGGACCGTAAGTCGCCTCCTGCCACTTGGGCAACAACGTGTAGATAACTGGGACATGACCAATGTAATGCTCATCAGTTACACCAATGACCTCCAGTTCAGTTAGGATCCGATCTAGTATGAGAACGTCCCCTATATCGATACCTTTTTCTACCAGCTTACTGGCAATCACCACGCCATTTTCAAGCCGCCCAAGTTGTTCACCTCTGTTTACTGCCGGTTCGAGAAAGGAACCCGGTTCAATACCCCAGAGAACAACCTCATTGAGTGGCAGATCATCTTTGGTTCGAGCATTAAACATGGTATGGCCAAGTGGCTGTGTATCGATAACCGAGGGATGTTCCCGCCAGCCTTCCCACATCTCGCGATCGACCATACTATTACGGTAACTTGGTTTATCGTTGTATTCAAAGGCGATGTGTGAAATATCCAGTGCCATCAGTGCGGATATATTGTTACGAATCAGGCCAGTTGATAGGCCGCTAAGTATTGTCAACAAAAACGCAATCAGTGCGACGACTGTAGCCATCAGCAAAAAGCGCCCCTTTGCAAAGGTCAGATCACGTAACGCAATGAACATCAAAATACTCCGTATGAATCAAGCATGCTGTCAGTTATTTTGTTTATATAGTAACTTCCTTATTATCAGGGCGACGCTCTACCAGCTGAGCTAAGTAACCGAAGATATACTAGTTGGTCATTTTATCTTAAATTTAGTCTGATGTTAGTGATTGATGAAAAAGAAGAAAGTATTGGCTACTCTTAAAGCGAAAAGAAGATTGAGCTCGATAAATCGAGCTACAACCTTCTTATTAGATAAGGCCTAGTTACAAGCTTCTTTCAGAGCTTTACCAGCTTTAAACTTAGGTACATTACTTGCATTAATGTGTATTGATTCACCAGTTGCTGGGTTACGGCCCATTCTAGCAGCTCTGTGGCTGACTGAGAATGTTCCAAATCCAACAAGTGCTACTGAACCGCCACCAGATAGTTCGCCAGCGACAGCTGAAGTAGTTGCATCAATTGCTCTACCTGCGTCTGCTTTTGAAAGTCCTGTGCTTGCTGCTATTGCAGAAATGAGATCACCTTTATTCATGTTATACATCCTTATATGTGTATTTAATGTTCAATTCATTATTTTCTAAAAAGAGATTAATGAATCATTGTTGTCTAATCTCATAGAGTCTAGACATACAATTTATACCAGTCCTTTAAAACCCTTGTCAACAAAGGGTTTCAATTATTCTAAGATATTTAATGGGGTAGGTTTTTTTCAGCTGTTGATTTATTCTTAGGCGTTTGCGGGTCTTTAGCTTGAGAAATTTTAATTTCAGGCATTCTTTCAAGAGCAATTTCCAAGACTTGGTCTATCCATTTCACTGGAATGATGTTGAGTTTTTCTTTAATATTTTTAGGGATCTCAACTAAATCTTTTGCATTTTCTTCTGGAATTACTACTGTGTCTATGCCTCCTCGATGAGCAGCCAATAATTTTTCCTTTAAACCGCCAATTGGAAGCACCTCACCTCTTAGGGTAATTTCCCCTGTCATTGCCACATTTGCTTTGACTGGAATTTCAGTTAAAGAAGAGATTAATGCCGTGCACATTCCAATGCCTGCACTGGGCCCATCCTTAGGCGTAGCACCCTCTGGGACGTGAACGTGTATATCCAGATTCTGATGAAAATCCTCACTAATACCTAGGCTTTTTGACCGACTTCTGACCACTGTGCTTGCTGCCTGTATTGACTCTTTCATGACATCACCCAGTTGGCCAGTATTAATTAATTTTCCTTTACCTGGAACAGCTGTTGATTCAATGGTGAGAAGCTCTCCACCGGCCTGTGTCCAAGCCAGTCCTGTCACTTGACCAATTTGGTTGTCTTTCTCGGCAATCCCGTATTTGAATTTTCGCACACCTAAATACTTATCAATGCCTGTAGGTCTAATGTGAATGGTTTCATTTTTTGACTTTAAGATCAGTGATTTCACTACTTTTCTAGCTATTTTGGCTATCGCTCTTTCTAAGCTTCTAACGCCTGCTTCCCTAGTGTAATGGCGAATTATGGCACGAATTGCGCTTTTTGTGATCTTAATCTCATCGTCTTGAAGGCCATTAGCATCTATTTGTTTTTTCACCAAATACTGATCAGCAATATTTAATTTCTCATCCTCGGTGTAGCCTTCAATCCTGATAACTTCCATTCTGTCCAGTAATGGAGGAGGAATATTTAAGGTATTAGCTGTACAAATAAACATCACATCTGAAAGGTCATAATCCACTTCAAAGTAATGATCATTAAATGTGGCATTTTGTTCTGGATCTAGAACTTCAAGTAATGCAGAGGACGGGTCTCCCCTAAAATCCATCGACATCTTGTCAATCTCATCAAGAAGAAATAAAGGATTTTTTACCCCAACTTTGCTTAGATTTTGCATAATTTTACCAGGCATAGCCCCAATGTAAGTTCTTCTATGACCTCTAATTTCAGCCTCATCCCTTACACCACCTAAGGACATACGAATAAATTTTCTGCCTGTGGATCTAGCAATACTCGCACCAAGAGAGGTTTTTCCAACTCCAGGTGGCCCAACCAAGCATAAAATTGGCCCTTTTAGTTTTTTGGTTCGTTGCTGTACTGCCAAGTATTCAGTAATTCGTTCTTTAACCGTTTTTAACCCATAATGATCCTCATCAAGAATTTTTTGTGCCTGATCTAATTTAACTTTTGCTTTGGTTTTCTTTTTCCATGGCGCCCCTACTAAAACATCAAGGTAATTTCTAACCACTGTGGCTTCTGCAGACATGGGTGACATCATTTGTAACTTTTTAAGCTCTGAGGTTGCTTTCTCATTTGCCTCTTTAGGCATGCCAGATTTCTTTATTTCCTTTTCAAGTTCGTCAAGCTCATTTGATGCGTTATCAAGGTCACCTAATTCCTTCTGAATAGCTTTCATCTGTTCATTAAGGTAATACTCTTTTTGACTTTTCTCCATCTGATCCTTAACCCTACCTCTGACTTTCTGCTCAACCTCAATCATGTCGATTTCAACATCAATTAAACCAATGACATACTCTAGGCGTTCTTTGATATTAATTTGTTCTAATATTTTTTGCTTCTCTTCAAGTTTTAACGACATATGAGCAATAATAGTGTCCACCAATCGGCCGGACTCTTTAATGTTTGCTAGGGTGCTAACGACCTCAGCAGGGACTTTTTTAGTGATTCTGACATAACTTTCGACTTGGGATAACAGAGTCCTTCTCAAGGCAACCGTATCTTTATCTTGTTCATCACCGTGTTCATGGAGAACACAATAATCGGCTTTAAAAAATTCACTGGAACGAATCTCTAAAAGATCAATTCGTGATACACCCTCGACCAATAATTTTACTGTTCCGTCTGGCAAGGTAACCAATTGCAAGATATTTGCCAGGGTACCTACGGTGTTTATGTCCTTGATTTGTGGATCATCAATATCAGATCGTTTTTGTGATGAAAGGAGAATCTTTTTATCTTCTGCCATTGCTTGCTCAAGAGCGACCTTGGATTTCTCTCTGCCAACGAATAAAGGAATGACCATGTGGGGATAAACAACCACATCTCGCAATGGTAGCAACGGCTTATCAATAACAATGTCTAAAGATATTTTTTCTTTGATTTCACTCATGGTCATAAATGATTTTTTATCATCATAGTTTATTTATGGGGTTAAAAACAGAATTTTCAAGTCATTCTGTTATTTAATTAAATAAAGTTATTTAGTGCCGGTTAATTTAGCTTTTCTTACTTTAGCCTGCTTCTCAACTTCCTTGGGATCAGAGTCATTAGAGAGAATAAGAAACGGTTTAGATTTATTCAAAACAAACTGTTCATTAACCACAACTTTTTTTAGTTTTGTATCGTGTGAAGGAATTTCATACATCGTGTCCAAAAGTGTCTCTTCCAAAATAGTTCTCAAGCCTCTGGCTCCGGTTTTTCGTCTCATGGCTAACTTAGCTATGATGTCTAAAGCTTCTGGTAAAAATTCTAGTTTGGTGTCTTCCATCGCAAATAATTTTTGATATTGCTTTACTAAGGCATTTTTTGGTTCTGTTAGTATCCTAATCAGTGCTTCTTGATTTAATTCTTTTAAGGATGAAACCACTGGCATTCTCCCAACAAATTCTGGGATTAAACCATACTTTATTAGATCTTCTGGCTCTACTTTTTCAAAGATCTCACCAAGATCTTGATTATCTTCTTTCTCTCGGATCTCAGCTATAAACCCTATCCCTGATTTGTTGGTTCTGTATTGAATGACCTTATCCAACCCAGAGAAGGCTCCACCGCATATGAACAGTATATTCGAAGTGTCTACTTGAATAAATTCTTGCTGTGGATGTTTTCTACCGCCTTGTGGTGGAACAGAAGCATTGGTTCCTTCTATGAGTTTCAGTAAAGCTTGTTGAACGCCCTCGCCGGAGACATCTCTGGTGATTGAAGGGTTATCTGTTTTTCTAGAAATTTTGTCGATTTCATCAATATAGATAATCCCTTTTTCAGCTTTCTCAACATCATAGTCACAATTTTGAAGAAGTTTTTGAACTATATTTTCAACATCCTCACCCACGTAACCGGCTTCTGTGAGAGTCGTTGCATCTGCTATGGCAAATGGAACATTTAAAATACGAGCTAGTGTTTGGGCAAGCAATGTTTTTCCAGAGCCAGTAGGCCCGATTAATAGAATGTTACTTTTTCCAATTTCTACATAATCGTTATCCCTAGGCTTAGGTTTATCATTTAATCGTTTGTAATGATTATAAACAGCAACTGATAAGACTTTTTTTGCAGTGTCTTGATCAATCACATATTCATCTAACAATGCCTTGATTTCTTTGGGCTTATATAAAATCAGATCCTGGTTAGCTTCATTATCATTAAGTTCTTCTTCGATGATGTTATTACACAAATCAACACATTCTTCACAAATATAGACAGAAGGCCCAGCTATTAGTTTCTGAACTTCATTCTGACCTTTGCCACAAAATGAACAATATAGAATTTTATTGTCCTTGGATTTTTTTGTTGTTTTATCAGTCATTTATTCTTGTTATATATTAATTTCATTACGTTCTGAAAGAACAATATCAATTAAACCATATTCCAGTGATTGATGAGCGTCCATAAAATTATCTCGATCAGTGTCCTTGGCAATTTGTTTCTCTGTGCGTCCTGTGTGCTCTGCAAGGATGCTATTAACTTTATTCTTAAGTTTTAATACCTCTTTGGCATGGATATCAATATCACTTGCTTGTCCCTGAAAGCCTGAAATTGGTTGATGAATCATCATTCTGGAGTTTGGTAACGAGTATCTCTTACCTTTGGCTCCCCCAGCTAAAAGAATGGCACCCATGCTTGCAGCTTGTCCCACACAAATAGTGCTCACATCAGGTTTAATAAACTGCATAGTGTCGTAGATCGACATACCAGAGGTTATTGCTCCTCCTGGTGAGTTGATATAAAGAAAAATATCTTTACTCGGATTCTCACTTTCTAAGAACAAGAGTTGAGCAATAATTAAATTAGCCATGTGATCTTCAATAGGACCGACAGCAAAAATTACATTATCCTTGAGTAAGCGTGAATAAATATCATACGCACGTTCTCCTCGAGGTGTTTGCTCAACCACCATTGGGATAAGATTTAATTTTTCTTGCTCAATACTCATTGGTTATTATTAATTAATTCTTTAAACTCAATTTCCTTTTCATTAAAGCTGGATCTCTCCGTTAACCATTCTACCACTTGATCTTCCATCACTGTGGATTTCAACTGTTCCATCAATTCAGGGTTCTGTTCATACATTTTACGTATTTCATCAGCATTAGGGTATGCATTTGTCACCGCTTCTAGTTTAGTTTTAACCTTTTCATCATCTAACTTCAATTCTCTTGAAAGCACCAATTCATTAACGAGTAAACCAAGATGGACTCGTTCTGCAGCAATCTTCTCAAAATTGTCAATTGATAGTGCTTTCTCTTCTTCCTCTATACCTGACTGTCTCATCCAGTCCTTTTGCATTGCATGAGCTTCCCTGTGGACCATAACTTCGGGTATTTCTATAGTGTTTTTCTCTCTCAAATAATTCATAAGATTGACTCTAAGATGATCTTTAATTTTATTTTCTTTTTCTTTTTCCATGCTGTCTTTAATTTCTGCAATTAGATCATCAGGCTTACCACTTTCAATACCAAAACCTTTAACAAACTCTTCATTGATCTCAGCAAGAACCATTTCTCTAACTTCTTTGATTGATACAGAGAAAACCGCTGTTTTATTGGATAAATCCTCTTTGTGATAATCTTCAGGAAAAGTAAGATTAATTTCCTGATCTTCATTAGCCTTAACACCTTCTAACGATTCATCAAACTCTGGCAACATCTGACCAGCACCTAATTGCATGACAAAATCAGTAGCTGTGCCGCCTTCAAATGGTTCATCATCAATCTTACCGATAAAATCCATTAACAATTGATCACCTTTTTGTGATTCTCTTTCGACAGGTTTCCATTCTCCTCTTTGTTGCTGGAGATTATCCATCATCTCATTGATATCAGTTTGAGTGATTGTTGAGGTGTATTTATCCACTTCAATCTTATCCACGTCTTTTAATTCAAATTCAGGAAACACTTCAATGGTTGCTGTGTATTTAAAATCACTACCGTCTACAAATTGGTCAATGCTTACCTCAGGAGGGCCTGCAGGTTTTAATTTCTTGTCTTCAATGACTTCAGCATAAGTTAACTCTAAAACATCGCTAAGGACCTCTTGGTTAACCTGATTTCCGTATTGACTTTGAATAATATTCAGAGGGGCTTTCCCTGGTCTGAACCCGGGTAATTTTGCTTTTTTAGCAAGTTCCTCAAAACGGTTTCTTTTCTTAGCTTCCACTTGGCTTGAAGGGACTGAAACATTAATTTCTCGTTTCAACCCTTTTTGTTTTTTAATCTTTATATCTAGTTCACTCATAACTCTCTCAAATAATTGATGGTGGGAAAGGAGAGACTCGAACTCTCACGGGTTGCCCCACTGGATCCTAAATCCAGCGCGTCTACCAATTCCGCCACTTTCCCTAAAAGCAGTAAATAAGGCGGGAGATTATACAATAATTCTGGACTAGATCACTAGAAGTGAACAAATAATTGTTCCTTACAAGGGTTAATTAAGATTGTTTTTCAAGGATAAAAACCAACGGTATGCTAAGTAAACCAAAGCCAATAGCTCCAAACAGGATCATTTGAGGTATTGCTAGGTGTTCAATGCCAGGTGCGGATACAACCGGATTAATAACTCTCATTAAATACCAAAGAGAAGAGCAAAAGGAGATTGTTAATGGGCTGATCACTGCAACAATATGAGACTGGAGTTTAGATGCTTTGTTGAGGAGGAAACGAGCAAACAGGTAACTAATTAGGATTGGAATAAAATTAATAATACCTACGGTTAAAATTGCTAAGAAATCCATCTCAATGGTCATAATTGAAGAAATAACAGCGATTACAGGCAACAGTATTAGTGCCCTAAAGTTCCAGTTTTTAAATTTTTCAGTCATTGTATTGTGAAATATAAAATAACAAAAAAAGCCGCCCAAAGGGCGGCTTTATTTGTTCTTAGCAAATTAAATTAGAATCGATATTTCAATCCCATTTGTATTTGCCATCTAGATTGACCGTCATTATCTTGCAGATAGAGACTGTCATCAGGGTCAACACCTTTGATTTCAAATCGGCCATCATCCATAGCGTCTGCTATGATTTGTCGACTGGTGTTGTAACCGTACTCAAATATTCTTCCTTGTTCATCATCAAGCATGTTCATAACATTCAACAGATCAAGGTAGAAGAGAAATTTATGACCTTCCATAAAAGATGGAATCTCTTGAGTAATCCTAACATCTAATCGGTCATAACCTGGATTATCAAAAGCATTTCTAGGAGCATAAGTGCCTTTGTATTTAGCCAAAGGACCACTATTGATATGGTTCATTACATCAGTTGCCACACTAGCACTTGTGAACACCACCTTAGCATCATCAGCACCTGTTGGGATATAGGCAAGCGAATAATCATCCCTGAACGCGCTATAACCTGTTCCACCTATTGGACTGTAGCTACTATTATCAAACGTCACACTGTATGGCTCACCAGATTTATTAATATAAATTGCTGAAACTCTGGTTTCATTATCACCAAAGAGCATGGTTCTGTATTCCAAACCAACCACTAACTTGCTATCAGCCATAAATGAAGATCTGGCGGCAGGTACATTTTCGCCGTCCCATCTTTGAGTATAACCGTAAGCAGATTCAGCTTGAGCTGATGTTAATGGGTAGACATCCTCGGCACTCACAGATGCCCATGATCCAAACATACTGAGCCCATTATCAAACGATTTCTGGACAGAGAAGGAGATAGCTTTAGCACCACCCTCACCAGTATTAGTCAACATGAAATCACCAGGTCCGTGTGAATAGACTCCTCTTCCATCAGCCATAACACTTTCACGATTTAACCCTAACTCCTTGTAAAAAACTGCTTTATCAACTGAGTCATGGTTATATTCCATAGTTACTTTGTAACCACCTTCAGTCACTAGATCAAGAGCTAAGTTGCCTCTCCAACTTTGAGGTGCTTCAAAATCTGGATCAGTAACTTGAGCGTCATTAAAGTATGGGCTTGACGGGATACAATAATTACTTGATGCTCCCATCCAGAAGAACGACGGATCACCTGCAGGCATAGGCCCTACTGTGCCGCCACAGCGGAACGAAGGTAGCGTTGAATCATGACCATAAACTTTCACATAATCACTAAGGCCACCGGATCGACTGTAAGCATTACCGTACCAAACTCTTGGTATACGTCCCATGAACTTGCCGTAACCACCTCTGATCTCAGCACTAACTATTCTATCCATGTCTCCGAAAAGAGATTCTGAAGCATCATAGTTAAAGCCAAATCTAGGTTGTACAGAATCATAGTCAAATCGCTGGGCGTTTGAAAACCCATTTCTTTGTTCAAATTTAGGGTTTGCTACAGGCAGCGTAGGCGTTTCAACTTGATCGTATCGAAGACCAACATCAAGCGTTAAATCACCAAGATAAATCCGGTCTTGAACATAGAGAGTGGTCTTTTCAATATCAAAATTAGCCGCCACAGTTTCAACAGCACTAATACCTGCTTGTGGAGTATGGAACCTTAGATAAGAATATTCTCCGGATTCAAAATCGGCAATACTATCAAACTGAACTTCACCGTTATATCGAGCAATAAACAGATTATAGACAGCACTTTCATCTCGGTCTATACCTGCTGAGAGGACATGGTCGCCTAAATCGTAAGTGGCTTTGAGGCTTAGGAAATCAGAATCAATATCAATAAAATTCGCACCCCTGTATCGATCACCACCTAGATAGACATTATCACAATCCCACCCATCACAAACTTCAATGTTCACTTCTGGCATAAATGGATCACCTATAGAGGCATCATCTTCTGTTAATTGATAATGAGAGTATCTAATTTTAGTTGACAATCGATCGTTCCAATCACTATAGAGAGTGAATGATTCACGATCAATAATAGGAGGTTTCGCATACCAGTTGTTACTAAAGACTGTAGAACCCCTATTATATTTTCTTGGGTATAAATCTTCATCCCGTTGAACCATAACCACAGCTCGATGAATGTCTGAAATATTTGCATTCAGTTTAAGAATCATTTTTTCGCTAGTTTCAGGAGTTGTAAAGTTTGATATTTCTCCTGGATCATAGTTGTATCGATTCATCGCAATACCTTTAATTTGATCTGCCATGGCTGTAGTAAGCGCATCAGCTTTTATTGGAGCATTACTGTCTTTAGTCCCGTACAAAGCAGGACTGGCTGATTCAAAATCTTCATAACCGATGAAGAAAAAGAGTTTATCTTTTATGATTGGTCCACTGAAAGTAAAGCCCATAGTTTCTTCGCTAAATTCTGGGAATTTAGAACCGTCCGGAGAGTCACCGATATTGCTTTCATCTCGTTCAATAAAGAAAACACTTCCATGAAAGTCATTGGTTCCTGATTTTGTGACGGTCGCGATGGACCCACCTGTGGTGTTACCTCTTGAAGCATCAAACGGGGTAACATCAACCGACATTTGATCAACAAACTCCATGCCGATAGGGTTACGCATACTACCAAAGCCATTAGCATTCAAACCAAACGGGTCATTAAAGCTAACGCCATCAATAGTGAAGTCATTGAATCTGTTGTTTTGTCCCATCACAGAAATTTCAGAATACCTGCTGGAACCTGAGCTTATCGATACTCTTGGATCAATTTTTGCAATATCAGCGATTGATCTATTGACAGTGGGAATGCCGTCGATTGCATCTCGATCAAGAAATGTACCTGATCCCATTCTAATAGAACCCTGACCTGCTGCAGCAGTAACTGTAATTTCCTCTAGACTATCTGACACCAAAGTAACATCAAGATTAGAGGTTTCATTTAAAACCAAATAAACATCATTGATACTTTGTGTTCCATAACCTGGAGCTGAAACAGTGATTTCATATGGCCCGCCAATTAATAGATTGGATAGATAGAATTTTCCATCTGAGGCAGTTTTAGATTTTTTTGAACCCGTTGGGGTGTGTGTTGCTGTTACTACTGCATCGGAAACATTCACAACACCTCTGATTGAAGAAGTTGTGTCAACCTCTGCAAAAGTAGATGTAGTAAATATAAACAAGGCAGATAATACAGTTGCGTATATCTTTTTAGACATCGTGTCCCTCATAAATTAGATAGTTTAAAAAACATGTTTTTAGGTAATTAAACCTAGAAAACAAATCCTAAACTATTCTTTGATTTTTACAAGATGATTACAAAAGCTATTAAATGATGATTAATTTACATTTGTCATTAAAAATTCAAGAAGAAATTAAAGAAGTCTCTTTAATTGTAGGATTTTAAAAGATTTTTTTACCTCGAAGAGAAGCATATACAAATAATATTTTCTAAAATTTTTTGAATTCTTAGGTCAAATGTTTTTTCTTAACAACAAAAATTGCCGGAAAATAATTAACCACTCAGATTCAAATATTTACCGTTGTATTTTTCATATAGCTTGATCTGTAGTTTAGTAATAAATCTAATGATTGGTTTAAGTAATCTGAATGTCGTGCATACATCCTTAATCTCAATTGATCCACTTGATATTTTGTCTGTCAGATATATGATACTGATATGAACACCAACAAAGAAATCAGATCAGCTGGTCTAAAAGTTACTCATGCTAGAAAGTCTATACTGAACCTCCTGGAGAAAAGCAATAATAGCCACCTTAGTGCTGATGATATCAATAAAATTCTTTTTAAAAAGAACGATGAAGTTGGTATTGCAACTATCTATCGAGTATTAAATCAGTTTGTTGATGCTGGAATTTGCATAAAGCATCATTTTGATTCTGGCCAAGCTGTTTTTGAATTAACCCCTGAAGGACATCATGATCATATGGTTTGCGTCAAAACTGGTAAAGTCATTGAGTTTGAAGATGACTTAATTGAAGCAAGGCAACATTCACTCGCTAAGAAAAGTGGTTATAAAATTGTGGATCATTCTCTAGTTCTATACGTTGAACCAATCGATTAGACAATTTCTAAAATAAACCTTGTATTAACCCTTCATCATCAACATCTATATTTTCAGCGGCAGGCGTTTTAGGGAGACCAGGCATTGTAATCACATCGCCTGTTAGCGCCACTATAAATCCTGCACCTGAGGATAATCTGACTTCTCTAATCGGAACATCAAACCCGGTGGGTCTACCTTTTAGTTTTGGATCGGTGGAGAGAGAGGCTGGTGTTTTAGCCATGCACACAGGTAATTGTCCAAACCCTTGATCTTCTAAGCGTTTTATTTCTAATCTTATATCTTTGTCAGCCATAATATTATTAGCACCATACATAGCTGTGGCGATAGTTTTCATTTTCTTCCAAAGACTCATATCATCAGGGTAAAGAAAATTAAAATCTGTTTTGTGATTCTCTGTTAAATCCACCACTGCTTTTGCAAGATCTACAGCGCCGTCTCCTCCATCTCTCCAGTGACTACAAATAACCACATTAACCCCTAAATCATCGCATTTCTCTTTAACCATCAAAATCTCTTGTTCTGTATCATGGGTAAACTGGTTGATAGCAACAACCACCGGTAAACCAAATTGATGAATATTCTCAATGTGTTTTTTTAGGTTTTCGGTGCCCTCACTTACCGCATCAACATTTTCTTCCTTAATTTTATCTAACGGCACCCCTCCATGAGATTTTAAGGATTGAAGAGTGGCCACTAGCACCACAGCGTTAGGTGATAAACCAGCTTTTCTGCATTTTATATCAAAGAATTTTTCAGCCCCAAGATCAGAACCAAAACCGGCCTCAGTAATTGTGTAATCAGCTAATTTCAACGCTAGTTTAGTCGCCGCTATACTGTTACAACCATGAGCAATATTAGCAAAAGGCCCGCCATGGATAAACACTGGGTTACCTTCTAATGTTTGAGCTAAATTTGGATTAATAGCGTCTTTTAATAAAGCAGTCATGGCACCTTCGACATTCAGATCAGCTGCTGTTATTGGTTCCCCGTCATGGTTATAAGCAACAGTAATTGATGCAATATTTTGCCTCAAATCATTAATGTCATTGGATAAACAAAATATTGCCATAATCTCTGATGCTGCAGTAATTGAAAAAGTATCTTGTCTGGGTATTGAGTTTAATGGTCCACCCAGCCCTACAACTGTCTGTCTAAGTGCCCTATCATTAAGATCCAAGACACGATTCCAGACTATTCTTCGATGATCAATATTGAGTTTATTACCGTGATGAAGGTGATTATCTAACGCTGCTGCTAACAGATTATGAGCTGAGGTAATAGCATGGAAATCACCGTTAAAATGAAGATTGATATCTTCCATCGGGATAACTTGTGAGAAGCCTCCTCCAGCACCGCCACCTTTCATACCAAAACAAGGTCCTAGTGATGGTTCTCTTACACAAGTGGCTGTTTTATGGCCAAGTGATGCCATTGCATCACTTAAACCAATAGTTGTGGTGGTTTTACCTTCTCCTGCTGGAGTTGGGGTAATGGCTGACACCAGAATTAATTTACCGTTCTTATGTTCCTTAAGCTTTTCATCATTGATTGAAAGATTAACTTTTGCTTTGTATTTGCCATAATGTTCAAGGTATTCCTCACCAATGTCTAACTTAGAAGCAATTATTTCAATTCTTCTTAGTTCTGCTTCTCTAGCAATCTCTATATCTGTTTTCAAAGCATCATCCCAACATTTAAATTTAAGACAAACAAGACTATATATTATCGTGAACAATTACAATCATTTCTGGGCCGTATAGGAATCGAACCTATAACCAATGGATTAAGAGTCCACTGCTCTACCTAATTGAGCTAACGGCCCTAGAAAAAAAGGTGGGGTGAACGATGGGGCTCGAACCCACGACCACCTGGACCACAACCAGGAGCTCTACCAACTGAGCTACGTCCACCATAGATTTAAAACAAGAAGAACTATTTTGCCTTAGCTAACCCACTAGTCAAATAAACTTCTTTATTCTGAAGCCTCAATGACTAACGATAACATTTTATCTCCTTGCTCAATTGAATTGACAACATCCATATTAACAGTATGGCCAAAAACTGTGTGCACACCATCCAAATGAGATTGAGGGCTGTGACAAATAAAAAATTGACTACCTCCAGTGTTTTTTCCTGCATGAGCCATTGATAAGGTTCCGGCTTGGTGTTTATTAGCGTTAATCTCACAATCTATTTGATACCCCGGGCCACCTGTGCCTGTGCCTTGAGGGCAACCACCTTGAATAACAAAATTAGGAAGAACCCTGTGAAAAATTAAACCATCGTAGTACCTTTTATCGATAAGATCCGTGAAATTTTTTACGGTATTAGGGGCATCCTCATCAAACAAATCAATGTGAATATCTCCTTTCTCTGTTGTCATCTTTACTTTACTCATATTTACCTCTTAGAAAAATTAGTCATTATCCAGACTTTGTAACAGTTTTTCCACTGACATATCTATGTATTTGTTTAAGTGATCTTTGTGTGACTAATCTTTGTTAACCTAATTCTGAAGAATAAATTAAATCCTCTTGGAAAATACTCTCTTCAAAATTAAAGAATAAATCATATTCCTTAACCACATCATGATTATTCTCAGTAATTCTATTATTTGGTTTTGGAATAATGTCATCCCCTGCAAAGTTCTCTAATAAAAACAGCAGGTCTTCATCGACAGGATCACCAATTAAAAGATTAGCAATGTCTGCAGTATCAGATGTTATGTTTTTCTCTGTCTCTAAATCACTAATCTCAGGTAAAAGAATAGAATAATCAAGCGTCTCTTCCAGTATCAAAAGATCCGATGTCATATCTAGATGATTGGAGAAACTGGAAAATGAATTGAGATCCGATATCGAACTTACTATGTATTTTGAAGCACATAAGACATTGAAAGAGTCAAAATTGATCGGTTCATTGATAGGAACATTAATATTACTATCATCAATATTTATTATTGGGTTCTTATTTTCAACAATGATCATCTCATCGTTAGATCGATCAGGGCTAATTTTTTCTGCTCCCCCTGATTCATTGATATAAGTCACAGTGGTACCTGTATTAACAGCAAACCATATGTCTGGTGCGAATAATGTACCGCTCAACAAATAATAATCATAACCAGCATATACATTGTCTCCAGTATCAACAGGTACGGTTAAAGTCCACCCTTCTGCATTAACTTGGACCTCATCTAAATCGGCGTCTGCGTATATATAACAAACAAATTCAGCAATGCCATCCCCATCCATATCCCTATAATAACTCCCTTCTAAATTTCTTAATGCCAGGGCAGAAATTTTTAAAACTGAGGCTTTACCATCATCGATGTAAATATCTTCAATGTTGGTTATTTGGTAATCAGTAAACGCTCTTAAATCAATGACTGAACCACTGTATATGCCATGGAAATAAAGTCCATCGCCCTCTCCGTCAGTTACATCTGTTCCAACTCCACCATCAATGTGATTGAAATCTAAAGAATTGATATAAAAATTATCATAGCCGTGCCCACCAAAAACAATATCTCCTGTACTTATAAGTAGAACATCATCATTTCCTGAACCGCAGGTAATCGTATTTATAGCTGTATTGCAAGTGATGGTGTCATTACCACTGCCGGTGGTGGCGTTTTCAATGATCGTACCTTCTGCAATCCCGATTGGGAAACCAGAATATTCAAGAGTATAATCGCCACTCCCATTGCCATCAGGAACTTCAAGCTCAAGTTCAGCCGTGCCTATGTATGAGACCGTACCTGGGGTTAGATTTATGGTGCAATCTAGGTCATAGCTGGAAACATCAATAGTATCAGTGCCACCGGTGTCATAAATCGTGGTATAAACCGGTCCCGTATAAGTGTAGTTGGTGTTTCCCTGGTTATACTCCGGCGTCATACCGTAGAGGTACTGGATGGTTTTGATGTCATTGATTGCAGGCTGATCTGGAACCATCCATTCATCCACTTCATATCCAGGCCAAGGATTGACAAGATATCCAACTCCAATATAAGACATCACCGAATACAGGCTTGTGTTGTGTTCTACTGCAGAATAGTACCCATTGTCGTGAGTATGTGCCAATCCAAGCGAATGACCTATTTCATGAAGCAAAAGAGATAAATTATATTCAGGCCAATCCCCAGTCCATTGATCATAACGTGATGTAATCCAAATATCATTGGCGGTCGAATTGTTTTCACCCTGGTAATAGTATGGAACATTAGACCAGCCAGCAGCATTGCCAAAATCACCACTGGATAATGCTATCCGAATATCCCCGCACATGTTGGCGTTGTCGT
>JAPYQN010000026.1 GCA_029941465.1 Gammaproteobacteria bacterium
ATCACCAACTATTACCCAAGTCCATATACTAGGATCTAAATATCTTATTGCAGCACTATTGATGTCCTCGATAGTTATTGATCTATATTTTGTTGGTAAGGTGTCTATATAATTATCATCGCGTCCTTGAGAAACGATTCCTGATAAACCAGACATGAGTGCACCGAATGTTTCATAATCACCAATCAGACCCAAAGACAAGTCTTTAACAATCGCTTCAAGCTCTTCATCCTTAGCTGGATTTGAAGAAAGGTATTCATCATATTCACGAATAATTTCTTGAATTGAAGGGATTGTTTTATCAGTCTGGACCGGTGCATAAACAAGCATAGGTCTTGGTCCCTTGTATTGAGAGAGTCTTGTTCTAACTCCATACGACCAACTCTTGTCTTCCCTAAGATTCATATTTAATCTTGAGGTGAAACTGCCTCCTATTACTCGATTCATAAGGTCTATATCGATTTCATCAGATGATCCTATGGCCGGCATTAACTGACCTGCAACTATTAAAGACTGAACAGCACCTGGCTTATCTATGAGGTAAACTTTTCTAGTTTCTGGCTGATTCGTAACTTTATAATCGAGTTGAGCACCCTTAAGCATCTTGTTTTCTGTTAATTTTCCAAACTGTGACTCAAGCATTGGCACTACTTCATCTAATGTAGTGTCACCAACCACAATCAAACTTGCATTACTAGGAGCAATAAAACGTTGTTTATAATTAATCAAGTCCTCACGATTCATCCATTGTATTGACTCTCTGGTTCCGTTCCCACTGAAAGGTTTTGCATAAGGATGATTTTCTCCATAAAGGATCTCAGGAATAAGATTAGAAACCATACCGTTTGGAGTCGATAAAGATTGATCGATTGCCGCTAACCATCTTGATTTTTTTCTTTCAATTTCTGTCTGATCAAAAGTTGAGTCTGTGATGACTTCATGCATAATCTTTAATGAATCAACAAAGTTTGATTTTAAAGATGAGATATTCACACTCGATACGTCCAATCCAGTGTTTGTGTATAGATCAGTGCCTAATTCCTCTAACCGATTACTCAATTCTAGAGCGTCATAACTGCCAGTGCCTTCTGTCAACATGGACATAGTAAAGCTGGCTAATCCTGGTTGCTCTTTAGGATCAGTCGCGTGCCCAGATTTTATTTGGAATGACAAGTTGATCATTGGTACATCGTGTCTTTCTGCAAACACAACATCTAAACCGTTGGAGAGCTTAGCCCGTTGTATTTTAGGTAAATCTAAAACAGGGAAATCTGTTGGAAACGGTAACTGTGTTCTGTCGACTACAGACTCGGTGGAAAAAGTTCTGGTTTCCTCAGGAACCACAGTTAACACATAAGCTCCATCAGTTAACCAAGTACTTGCTGTGGTTTTAATATCTTTGTTAGTGATTTCCATCATGTCATTGATAAACTTTAGATAGGCACCTGGATCACCAGAATACACTTCAGAATATGCAAGAAGATCAGATTTTCCTCCAAATCCTCCTATTCTTTGTAGCCCCTTTATCCATGAGGCACGAATTGATGTTTTTGTGTTTTTTAGTCGTTTTGCATTAGGGCCTCGCTTAATAAACTCAGACAGAGTGTCATCAAGAGCAGCTTCAAGTTCTGCAAGTGATTGTCCATTAGCTAAATCTACAGCAATCCAAAATTGACCCGCAAGTTCACGATCATAATAAAAGGCTGATACGCTTGTAGCCAGTCGTCTTTTGTAGACTAACTCTTGATATAAAGATGAATTCTTACCTCCAGTCAATAGACTTGCCATTAATTCAAAGTGTGAGTGTTCAGGTGATCCGATTTCAGGTGTGTTCCATACTTTATAAATTCTAGTGTTGGGAACACGATCAAACATAATTTCTCTTTTCTCGCCTGACCGCTTAGCTATCCATTTTTTCTTCTTGATTGGTGATGGGCCTGGAGGTATATCACCAAAGTATTTAGTGACAATTTCTTTGGCTTCATCGGCATTGATATCTCCAGCTAAAGATAACACTGCATTATTTGGACCATAATATGTTTTAAACCAGTTTTGAACGTCCTCGAGAGTTGCTGCGCTTAAATCTTCAAGTGAACCAATGGTTGTCCATGAATATGGATGGCCAACTGGAAATGTTGATTTTGATGCTTGCAAGAAAACTCTGCCATAAGGCTGATTTTCGCCCTGTCGTTTTTCATTCTGAACTACACCTCTTTGTTCGCTTAACTTTTCTTCATTAACCACTCCTAATAAATGCCCCATACGGTCTGATTCCATCCATAGAGCTAAATCAAGAGCGGGGGTGGGAACATTTTCAAAATAATTGGTTCTATCATTATTGGTCGTCCCGTTCATATCTGTAGCACCAACTTGCTGAAATGGGCTAAAATATTCGTTGTTGTAGTTCTCAGTACCATTGAACATTAGATGTTCAAATAAGTGTGCAAAGCCAGTTTTACCTGGGCGCTCATCTTTTGAGCCAACGTGATACCAAACATTAACAGCCACCACAGGAATTTTCCTGTCCTCATGAACAATGACTCTTAGTCCGTTAGGTAAAGTAAATTTTTCATACTTAATTTCAGGAAGATCCTCATTAGCAAGAGTTGAGAAAGAGATGAGGACAATAAGAAAAGAAATAATGGTTTTATTTAAATTAATCATAATATGTTTTAGGCTTATTTATAAATGAAAAGAAATGATAAAGACATTACAGAGGAAATGAAACACCAATTCAAGATAATCGTTGTTTTTGTATATATCGTGTTATGCAATCCTTTCGCTTATAGTGCGGAGGAGAATGACCTATCAGAAGCCATTAATAGTCTTTTTGATAACAGAGATGGCAGACCTGGTTGTGCGGTTGGAGTCATTAATAACGGTAAATATATTCATAAACGGGGTTATGGGTTAGCCAATCTTGAAAATAATATAAGCATTGATGAAAACTCGATTTTTAGAATTGGATCAATCAGTAAACAATTTACTGCTATGACCATTGCTATCCTTGAAGAAAAAGGCTTATTGACATTTGAAGATGAAATGCAGAAGCACATTCCTGATTTAATTGATTATGGCGAAAAAGTTACAATTAATCAGATGGTACATCACTTTAGTGGATTGGGTGATTATGAATACATGGACTATCCTGGTCGCTTTAGAAATGCTGTTGATGAAGAGTTTCGATGGGGAAATGAAGATTATCTTACTAATGATGAATTTCATGCACTAATTAAAACTCTGCCTCTTATTAGAAAACCTGAAAGAAAATTTTGGTACAGCAATACCGGTTATGCACTTTTAGCTTTAGTTGCTCAAAATCTAAGCGGGTTAAGTCTTAGAGAATTAGCAGAACGAGAAATCTTTAACCCCTTGGAGATGAACGATACTTTTTTTAATGATGATGTAAATTTAATTGTAAAAAATAGAGCCGATGCTTATTCACCGATAAAAGGTAAATCAGGCCAGTATAAAATTAACATGACTAATTTAAGTTGGGTTGGAGACGGAGGTGTACATACCTCACTTAATGATTTCATTAAATGGGATCAAAACTTTTATGACAATAAATTGGGTGGAGCTGATGTATCTTTGATTAAGACAATGGAAAAAACTTATGCCGAAACCAAGGTAAAGAAAAGAAATCAAAAGATGAGTAGAGAACAAAGGAATCAACAAACTTATGCTTTTGCACAAAACCTTGCCTATTATAATGGTTATAAAAGGTGGTCACACTCAGGCTCATGGGTCGGCTACTTGGCTTACTATACAAGATTTCCAGAACTGTCTTTTTCAACTGCTGTTTTTTGTAATACTAATGAGATTAATGCAACCAAGATTGCTAACGATATAGTTGATCTGTTTTTTAAAATGAAGCAGAAATCGTCTGATTAGAAGGCGTTCTTACCGGTTAATCCCCGACCGACAGTAAGTTGATGAATGGTCTCTGTACCTTCATATGTAATAACGCTTTCTAAATTAAGCATATGTCTTATTGGCACATACTCAGCACTTATCCCTGAAGCCCCAAGCATATCTCGGGCGTCTCTTGTTACATCAAGAGCCATACGAACATTATTCCATTTTGCTAATGAGACCTGAGTGGGATCCATTTTACCTTCATCTTTGAGTTGACCCAGTCGATATGACAACAAACTTGATGTCACTATTCTTCTTTGCATATCAGCGAGTCGAATCTGAATAGCCTGATTCTCATCTAAAGTTCTATCAAATAATACTCTGGTCTGGGTGTATTCAATTAACTGTTCAAGGCAGGCCTCAGCGGCCCCTATAACGCCCCATGAGATCCCATATCGCGCTTGAGTTAAGCAACTTAAAGGACCTTTTAATCCGATGACTCCAGGCAGGACATTATCATCTGGGACCCTAACATTATCTAAAAACAATTCTGCAGTAACAGATGCTCTAAGTGAGAATTTATTTTCAATTTCATTTGCTGTAAAACCTGGGGTATCTGTTTCCACTAAAAACCCCTTAATTCCTTCATCAGTCATGGCCCAAATTAATGCTAAATCAGCAATTGAGCCATTCGTTATCCACATTTTTGAGCCGTTAATAATCCAATCATCGCCGTCTTTTTTAGCGTGTGTTTTCATGTTGGATGGATCTGAACCTCCCTGAGACTCAGTTAAGCCAAAACAACCAATAGCCTCAGCTTTTGCCAATTTTGGTAACCATTGTTCTTTTTGTTGGTCGCTACCAAAAGCATGTATGGGGTACATTACTAAACTGCTCTGGACAGACACAAAACTTCTTATTCCACTGTCTCCTTTCTCAAGTTCTTTACAGATCAAACCATAACTAATGGCATTCATTCCAGCACACTCATAACCCTCTATGGAGCTACCTAATAACCCTAGATCAGCAATCGGTTGTATTAATTGATGTGGAAATTCATGTTTCTCAAAGCATTCTTGGATAATAGGTTTAACATTGTCATTGACAAATCGGGAGACGTTATCACTAACCATTTGCTCTTCTTCGCTTAGAAGAGACCTTATATCAAATAAATCGATACTCATGGATAATTAAATTCGCTTTAAAAAATCTTATGCTTACCTTGAAGAATTTCTGTGAACATCTTCCAGTCACCAAACAAACTATAGACAGGGAAATAAAATGTGGCAGGTTTATTTTTTTCTATAAAAAAATGGCCTGTCCATGCCCAAGCATACCCTGACAAAAAAGCATAGAAGATATATTTTGGTTCACCGGTAATAACCAGAGCAATAATAAAAGAAAGAAACATCCATGTGCCTATGAAATGCAACAGCTTGTTGTACTTGTTTTTATGCTCATCTATGTAATATGGATAAAACTCTTCAAAACTATTAAATTCTCTTTTCATAGAACTCATACTAGCACATCATTTAGCTCTGAGTCTCTTTGCCAGTTGTAAGAGTAAATCTTGTGTGGTCTCCCAATTAATACAAGCATCAGTGAGTGATACTCCGTATTTTAGATCTTTGGTTATCTTTTGATTACCTTCATGAATATTACTTTCTAGCATTAAACCAATTACAGAGTCATTACCTTTCAGCACTTGATTAATACAATATTGAGCAACTTTTGGCTGCAAAGTATAGTCCTTGTTAGTGTTACCATGACTACAATCAATCATAATACGTTGGGGTAATTTTTCTTTTGCAAGTTGCTTTTCACATGCACGAATACTTCTTATATCGTAATTAGGCTTAACCCCTCCTCTGAGCACAACATGGGTGTATTTATTACCTTTTGTTTCGTAAACAGTTACCCTTCCCTTTTCATTAAGACCGAGAAAATGATGGGATTGTCTTGAAGATTTGATGGCATTAATTGCTACCGATAATGACCCGTCCGTTCCATTCTTAAATCCAACAGGAGTGGATAATCCACTAGCCATTTCTCTGTGAGTCTGTGATTCTGCAGTCCTTGCTCCAATGGCTGTCCAACTTGTTATATCACCTAAGTATTGAGGCATAATAGGATCTAGAGCTTCAGTAGCAACCCCTAAACCCATTTCATTAAGCTGAATGAGCAATGATCTTGCTATATGGACACCTTTATCTATTTGAAAGGAGTCATCTATATTTGGATCATTAATTAACCCTTTCCAACCGGTTGTGGTTCTTGGTTTTTCAAAGTAAACCCTCATTAAAATAAGAAACTGGTCCTCAACTTGAGCAGCTAGAGCTTTTAAACGATGTGCATAATCCAGTGCTAAGTCTGTGTCATGTATTGAGCATGGACCAACAACAACAACGAGACGCTTATCTTTACCATCAAGAATAGACATTAAGTTGCTTCTAGAATCCAACACAGTCTTCCTAGCAACTTTTGACAATGGCAAAGTTGACTTTAGAGCTTTTGGAGACGGCAATTTCTCCTTAGCTACAACATTTATATTATATATTTGTTCTCTCATTCAAATAATACTCATACATCTCATTTGGGGTTGAACAGTTTAATAAAACCAAAATAATAAATATATCAATTATTTATATAAATTTATTCTGTTGCTTGTTTAATTATTTGCTGACTGCATATATATCCTGAGGTTCCTGCCACAGAGCCGCATGGATATGATCCTGCACGACAATAATAATTCTTTCAGACATAAAATATGAGGAGCGTGGTAATTATGATGATTAACCATAAGGTAATAGCAAAAATAACGGGTTGAATAGTGAGTTCATTAAGTGTTTTTAAATTAAACTGAGCACCGATAAAAAATAACCCAAGCAAAAATAAAGCACTACTAATTTTTTTTATCATAATCAGGATGTCTTGATTTAAATCAATGAATGTACCCAATAAAACAAACACAAGAAAAAAAATAATAAAGTAAGGAAAATCATATTCGTCGTCTTTATTTTTAAAATAAAGGCTGAAAGATAAAATCATAGGAATGATCCATAAGGTCCTCCCTAATTTAATAACACTCGCATACACCACTGATTCCTCCCCATATATACTAGCTGTACCTAAAACAGAGGCTGTGTCATGTATTGTTAATGCTGCAAATATCCCAAAGTCTTTTTCTGACATACCCAAGTATTGACCAATGAGCGGAAACAAAATAATAGCCAACAGATTAAGTAAGAAAACAAGACTGATTGAAGACACTAACTCTTCAGTCTTAGCTTTAATGACTGGAGCTAATGATGCTATAGCGGTCCCACCACATATAGCCGTCCCTGCAACCAGAAGGATTAGATGCTTCTTTTCTACTTTTAGGACTCGCCCAAGCAAAAACCCAACCAAGAAAATCATCAAAACATACAATGAGACAAGAGGTAAATAATTTAAACTGATTTCTGAAACAGAACCCAGACTGATTGTACCTCCTAATAAAATTATTCCTGCTTTTAGAAAACTAGTGCCATCGACCTTGACTGAAGTTAGGGAATATCTATTGTTTATTATAGAAAAGCATATGCCTAATATTAGACTGATGGCTGCTTGATTTATGACAAGAGACACACCAATAAATATGGCCAATAAAAAATAGGTCATTTTAGAAGGTTTCTTTGAACGGCCTCAAATCAATTTCTTGAGTCCAAGCGGTTTTGTGTTGTTGATGAAGATGCCAATAATTATCTGCGATTGCTTCTAGATCAAGAAGCCCATCTTCACCTAAGCTCTTAGCATACTCTGAAAAACCTTTAACGACCTTGTCTCCCTTAATAACACCATCAATGATGATATGAGCTACATGAATGCCTTTTGGTCCAAATTCTCTAGCCATAGATTGAGCTAACATCCTAAGGCCACCCTTCCCTGAAGCAAACGATGAAAAACCTGCCTTACCTCTAATTGAACCCGATGCCCCTGTAAAAAATAAAGACTGTTTGGAAGTCATCTCCTGCTGTTCAATCATTAATCTAAGAATTGCTTGTGAAGTTAAAAACCCTCCGAAACATAACACTTGCCACATCGATACAAACACTTCTGGGGTAACATCCAAGAATGATTCAGGACGATTATTGCCGGCATTATAGACAGCCAATTCAAGAGGTAAATTGCTCTTACTAATAACTTTCATCATATTAATGACATCATCTGCATTGGTAACATCAGCTACTATAGGAATTGCATCTCCAGAAGTGTTATTGATAATTGTGCACAAGTTCTCAACTTTCTTGTGTGTTCGACCACAAACAAAAACGGTCATTCCTTCTTTAGCAAACCGCTTACAAAGAGAGCCCCCTAACCCTTCCTCAGGACCAACTCCCATAACCAATGCAGAAGTTTTAGAACTCATTATTTCCTTCAATAGTTACCTAATTGGTTGTGTTTATCATGGTATTAACAAGTTCTTCGACAATAAATAATGGTGGCACGCCATTATCAAGAACTGCTGAGTGAAAGTCTCGAATATCAAAATCATCGCCCATTTCTGCTTGTGCTTTTTCTCTAAGCTCTAGAATTTTTAGCATACCAACTTTGTAACTGCAGGCTTGCCCTGGCCAAACTATGTACCTTTCGATCTCTGTGACAACTTCTACGTCAGACATTCCCGTAGTTTTTTTCATATAATCTATGGCTTCTTCACGAGTCCATCTTTTATAATGTAATCCAGTATCCACGACTAATCGAACGGCTCTAAACAACTCACTTTGTAAAACGCCTAATTCATCATAAAGGGATTGAGCCATACCAAGTTCAAGTGATAATCTTTCAGAATAAAGTGCCCAGCCCTCACCAAAAGCAGAAGTGTAGTAGCCAAATTTTCTGAATAATGTCAGTTCCTTATTTTCCGTGTTTAACGCATTCTGTAAATGATGCCCTGGGATGGCTTCATGAAAAGCAAGTGCTCTCATGCTGTAAGTTGGTGTTTGCTTGATATCATATAGATTGGCATAAAAAACACCGGGTCTACTACCATCTAATGCAGGGGACATATAATAACCACCAGCTTCATTCTGCTCTGAGTATTCCGGAATTGCCCTTACTTCAACCTTTGATTCGGGCATTTTATGAAATGAATCAGCTGCAGCTAGCCAGGTCTCCTCGACGATATCATTATAGTCTTTGACCACAATTGATTTTCTATCTGGAGTATCTGCATAGAGAAATTGTGGATCTTCATTAAGTTTATTCATCGTCTCGCCAACATTAAGATTATCTCCGTATTTAAGTTCAGCAAGAATGGTCTGCATTCTCTTAGAAATTCTATCTACCTCAGTCAATCCTATGTTATGAATCTCCTCAGCTGTGTAATCTGTTGTGGTTTGAGCTTTGAGTCTTAGGGCATAGAATTCATCACCATTTGGCAAAGACCATACACCATCATTGGGGTTCGCCATGGGCAGTGTTTCCATCATGAAGCCCAATAGAATTTTAAAACCAGGTTTTACACTATCTTGCATTGCAACATCTAAATCATTCATCAGTTCAGTTTGTGTTTCCTCACTCAGATCAATTTCGCTTATTTTTCTTTGAAAAACATCCCTAATTGGATTACTGCCTTTGGAACTCTCTAAAAATTCATTTAGCTGTCTGATCACATGATCAAAAACAAATCTAGGTGGGAAAATGCCTGCTTCTTTTTGGGCGTTTAAAATTTCCATTTTAGATTCAAACACTTTATCAAGCATATTCAGTCGGTCAATATAAGCTTCTGCTTCGCTATTGCTTCTGATGGGGTGAACGTCAGTCATAAACTGAATTATATTCAAATGTATACCACCAATCTGGTTTAACGGATATTGGTGAAAAGGGAATTGGTCTAGGTGTTTAATATTGTTATTAAGATCAAATAGAGCGATTTTCTTTGTAATGCTTTGTTGTTGACTAAGTTTTGAATCGTCATATCTTTCCAAGATCTCTTTGGCTTGTTGCATTTCTTCAAGTTCCTCTTTTAAATCCTCAAGCCCATCATCTGAGAGTTTAGATTGATGATTAGTGATAAAGTTAAACCGGTCGAATATACCCAGGTATGTCATTGTTTCAGGTGAATCAAGCATCTCCATTACAATTTCTTTACCCAAATAATGATCAATGGATATTGGTTTCATCAGGAAAAGATTAATGAGATAAAGACCAAAAATGGTGATAAATGTGATGACTGTGTATTTTAAGAATTTAAGTATTTTTTTCATAAGAATCCAAGATTAAATATTATTTCTTCTAATATATACTTTAACTATTTAGAAAAAGTTGCATTTGAATAGATAGTTATCCCATTTTACAGAAAACTAACTTATTTCCATCTAAATCTCTGACATACCCACCATAAAATGTGGCCATTTTTTGCTCTGGTTTACCTTCATCTATTGCCCCTGATTCAATAGCTATCTGATATATTTGATCGACTTCCTCACTAGAATCAAACGTAATACCTGTCATGGATCCATTGCCGACAGTGGCTTCTTTACCATCGAAGGGAACAAAAATAGCAAAGTAAGTGTCTGTTTTCTCGAATCTATAGAAATAACTTCTATCATTACCTCTAAAACTCTTGATACCCATTGGCTCAAAAATTTTGTCATAAAATTCCCTAGCTGCTTCTAAATCATTCGTACCAATTGAAATATATCCTCCAATATTAGCTGCCATTTTCTACTCCTTTATCCTTTTTTATTATATTTATAATTTCTTAAAGCTCATATATGTTACTGCTGATAAACCAGCCGTACTAAATATCATGCACATTACCATGATCTGATATCTGGCTGCTGTCAGTGGCTCAATGCCAGATAATATTTGACCAGTCATCATTCCTGGAAGTGAAACCAAGCCAACAGCTAAAAGAGCATTAATTTGAGGAATCATTGCAGTTTCTAAGGCTATTTTTCTAGCTTCATGGTAATTTTTATCTCTCAGTCGCTCTATGGAAAACCGTTCACCAGCTAAACTCACTGTGTTCATGCTATTAGCAAAAATCATTCCAGCTATTGGTACGACAAAACTCGGTTCATACCATCTGGGCAATTCAACTATTAACTGACTAATCAATAATAAAACAGCCAAGCCACTCAACCCTAATGATACGACGACAATCATGAAGGCTTTAATTCCTCGTTCTTGAAGTGGGCGAAGAGCAATCCAAGAAGACATCAGAATCATGAACAAGACCACAAGTAAAACAATAATGGGTTGATCAGTTTCAAAGATATAGGTAAGAACATAACCAATTAATAAAAGCTGTATGAGCATTCTAAAGTTTGCGTACACTGACTGTAAGGCATTAAGTCCCCAAAACTTCATCACTGTAATTAATAAGATCACTGGTAAAAAACCAAGCAATAAATTAGCTAAAGGTATGATTGTGACTTCATTCATAAATTCACTCCCTTCTTTTAATAGAGATATTTATTTCATTAAGGATTATTTTTAAGTACAGCAGTATGTGTCCCATCAGGATTAAGCGTTACTATCATTGGTTGCCAATCTTCTCCATCACAAATAAATAAAATGCAACCTTCAACTCTTATATTACCATTGTCTAGAAGTTCTAATTTTGATTTATAAGTTTTACCATCCCTTGGATTATAAATTCGACCGCCTCTTAGGATACTGTTGGAACCCAGTTCTTTTTTAAAACCCTCTAATAAATTAATGCCTATTAAGGATCTTGATCGTAAGTCAGTCTTAATATTATTACTATCAAGAATAGTGTTGGGATCAATTCCTTTCTCAACAAAAATAGTTTTTATTTGCCCACAAAGTAGATCTCCACAATATTTTATTTCAACTATAGATTCAGGAGTTAACCAATAACCTATTATTGATTGCTCTGAGCTCTCAACCTGTTGAGTGAATAAATACAGCAAGGATATAAGATTTAATTTTTTAATTTTTTTCTCTTTTTATTATTGGCGACTGGATATTAGGAATAGTTTTTTCATCTTTGGATTGTTCAGTCCTTTATACTTGGCATCAAAGTTAAAGAAGTGAATAGGTAATTTAATTGTATTTATTAGTCTAGAAACTCTCGAATTATCTTCGCATGTAGTTCAGGTTGCTCAAAAAACTGCCAACTTCCACAATTCGGTACTTTTTGTAAAATACTGCCTGAAATTCTTCGCTGTAATCCTGCCACATCTCCAGCATATATATCCTCTTCAGCCTCAAGCAATAGTGTTTCTTTATTAAATTCATTAAGATTTGGGGAATAACGATACACCGCGTAATGCAAATCATAGCGTCTTTGGCGCAGAGTCAAGCTACTAAGGAAGGGCTGAAAAGTTACCTCTGGAGGAGTATTGCTTGCACTCATCTTCCGATAAACTGACCAGGTCTTTTCAAGAAATTCCCCTTCGAAATCTATGGGAAAGTCACGTGTCATAGGTGTATTTAAGAGCTTCTCTAATGTCTCTTCACTGATATCTTCATCACGGCCTGCGCCTGATAAAATGACTTTCCCTACTCGTTCTGGATAGCGTATACCAAGATTAATGGCCACTGCAGCGCCTCCATGCTGACCTAACATGTGAGCTTGAACTATATCTATACTGTCCAGTACATCTATAACCGCATCGGCATATTCGTCCATTGTCAGTTCATGATCTGAGGTATCTGATTGACCATGGTTGGGTAGATCAATTGCAATAACTTTATAGGTGTCCGCCAATAAAGGTGCAACAGCTAAGAATTCTGTAGATGTTTGACCAGACTGATGGAACATTAATAGTGTAGGTCCCTGACCAATCTCCCAGTAGTGAACGCGTCCAAACCCAGTATTGGCATACGATCGTTGGATATCTCCAGCCATACCTGGCATAGCTGCATTCACTCCAAACTCGAATAAATAATTCAAGCAAAAAACCAATGTTATTAGGGTTATTTTTTTCATTTTTTTCCTTTTAAATAGGTAAAAGATATTATTTAGATTTTTCTACTGAAAATCCCTAGGTATGACTTCCTGCCAAACTTTCTCCTTATATAGCTCACCGTTGATGGAGACCCAACGATGGAAACTTAAATAAAAGTTCTCTGGATCACTTCTAAACTCTACATTCTGTTCAAAATCCAGAGTCCGATCTTTCAATTCCTCGGTTATCTTGTATCGCCCTACAACAGAAGTGTATGCAGGATTTTTATCAGAAGTTCGATGTTCAATCTCTTCTTCAAAACGTTCAATTCCCCAAGGATACTGAGTAGCTCCTGTATTGGTTGCAATACCAAACTCTTCACCGGTATCTGGGTCGTGCTGAATTGAGTTGATCGCTGCATAACCAGTTACATTGCCAGCATCTAATACTTCATAACCTTTTAATTTTGGTCCTATTGAAGGTTGTTCAAACTCAGGTGTTTTTATCTTACCAGAAGGCATTATGGGTAACTCTATATACGCCCCATTTGCTCCGCCAATCTCTAATAAAGTTTTTACTGGTAAAGGAGATGGCCACAACATCGGCCACATTGCATTACTGATCGCCACTCTAATTTTATGCCCTTCATTAAAGATCCATGATGTAAAATGTAACTGAATATTGAGTGGAAATTTTTCACCCGGAATTATATCTTCAGGGTCACGCGAAGAATTTCTATGTGTTCCATTAAAAGCTGCCCCTGCCACCTGAGTAATTTGGCCATCTGGTGCGATATCAGAAATTCGGACTACCCAGTTAGCACGTTTTGCATTAGCGGATACATGAAGTTTTGCTAGAGGTCTCCCTAGAATTTCAATTGGCTCAACAAGTACCTCAGAGTCGTATACCAAACTATTTTTATCCATAGGGCGTTGATCCGATGGAATACTGCCCCACCACATAGTTGGACCACCTCCTTCCAAGCCAATGGAAGGTATGTTCTCTAATGTATGCTCGTCATTTACCCCTGAGATACTTGATAATTTATGATTTGCTTGAGCATACCAAGTCTGAGTTTCAATTCTGTTGATTGGCCAACCCTCTTCCCATCGCCAAAACCCTGGAATTCTCTCTAGAGAATCATCAGGAGGATGATAATCTCGAATATAAACTACAAAATCTGGTTCTTCTAGAATCCCTGTATCTATATCCTTCATCCATTGATCAAACCAACGAACTGCCTCGGCTCGCCACTCAACTTGGGGTTGCAGTGCCGCATTATGTGGAAAATCATGGTCCCACGGCCCAATCATTGCTTTCACAGGAGCCTGAACATTTTCTAACATCCGCGGTAAGCTGTTGCGATATCCATCATACCAGCCGCCAATATGATAGCCGGGTACCTTAATTAAATCATATTTTCCACGAGCAGAGGCCCGATCCCAAAATTCACCATCACGCTGTTGACGCATATATTTATACACACTTGGTTTTACATTGAAACGATTTCTTAACCATTCTTCATCCATCTTGAAATCAGGTGCGCCTGGCAATGCATTATAGAGGTCATTGCCCATCATCCAGGAATCCGTATGCATAATGCCATCCATATAGTGGACATCTTCTTGATATAGATATTCAGTCGCCATCAAGGCGACGAATGCTTTTAAGGCTGGTGGGTTACGCATAGCCATCTGTATGGAGTTGAACCCTCCCCAGGAGATGCCAAACATGCCTACGCTACCAGTTGACCATCCCTGTTGTGACAACCAGTCGATTACCTCTTCACCATCGTCTAATTCTATATCTGAGTACTCATAAGGAATGACCATTCCTTCACTATTACCCGTACCTCGCATATCAACACGGACAACAAGGTAACCGTGTTCTAAGAAATAAGAATACAGGGAATAACTACGAGCTCGGCTCTCATCCTTTCGATAGGGAAGATATTCTAACAAAATTGGGAAACGATCGTTTTTATCAGCCCCAGCGGGCCAGTAAATATCTGCTGCTAACTGGATACCATCGGACATTGTGATCCGGACTTCAGTGATGTTATCTTCATCTGCCCAACCACTAAAGCTGAACATTAGTGCTGATATGAATAGGAGTTTTTTCATTTAAAAATACTCAGTAAAGAAACACCAAATATAGTAGTAAAAATTGCGCCAATGATGAACAAGATAATAAAAGCAGGAATTGATGCTATTGCCCATTTGACCATAAACATAACCATGTCTAAAAAAGGCATATTAAAGCTTTTTACATGTACGCTTTTATCATTATCTGGAAAGAGGTCTAAATCAAATAGATCATCAGCATTTTCTGTTTTCTCAATTGCTTTCCCACCAAACAATTCAGGATTCTTGGAAAATGCTGCTATACATGTGTCATGGATATCTACTCCCTGAATCGTATTAAAATTAATGGAGGCGATCTTCTTATCACAAACTGGACAAATATCAGCCATCTCTACAATCTCCTTATAGTAGTTAAAGAATCATCATGTAAACTTTTCGCAGCTTTTGCTTAACCTCAGCTACACCTTTCCATCCATTTGGAAAAATAAAACTGTCCCCTGCTTTTACCTCGGTGACTTGTCCTGATTCCGAAGTAAGTACCCAATGTCCTTCTAATATATGACAAAACTCAGTCACTTCAAGCGCCAACTCCAATTTACCTGGCTCGCACTCCCAAGTCCCTGAGATTAAATTTCCTTCCTCAAAAAAACAACTATCGGTTTGCTTTGACAAAGGACCAATAGCTTCGCCAAATGATTCTGTTAAAACTAAATCGTCTTTTGAGGCACACTGATGCTGTACTTTTATTTCGGGCATTAAAATTCTCCTGTAATTTATTTATCCTAAAGTGTTCTATCTTGTTCTATATCTAAGATTCTTAACGTTCAAAGCTCTGGCGGATTTTCATCATATTGCACAGAACCGTCATTTATTTCATGCCATGGTGCTTTTGAGCCTACAAAAATGTGGTATGCCTCTGGATGAGTTGGGTTTCCATTAATAGCTCCCATAGAAAGATAAAGAATCTCAGGATAGTCCTCGAGGCTGACGAGAATGTTTGAACCGCAGTTACCACAAAATACACGCTCATGGTTATCTGATGAGGAATATATTTTGATATCTTCTTCACCTGATAGATATCGAAATTTATCAGTTTCAACGGCAGCAAAAGTTGCGTAGGCTGCACCATGTAGACGCCTGCACTGTGAGCAATGACAATGAGAAAAGTCCAAAATTTCACAATCTGCTTCATAAGTAATGCGATTACACTCGCAATGTCCTTGTATCATTTAGTTCTCCTGTTTAATTTTTTTCATGTCAATCATATGGTCTAGTTCTTTCGGCTCCACCACACCCGAAAGCTTTGCCATTGCTAGAAAAATCACACTGGTCTGAATCTCCCATTAATTGATCAATCCGCTTTGAGAGTTTACCGTTTTCATTATAGTACTTCCAAATACCTACAGGTCTTCCATCATCATATTTCTCGATAGCCTGTAACTTTCCATTCTCGAAATAGAATTTCCATGTTCCCTGCTTGTTGTCATTCTTAAGCTCGCCTGTGAGATAAGTGTTTCCATTAGGGTAGTTGATTTGAAATTCACCATCAGTTGGTAAATCATTGGCAAAAACATTAAATGTCAGTAGTCCAATTAAACATAACAATCTAGATATTTTCATATTTCTTCTGCAAAATTATTTAGCCCAAAATGGCTAACCTTTTTTATAAGATACACCAAGTATCTCAAATATGAGAATTAACATCGCATGAATTCTTCCAAGTGATTCACCTTTGGTAATACTATAGAGTTTGTGAAGTTTGTAGAGCTTGGGCAGCCGCTCCTTCTCTTTGAATTATAGGTTATATAAAAATTGATGCTATATATTTAATAGGGATAACTAGGTAGATGTGGTGGCAAAATCTTTAGCAAGTTCTGATTGTTAACCTGAGAGATCTCTATAAAGTAATTATATATATGAGCACTAATACTGTTAGTTTAAACTTCTGTGTAAATCAGGCGAAAGATCATTTTGGTGGTTTTGGTTTCTTAACTATTATGATTTTACTTTTTGGTTGCGGCGGCGTTATATTGCTTCAATACCTCTACGCTACCGATCAAATAAGTCTTTGGTTGCATGCTCTTCTTACCGCATACCTATTTTATATGATTTATACCCCTTTGCATGAATCAGTGCATGGAAATATTTCTGGAAAGCATCAGTCACTCAAATGGGTAAATCCTGTGGTAGGGGTTATTTCAGCAACATTTTTGTTGTTTTCATACACCATGCATAAATGGGATCATTTGCTTCATCATAAACACACAAATGATTCAGAATTAGACCCCGATTATTTTGTAAAAGCTGACAATCCATTGAGCGTTATTCTGAGGTGTACACTGATCCTTTTCAAAAATGAACCTTACGCCATCAGGAACTGGAATCATCCGACTACAGATACTAAAAGAAATTACATTCAGGGCAGTTTAGAAAACTTAATACCAATCGCTATTCTGGTCGTGATTACAAATGTGACAACACTGCCTTGGTATTTCTTTCTGGTCAGTTATGTTTTCCCATCGTTAATGGGTTCTTTTCTACTTGGTTTGTTTTTTGATTACTTTGTTCATATACCCCATGATAATCAAGAAAGGTTTGGCAATACTAATGTGATAAGGTTTACTCCTAAATTAGATAGAGTCATAACATGGATTTGGTTATGGCAAAACTATCATGCAATCCATCACTTGTTTCCTGCAGTGCCCTTTTATCATTATAAAAAAGTTTTCAATAAGTCTGAAAAAGAACTAAGAGAATTAGGCTTACCAATTTTTGATATTAGTCACTAGTATTTTTAGTAACACTATAGAGCCTTGTAAAGTTTATAAGGTTAAGACAGCTGCCTTTGAGTGATCTTTTGTTATGATTATTGAGTTATGAGAAAACTATTCATAATTCTAATCGTAGTGTTATCCACTCAGTTCTCCTTAAATCTATATGC
>JAPYQN010000027.1 GCA_029941465.1 Gammaproteobacteria bacterium
TCAGAATTTATAATTCTGCGGGTGAATTTTTTGCCATGGCTCATGTTAGTTCTGGCATCCAACCTGGCATGCTCTTTATGTATCATGGTTGGGATCCAAAAATGTTTAAAAACCAAAAGAATTTTGGTGAGGTTATTCCAACAGGCGGTTTAATCAAGCCGACATCAATGGCAGGTGATTACGGCCATCTTGGCTATAAACCTTTAGCGTTTGCACCAAATCAAACGTATAAAGACTTTACCTGCGATTTTGAGAAATCAGCTTAAATAATATTATGGAGCGGCTGTGTCTTGATGAAGTAAGATTTTCTGAGAGTACCTCAGCTTCAAGATCAATAGCCTATAGCCTCTTTTCACTTTTAATGAGTTCACCTCATGATATTAATCAAAAAGATAAACTCATTGATATTCAAGCGCTACCGTTGCCATTTGACTTTGATTTAGAAAGCACCATCAATGAATTTTGTGCAGAAGAGCAGTCCACACTAAAGACTCAATACAGTGCTTTATTTGAAGTTGGTGATAATGGGCCGCCAGCATCTATTCGCGAAGATTTATTTTTGATGCAACCAGCTAAGTTACGAGAAGATCTTGTGCGTTTTTATGAATATTTTGGTTATCAACTGAATGATGAATTTCAATGGCAAATGGATCATCTATCAATTCAATTGGAGTTTATGCATTTCCTTATTGTTGGGGAATCACAAGTAAAAAAAGACAAGCTGTCATTCCAACTTGGACAATTAGATTTCTCCACAAAACATCTGATGAATTGGGTGCCAAAACTGGTTAAAACGATTAAAGTATTATCAAGTGATGATATCTATAGCAAAATTGGTATAAAATTAGAATCATTCCTCAATCATGATCTTCAATGGCAAGAGGAAACAATAAATCAAAAAGACAAATCAGGAGGTTGATTTGGGACAAGTAGCAATGGTAATAGATCTGAACAAGTGCATTGGATGCCAAACCTGCACTACGGCTTGTAAGTCATTATGGACAGATGAACCCGGTCAAGAGCATATGCTTTGGAATAATGTTGAGACTAAACCTGGTCCTGGATACCCAAGGTATTGGGAAGAGGGTGGCGGCGGTTTTGATGATCAAGGTAATTTGAATAGAGACGGATTGATGCCGACAAAAGAAGATCATGGTGAAGAGGTTCCTCTTAATCATGATGAGGTTTACTTTAAGGGTGTTGAAGTCAGGTTACAGCAAGAAACACCTATGGAAAAAGGTAAAGGTTCTAACTGGGATGAAGACACTAGTTCGGGTGACTATCCCAACAACTATCATTTTTATTTGCCACGGATGTGTAATCACTGTACAAAACCTGCTTGCCTAGAGGCTTGCCCGGTTCGTGCTATCTATAAAAGGGAAGAAGATGGGGTTGTCCTTATCGATCAAGATAAATGCCAAGGAATTAGGGAATGCAATAAAGCTTGCCCGTATGACAAAATCTATTTCAATTATGTGACCGGTAAATCCCAGAAATGTATTTTTTGTTTTCCACGATTGGAAGAAGGAGTTGCTCCGGCTTGCGCAAGACAATGCCCAGGGCGATTAAGATTTGTTGGATTTTTAGAAGATGAAGACGGACCCATCAATGAATTAGTTTATCAATGGAAAGTGGCCCTACCATTGCATCCAGAATATGGTACTGATCCAAATGTATTTTATGTGCCACCAATGCTACCTCCCAACTTTGATGAGAATGGCGAGTTTTCTGATGACCCAAGAGTTCCCACAGAATATTTAAGGAGCCTTTTTGGTGAAACAGTTGATGAAGCATTGATTACCTTACAGTATGAAATGGAAAGGAAACAAGAAGGCAAAGAATCTCGACTCATGGATCTTCTTATCGCAAAAGAATGGAAATCCTTGTTTAAAATTCCTGACGTTAAAATTTATTAATTTAAATATTAGTTAATTAGACTCAAATTAATGCAACTATCTAAGGCACGTATCTTTCTGATTATGTCTTCACTGGTTCTGTCATCAGTAATGGCAAGTTTGGATTCAAGTTTTACCCCAATAGCTATCCCTGACATGATCGATAAATTAGACTCCAGTACCAGTGAGATAGTATGGGTTGCTCTGGGTTATTTAATTGCCGCGAGCGGACCTATGCTTTTAGCAGCAAAAATGGCTGACGGTTATGGGCATGCAAGATTTTTCCAAATCGGCACTTTAATTTATGGATTGGCTATGATCGCCTGTGCTTGGGCTCCAGATGCTAACACTCTAATTATTCTCAGATTCATCCAAGGTTTTGGCATGGCTCTTTTTCTTCCTACAACCTTTGCTATTGCCACCGCCATGTATGGGCCAGATAAAAGAGGCAGTGCATTGGGCATCCTCCAAGCAGCTAATGCTGTTGGGTTTGTTATGGGGCCTGTTTTTGCTGGTTGGCTTTTGGATGCCTATGATTGGACTGCCATTTTTTGGGCAAGAATTCCATTTGCAATTTTGGCGATACTGCTAGCTTTTCTAGCGTTAGGCTTCAAGCACCCGTTTCGTTTCTCAGAACGACAACAAACCTATGACTATTTAGGCGCAGTTTATTTAACTTTATCTCTTTACGGCATTTTGTATGGTTGCAACAAACTGCCTGTTGAAGATAATCATCTTGATCCATTGGTTTGGATTATATTTACTTTAGGGTTTGTGCTGTTCTACTTGTTTATTAAACAGGAAAGAAAACACCCTGACCCGTTGATTGATTTGTCACTATTTACAAAAAGTAATGATTTTACTAAAGCCTCAATTGCTTTTGCATCAGTGTTTGCTAGTTTTCCTGTCTATTTATTTATTTTGCCGATTATTATGATCAATGGCCTAGAAATGAAGGCTTGGGATGCAGGTCTTGCTTTAGGATTAGCGGCTCTAGCCACACTCATAATCAGCCCTATAGCTGGAAATTTATCAGATCGTGCTGGTCCTGAAAAACTATGTATGAGTGGAGCAATATTAACCGGTGTTGGTTATACGTTATTGTTCTTGGTAAACGCAGACTCAACGGTGCTATCAATTTTACCTGCCATGGCTCTTATTGGGGCAGGGACAGGGTTGTTTTTCTCTCCCAATAACAATTTAATGCTGGCAAGTGCACCGCCTGAAAGAGCTGGAATGGTTTCTGGTCTTTTTGGGGTCCTAAGACAATCAGGGTACGCCCTTGGTTTTGCTGTTACGGCAAGTTTATTTACAGCTATACAAAATTGGTTTGATTTACAATGGGCATATTCTTCAGTCAAATTAGGCTCTCTGCAGTCTGCAAACAACATTACTGATATTTATCACCAAGGCAGTCAATGGTCACCTGAGACATTAGTCTTTATTCTTCACATTGGTGTTTTATTGTGTTCCAGTATTTTGATTATTACTTTAGTCAACTCTATACCTAAGATAAGACTTCATGCTTCTCGCCAAATCTCAGTTGTTTTAGCTTCTGTACTTGTCGCAGTTGTGACGATGGGATCATATAGTTTGACTGCACCTGGAACAATAGTTAACTCAGAAGACCAAAATATTATCATCGCTAATACTCCAAATGTTCTAGCTTTTGGCATGTCATCAAGAAGTTATGATCTTGTTGAAGAGGCTAATGCTGTAAATACTGAAGGCATGGGTAATATTAAATCTGATGATATTTCAAGCCAAGCCTATTTGATGCGTTGTGGTTTTTGTCATGGCCCAAATCTTGAAGGAATTCCTGGTCTAGGGGCTACTCTGGAAGATTCTTTATTTTTGCAGAATATGGATATTCAGCAAACCATACAATTTCTAAATGCTGGTCGAATGCCTAATTCTGAAGATTCAATTTCTGGTGGAGTGATGCCAAGTTTTTCATGGTTACCTGACTCAGAATTAGAAGAAATAGCAATGTATATAAAATCACAGAAAATAAGTGAATAATCTCTAAAGGCTTCTATCAGTAGCGTTTCAAAAAATTCTATGGCCGGTTGGTATGCTGTAATTATTCTTTTACTAGCATATGTACTCTCTTTTGTTGATCGAATTATTATGAGTTTATTGGTGATACCAATTCAGTCTGATTTAGGGATATCAGACACACAAATGGGACTTTTGATGGGACTTGCTTTTGCTATTTTTTATGTAGCTATTGGGATACCTATAGCAAAGCTTTCTGATGAAAAGAGTCGAAGAATAATAGTTTCTGTAGGCATCTTTTTATGGAGTTTAATGACTGCTGCTTGTGGTTTAGCCAAGAGTTTTCCACATTTATTCTTTGCAAGAATTGGCGTTGGAGTAGGAGAAGCAACCCTTTCACCTGCTGCTTACTCAATGATTGCTGATTATTTTTCACAAAATAAACTTGGTCGTGCAATTGCTGTGTATCAATCTGGAGCCTTATTTGGCGGCGGTCTTGCATTTATTATTGGCGGAATAGTGGTCAATTATGCTATTAATGCTGATTCTATTTCTCTGCCAATTATTGGAGTCTTACAGCCATGGCAAATTGCATTCATCGTTGTTGGTTTACCTGGTGTTCTAATGGCTCTAATGATGTTAACGGTCAAAGAACCCAAAAGAACAGGAATGAAAGAAGAGTTTGGCCAATCAGTTTCTATTAAGAACACTGTTTTATTTGTGTTTGCAAATTGGAAGGTCTACATGGCAGTCTTTGTTGGGTTTGGAATGTTAGCAATCCCTATAACCACTGTGTTTACTTGGTTCCCAACCTATCTACAACGGGTGCATGAAGTCTCGATTGCTGAGAGTGGAAGAGTCTTAGGATTGATTCTTTTTTTCCTGTCTAGTTCAGGTGTGTTGTTTGGTGGCTGGTTGGTTGATTATTTGAAAAGTAAAAATTATCAAGACAGTTTCTTTCGTGTGGGTTTAATGGCGGCTGTTTTACCCGTCCCATTCTCTCTTTTTGTTTCATCACTAGCTAACTTTGATATAACAATAGCGTTGTTATGCCCTTTTGTTTTTTTTGCCAGTATGCCACTAGCGGTGGGCCCCATTATTTTACAGGTCATATCCCCGAATCAACTGAGGGCACAAATGGCTGCTATTTATATGCTTTTTATGAATTTACTCACGGCTGTTATTGCCACTACAGGTATTGGTTTCATTACCGATTATCTATTTCAAAGTGATGTTGCAGTGGGTCAATCAATTATGATAGTTAATCTTTTTTCAGCCCCAGTTGCTTTTATTTCATTAGCCTATGGTTTATTTCATTACAACAAACAATTAACAAAAGGCTAATTATTTACTATTATTAATGGTTCGCCCCTAAAAGTTTGGGAGCGGTCGACGTAATCAATGGGAGATTTCAATATGTCAGATCAATCGACAGAAGACAATTATGCTGGTGTCTGGGACACTGGACTTGGTTTTGGGAGAAAATCAGCATTAATAGTCATAGACCTATTACAAGGTTATACAACAGAAGGTTCAGATTTATATGCTCCAGGTGTTATTGAGTGCGTTGCTCAAATGCCTGACATATTGGAACTGGCTAGATCCAAAAGCGTCCCCATCATTCATACAAGGGTTTTGTACACAAAACCGCATCTTCAAGATGGTGGTGTGTGGATAAAAAAAGCGCCAGTATTAAAAGATTTGGTTCTGGGTAATCCCTACGCAGAGTTCTGCGAAGGTGTGGAACCACTAGAAGGTGAGGTTGTGATTGTAAAACAATATGCTAGTGCTTTTTTTGGTACCTCTTTAGTTTCGACATTGAATGGCATGGGTGTTGATACTCTGATCATAACCGGTTGCACAACTTCAGGTTGTATTAGAGCCACGGCAGTTGATACAGTGCAGCATGGATTCAGACCCATCTGTGTAAGAGAGTGCATAGGGGATAGAGCTGAAGGGCCTCATGAAGCAAACTTATTTGACATCAATGCGAAATACGGAGATGTTATTAGTAAAGAACAAGCCATGGGTTATTTAAATAGCCTATAAAAAATTAATATAAATTAGAGGAGTAATAATGAGCGAATTAACACAAAGTAAACATTACGATTATGTTCCGATCATTGATCGGGAGCCTTTCAAGTTGCCTGATGGCGCTAGGGTGGCACTGATGCCTTATATCAATATAGAGCATTTTCCTGCAGCTATTGCGGGTACATCGCTGATACCTGGCACTGCTGCTTTTTCTCCGGATCCATTGAACTATGGTTGGAGAGATTATGGCAACCGGGTAGGCCTTTGGAGAATGATGGAATTAATGGATAAGCTTGGGATGAGAGGCACCGTTTGCCTTAATTCTGAAATCATCAGAGAGTACCCTAGGATAATTGAAGAATCACTTGCCAGAGATTGGGCTTTCATTGGACACGGGATAAATAATGCACCAGCCAATTTTATTGGTAATGCACCTGATGGTCAGGGGGGACATACTCCTTTGCCTGAAGACAAAGAGCGCGAGATCATTAGTACTGTTTGTAAGACTATGGAGGAAGCTTTAGGTAAAAAAACCAAAGGCTGGTTAAGCCCCTTCTTAACTCACACTGACAATACCCCGAGAATCCTCGAAGAGAATGGTGTTGAATATCTTTGTGATTACACAGCAGATGATCACCCGTTCAAATTCAATACACCTAAGAATAATTTAATTTCTGTTCCCTATACGGTCGAAGTGAATGATATTCCATGCTTTTTAGGACATTCTGGAGTCGGCATTTCTTCTGAGTCATTTGGCGATATGATTATTGACCAGTTTGATGTTCTCTATGAAGAGGGTGCAACGAATGCTAGGTGTATGCCTGTTTGTCTCCATACTTTCCATGTTGGACAACCCAATAAGTTTAAACATCTCAAGCGTGCTTTTGAATACATAGCAAGCCATGATGATGTTTTATTAACCACTGGAGACGACATGAACGATTGGTACAGAGAACAATATATGTAAATGTAAACCCTGGGTTTTTTTAGAACTTGTTCGATATAATACTGGGTAGGGAAACCTACCCAGTTTTTTATTATGAAAGAATCTTATGTATTGATAGTCACTGCTTTTTTTATGTCGATTACCCTTGGCAGAGATTTGTCAGCTAATACCCCTCAACCACCCAATCTACCAGCAGTAGGACCAACTGTGATTCGCTTGCCTGGGCTGATTAAAAGTAAGAATATAAATCTGAGTGTCCCTGAGGAGTTTAGAGTTGATTTATTGATTGATGGGTTAAGTTTTCCACGTTGGTTATTGGCACTACCCAATGGAGATTTATTGGTGTCTCAATCTAGAACGGAATCTCTTCCAGGGATGCCAGCAGAAACAGTCAAATTATTAGCTTCAATGAATATTTTTGGTCCATCACCAAACAACATTCTTTATATTGATTTACAAAAAAAAGAACCTAAGGTTAAGGTAATTTTAGACAACCTCAATCAACCATTTGGAATGCTGTATCTGAATGAAGAATTATTCATAGCCAATACCGATTCCATTATTAAATATGATTTTAAGGGATATGAAATTCAAGGCAATGGTGAGAAAATAATTTCATTACCTGCTGGACCACCTAATAATCACTGGACTAGGAATCTTATTTTAAACCAGGACCGCGATAAAATATTAGTGGCCATTGGTTCAGGAACCAATGTGAATGAAGAAGGCACAGATGATTTAACGAGAGCTGCTATTTGGGAAATTAATCTTGATGGACAAGAAAAAAGACTATTTGCTACAGGGTTGAGAAACCCTGTTGGCTTGGCATTTGAGCCTATAACTAATCGCCTATGGACCACAGTTAATGAGCGAGACGGTTTAGGTGAAGATCTTCCCCCTGACTTTTTAACTGAGGTTATAGAGGGGGCTTTTTATGGATGGCCTTATGCCTATTTTGGCGTCTATCCTGACCCGACTCAATTAAAAATGAATCCACAAAAGACCAAAGAAGCAATGGCAACATCAAGAGTTCCTGATCTTGCTTTAGAGGCTCATTCTGTGCCCCTAGGATTATTGTTTCACAGTGGGAATAATATTAATCAGAAATATAAACATGGGGCATTTATAGCTAGAAGAGGCGGTGTTTCTAGATCACAGTTAACCGGGTATGACCTAATTTATGTGCCTTTTGAAAACGGATACCCAACCGGTGAAGTGCAATCGTTTTTATCAGGTTTTGTTGCTAATCATGACAGAGGTGAGATTTATGGTCGTCCAGTGGGTTTAGCAGAGTTAACAGACGGTTCAATATTATTAACTGACGATGTAGCTGGTCGGATTTGGCGAATTAGTAAGCGTGACTAGAAAACATGTTCAATTAATGATTAATTTTAGTGGTTAAAAACTAACTCTAACCGTTTAAACATGATATTTTAAATTAATGCATTTGAAACACACACATCAATCCTTTCTAGTTGTTTACTTTATATTATTCAGTTTAGTGATCACAGCTTCTGGGCTTACTAAAGAAAGTGATTGGCTTCAGTATGGAGGCGATGAGGGTGGATCAAGATATTCTAAACTTAATCAAATTAATACCCTTAATGTCAAGGACTTAGAGGTTGCTTGGACATATAAAACCGGACATTTAGATCGTATCCCAGAGCAGTTGGCTTTTTTAAGAAAATTGGTTGGTTTTCAAGTGACACCAATTATTTTGCCTAATGATGTCGGTGGCCACTTAGTTTTTTGCACTCCCTTTAATGAAGTGATCGCACTGAATGCTGCTACCGGAGAACAGGTTTGGTTTTACGATCCTAAAATTGATTTGAGACCTTTTGCGGGCCGATTTAATTGTAGAGGAGTGGCTCAATGGAGAAACCCCAAAAAAATGTTGAGTGAAATATGTGCGCACAGCTTATTTCTTGCTGCTAGTGATAAACGATTGATCTCAGTTGACGCAAAAACAGGGAAACCTTGCCCAGAATTTGGCAGCCAAGGTATTGTCAATGTGTTGCCTTATATAAAAAATATTGAACCCACTAATCAAATTAAGGCGATGCAACTTAAATCACCTCCAGCCGTTGTAAATGGGGTGGTAATTATTGGTGGCACCGGCAATAAATTTAAGGATGCGAGTTCTGTAAATGGGGCAGTTCGTGGATTTGATGCAGTATCAGGAGAGTTTTTATGGTCTTTTGATACCTTGGTAAGGGATGAGGATGAGAAAGACGCTTTGCCATACACTGTTGGTGGAGCAAATGTCTGGACAACCATGTCTGTTGACAGCAAAAGAGACTTGGTATTTATCCCCACAGCCAGTGCTGCACCAAATTTTTATGGCGGCTTAAGACCAGGTGACAATCGTTATGCTAATTCTGTATTGGCTATTCGTGCAAGCACAGGTGAACTGGTTTGGTACTTTCAAACTATCCATCATGATATTTGGGATTGGGATTTGCCAACGCATCCCTTATTGGTTGATGTAACCACAAATAAAGGTAAGGAGCCAATTGTTATCCAACTAGGAAAAACAGGAATGGTGTACACCTTTCATAGAGACACTGGAGAACCCTATTTTGAAATTAAAGAAAAGGCGGTGGCAACTGATGGAATTCCAGGTGATCAGTTATCGCCAACCCAACCTTTTCCAGTTAGACCGCCGCCTTTAGTTAGACAGGGTATATCACCTGATGATGCTTGGGGAGTGACACCTTATGAGCGTGAGGCTTGCCGAGAAATGATTGCTGGTGCACGACATGGAGAAATGTTTACACCAATGTCGACTCAGGGGACCATTATGTATCCACAGGTTGGTGGAGGTGCTAATTGGGGAGGAGGGAGTTTTGATCCTGAAAGAAATATATTGGTTGTGCCGGTGTCCCAAGTGCCTTTTTATGTTCGCTTGATTCCTGAGGAGAATGTTGATAAGAACTTAGCTAAATCTCCTATGGCAGGTAACCCTATGGGACCTCCAGGACTAATCAAAGGGACTAAGTATGGCTTAGAGCAAAAGCCGCTATTATCTCCTTTATACACTCCTTGCACAGAGCCCCCTTGGTCACTATTGGTGGCAGTTGACATGGTAGAGGGAAATATTTTATGGAAAAAACCTTTTGGGAAAATTGATAAGTTAAGCCCATTACCGATTGGCTTTGAATGGGGCACTCCATTCGCTGGAGGGGCAATTACCACAGCAGGCGGGCTCATTTTTATTGGTGCAACTGCCGATGAACGTTTTAGAGCATTTGATATCGAAACTGGAGAAAAGCTTTTAGAGATTAAAGCCCCTACATCAGCAATGGCAACACCAATGTCCTATATGGCTAATGGCAGACAGTATGTGGTTATTGCTACGGGTGGGCATATGTGGAACTACCCTAATGGAATTAGTGATGAACTGATTGCTTATGCCTTACCTGAAAAACTAATCAAGTAGGTTTTCAGCATCTCTGGTGGCATCAGGATCAAGAAAATTAAGACCTTGATTCTTAATTTTCTCATTGGAAACATTTTTTGGTCCCGGGCTTAGGTTGAGCCACTGCACATGATCATATCCATGTTCATCACAGACCTTTGCAAAAAACTCTGATTTTGTACACGTCACTTCATTGAATAGGTTAAATAATCCTGAGAATTCTTTTTCGATAGCCAACTCAATGGCTTGCACAACATCATCTCGATGAATAATCATTGCATCTGATGATCCATCAAAAGGAATAGGTTGGCCTGCCATCATTTTTAATTGATTTTTCCATTCTCGACTTGGTCCGTGAATGGTTCCTGTTCGGAAGATGCAAACAGGCATGGTTTCATTAGCTAGACCCATTAATAAGTCTTCAGTTTCAATATAGACTTCTTGAAAAGGACTTAGAGGGTTGGCTGCTGTGGTTTCATCAATGCTGTCCTCGCCATTGCCATCCCCATAAGCATTTAGTGAGCTAGTAAAAATAATTTGTTTAAGTGAGCAGCCCAATTCTAGAGCAGCCACAACACTTTTTGCAGTGCCAACGTAAGCATCCCTGTAAAGGTCTGGGTCCATGACAGTTTTACCGTCTTTTTCTACCATTCCTCCTGCCACAGTTAACACCAGAATGTCCTGATCTTGAAGCAGTTCAGACATCATCGCTTGATCACTACCTACCATTACTTTGACATGATCAGACACCGCTTCTAGTTCTTCTTTTCTGGATTCTTTGGTGGTGGTCACAGTAATAGTGTGTCCTAATTTTTTAAAATGTTTTGCCGCAGCAAAACCCGTATAAGCAGCTCCAATAATTGCTATTTTCATTTTAATGCCTCAATAAAAAGATTCGGTAATTTGGCATCATCCCATTCTTTTGAATTATTGCCAGTTCTTAGTATAACCAATGATTGTGATGGCACGATATAAAGTCTTTGTTTGCCGAGCCCATCCATGTAAAACACATCATCTGCTTTATAAGCTTCCCCATGAATATTAGCAAAGGCACTCGATCTTGAATCATAAGGTCTGCTGGTCACGTATTCTGTGCCCATCCAAATTTGCATTCCATAATTGACGTTCGCTTTTGATGGCTTGATCATGTCATCAACCCAGCCATCCGGTAGCACTTGTTTTCCATTGAAACTGCCTTTATTCATTAGCATTTGCCCAACACGTACCAGATCTCGAACCGATGCCCACATACAACAATCAGTGTGAACCATACCCCCTTGTTGATCGACAAAAAAGTAAGCATCTCTTGCTCCTAGAGGTTTCCATATTTTTTCAGAAAAGTATTCACTGTATCGTTGCCCAGTGGCTCTTTGAATAAGAATTCCAAGCATTTGACTATTAGGATTAACATGAGAAAAAACTGTTCCAGGTTCAGTCTCAACGCTCACTGCAAGGTTAGCAGTCACTATGTCAGTGCCCATAATTCTCTGGATTCTTTGTGAACTGGGTGAAAAGTCATAATCTTCTTTAAGGCCGCCCGCCATGTTAAGTAAATTCCTAATAGTAATGTCTTCTTTTTCGGTGTCTTTCCATTCATCAATATAGGTGCTGGCTTTGATATCAACTGATTCGATAAAACCGTCTGCAATGGCATGACCCATTAGTAATGCATTCATTGTCTTTGTTAATGAATGCAAGCCAAACAGGCTATCAGGTTGAGTGTCATTCCAGTAATTTTCAAAAACAATTTGTCCTTTGTGTTGAATCACTAAACTTTTACTCGAATGTTCTTCTGCATAGTCACTTGCTGCTTTAAACACTTCGATAGGTATTTCACTGTTCTCAGGAGGGATAGAACTGAGAGGTTCTAAAAAATTGCCTGGAGATAGTTCTAGAGGTTTATACCAAGAATATCTAGGGCTTAAGGGATTACCAAGTATTGAGGTTGTCCATCGTTCCCAAAATAATCCGTAAGCTCCAAAAGTTGATGGGATAAAACCCAGTCCAATGACCAAAGCAAATCCAATAGCGGTCCATTTAAGAGTTTTCTTTATAAATCTTTTTATCATAATATCCCTTTACTAATTATATTCGGTAATTTGGCATCATCCCAGTCCATTTTTATATCGCCTGTTCTTACAATAACAATTTCCTTAGAAGGGATGATATAGACTCTTTGCCCACCAAAACCATCAAAATAAATTATGTCGTTATCAATAAAAGGTTCACTGTGAAAGGCAGTTGCGGTACTTTTTGTATTGTAGATTCTTTGTTCCTGATGTTCAATTCCCAGCCAAGTTAAAAATCCATAATTTGGATTCAATTTTGAAGGTGTCGTCATTTGTTCAATCCAAGACTCTGAGACAATTCGTTTTTCATCTAATATCCCTTTGTTTAGTATTAATATCCCAACTCTCAACCAATCTTTTGCTATTGCATCTAGACAACAAAACATTCTCGGCATCTTATTTTCTTCAGAATCAAGAATTACATAAGAATCTTTTTCTGCCAGATATTGCCAAAAGTTTTCTGACAAATAATTTGAGTATCTTTGACCGGTCGCCCTTTGTAATATAAGACCTAGGTTTTGTGGGTTAATACCGTTGTATGCAAATTCAGTATCAGGATCTTTTTCGTACAATTGGTTGATTGTGATTTTCATCACATCATCACCAACTACCATTTCATTCCATTCACCCAAAGGATGGAATGAAAATTCAGGAAAATCAATGCCGCTGGATTGTTGAAGCATTTGTCGAATCGTAATCTGATTTCTTTTGTCAGCCGACCATTCACTTAAGAAATCTGATGCCGGTTGATCAATGCTTTCTATATACCCTTGTTCTATGGCTATGCCTATTAAGATCGCTAGAACTGACTTATGCATAGAAGCTGTGCTAGTAATTGATTCTTTTGAATACTCAGGAAAGTAATGTTCCAACTGAAGTTCATTCTTATGAAAGATCAGTAATGCATGTGAATCAGTTTTCTCAGCAAATTGGATTGCTGATTCTATCGATTGTGTTGAAATTGATTTAGATGTTGCCACTTTAACCGGAAAAGTATTATTAGCCTTAACCACTTCTGGGATTCCAGGGTTATTACCCATAATCACCCCACCAAGTCGTGATACCACCACGGGATTTTGAATATATAAGTAGGTTATATAAGTTATTAATGAAGCTATAAACAACAAAATTAGTGAAGATATAATTTTAAAAAAAGTTTTCATGAATAGGATGCTAATAACCTAATACATTTTTATATTGATTGACATATTTTTCAGAGAGAAATAAGAAACTCGAAGGGGAAAACTATTGATCAGCTAGCCAATCATCATCACTTTCTTCAGAAATACCATCAAAGAGGGGCGATGATAGATATCTCTCCCCAGTATCAGGTAGCATGACACAGAAGGTACTATTTTTTGGAGCATGTTCTGCAAGTTGCAAAGCGCCTTGCATAGTTGCTCCTGCGGAAATACCACAGAATATACCTTCTTCTGTTGCTAGATTTTTCGCGGTTTTTATCGATGCTTCATCGGCTACGGTAATAATTTCATCAATGACGTCTTTATTGAGAATTGCTGGAACAAAATCAGGTGTCCATCCCTGTATTTTATGTGGTTTCCATTGATTTTGAGATAATAAAGGGGCTAACTCAGGCTCTACTCCTATTATTTTTATCTCTGGTCTTGCAACCTTCAGCACTTCGCCAACTCCAGTTATAGTTCCTCCAGTGCCCCAGCCACTGACAAAATAATCAAGTTTCTCATTTTTGAAATCATTTATGATTTCTACAGCTGTGGTTTTTCGATGGTATTCTGGGTTTGCTGGGTTTTGGAATTGATCAGCTAAGAACCACCCGTACTTTTCAGCCAGTTCTTTAGCTCGTCTTACCATTCCCGTGCCGCGCTCCTCGGCTGGAGTTAAAATCACTTTTGCACCCAAAGCCTTCATAATTTTTCTTCGTTCAATGGAGAAGGTTTCTACCATCGTGGCTACAAAGGTATACCCTCTAGCAGCACAGACCATAGCTAAGGCAATACCAGTATTCCCTGAAGTTGCTTCTACAACAGTTTGTCTTGGACTTAATTTTCCAGATTCTTCAGCGTCGTTAATAATCGCAATCGCCAATCGATCCTTGACTGAAGCTAGGGGATTAAATGCTTCACATTTAACAAAAATATTTTGATCATCAGGGCCCATGTTGTTTATCCTGACGATCGGGGTATTACCGATAGTCTCAATGATGCTGTTATAAATCATAGTTATTTAAACCTCTTAGACTTAATAAATAAAAGTCTATATGTGGATGATATTTTAATCGCTTTCTCACCTTCCGCTTAGATTTTTTAGATATATATATATAATTATTTATTTGGTTTTCCTTAATATCTTTATTGGATAATACGACTTACAAAATGAAGGACAAGGCAAGAAAATTTATAACTATTGAACCACCATTTGTTTTTAATAATAAATACAGTTTTAATGACCCTATTACTGTTGCTTATGAAACCTTAGGAAAATTAAACTCAAAGAAAAGCAACGCTATACTTATTACAACTGGATTGTCTCCTTCAGCTCATATTTCTTCATCGAATATAGATAAAAGTCCTGGCTGGTGGGAAAAGATTATAGGCAAAAATAAGCCGGTTGATACTGACAAGTATTTTGTCATTTGTGTGAATTCTTTGGGCAGTTGTTTTGGTTCCTCAGGACCATCTAGTTCAAGTCCTCAAACAGATAAAAAATACAAACTCTCTTTTCCTGAAGTAAGCATCGAAGATATTGCCTTTTCAATAAAACCAGTAATTGATGCACTAGAGATTCAGACATTGAAAGCGATTATAGGCCCTTCAATGGGGGGTATGACAGCTTTGAGTTTTATTAAACAGTATCCAAATATTGCTCGCGATCTTATATTGATTTCCACAACGGCTTCTTCAAGACCGTTCTCCATAGCTTTGAGGTCTTTGCAGCGTTCAATGATTACTTCAGACCCTGATTGGAACGAAGGAAATTATAATGACGCAGATCTTCCTCTTAAAGGAATGAGGCAGGCAAGATTTTTGGGAATGATTACCTACCGATCACCTACAGAATGGAATGAAAGGTTCGGACGAAAACTTATTAAAGACATTGCAGAAAGGGCTGATTTATTTGGAAATAGATTTCAAATACAAGATTACTTAAGACGGCGATCAGATGACTTTATAACTGATTTTGATCCTAACTCATATCTCTATTTATCGAATGCGATTGATGCTTTTGATTTAACTGAAGATTGCAATGATATTGAGGAGGCTATTGCAAACTTCAATCTTGATAGAGTCCTTATTATAGGTGTTGATGAGGATTATATTTTCCCGTTTCAGTGTCAGGAGGATCTTTACAGTGCTTTTAAAACTCAGAAAAATAATGTAGATCTATTAAAACTGCCATCCATCAATGGGCATGATTCGTTTCTAGTTGATCATGAAAATTTTGGTAATTCCTTAGCCAAATTCTTGAAATAATCTTATTTCGATTAAATATGTCATAATAAATTTTGTTATGGGAAAAACTTTTATACTTTCTTCATTCCTTCTTAGCTTATTCATTAGTTATGACAGCTTAGCTCAAATAGTTGAAAAAACTGATGCAGAGCCGGACTATTGGACTAATTTATTTTCTTCGACAATCAGGTATACAGTACAAATAGCTGAACCGTTTGATGTGGATGTCTATTTTGATCGAGATGGTGAATTAAAATCAGACATAGAATATTCAGGATCTTGGTGGGTTGAAGGCGGCGAAGGCAGGCAGATGTTTTGCTATCTTATGACTTCAGAAATAAGAGAACCAGCTCAACTCAGTGAATGCTTCCCTTTGATGTTGATGAACAATCCTAGGATAGGAGCTAAATGGCCAGCTGCCTTTAAAGAAGGGATAATGTATGAGGCGGTCGTTGTTGAAGGTAGGCCTTAGTCAAAAATAATAAAATCTAAAAAAAATATCATATAACTTATTGTTATAATAACTCCTTTATAACTTAAGTTTTTGTTATGACGCTAATACAGTTTAAATACCTGCTTTCTATTGTAGATAATAAGCTCAATATTACTAAGGCTGCAGAATCTTCAAACTCCAGTCAACCTGGAATCAGCAAACAAATTGGCTTACTTGAGGATGAATTAGGTGCTCTCATTTTTGCACGTAAGGGTAAGAAAATATCAGCATTAACGTCTTTTGGTGAAGAAGTCGTTCGGTATGCAAAAAAAATTTTACAAGATGTTGATAATATCAAATTACTGAGCAACCAAATCTCTGATATTGATGAAG
>JAPYQN010000028.1 GCA_029941465.1 Gammaproteobacteria bacterium
TTTTTAGATATGGATTGTCTTTTTTTTCTAATTCTTCTGTCAAATTCTAAACCAATTTTTAGGAATTCTCGATCTATAGAGACTTATAAAAATTTAAAGTTCCCAAGTCTTTTTCAAGAAAGTATATAAATCTAACCAAGACTGCTCCTTAGCTGCTTTATTTAAACCCATGGTGTAACCCTCACGTGTGCTGCAGTTTGAGAATGCCAGCATTGCACCCCATGGATTATCGACTGAATAGCCTGAATTTTGTTCGATTACTTCATTATTTTCTGTCCATAACATTAAACAGTCTTTAGTGATGGCTGCTCCAGGCACAAATGCTTGAGGATAAGGTTGCTCCCAACCGTGTCCAGCTCCCTCATAAACTGACATCTCGACCTCAACTCCAAATTGTTCAAGCTTATTTTTAAATCCTTCACAGCGTTCAATTGACATGGATTCATCTGCTTCGCCCATCATAATAAGTACTGGGCTTCCTTCGACTTCAAATTCTTCAAAATCAAGAGAGCAACCTGCATAAAAAGATGCATAAGCTGAAAAACGAGGACCATCTGTACCGACGATCCCAGTAGCGACTGATTCAAACATGGAATACAAAGTTGAGCCCCCACCAAGACTAAAACCTGTAACAGCAATGTTTTCTCCATCAATGTATGGATGCTGCTGTAGAGCTTTTAAAGCGTTGAATCCATCAATAATTTGAGAGTAAATACTAGCTTTTTGAAGGCGTTCAAAATAGTCATCCGTTGGTCGTAGATTGCGTGCAACGAATGTATCAACAGCAAAACCAGCGATCCCATGCTTTGCCAAACGGTTAGCAAGATAAATGCTGCGTCCTGTCCAATCACCTCCTGAGCCATGAAGTATAACTACCGCAGGGACTGTTGTTTCAATTGAAGCCTGTGGCGGCAAGACAAGAAGCCCTCCTCCATTTACTTTTATTTCTGCAAAATCTGGACCTTCTGTAAGTTCCTTAGCGGTTGATGCATTCCAAGATGGGAAACCTACAATGCCATCGGGTGCCATTGTAAAATCAGTTTCCAGATAGACATTTACAACTGATTCCTTTTGGAGGATGAGTTTCCAAGCGCCATATATGACCAGAACTAAAAATAGAGTTGATATGAGGATGAGCTTTTTCATTTTACTCCTGGTGGCCCACCTGTATAAGGGCTTCCTCGACTGTTTAAATCACCTTGATTAATATTCCTTAAATCATTTTTTTCTTTCAGGCTTCCATTAGTGGAAAAAGTTTTCCATACACCAACTGGCCTTCCTTCATTATATTTTTCTCTTGCTTGGAGTTGTCCATTCTCATAAAAGAACTCCCATGTACCGTGTTTCTTATTATTTTTCACTTCACCAGTAAGGTAGGTTTCACCATTTTTATGATGAACGATAAACTTTCCGTTAGGAGGAAGATCCTGAGCATTAATATTAACGCTGAACAATAGTGCTGATATGAGAAGGAGTTTTTTCATTTAATTACTACCCATGCAACCTGGTTTCAGTGTGACCCAAACTAAGTCAATGGACTCATCTCCAGTATTGCCAGATTCGTGCAGTTCGTTGAGTTCTGTGGCACTATCATCCCAACCAATTTCACCTGTTGGGGAATAACTGGTTGTTGCTTCATCACCATATTTTACAGTCCATTCACCACCCTTGATATGTATATATAGCTGATCTGGTGGATGAGAATGAATACCTTCCCACTGTCCGGGTTGGATTGTGAATCTCTGTACAACGAGTTTGTCATTTTCCAGCAGTAGTTCGCCAGGAATATTTGGATAATACTGATGACAGGGATTTGACTGTTCAGCCCAACCATTAAAACTAAACAGTAGTGCTAATATGAGGATTAGTTTTTTCATTTAGTTCTCCTGGTTAATCTTGTGTGGGATTGAGGTTTATTAACTTCTTATAATCTTTAACCTTAAGATCTTAAATAAGAAGCACCATTTACATCTAAAATTGTACCGGTAGCATATTCCATACCATCCATAGAAAGCATCAAAACTGCCTGAGCTATTTCTTTAGAGGTAGCCACTCTTCCAAGTGGGCTTTGTTTTCGGATAGCATCCCCTTCTTCCCCAGATAAAAATTCAGATACCATATCAGTATCCACCCAGCCAGGTGCGACAACTCCTACAAATATATTATATGGGGCTAGTGCCACAGCCAATGATTGACTCATAGAGTTCAAGCCTGACTTACTCGCGCCATAAGCTGGAGCTACAGGTTCACCTCTATTTGCTCCGCGTGAAGAAATATTAATTATTTTTCCACCTCCCTGCTTGATCATATGTTTAGCAGCGTGATAGCAAATATTAGCAGGACCAATTAAGTTAGTATTAATAGTTGATTGCCACGCGTCTTGCCAATCATCAAAATTAACATCTGCTATGGGATGATCTATATACATTCCAGCATTATTTATAACAATGTCCAGAGATCCAAATATATCAAGTGTTTTTGATACAGCATATTGTGCCTCCTCACTAACAGAAACATCAGACCTGATACAAATATGATTTTCACCCGGTAATGAATTTCTTAGATTATCAGCAAGTGCTTGCTCTTTTCGATAAACCAAAGATACTTGAGCTCCATTCATTGCAAAACCTTGTGCTATGGCTTTACCAATCCCACGTGATGCTCCAGTAACTAATACTTTTTTTGCTTTGAATTCAAACATATTTAATCAGAGGTTTTCTTTAAATTATCAAATCAAAATAATAGTTAGTCATAAAAAAACCAGGTTAAAACCCGGTTTTTTTATGATTTATTATCTTAAATCACCAAGATTGTGTAAATCTAATCCCAAATTCTCTGGGTCGATTTATGTAACTCAAACGATGATGATCAACACCATCATTTGATGCTGCCATACCCCATAAGAACTGTCCGGTACCATAGGTATATACAGCTCTTTCATCAGTGAGATTATTGATAAAGAAGGACACTTCCCAATCATCGGCTTGCAAACCTAATCGAAGATCAGCAATTCCATAACCAGGAACTCGGAATCTTGGGTTTGAATCTTCATCAGGGTGTCCACCATCAAGGTTATTCCATATAGAGCCTTGGTTTGAGTACTGTAATCTCAAAACACCAAGGTTGGCGCCCATCATATTCGTATCCCATGTGAAGTCAGCCCATAGTGCTCCTTTACTTTCTGGAACAAGCGGAAGCTGCATGCCTGACTCAATAACACCTGTTACATCTTCATCTGTCTCAGCCTCCATCCATTCATAATTCATACCAATACTAAGCTGATCAGACACTCGATAATCTAACTCAAGGTTAGCACCGTAAATATGAGCATTTCCAGTGTTGGCTACAATGGCCTGCCAAGGTTGTCCGCACACATGCGGAGTAGAAACAGATGAAACTGCGCTAGGATCACCTGGAGGTACTGGGTTACCGTTTGCATCACATGGTGTTTGTGACGGATCAACTTGCTCAAGTTGATATTCAGTCCATGTCATGCGATACCCAATCATATTAAATCTACCTCTGCCATCTGCAAAGCTTGATTTGTAGCCTAATTCTGTGTTTTCCATAAGATCAGGTTCATAAGCATTTGGGTAAAATGGTTGCCCTCGACTTCGATTCACCCCGCCAGGTCTCTTCCCTTCGCTATAGAGTACGTAGGCCATACTAGTATCATTTATAGTATATTTAACACTAATCTTAGGAATCACCTCTTTATCTTCCCCAGTTCTCGGGAGAGTAGTATCTAGACCAACTTTTCCAAGTGCTATTTGTTGATTTCTGTATGCTGCTTTTTCTGCATCACCTGTATCTGGTGTCCCCGGTACGCCAATTCCTCCTGGATGATTAACAATGTAACGTTGATCATTCGTTCGGTTAAAGGCGCGAGCACCAATGACCACATCAATATCTTCTGTAGCATGCCAAGTGAATTCACCGAACAACGCTTTTTGATCCCATTCAGTGCCACTTTCTGAATACCAATGTGATGTGGCACCAGTTACGTCATATCCCTGAAATCTATAAGCTGCTGCTGCATATGAGCTCTCAAATGTTGAAGTATTCCATGCCTGTTTGCCTCCTGTTGTAGGGACAGCAAAAGGTGCAGTCCAATGATCAGTTGCATCTTCTAGATAGAGTCCAACTATCCAATCATAGGTATCTCCCTGACTGCTGAGACGAATTTCAGCTGCGAATTTATCATCATCACTTGTTCCCTGATAAGAAGAAAAGAAATCATTATCCATTTCTGTTCCCTGACAATACACGGGATACCAACCGATCATCCCAGAGCTTGGGTTAGTATAATAATAGGGGTAATAATAAGAAGTATAATAAGAATCCGAACAATAGCTCTTTGACCAATAATGAGCATAATTTGTGATGTCCCATACCCCTCTTCCTGACCTTTCATAATAAGAAGCGGCTGCCACCAACTGAGCAAAACCTAGATCTCCTTCAACCGTGAGAGCGAATGCATCCCATTCAGATTCATACCAATCGTCATGAAAGGAGACTATATTAAGATCGCCTCTGAACTCATCATAATAATTACCTGTTCCCTGAGAAGTTTCTTGGTGCATAGCAGATAGATTTGTGGACCATTTATCGTTTATTTCCCATCGAATCTCTGCTCTTCCACCCTTAATTTTAACTTGATTAGCATCTTCTTCTATCGATTTAGAATTATCTAATGTACCGTAATTAACGGGCCATTTACCGCCGCCAAAGGCTGGCATGGCGGAATCGGCAGTGTGGCCTAGAACATTATCTATATATCCCCCATCTTTATCGCTAAATAGTGAGAATCTGAGTGCTGTATTATCTGTGAGTGGAGTATTAAAGACCAACGATCCTCGAAAACTTTCTTCTCCCTCAGAACCATATCTGACCTCACCGTCAACAGTTGTTGAGGTCTCACCCATGACTGGCTTATTAGTGACAATCCGCATGGTACCTGCCTGTGCATCTGAACCATAAAGTGTGCCTTGAGGGCCAGCTAAAGCCTCGACACGTGCAATGTCAACTAGACGAACATTAGGCTGAGAACCAGTGGTGGTTAGAGGTAACTCATCTAAATAAACTGATGAAGTTGAAGCTGCAATATACCCTGCACCTGTTATAGCACCTCGAAAGACAACTGTACTATCTGTCACTCCAGCCACGACATTAACTCCTGGCATAAATCGGGCAAAATCTTCCATATTTTTAGCACCCATTTTTGCTAAGGTTTGCTGGTTGATAGCTTGAACTTGCAACGCAATGTCTTGGATACTAGATTCTCTTTTTGTTGCAGTCACAACAATTTCTTCTAGTGCTAAACCGTCCTGAGCTAATACTTGAATTCCTGGATATAGTGCGGCTAGTACCGCTAGTTTTACTGATGCTGAATTGACTCCGCTTTGATGCCTCATGTTGATCCCCCATATAAATACAACAAATAGATTACCGTAAACGTATATAAATAATGACTCTATTGCAAGTAAATAACTTAACGTTATTTAAACTGGTTAGTTACTGGTTAGTTATAAATTATTGTTTTAAATAGGTATTAATATTATTCGTTTAATCATATTTAACGTTTTAACAGCATGTATGCAGGCATAAACATTGAAGTCCAACTTAACAAAACTAAGGAATGAGAATTATTATTAATTCTTACTTATCCCTTTAGGCTGCTGACTTATGGGTAATTCTAATAATAAGTCGCGGAGAGTCTCTATTAGATCTTCTAAATGATCTTCATATTTTTGCCAAAGATCGACTGAACTAGAGTAGATAGGTTGCCTTACTTGCTCTGAGCTAGCGGTTTTAACAGCTCGTTTAGTTTTATAAAAATACACACAATCCTCTTCAAAAGGTAATTCACAAAATTCAAGTATCCTTAGTATTTCTTGTTCTAAATTCTGCACTACGTCTTCATAACGAACATCAAGTACAAAATCAGGGAGTGTTTTGTGCCAGAAATCCATTAGCTTCTGATACTCTAAATAATATTCACCTAATTCAAATAGGTCATAAGTAAAGGGTTGACCACTTGCAAATAATTGCTTATATGAACCAAGACAACTATCAAGCGGATGCCTTCTGGCATTAATAATTTTAGCATTAGGAATAGCCAATTTTAAGGCTCCAACAAAGATAAAATTGTTAGGGGTTTTATCAATGAAAAATGGTTTTTCAGTTCTGTACTGTTTAGTGCTTTCAAGGTACTCATTGCCAATTGCCTGCCATTGCTCAGTCGTAAAATCCTTAACACCCTCAGGAAAATTTCTTTTTTCAGAAGCGTGTTTTCGTCTAATTGAATTAATTGTTTTTGGTAGGTCATTCAACTCATAAGTCCCTTCAATTTGACTATGGCTAGAGAGAATTTGCTCGATAAGAGTTGACCCTGATCGAGGTAAACCAACAATAAAAATAGGTGTCACATCACTTTTTGTAGCTCTAGACTTATTGAAAATATTCTCATTAAATGTAGAAATAATTTTTTCATGTTGATTGACAGTCTCTACAGGATCATAAGATTCGGACTTTCTTCGCAGTAAATTGCATTCATGAAAGTGCGCAAAAGCCTTTTTAAAATTCTCCTGCGATTCGTATTCGAAACCTAGGGCATTATTCAAATGAACCCTCGCTTCATCAGATAGATTGTTATCCTTTAGTAGTCTTTTCATGGTATTAATTTCTCTATCCTCAAACTGAAATGTTTTCAGATTAGCCAAACTCCAATAAGCTTCTGTGTGATCTGGTTTAATCTTAATACTTTGTCGGTAGGCTTTTATGGCCTCTTCAGTCTGACCTATTGTTTTTAAATGATGGGCCATGCTTGAATATGCGCCAGGCTTATTAGCATCTAATTCAATTGCTTTTTGATAAGCTTTGATGGCTCCATGATGATTACCAGCTGCTCCGACTGCACCTGCATAGATCATGTGTGATTCTGGGAAATCCGGATTAATTATTACCAATTGTTCTGCACTTTCCGTAGCTTCATTGTGTTTATCTTGTTCTTGTTGAGCTCTAACTAGATCGCTCCATGCTCTGGAGTAATCAGGGGCTTTCTTTAGTGCATTTTTCAAGAAAACTTCTGCATCCTTATAATGTTGATAATCCATGGCTATTCTTGCTAGCAGTGTTGAGGCTTCAACATGGCCACTATCTTTTTTTAATATATCTCTGTAAATATCTTCTGCTTCTTGTTTTCTTCCCTCTTTTTCAAATGCAAGTGCCTTTTTTATTTCATCTTCGAAAGACATTCTTTTTTGGGGCGCCTTATCTTTTTTCTTAGCCCTGTCTTTCAAAAGATTTTCTAATTCTTGTCTTACAGTCTCAGCTCGTTTTATTTTTTCCTCAATTTGAAAATGATTCGGATCTAATTCTTGAACATGTCTATATTCTTTTAACGCTTCAATAGGTTTTCCTTGGATAAGCAATAGATCACCGTGTGTGTCTCTGGCTATAATGAAATCAGGGTCTATTTGAATAGCTTTTTTGAGATTCTTATTTGCCTCATTAAATAATTTTAGCGTTATGCTGGTGCGTGCCTTTAAACACAGTAAACTCAATTCATCAGGAAATTTTTTGAGACCAATATTGCAGACATTTAAGCACATTCTCGAATCCCCAGACTTCAGATGTGAGAATGCTTCCCTATATAATTCTTCTCTTGAAAGGTTTTTTGAGATGGTTTTATCCTCTTTTTTTTAATAAATTAGGAGTTAATCATAAGATTTAAAGTAAAGCTAGCATGATAGTTAACATAAAGAGTCATAATAAAAGAGAATATTTTGAACAATTTTAAAAATTCAATACAGAGTGGGAAATTTGTAATCACGTCTGAAATATCCCTAACACCTGAAAGTAATATTCAAGAAATTGAATCTCAAGCAAGGGCCTTAGGAGATGGTATTGACGGAATTTTAGTGACTGACAACCAAGCAGGGCAATTGCATATGTCCCCTATTGTAGTGGGTTCAATTCTTTTGAATTCAAATATAGACCCTATTGTTCAACTTAGTTGCAGAAACAGGAATCGTATCTCTCTTTTGAGTGACATATTAGGTTGTCTTACATTAGGAGTAAGTAGTTTTTCACTTATTAGGGGTGACAAAGTACCAGAAGAATATCAACCACGACCAAAAGCGATTATGGATATTAATGCAACAGAATTGATATCTATGGCTCAGAAATTGAAAAGTGATGAAATAATAAGCCCTCCAAGAAACTTTATTATTGGGGGAGTACTTACACCGCACACACCAAAAGATGGTTGGCAAGCAAAAAACCTGAGAAAAAAAGTTGATTCTGGAGCTCAATTTTTTTTCACACACACATGTTTAGATATGGATCTTTTAAGTGCTTTTATGAAAAAAATAGGTCCCACTAAAATTCTTCAGCAGTGTTATATCGTAGCAGGAATAGCATTATTGGAATCCACTGAAAATGCCGAATGGCTAAGAAAAAATAGACCTAATGTAATAATACCTAATCAGATTATGAATCGACTCAAAGAAGCTAAAGATCAAGAAGCAGAAGGTATTAAGATATGTTCTGAGCAAATCAACACTGTAAAAAAGATTCCTGGTATATCAGGTGTTCATATTATTGGGTCTAAGAAATTAGAAAACATCCCCTTAGCTATCAGAGCCTCGATAAATCTCGATGAATAATATTAATTCTGTTCAAGAATCGCTGGTAACTTCTCTAATTCACTTAGAGGAACATAGTCAAAAATGAAGTGAATCCTTTCCTCAGCACCTTTATTAATTACTGAATGTGTTTTTTGGTTATTGATTTCATAAGCTTCACCTACATTGAATTGATAGGGAAAGCCGTCAATATTAAATCTAACTCTTGAGTTAGTTTTAATTGGTAAATGGATTCGATGCCCGCAACTAAAAGAAGGATGGCTATCCCAATGAGATGCTATATTCTCTCCTGGTAATAATTTTGCAGCCATAGCTCTAATAACTGTTCCACCTGGGTTGTAATTTGATTTAATAATTTCATTCATGATTGGTAACGCTACTTTAGCTAAAATATTCCATCCTGTTTCCTTTCTAATTTCGATAGTAGGCCATTGTTCTATATCAGCAAAAATCATTACAATTGATTTTGTTGCTTTATGCACTTCAAATTCTTCTTGCCGAATAGTCGTTAGATCCCAAGCTGATTGCTCTTTATTAAGAAGCACTTCTCTTAATTGATCAATATCAACAGGACCAAGTTCTCTGACTGGAGTATTTATATTCATCTCGTTAGTATTGACATGTGGTTGTAAAGTATAGTTTATTATTTTACCAGCCGTATACGATTCCTTCATTCTTGATGTCTAACCACTCCTCTAATGGAGAATAATAGTTAAGCAACGCAGTACCACTTAATTCCCTTTCATCAATAATTTTCTTTGATAATGATTTTATTCATAATTTAAGTCTAATCCTTCAATGGTCGTCGCCCTCGACAGTATCCCTGACGCATCTCTCCGTTCTCACAGACCACCAACATTGCTCGCCAATTCTCAACAAAATGATCGGCATCTTTCTGACCCAAAAGTTCAACCATACGAGGATAGAGTCTTCCTTTCATAAGTTCATACTCTCTACGAGCCTGATGACGATACCAGTCAGATGCATCCTTTATTGTGACCTCAATATAACCAATCTTCTTGAGATGGACTTTGTATTCTTCTAATGTTTCAAGTGCAAAGGTAAGACCTTCCATTTTGAACCAGTAAAACATGTCTTCGGACAACGGTTTTTCTGATTTGGTCCAATCATAACATGTGAGGTAACCGCCAGGTTTAAGCACTCTATAACATTCCCCGAAGATATTTGCCTTATCCGATACTTGTGTGATCGCGCCTGATGTAGCAACAATATCAAAAGACTGATCAGGAAAATCAAGTGCCCCCGCTTTGACAGTACGAAACTTGCATCTATCCTGCAATCCCATCTTAATTGCTGCCTCAGTGGCTCTTTTGATTAGTGGTGCCTCAAGATCGATGCCAACAACATCTGCACCAAATGTGTTGGCCATCTCAAAAGCTGGGCCTCCTAAGCCACTTCCAATATCAAGGACACGTTTTCCTGCTGTCTCAAACCCATTAAACATTTTTTCTACATTGTCCGAACCGCCTGGAGTCATATATCCTTCTCCCCAGATCAGCTCCAACATAGTGATCATATTGTCGTAATATTCGTCTTGGTGATCCATTCTTTGTTATTTCTTATTTTCCTAATTCCTGTACGGCTCTCCATGCCTGCTCAATTGCTCTATTCAAAAGTGAGCTATTGACAGAATCGCTATTGGCGATGGTAATTCTGCCGAATGGTTGGCGTCCTATAGGTCCTGGATTGCCATAGGAATAACCATGGGCCCAACGATTAACAGAAATACTCGCAACATCTCTGTCGAAATCAAACAAATCCTTAGGGAGCATGCCCCCTAAATGCTCTCTGATCTCTACTTCATAATCCCTAAATTTCATCCCTAACATTCTGTATCTTGCTTCACGGAACTGTTCAATTTGTGGTGCACCAACGGTTTCTCCAAGCAGACAGCATCTCATATGGAGGATGCAAGGATCGTCTGGAGTCTTGGTGTACTCATAACCACCCATACTAATCGGGAAGTCCATCCCCACCGCCTGATGTATATTTCCAGGCGACATGGCCATCCCGATTCCCATCTCTTTCATGGCCCTCCAGTTTCTTAAACCCACGGTGGTAAATTGCAATGGAATCTTCGACAATCGTCTCAATGCCGCATCTTGCTTTTTGGGAAGGTCTGGAACGATGTAAGGAATCATCATGTTGTAACAGGCCATCACAACGCCCTTGCCTTTAACCTGATACGACTTGTTGTCACTGATATAGTTGACGAAAACATCGCTCGAACTATAGGGATCACCGCCGTGCTGAACGTTCACAACAGTGCTGTTTAGTCGAACTCGAGCACCATTACTGGGTTTATCTAACTCAGCATACTTGAACTTGGATAACACAATCTCTTCGACGTTTTCTCCCGGTCCGACATCAGGAATCATCTTTTTTACCAACATACGTGCAATGGTGGCATTGCCGTCAGGAAAGTGATGAATGAAGGGGTTTTTTACGGAATAAGTGCTTGTATTCTTGATATACCCCCCATCATTTCCTACTTCCATCACATCTCTCCATGAAAAATAATCTAGACCCAGTGCTCCACTTTCAAATGCTTCTTCCATGGTTATCATCTCTGGAGTGCTTCCATAGTCGACGACAGAATGTCTGGCCATTCTCAGTACCCCGGGGTCATCGACTCCTAATGTGGTTTTTAGATAATCAAAGTAGGAATGAGAACGAATGTATTGCCGCCATTCCTTCTTAGGTGCCTTCAGTGTATGTGGATCGCCCTTTAATACGCGCAGCAATTGTTCTTTGCCTTTCTCGCTCAATGGGGATTGCTTTGCGGCCTTTTCATGCGATAGCGTTGGGCGCAAGAGTCCTTCCACAAACCCTGGGTAATCGCAAAAAGGATGCTTCACCACTTTGTCTTCGCCAAATATTCGCTTGTTGAAATACGTAACAGCCCCTAGGTTATGCCTTTTGAAGAAGTCAGTGTCATAGGCTGTCTTAAATCGATCCATATCAACACCAAGATCTTTTAGAAGGTTAAGTACTGTTTCACTAAATTCATGTGGATATTCAAATGACTCTGAACCGCCCTCACCCAATCGGGTGTCACCATCTATCGTATGTTCATTGCGCTTGGCATGACCTCCAAAATCGTCATGGTTGTCCAGTATGAGCACCTTCTTGTCTCTTCCGTGCTCTTGTTGATAGAAATAGGCAGCCGACAGTCCACTGAGGCCACCGCCTACTACAACCAGGTCATACTCCTCTTTCAGATCAGTGGTTGACCCCCAGCTTGTTTGTTTGGTCCATGCTTGGCTATGCGCGTGTTCGTTTGATCCGGGGTGACTGCCGCGAAGTCCAGTAAGCGCTGGAGGATAATACGATGGTTCGAGTGCGGCCATTACCGCTTGACTAGTATTTTTAAAGGGAAGCATGGAAGCCCCAGCCGTCATTAAAGTTCCATTAATAAAGTCTCTTCTTGCAATTTTACTCACCCAGATAACTCCCAACCATCTTCTCTAATATCTTCAGGTTCAAATGGCTTTTCTGTAAGTTTTTTTATTCTTTTTGTTGGCATCATTGTATGTTCTTGGGGGCTGTAATTTTAATATAGAAGTCTGCCATGACCAAGTTATCCCAGTCTACCTCAATACCCAAACCGGGTCCCTCCGGTGCAACCACCTGCCCTCGGTCAAGCAAGTTACCATTCTTCATCCCGAACTCATAGGCCTCCTTTGGCATTGAAGCTTCGAAATACCTAGTCCGCTCATTGGCCAGCATCAGGTGGAGGTTGGTTGCTTGTGCCAACGAGTGACCCCAGCTTTGGATTTCGATTGGAAGATCAGCATTGTTGGCAATGATCAAGAGCTCAAGTGCCTTTGAGATTCCACCGATGGTCGTGGCATCAAACCTGCCTGCATCCCAAGAACCAGTCTTAATCCCCTGTCTGATAAACTCAGGAGAATAAATATTGTACCCGGCAGGAATGATTGGTAACGCAAGCCTACCCCTGAGTTCCCTGTATTGTTTCAGAAGCTTGTCGTCAATGGGCCCCTCGAGCCAAATAAACAAGCGCTCATTCATTTCTCCACCTAGTCTTAGTGCATCCTCAAAATCGTAGGCTCCTTCGAGATCAATCATGAAGTGATGAGAAGAGTTTGCAAACGTCTGCTGGATCAACTTCACGAGCCTGGAGTCCTCTTCAATCAGACCCCAGACGTGGAACTTGAAAGTTGAATAACCAAGCTTCGCATACTTATTGACCGCTTCGACGTACTCGGGAAGCGAATCATAGAAAGGAAGGCTTGCGTAAGGTTCAATCGAATCTCGTTTAGCCCCCAGCAGCTCGTAGAGAGGGAGGCCTGCCCTACGTGCCGCTAAGTCCCACAATGCAATATCAATGTTTGCACGAGATGCATCGCTCAAATCTGGTCTCGTTCGGTCGAGCATCACCCCGACCTCAACTGGATCTAGTGACCTGAGGGCAAGGAGATCAGCAGTGACGCCCTGCAATTCCAACGGGTGTTCATCACTGAATGCTCCTTGATGCTCAGAAACTACACCGGATATGCCCTCGAATCCGTCTGCGGTCGTGATCCTTAAAATGTTATTGATCTGTTTCCAAACTTCGGTCCCAGCGTTATACCGGGCGTCTGTGTCATCCGTTCCGGCGGCGTGAATCTCAACACCGACAATTCTGGTCTCATCCGAGAATTGGAAGAACGGCTCGTACTGTTCTGCACTCTCACCTGAAAACATCGTCAGGAGTTCAACCGCATTCAGATAAGTATTTTCGGACAAGGAGGAAGACTCAGTTCGAGTAGCCAGCAGGCAAAGCGAGACAATGATCATACGAGCATAAAATGAATAAATACTCTTTCTCTCTACTTGGACACTCTCCATTTTCCTTCTCCTCTGCGTTAATCACAATCTGCTATTCATTTTATTAATTTATTTGTTATTCCTGTTTCTGTATAAGTAATCCATATCTTTAAAACCCCCTCAGGTACTGCAAACTCACCTTCCCAATTTGAAGGAATAAAAACACCTTCACCCGGGCTGGTAACACTTACTTGACCATTGATATGAGATAATTTTACCGAACCACTCAGGGGATACATAAATTCATGATAACCATGAAAATATTCTGCATCAGCGGGTATAGACCCTGACGTAGACTCCCAAATACCTACCTGAAAACTTTCATCTTGATTTGAAAAAAGAGTAATCCCTTTGGCTAAAAGGTTGCTGTATTCAGGATGATAAGGTTCAAAATCTCCCAGATCATAAGCGGACACTCTTGCATCATTTATTTTAACTAAATCAATAGGCCCATCATTTTTTGTTTGTTTTAAGCCATCAATAGCATAGATGATCGCTAGATCTTCAGTAATAGTAAAAGAACCCATCCAATTTTTAGGTGCAACAAACCCTTCACCAGGATTAATAATAATAGTCTGACCATCACTATTTTTAACGACCATTTGGCCGAAAAGCACATACATAAATTCGTTGTAAGGAAAAGGTGTATCTATAACCTCTTCTCCTCTCTTCGCTTCCCAAATGCCAATTGAAAAATTTTCATCTTCACTGGTAAATAGCTCGTATTCTCTACTGGTCAATTCTCCATAGCCTTCGTTGAAGGATTCAAACTCAGTATTATTCAGATCCCCAAACACTGATTGATCCAAATGGATCAGGTCGGCAGCCTGGAGATTGGCATAAAATCCTCCGCTAAGATTAAGAAATATAAAGAGAAGTAATTGTTTCATTGTAAATCTATGGCTTGTTGACATAGTACAAATGTAATCTTTTTCATGAGTTTTGTAAAAGTCAAATTGGTAAATTAGAACCAACTCCTATCTAAGTTTATTTTCCTTCATAAACATTTGAAGGGTAACTTATAATGATGTAGAGAATTGAGTTTGAAAATGAGTAAACAAATAAC
>JAPYQN010000029.1:0-2874 GCA_029941465.1 Gammaproteobacteria bacterium
AAAGCCCGGGTGGCGGAATTGGTAGACGCTACGGACTTAAAATCCGTTGTCCGAAAGGACGTGCCGGTTCGAGTCCGGCCCTGGGCACCAAGAAATATTGGCTTTTTTATTAAATCCAAAACTATGGATTTTTTCGAAAAGAAGAGAGTAATTAACTCAGCTTATTCAAAGGAATAGCCGATACCATAAATAGAACGTATATAGTCTTTTTCAGGGTTAGCATCCTTTAATTTTTGCCTTAAATTTTTAATGTGAGTGTCCACAGTTCGATCAAGGACAATTCTCCCATCATCAAAAACAGTGTTTAGTATTTGATCACGATTATAAACACGAACCGGATGGTCAATGAACATGGTTAACATTCTAAATTCAACTGGAGTTAGATCTAATTTCTTCCCTTTTATTAGAATGTTATATGCATCATGGTTTACCATGAATTCATTTTCATTAAAGTCATTTAAATAGTCTGGGTCACTCCTTCTTAGGACGGCTTTAACTCTTGCTACCACCTCTTTAGGGCTAAAGGGCTTACATATGTAATCATCTGCTCCTAACTCAAGTCCAATGAGTCGATCTATTTCATCAATCATTGCAGTCACCATAATAATTGGGGTCTTTGAGAAAGCTCTAATTTCTTTGCATATATCTTTCCCGTTAGTCCCTGGCAACATTAGATCCAGTAAAATTAAATCTGGATTGTGTTTTTTAACCCATGCAATCACCTCATTGCCATTAATTAGGTGGTGAGTTTTATAGTTACTTTGATCAAGGTAATCAATCAAAACCTTTGCGAGCTTTACTTCATCTTCAACAATTAAGATAGTCTCACTCATAGATCACCTTTATTTAACTTTATGATTATTTCTAATCCCCCGATATCTGCTTGCTTAGCTTCAATAGAACCAGAATGAGCTTCTATAATTTCACTGCATATGGATAAACCTAGTCCAGCACCGCCCATTTCTCTTGATCTTGAAAGTTCTTCTCTGAAGAAACGATCAAAGATTTTACTCAAAGTCTCTTCTTCAACCCCAGGTGATGAATCTGTAAAGGAAATAATAATTTGGTCATCATCACTCACCATTTTTATCATTAACTGTCCTGGATCATCAGTATATCTCAAAGTATTTTCTAATAAGTTAGTGAAGAGTTGTGTTAATCGATGCTGATCCCCAAGGATCATTCCTACTTCTCCTAAATCAGATATTATTTTAATTCCAGCTTCGTTATACCTTTCCTTATACGATTCAACTGAAGACTCAATATTGGTTTTAATATCTATTTCCATCATTTGGTATTTCATCGCACCAAGATCTGATAATGTTAATTCATATAGGTCATTAACCAAGGTGTTAATACGTTTTACTTCATGGATCAGAGAATTAAGTGTTTCTTCATCAAATTCCCTAATTCCATCATCTATTGCCTCTAATTCACTTTTTAAAATAGCTAAAGGGGTTCTTAGTTCATGGGAGATATCAGCTAACCATTGTTTTTGAGATTCAGAATTTTTATCCAGTGTTTTTGCAAGAATATTAAAATCTCTTGATAGTTTTCCAAGCTCATCTTTATTGCTTATGTTGACCCTTGTTTTAAATTCTCCACTGATTAGACTCCTGGTTGCTCTAGCAAGTTTTCTAATTGGTCCGCTGATATTCTGGGTCAATATTAGAGATATAATTGCGGCAATGAGTAAAGCCAGGAGGCCTGAGAACCAAAGCGTGTCTCTATTTGCTTCTGCAAATTGACGATCAATGTCTTCAAATAGTCGCTCATTTTTTATTAGAGCGAGTGTTCCTACTGGTTCGTTATTATGTATGATTGAAGCTTTAATTAATTGATCACCCAGATCTTTTGTGACATCAAGATCTGCTTCACTACCCATAAGAGATTTCTTGTTTCCGACAATAATCCGACCGTTATTATCTAACAAATACAAACGACCAGCACGCTGAAGATCGACTTCCTCTTCAAAAGAAAATCTGAATCGTCTTCTTTCTCTAATCACATTGGGGATAATAATCACATTTTCATCAAATGATCGTCTTTGCCGTAGAATAAGATCAGCCATTCGAGGGTTTTCTTTCAAAAAATCCCATGTTTGAACCTCAGCATAATAATCTTCAATCTCAGAGGCGAAGTTTTCCAGTTGAGCGGTTTCAATTCTATTAACGTATTTGACTAAATCTTCCTCAAATCGTTGGTCAATAAATATAAACACAAGAGCGATCACAATAAGAAAACTCATTGATGATGCTATAAACAATTTTGGAAATATTTTCATTTAATGTTCTAGTTTTTTAGAATTATAGTTTTATTTTGTAATCAAAAATGCTCAATTCATCTTTTCTTCATATTTACTTCATTTTTTACCACAATAATGTCTAGCATAGAAATTTAAAAATCTTGGAGAACTACAATGAAACAAACAGCGGCCGTTATAACTGCAGTCACATTTTATCTAGGATCACTCTTTGCAATAGATAGCGCTATCGCAAACGACCATGATCGTGATGATAATAATCGAAAACCAATAAAAATGTTGTTCCATAACATTGATCTAACTGAAGGACAAAGAGAACAAGTCAAAGAGATTATGAAAGCCAGCTTTGAGCACGGTAAAGAGCTGAAAAAGACGATAGAAGATGAAGCTGATCAACAACGAAATGCAATTAAGAGTCGCAACAGAGAAGCACTTGCAGGAATTCTTAATGATGAACAAATGTCTCAATTTGATGAAAATTCTAAAAGAATGGAAATGGGAAGAGATAAAAGAGACAGTCATAGAGGGAACATGGATAAAAAAGGCAGAATGCATGGTGGCAAGCACAAGAAAGGAGACAAGCACAAGAAAGGAGACAAGCACAAGAAAGG
>JAPYQN010000029.1:2974-12608 GCA_029941465.1 Gammaproteobacteria bacterium
GACAAGCACAAGAAAGGAGACAAGCACAAGAAAGGCCAACATCCGAAACCTCTCCAAGAGTAAATAAATATTTCGCATTGCCGCAAGGCAGAACTATAGCTGGAATCAGTCATAATCCCCTAATAAGATTGGTTCCAGCTTTTTTTATCTTTATTAAAAAGCTCAAACTTATAAGCAAATAATTAAGACCTGTATTACCATTATTATCTAAATCTTTGGATGGAGCAGATCATGAAATTATTTGAGTTACAGTCGTTTAATGATGATGGGTTAAAAATGATTGAAAGAGGGACGCCTAGCCCATGTCTAGGTGAAGTTATTATCAAAGTAGAATCAGCATCCATTAATTTTAGAGATTTTATGATCGCTAAAGGCTTGTATAACCCAAATTTATCACTGCCCTTGATTCCACTGTCTGATGGAAGCGGTGAAGTGGTTGCTGTTGGTGATGATGTAAAGAATATTAAGGTAGGCGATCGGGTGAGTTCTGTTTTTTGGCAAGATTGGAATGCAGATGTAACGACAAGAATGATGTCAACAGGTTGCGATGCTGCCGGTGTATTGAGTGAATACGCAGTGTTACCTGAAGCAGCTGTCCTTCCAATACCCGATTATATGTCCTATCAAGAAGCCGCAACCCTGCCTTGTGCCGCGGTGACCGCATGGACTTGTATTATGGCTGCAAACATAAAAGCTGGAGACAATGTTTTACTTCTTGGAACAGGCGGGGTGTCTATTTTTGGTTTACAGATTGCTAAAGCTCTAGGCGCTAATGTGATCATCACTTCAAGTAGTGATGATAAATTAGCTCGTGCAGCAGGTCTTGGTGCCGATACAACAATTAATTATAAAGACAACCCAGAATGGGGTAAGCAGGCCTTTGAGGCTACAGGTAGGGGTGTTAATTTAGTGATAGAGATAGGTGGGGGAGGTACTTTCAACCAAAGCATGGAAGCCCTTACTATTGGTGGACATATAAGTATCATTGGGGCTCTAAGTGGAGTCAGCACTGAATTGAATCTTCTTAATATGGTTTTTAAAAATGTGCATACTCATGGGATTACTGTTGGCACCAGAGAGGATCATGAAGCGATGAATCATTTTTTAGCGGAACATAAAATTCATCCCGTTATTGATAAAGAAGTCTCTTTTGACCAAGGAGCTGAAGCAATAATTGGTATCGCCTCAGGAAATCATTTTGGGAAAATCGTCGTTAATATCAACAGTTAAATACATAGAGGAAGTAATTCTTGCAATCAGGTGTTCTTCAATTACAGTCAGCATCACTTTATCGTGATGAGCAGTTAATTTTCAGAGAGATCTCCTTTGATCTAAAGGGCGGCGACCATCTCATTATCAAAGGTAATAATGGCAGTGGAAAAACCAGCCTAATTAGAACACTTTGTGGCTTAACTCAACTGACTGAAGGAAGCGTTCTATGGAATCATTCTCCTATTGATGACATTGGCTCAAATTATTACCAACACTTAGCTTACCTTGCTCACAGTAACAGTTTAATTCCAGAATTAACTTTATTGGAGAATTTAACCTACAACTTGCATCGGACTGATTTAGATCAGGATCATAGTGTTTTTGAAGAGTTTCAATTAAAACAATCAATGAATTCGCCTGTAGCAAACTTATCAAATGGTCAGTCAAGAAAAGCAGCATTGAGTTTTATTATTATGTCGGGGAAAAGCTTATGGGTTTTTGATGAGCCTTACGCCAATCTTGATAGTCAATCCATTGTTTATTTGAATCAACGAATAGCGGCACACCTAAGTGACAATGGCATGGTAATAACTTCAACTAACAGAGAAGAAGCTGTTCCAACAACCAATTTAGAAATCACAATGAGCTAGAAATGAGAATTTACCCACAACTTTTTTTACGTGATTTAAAGGTGTCGATGAAACGATGGTCAGATTTTTTGACAGGTATGATAATGTTTATCCTCGTTGCATTTATTTTTCCCTTAATAGCCGGATCAGATCAAGATTTTATGCACAGAATAATAGGTCCAGTGATGCTTTTATCCTCTCTCCTTGCTTCATTAATTTCTATGCAAAATATTTTTAAGCCGGATCTCATCAATGGGTCGCTTGAACAATTAGTGCTTAGTCGTCATTCTTTAAACGGCTTGATTTTTATTAAAATCTTAAGTTATTGGATCAGCTCTTCACTACCTTTAGTCGTTGTTTCAAGTTTAATTGCTTCTGCTTATTATGTTACTGGTATTGATATTATTAAGGTGATGTTGACTGTATTGTTGTCAACCACCACGTTAGTAAATATTAACTCACTAGCAGCTGCTTTAACTTTAGGGGTTAGATATCCAGGCGCTTTAATGACATTGATTTTATTTCCATTATCACTACCTATTCTTATTTTTGGTTCAAAGGCAATAGAGTATTCTATTTTGGGACTGGATAGTTCTGGACCATTCTATTTCCTAACAGGTATGATGTTGCTGAGTTTTAGCTTAGGGCCTATAGCAACAGCTTTTGCCATAAGAATTTCAATTGATTAAGAGATCGAGTAAGTACTATGGATTTAAAACAAATTTATAAATACGGTTCACCGCCTCAGTATTTTAAGTTGTCATTAAAGTCAGAGAATTGGTTCTTAATTCCAGGTATTTTTTTAATGATTATTGGTTGTGTTGGTGGCTTATTTATAGCACCTCCAGATTATCAAATGGGAGATGCTTTTCGGATTATTTATTTTCATGTTCCAAGCGCTTTTCTCTCAATGAGTGCTTATGCCTACATGGCAGGCGCAGCTCTTATTGGCATTGTTTGGCGTTCTAATGTTGCCTTCTCAGTTGCTAAAAGTATTGCTCCTTTTGGCGCTTCTTTTACTTTTCTTGCCTTGGTTACTGGCATGCTCTGGGGCAAACCGATGTGGGGGACTGTTTGGGTTTGGGATGCAAGACTGACTTCAGAATTTATTTTACTGCTTCTTTTTTTAGGCTATATTCTTTTGCATTTGTCTATTAAGGAACAAAAAAAAGCTGATCTTGCAGCATCAGTTTTAGCCTTGACGGGAGTCATTAACTTACCCATCATCCATTATTCTGTGGTTTGGTGGAACACGCTTCATCAAGCATCAACAATCTCTAAATTGAGTTCCTCGTCAATCACTGGTGATATGCTATGGCCTCTATTGGTCATGATTTTTGGTTACGGTTTCTTTTTCTGGGGTGTGATTTGTCGAGTTGTTGCTAGTGAAATATTAAAAAGAGAAAAAAGATCAAAATGGGTTGAACAATATATTAAGGAGTTAAGGTAATTATGGATATGTTATCAATGGGAGATTATGGATTTGTTGTGTGGGCATCGTTTTTAATTTCTTTTCTAGTGTTTTTAATAAATTACATTTTAGCTCAAAGAGAATTCACTTCGATTTTAAATGAAATAAAATTACGTAATGAGAACGAATAAATTATTGAGTTATTAATGCTTCCTAGACACCGACGTTTCTTAGGTATATGTTGTGTCCTCATTATTGTGGGCTTAGCATCCTTTCTTATATTAAAATCATTTCAAGATAACCTTCTGTACTATCTAACACCTTCAGATGTAATAGCAGGCAAGGCACCAGAAGATAGAGAATTCAGGATTGGAGGTTTAGTTGTTGTGGGAAGTTTTTATAGAGAAGAAGGCAGTTTAACGTCACAATTTACATTAACAGACGGAGCCGCAACGGTTAATGTCAATTACAGAGGTATTCTTCCAGACCTCTTCCGTGAAGGACAAGGCATTATTGTTAGAGGATTGTTTAACAAAAGTAGAGTATTTATAGCCTCTGAGGTACTTGCAAAACACGATGAAAATTATATGCCGCCAGAAATACATGCTCTGAGTACTCCAACGGAATAATATGGCTGCTGAGTTCGGACAATTATTTCTGATAAGCGCCCTTGCAGCTTCATTAATGCAGTTTTTTTTAGGCTTAAATATTATTTCGCTAGATCAGACCAATAGAGAGATTTTAATTACTCGTTTCACATCTATTCACTGTCTAACTGTTTTTCTAGCTATGCTGTGCTTAGGCTATAGTTTTCTTACAGATGATTTTTCTGTTCTTTATGTGGCACTTAATTCCCACACAAATCTACCTGTACCCTATAAAGTAGCAGCTTTATGGGGAGCTCATGAAGGCTCTTTATTATTATGGATTCTCCTTTTATCACTTTGGGGTACTTCATTGGCATACTCAAAGAAGTTTTTTGATCACACTTTAGTTTTAAAAATTAGCTCCTTGTCAATTTTAGGGTTAGTTAGTTTTGGTTTTATTCTATTTATAATCTACACCTCTAATCCTTTTGAAAGAATTTACCCTTTCCCAGAACAAGGTCAAAGCTTAAATCCATTATTACAAGACCCTGCACTAGCAATCCATCCACCTATTTTATATGCAGGCTATGTAGGTCTTGCGGTGCCCTTTGCTTTAGCCTTAGCTTCATTAATGTCTTCCAATGACTATCATTGGGCTGGACTTGCTCGGATATGGGCAATTAATTCTTGGTTATTCTTAACCGGCGGGATAGCTTTAGGTAGTTGGTGGGCATACTATGAGCTTGGATGGGGAGGATGGTGGTTTTGGGATCCAGTTGAGAACGCCTCTCTAATGCCTTGGTTGGTTGCTACAGCGCTTGTTCACTCACTTATCGTTACTGAGAAGAAACAAATATTTAATGGATTTAGTGCTCTGTTAGCAATTATTGCTTTTTCATTAAGTTTATTAGGAACTTTTTTGGTCCGATCGGGTGTTCTTATTTCGGTGCATTCTTTTGCTTCAGATCCTGAAAGAGGTTTGTTTATTCTCATGTTGATTGGATTTTTTACTGGTGGCGCTTTGATAATCTATGCGTTAAATCAAAAACGATCCAAGCCACTTAATTTGAACTTGTGGTCTAGGGAATCCTTATTGTTACTCAATAATGTTTTTCTTTGCTCAGCTGCTGGTTTGATTATGATTGGTACACTCTATCCTTTAGTACTAGAGCTGGTTAATTCTGAAAAAATTTCAGTAGGCCCACCTTATTTTAATTTTGTCATCTTGTTTCCTTTTATCCCGTTAATGTTGTTTATTGGTGTGGCAGTATTTTCAAGTTGGAGCGGTACCGGGAAGAAGTTACTCGTTAATATTAATAGATTGGCCTTGCTCTCTATTGTTATGGGCCTTATTACATCTTATTTAATTTTAGGTTATGAAACTCCAACCGCTACCTTAGGGATCATATTAGCCTTATGGACCATATTTACAGGCGCCATGCCTGTGATTAAGAATTTAGGGTCTCAAACCCATCAACTCATAAAAAATCTTCCAATGGCTTTAGCTCATATTGGTCTTGGGCTTACCGTCCTAGGAATAACGGTGACCAGTTCTTACGGAATAACTTTTGACGACACGTTGGGTTTTGGACAAAGCAAACAAGTCGGTTCCTATGAATTTAAGTTAATTACTATAGAAGATCGAGCAGGACCTAATTTTAAAGCGAAGGTTGCCACAGTTGATATTTTTTCAAACAACAAAAAAGTCGGTACTGTTTTTCCTGAAAAAAGAACCTATGACAGCGCTGCTCCTTCAATGACAGAGGCCGGTATTGATTCTAATTTATTTCGAGATTTGTTTGTAGCACTTGGTGAGGATCTAGGGGGAGGCGTCTGGAGCATGCATCTGCAGTTTAAGCCGCTTTTGAGGTTAATCTGGTTAGGACCTTTCATTATGATATTGGGTGGCTTATTTAGATTGTTCTTGTTAAAACCGTTCAGTAGAGAAATTTAAGAGATGAAACGTATTCTTCCAATAATAATTTTCATTGGTTTATTTGCTTTTCTGGCGAAGAGTTTATTTCAACCTCAAACCAATATCCCTTCACCATTGATTGGACAATCAATGCCAGCTTTTTCTCTGGGTGAATTAAACACAGACACATCATTAACTGATAAAGATATTCTTGGAACTATTAGCCTTATTAATGTCTGGGCAACCTGGTGTGTGGGCTGCGAACGAGAACATGATTTTTTAATCGAGCTTGCTGGTAATCAAAGTATTGATATTCCAATCATTGGGATTAATTGGAAGGATCGTGATGATTTAGCTCTTAGGTGGTTGAGCCAACGAGGCAATCCTTACATTGTTGTGTTGTCAGATCCAATCGGTAAAACCGCTATTGATTTTGGAGTATACGGTGCTCCTGAAACTTTTTTAATAGATGAACAAGGGGTTATTCGCTATAAACATATTGGGCCTTTGAATAGAGAAAATTTTGCCAGGAACTTCATGCCTATAATTAGAGATCTAAGAAGATGAAAAAAGTTTGCTTGATACTGTTGTTAATAACCTCTCAAGTTGGTTCTATTGAGAGTAATGAGGCGTTAACAAATCAAGAAAGAGAACTCTATCAACAAATTATTCAAGAGGTCAGATGCTTGGTTTGTCAAAATCAATCTGTTGGTGAGTCCAACGCTGATCTTGCTAAAGATCTAAGAACCGAGATCTTGGAACAAGTTCAAAAAGGAAGCAGTGAAGATGACATAAAGAATTACCTTCTATCACGATATGGGGATTTTGTGCTTTATGAGCCGAGCTTTAAGAAAAGCACTTATGTCTTGTGGTTATCCCCTGTTTTAATAATACTTTTAATCTTGGGTTGGTTACGAAAAATAGGGGTCATAGGTAAATGACCACAGAGCAGTATGTATTCATTGGGATTGCTTCTATCTTGATGACATGGGGAATCGCCAGTTTTATTCGAACGCTTCAAGGGTCAGGCAAGCAACTAATGATGGTGTTGTTATCGATTGGTATGTTTTCTTCTTTTTATTATTTTAATTACACCAATATTTCTAATTATGATCCAAATTACAATGTAGATAATGATATTGATAAAGTTTTTCAAGCCCTTGAAAAGTATCTAATTAATAATCCAGAGGACATGAATGCAAAAAAAGTCTTTGCTGAATATAACTTACAGATTGGGAATTATAACGAGGCATATCAATACTATGAGGAGATATACACAAGTAATATTCCTAAAGACATTGAGGTGATTGTTGGGCTAATTGAATCCACTTTATTGAGCCGTCCAGACATTATTAGCTATGATCTTAATGATTTAATTAACCAATCATTAAAGATAGAGCCATTAAATCAAAAAGCCTTATGGTTTGGGGGACTTATCGCTAGGGCAAGTGGCAATTTTGAATTGGCTAAAGAAAGGTGGAGTCTATTAATTGAGGACCCAGAACTGCCCATTGACATGCAACAGGCAGTTAATGAACAATTAGTACTCATTAATTCAATAAAAGAGTAAAACTAATATGATAACGATCAATGACAAAGTTCTTAAGTATTACCAGAATCTTCATCAGACTAGGGTTAATTTAGTTATTCATATCATTGGCTCTATGCTTTTTATTGCTAGTAACTTATCGCTTGTTTATTTTATTGTCACCACGGACCTAAATGGTTCATTAATCTCGATCGGTCTGATTGTCTTGAGTATCATTCTCCAAGCTATTGGGCACCAGTTTGAGCCCGTTCAGTTTGAAGGTTTTAAAGGACCATTCGATTTTATTAAAACCTTTTATTTAGAATTAGTTATTGTTTTCCCAATGTTCTTATTTTCACCATTCTTTAAAGAAAATTGGAACAAAAAAAGAATTTAAGATGAACAAGTCAATAATTTTATTAGTTATGATTTTTCTGGGACCTAATCTTTATGCTAATGAGCTATGGAGTGTTGCAGAGTTAAAAACAAAGATTGACCAATCTAGCGAAACCCTAGTGCTCTTAGATGTAAGAACAGTAGAAGAATTTGATTCGGGACGAATTAAGAATTCAATTAATATCCCACATGAACTGTTGCTCTCCAATATAGAGCTTGTTTCTAAATATAGGGATGAGCAATTGGTTGTTTATTGTCATAGTGGCAGGAGAGCGAGTCTAGTGATTGAAGTCTTAGAAAAGCATGGTTTTACTAATATAGTTGATATTGAGGGAGACATCTTAGCGTGGTCTCAATCAAATTATCCACTAGTGGGAAAGAAGGTAAATTAAGATGTCGAAGCACCCAAAAGACTCAACTGCCGTCCTGAGCTCAGTCCATGTTGGAAAAACTCTAGATTTTACTAAGAATTCGGTTGAGACTGCACAGGTTGAGTTTGATGGCTTTGTAGGGGATAAGCATCGTGGGTATATGCGAGGCATATATGAGGGGGAATCATATCCAGCTGGAACTATAAAGAGGAATGATCGTCAATGGTCAGCTGTTTCAATTGAAGAGCTTACCATGATGACCAAAGGGATGAGGCTTCAAGAAAGTCTTACAGCAGAAACTCTTGGAGCAAATCTATGTTTCGAGGGCATTCAAAATTTTTCTCAGTTACCTAAAGGAACGAAATTATTATTTCCTTCTGGGGCAGCACTTATTGTAGAAGACTACAATCCACCGTGTCATGAAATGTCAGAAGAAATTGCAAAGACTCATATGACATTATCTGGAGACTCACCTGGTAAATTAGATTTTTTGAAAGTGGCAAAAAAACTACGTGGCCTAGTTGGTGTTATTGATGTTGCTGGTGAAATTAATCAAGGAGATGAAGTGCATATCAAAGTTTTTGATGCTGAGCGAATGAAGAATTTCCTTGCTGAATAGCTACCCTAATACTATCTCATCTATAGCTTTAATATGTTCCTCTGATATATCCCATGAGATAGCATCTATATTTTGAATCATTTGTTCTGGGCTTGTTGCTCCGACTAAAACTGATCCTACCTGACTCCTATGAGCAGTCCATGCTAAGGAGATTTCTAGAATATTTCTTCCTATTTCAGTACCATAATTATTAAGCTTATCGATGATATTAAATTTTTCTTCAGAGGTGAATGCCCCTTTCCATAAGGCTAATCTGCTGCCTTTAGGAGGCTCTTTATCTCTGGTTACTTTGCCGGTTAGTAAACCACTTTCAAGAGGAAAGTAGGGCAAAAGGCTGACTTGATGTTTTTCACATGCAGGTAAAATTTCTTTCTCTATATCTCTTGTTAAGACACTGTATCTAGTTTGTAAGGAGACAAATTGATTTAATTCATTAGTCAGTGATGTCCATCCTGACTCAGAAATTTGCCAAGATGCAAAGTTAGAGGCGCCTATAAATCTTACTTTTCCTGAAGTGATTAAGTCCTCTAGAGTTCTTAGAGTTTCTTCTATCGGTGTTTCAGCATCTGGAAAATGCATTTGATAGAGATCAATATAATCAGTGTCCAACCGTTCAAGACTCTCTTCAACAGCACCCATAATATATTGCTTGGTGCCACCCCCTTTGATTGCACTTCTGCTTGTTGCTGGATCAGTTCCAAATTTTGTGGCGATGATTATTTTTTCTCTAATGCCTTTAATAGCTTTACCAGTGATGGTTTCTGAATTGCCTCTCATGCCGCCATACGTAGGAGCTGTATCAATACAATTTACTCCATTATCAATCGCAGCTTTTATCGTCTCTATGCTTTTTTCTTCATCACAAAATAATCCAAAATTCAGAGCTCCTAAAGTTATAATTGGGAGTTCTAGTTCCGAATTGCCAAGTTTTCTATATTTCATATTTCACCTTAAATTTAATTCATT
>JAPYQN010000030.1 GCA_029941465.1 Gammaproteobacteria bacterium
ATTATGAGTCCACTGCTCTAACCAACTGAGCTACAGGCCCTTTGTTTTATTGATTATATAAGATGTATGAATATATAGAACTTATTAAGGAGTCAAACTAACTATCATTCAAGAAACTCTTAAGCTTCTCGCTTCGGGAAGGGTGCCTTAGTTTTCTGAGTGCTTTAGCTTCAATTTGTCTAATTCTTTCACGAGTTACATCAAATTGTTTGCCAACTTCTTCAAGAGTGTGGTCAGTGTTCATATGGATACCAAACCTCATTCTTAGGACTTTAGCTTCTCTTGGTGTAAGGCTTTCGAGAATACCAACTGTGCTTTCTTGTAAACCTGACTTAGTGGCTGCACCATCTGGTTGATCTATAGTGGTATCCTCAATGAAATCTCCTAAGTATGAATCATCATCATCACCTATTGGCGTTTCCATAGAAATAGGTTCTCTTGAGATCTTAAGAACTTTCCTTATTCGAGAAATTGGCATTTCCATTTTTTCAGATAATTCTTCAACGCTTGGTTCTCTGCCTTTTTGCTGAATCATTTGTCGTTGAATTCTATTGAGCTTATTGATGGTCTCGATCATGTGCACAGGAATACGAATGGTTCTTGCTTGATCTGCAATGGAACGAGTAATAGCTTGCCTAATCCACCAAGTGGCATAAGTTGAAAATTTATAGCCTCTTCTGTATTCAAATTTATCCACTGCCTTCATCAATCCAATATTACCTTCTTGGATTAAGTCCAGGAATTGAAGTCCTCTGTTTGTGTATTTTTTTGCAATCGAGATAACCAATCTGAGGTTTGCTTCTACCATTTCTTTTTTTGCACGATCTGCTCGAATACGGCCCATATTTAATTGCCGATTAATGTCTTTTATCCCTTGGATAGAAAGGTGAGATGTTCTTTCTAATTTTGCCATTTTTCTTTGATTAGCAACAATTTTTGATTTATTTCTGTTAAGGATAGATGAGTATTTCCGTTTTGCTCTAATGTATTTATCAATCCAAGTTAATTTTGTTTCGTTGCCAATGAATGTTTTCCTAAATTCATCCATAGATACGCCAGCTGTTTCAACGACTATGTCTCTAATCTCTCTTTCAAATCGTTTAATTTCATCCATATAAGCAATAATAATTCTTTGCAAGATATCAAAAAGTTTTGGTGCAATTTTTATACCCATTAAGGTGTCTATGTTGTCTTGGATTTTCTTCTCAATTTTTGCATCATCACTCTTTTCATCAATAAGTTTGATTAATCTGATGCATTGACGGTTGAGTTTTTTGATTTCTTTTTCGATAGCTTTTACATCAATGACCACTTCAACAGTCTCTTTGTCTTTGTCAGTATTAATTTGCATAATGTCATCATTTTCAAAAGCAAAATCTGAAAAAATTTCTAAAAATTTAGTTTCATCTTTATCTTCTTGGTTTTTAATGTCTTCTGAGATTGTTTGGTATCGTTCTTGTATGAATTGAAGAACTGGAATAAATGAAGCTAGTGTTTGTTGTATTTTTTTGTTTCCATTTTCTATTTTCTTAGCAATAACAATTTCACCTTGTCTATCAAGCAATTCTATAGTTCCCATTTCTCTCATATACATTCTGACCGGATCAGTTGTTTTTCCAATTTCGTTTTCTATTGGGTTAACCGCATCTTGATTTTCTTGATTAGCAGCTAGTTCCTCTGATTTAGGGGCGTGCTCTTGAACGACTATGCCGAGATCACTAATCATTTCTACTATCTCATCAAGTCGATCGGCTTCAATAATTCCTTCAGGTAAATTCTCATTGAGTTCAGCATAGGTTATAAATCCTTCATTTTTCCCTTTTTCTAAGAGAATTTGGAACGGTGTTTTCTCTTTTTCTGAAGACTCGATTTCTTCACCTTTATCTTCACCCAGAACTGATTCAATTTCCTCAACATCAATCAATTCTTCAAAATCAATTGATGGCTTATTAGTATCTTCTTCCTTTGGTTTGTTTTCTTTTTTTACCATGATATGTTTTGATTAAAAATTGGTCGGTTATTATATATCTATTTGTTTCATATAGTTATTTTATTTTATATTTTTTGATAGCTCCTTTAGCCTTCTTGCATCTTGATCGTTGAGAGATTTATTTTTCGCTCTTTCAATGAGTATCGTCAACTCTTTTCTTAGGTCCTGAATATTTAATCTTTGAGTTATGTCATTAAATTCACTTAACATTTCATTTTTATTAATTAAACCTTCATCCATAGCCAGTTGACTTAGATAGCGTTGTAATTTCTGATCTTGAAAATGCTCTATAATCGTTGCTAATTTGATCGAATCTTTTGCATGTATGAGTTGTATGATTTCTCTGAGGACATTAACCCCTTTTTGATCAAGATGTTTAAATTGATTGTTTAGATCAATAATTTTTCCAAGCTCTGGTTTATGCAATAATATTCGGATTGCCTGATTGATAAGGCTAGGGCGATTCTTTAAATACGCTGGCTTATTTCTCTGAGCATCAGTTCTTGAGGCTTTCTTAGTAATTTTTTGACTGGGGACATAATTCACAAGTTTTTCTAACGTTAAGTTATATTCTGACGCTATTTTTTCTACCATTAGATCTTTATAAATGCCATCTTGTATTGTATTAACCAAAGCCATAGCGTTTTCAATTGCATTGGCTTTGCCTTTAACTGAAGTGATATCAGAAGTTTTATTACAAATATTAATTAAGAATTCATCAGTAGATTGAGCTGTTGCTAAGCGAGCTTCAAACTGTTTATGCCCATGCTTTCTGATAAATTCATCCGGGTCTTCGTCTTCAAGGATTAGAAAATAAGCTTCCTTATTTTTTCTGACTAGTGGTAGGCATAGTTTCATCGCTTTCTCTGCAGCTTTTCTCCCTGCATCATCGCCGTCAAAACAAAAAATGATCTGATCAGATATTCTAAAAATTTTATTAATATGATTGTCTGTGGTTGCTGTGCCAAGAGTAGCTAAGGAATTGCCAACTCCAAATTGATACAGTCCAATGACATCTGTGTAGCCTTCTACAATAATGGCACTGTTTCTTTCAGCAATACTTTTTTTGGATTCAAATAAGCCATAAAGGAGTTCCCCTTTTTTAAATAATACTGTTCCAGGAGAATTTAAATATTTAGGTTCTTCATCTGCAATAACTCTCCCACCAAAGCCCACAACCTCGCCTCTGTTGTTTCTAATAGGGAACATTACTCGATTCCTAAATTTATCAAAATAACCGCCATCATCTTTTTCAGTCAATAAGCCACAAGCCAATAGCTGTTTCCTATCCTTATCTGTTTTTCCGAAGTTTTTTAATATATCGTCATACGATTTTTTAGCGAAACCTAAGGCATAATGTCTTGCCGTTTTCCCATCTATACCTCGGCTTTTAAAGTACTCAATCGCAATTGTTGATTCTTTAAGATTCTTTTCATAGTGTTTAGATACTCGAGACAATAAGCTTTTTAAGTCATTATTTTCTTTGTTAACGACTCTATCTTCTTTTGTTATTGGTACGGGTATCCCGACCATTTTGGCTAATTCTTCAATAGCTTCAACAAAGGTTAGGCGTTCATAATCCATTAAAAAGCCTAGTGCTGTTCCGTGGGCTCCACATCCAAAGCAGTGATAAAATCCTTTTTCTGGGCTCACTGTAAATGAGGGCGTTTTCTCATTATGAAATGGACAACAGGCTTTATATTCTTTACCTGCTTTTTTGATTTCAACTCGTTTACCTATAACCTCACTAACGTCGGCTCTTTCTATTAGATCATCAATAAAATCTTGAGGAATTCGTTCAGACATAAATTGGAATTGTTAATAATTCTTTGCTTGTGACTCGATGATTTAGTCTATGCAGAAAAGTGAAAAAAGTAAAAGAACTTATTTTTTTAATAGAAATTGGCTAAGACAATGATTCTTTGACGATTTGACTGGCAGTTTTCATATTAATTTTTCCATCGGTTTGATCTTTTAACTTAGCCATAACTGTGCCCATATCCTTAAGGGTATTAGCACCAGTTTCATTGATAATAGTAGAAATAATTAATCTAACTTCTTCTTCACTTAGTTTTTCAGGTAAGTAAGTCTTTAGAATTTCTGCTTCAGCCATCTCCTTATCAAATAATTCATTCCTTCCAGCTTTTTCATATATTTCAGCTGCTTCAAATCTTTGTTGAACTTGTTTTTCAATGATTGAGAGGATGTCAGTCTCAGTAATCTCAATTCTAGTATCAATTTCCTTTTGTTTAATGGCCGCCATCAACATTCTTAAGGTGCTCAATTTAAGTCGATCACCCTCTCGAAGTGATTGGTTTATGTGTTCTTGAAGTTGTTCGAGTAAGGACAAAGTTTTGAGTTAATAGAGTCTTCTTGAGCGATTACGTTCCCTAGAAACACGTTTTTTTTCGCGTTTAGAAGCAGCCGCTTTTTTTCGTTTCTTTTCTTGAGTAGGCTTTTCATAGAATTCTTTTTTACGGTATTCATTGATAATACCAGCCTTCTCACAAGACCGTTTAAAGCGTCTTAGTGCATAATCGAAATATTCGTTATCTTTTACTTTAACTAATGGCAAAACTTATCCCTTTTAGTTGAGTTAAATAAATATATACTTAATCCATTGAACAGACCGTGAAATATACAGTTTAACCCTAGAAAAAGCAAAGAAAATGACATCCCTTTTAATCCTAGGAATTGAAACCAGTTGTGATGAAACTGCAACAGCTTTATATGACTCAGAAAAAGGATTAATTAGCCACAAGGTCTTTAGTCAAATTGACTTACATAAACAATACGGTGGGGTTGTACCAGAACTTGCTTCAAGAGACCATGTTAAAAAACTATTACCAATGGTTGACCATTTAATTAATGAAACTGGTAAATCTATTAATGATCTTGATGCCATAGCTTATACTGCAGGACCTGGTTTATCTGGCGCTCTTCTGGTTGGATCTGTAATGGCGAATGGTTTAGCTTTTTCGTTAGGAATTCCTTCAGTGCCTATTCATCACATGGAAGCACATTTATTAGCTCCATTATTAGAACAAGATTCTGCAAATATGCCGTTCATTGCATTGCTGGTCTCTGGAGGACACACATTACTGATTAAAGTTGAGTCAAAAGGAGACTACGAAATAATAGGCCAGACCTTAGATGATGCTGCTGGAGAAGCCTTTGATAAAGGTGCCAAATTATTAGGTTTAGCGTACCCAGGTGGCCCCGAGATCTCAAGATTAGCTGAATCAGGTTCCCAAGGAGCATTTACTTTTCCGAGACCTTTATCAAAAGATAAAAAGAACCTGGATTTTAGTTTTAGTGGTCTTAAGACCTCATTAATGTATAGAGTCAATCAGTTAAAGTTGGATGAGCTGTTCACTGATCAATGCAGAGCAGACTTAGCTTTTGCTTATGAAGAGGCAATTGTTGATAGCCTTGTTGAAAAAACACATCGAGCAGTGAAAAAAATAAATGTTGATTCTGTCATTATTGCTGGTGGTGTGGGTGCCAATAAAAAACTTCGTTCAAAAATGTTGGAAACATTTCATAAAAAAAGTGTTGAGGTAATCTTTCCTAGTTTAGAGTTTTGTACGGACAATGCTGCAATGATTGCGCTGACTGGTAGTTATAGATTCCAACAAGGTATTCACAATGAGAATTATCAAATAACTGTAAATCCAAGATGGTCCATTGATAAAATTTATGAAGAGATTAATGCTAATGGATAAGATTAAACTTTCTGAGTTAAAAGTTGAAACCATTATTGGTATCTGGGAATGGGAAAAAAGAAACCCACAAATTGTTTCAATAGACTTGGAGATGTCGACTGCTATTAAAGCTGCTGCAAAGAGCGACTCCATTAAAGATGCGCTTGATTATAAGGCTATTTCAAAAAGAATAAAACAATACTCAGAAAATAATCATTTCGAATTGATCGAAACATTAGCCGAGAATTTGGCACAGATAATTATAGAAGAGTTTAAAGTTGAATGGGTTAAGTTAAGTGTCTCGAAACCTTATGCTATAAGAGATTCTAAAAATGTTAGTTTAACCATTGAACGCACAAAGGATGAATAATTTGCCTCATGGAGTCGAAATATATCTCAGTTTAGGCAGCAATATCAAACCAGAAAAGAACTTAAGATATGCCCTAAAAGAATTAAGTGAGATCTTTGAGGATCTTCAGTTATCTTCCGTTTATCAAACAGAAGCTGTTGGTTTTGTTGGTGATAATTTTCTTAATATGGTCATAAAAGCTTTCAGTCATTTCAATCCAAGGAAAATTATATCTGAACTTCATAACATTGAACGCTCCACAGGGAGGGAAATTGGAACAGGTCAGTTTAATTCGAGAGCTTTGGATATTGATTTAATACTTTATGATGATTTAATTAATCAGGAGCTTAATTTACCACGTGATGAAATTCTAGAATATGCATTTGTACTTGGCCCATTAGCTGAAATTAACCCTTTGGGTGTTCATCCTATCAAAGAGGTAACCTATCAAGAATTATGGTCTTCATTTGATAAAGCTTCATCAAATATAGAAAAATATAAAACTTTGTCTACTTAAGAGTTAATGCCTCGACCTCCATCAACGGTAATAATCTGACCAGTGATATAGTCAGCATTTGCTATTAAGAAGAGGACGGTCTGTGCAATGTCATTTGGTTCGCCTGATCGTTTGAGCGGTATTTGGTCAACAACTTTTTGTTTGATCTCTTCAGAAGGCTCATTTTCAGGCCATAAGATCATTCCAGGGGCAATACCGTTGACTCTAACTTCCGGTGCTAGATCTTTAGCCAATGATCGGGTTAGCATTGCTAAACCTGATTTAGCAGAACCATAGATAGGATGATTTTTCAGTGGTTTGCTAGCATGTATATCAACCATATTAATGATACAACCCCTAGACTCCTTTATATAAGGCGCGGCATGTTTGCATAAAAAAAGAGGTGCTTTTAGATTTGTTCCCACTAGATTATCCCAATCATCAAGAGTTATGTCTTCAATAGGTGTGGGATAAAAAGTGGAGGCATTATTGATTAAAACATCTAATTGCCCTGTTGTTTCGATTACTTTAGTAATTAAACTCTCAACTTCAGTCTGATTAGTCAAATTTGAGCCAATTGCTATTGCTGAATCATTTCTAATTGAGTTGAGTTCAGAACATAATTCATTGGCAGCATCACTTGAGGTATTAAAGTGAATCACCAAATTCATTTCCTCAGCATGTAAGGTTCGGGCAATTTTTGCACCAATTCTTTTAGCTCCACCTGTAATTAGAACCCATTTATTAATATGATTGTTCATAGATGTATTTTAATTGAAAACGAACATGAGCGATAATTATTAACTGTATGGAACTAAAAAAAATATGACCACTAAAGATAAGAAAAAAGATCATGATCCATCGTTAGATCACTCCTTGCTTGTTAGAGAGCAACTCATTCAACACATTAATACAAGGGACGGGTGGATCAGTTTTGAAGAATTTATTGATTTTGTCATGTATAAACCAGGGCTTGGGTATTATTCAGCAGGGGCAGAGAAAATTGGTCATAGCGGAGATTTTACAACCGCACCTGAGATTTCGAAGTTGTTTGGTATGGCATTAGCAAATCAGATTACTCCAATCTTAGATCATTATCAGAACCCTTCAATTATTGAGATTGGTGCGGGTACAGGTAAGCTTGCTTTTGACATCATGACACAATTGAATGACTATCAGGTTAATTTCGATCGTTATTATATTCTTGAATTGAGCGCGGATCTTAAGCAGCGACAGCAATCATTGCTGTCTCATTTACCTGCTAAGACCCTCAATAAGATTGTATGGCTTGACTCTATACCTATGGACTCCATTGACGGAGTAATTATTGCAAATGAGGTAATTGATGCTCTCCCCTTCACTCGCTTTAAGACTCAAAATGGCCAAGTCTATGAACTCGGTATAAGTTTTGAAGATAATCAGTTGATTGAACAACCTAGATTAGCTGATGAAATGTTATCTAATACGGTAGCAAGTATCGCCAAGGAAATAGGAATGAGGTTTCATGATGGCTACACTTCAGAGATTAGAATTAATTTTGGAAACTGGTTTAGAACCATTGAGTCCATGCTAAGTTCCGGTTCTATGTTTTTTGTTGATTATGGCTATTCTAGGCAGGAGTATTATGATGAAGAAAGAACCAATGGTTCTATGATTTGTCACTATAAAAATGTAGCACATGAGAACCCTTTATCTAATCTAGGAATCCAGGACATTTCAGCGTCTGTGGATTTTTCTCTACTTGCGGATGTAGCTTTTCAACAGAATATAGAAGTTGGTTTTTTTACCTCACAATCAGATTTTTTGATCAATGCAGAGATTTTAGGTGTTATTGAAAGTGTCATCGATGAAGGTCTTAAAATGAGGCTTACCCAAGAAGTAAAACAGTTGTTATTGCCTAATCAGATGGGAGAGATATTTAAATGCATGTTGCTCAATAAAAATATCAATCCAGATAATTTTGATGGAATTAAGGATTTGCGTCATACTCTTTAATTTGAGTGATCATGGAAACTATTCAAACCATAATATTAGCAATAATACAGGGATTAACTGAATTTTTGCCCGTATCAAGTTCTGCTCACTTAATATTAATAAGTCAGATGTCAGGCTGGAGCGATCAAGGTCTTCTAGTTGATGTGGCATTGCATTTCGGAACACTACTCGCAGTGGTTTATTACTTTAGATCAGAGATTGTTCAGATGTTTGAGCCACATCATTTCTCAAGTACTCAAACATTGCTGCATTCACCAATTGGAATTATCACCATTGCCACTGTGCCTATTGTTATTGTTGGTGGACTGTTTAATGAATTTATAGAGCAAAATTTAAGATCACCTTCAATTATTGCTGTCACTAGTATTTTTTTTGGGGTTCTTCTCTATTTTGCTGATCTAAAACACACAAAAAAAGATGAAGTATTGGAACTCACTCTACTACTAGGCCTATTGATTGGGCTGTCTCAAATACTAGCATTGATTCCAGGAACCTCTCGATCAGGTATTACTATAACAATGGGTCTGTTCTTAGGTTTATCAAGAGTTGAGGCTTTAAAATTCTCATTTATGCTTTCGATACCAGTGATTGTTGCTGCCACTATTCTTCAAAGCATCGAATTATTTAATACTCAGCTTATTGATATAAACTATTTGCCTTTGTTCCTAGGGGTTTTCATCTCATTTATTATTGCCTTTTTAACAATCCGCTGGTTCATAGAATTTGTTAATCGAATTGGTATGTTGCCATTTGTCATCTACCGAATCTTTTTAGGTGTAATCATTTTTCTTACTTTATAACAGGAGCAGAGATTGTGAGTAATGAAAATACGGAAAGACGCTATTGGATTTGGGGTCAATTTGATGAAGCTTCTAGCTCAATTTTAAATAAAATTCAGCGAATAGTTCACGATGAGCTTCAAGGGCCATCTTTTATTCTCCACCTGACCTTATCTGGTCCTTTTTTTGACCTCAGTTCAGGTGTTTTAGAGAGAATTGACACTTTTGCTCTAAAGAACAAACAATTTTCAATAAAACCAAGTTCGTATGGTATGAAAGATCTCTTTTTCCAGTCACTATTTATCGAGATTGAAAACACAAATAAACTCAATACCTTAAAAATGAACTTAGATGACTTATTAGAGGTTAGTAGCGAAGATTTTTTCCCTCATATTAGTTTGTTCTATGGCTTAAAAAACCAGATTGTTAAACAAATTGTAATTGATCATCTTTTGACTCTTCCTGAGTATTTAGTTTTGGATAAAATCACTGTTGCTGAAACAAGACAAGGAGACATTGAATCATGGAGAATTGTTCGTCAATATCCATTGATAAATAACCTTAATGTTTTAAATAGTTT
>JAPYQN010000031.1:0-4319 GCA_029941465.1 Gammaproteobacteria bacterium
GTAACAGGTCTTTTTACAGGCAGCCAGTTAGGAAATGGAATTCCTTTTTGGCCAGATATTATAATTACGACTTTTTTAGGTAATCTAGCAAATTTTATTGTGGGAGCAATTGTTGGTTATATTGGCTATAAAACAGCTTGCAATAGTGGATTACTCTACAGATATGTTTACGGGAATGTTGGTGCCTATATTCCAGTTCTTTTTATTTCTATCTTAACTATCGGTTGGCAGGGAATTGTTGTTGGAGCTTTTGGGATAACATGGACGCTAGCTCTTCATCCTGATATTGAAGCAGCTGAAATTTTCTCATCTTCAACATTCCTTATAACTGCAGTTCTAGCTGGTATTCTTTATACAGCGACAACTTATTTTGGTGTTAAAGGTCTTGAAAGAATAAGCATCCCGTCTGTCATTGTTCTTGTGTTTGTTGGATTATATGCCATCTATTTAAATGTGGTTCAAGCAGGGGGTTTTTCAGGATTTCAGTCACTTTCCACAGCTTTAGCTGCCAAAAGCCAAATGACCACAATCGAGGCAATCAATATTGTGATTGGTTCTTGGATTGTTGGTGCAGTTGTGATGCCTGAATACACAAGATTTGCTAAAAAGGGGTGGGTAGCGATAGCTATCCCATTTATTGTTTTAATTATTGCTCAATGGTTTCTTCAGATCCTTGGTGCTTTAGGTGGAGTTGTTTCAAGCGATTCTTTGTTCTCTGCTTTTCTAGGTATCGATTTAAACATCCTTATGCAGCAAGGAATAATCATTGGCTGGATAGGCATCATTGGAATGAGTCTTGCACTGTGGACAACTGGTGATGCTAACTTATATCTTCCAGTGATCCAAACCTCCAGTATCCTGCAAAGACCTAAACATGTAATGACGGTTATATGCGGTATATTGGGGACTATTCTAGGATTGGGCTTATATCAATATTTCTTTGCTTTCCTTGCATTGCTAGCCAGCATCGTTCCGCCATTGATTGGCCCAGTTATTGTTGAATACTATCTTATTGACAAGGATAAATTTCATCAGGGGAACTTTGATGGAGTAGCAAGTTGGAGCCCTTCAGCTTTTTTAGCCTATATAATCGGTGCAATTAGTACCTATTATTCTCCGATATTTATCATGCCTGCCATCACAGGACTTATTTCATCCATGGTGGTTTATTGGGTGGCTCGTAAACTTATAAAGTAATCATTATGGACTACAGCTGTTTTAACTATGAATTGAAAGGGCATGTTGCACATGTAATTCTCTCTAGAGGAAAAGAACTAAACACAATGACCAAAGCTTTTTGGTCAGAACTGCCTCATCTAATAGACGATATTGCAAACAATGGCGATGCTAGAGTCATTCTATTATCCGCACAGGGGAAACACTTTTGTGCCGGTATGGACCTTGCTAATTTCAGTGAAGGTGAGATTAAAAAGGATAGAATCGATGCAAATTTAGGCAGAAAAAATGAAGCCACTTACAGGATTACTAAAGATCTTCAATACTCCATCAGCTGTCTTGAAAAAGCTAGAATGCCTGTGATAGCTGCAATTCATGGAGCTTGTATCGGTGGTGGCGTTGATATGATTAGTGCCTGCGATCTGAGATATGCCTCGAAAGATGCGTTCTTTTGTATACAAGAGATTAATATTGGTCTTGCGGCTGATGTCGGAACACTCCAAAGGTTACCCCATATAATACCGGAAGGTATTGTAAGAGAGTTAGCTTTCACTGGAAGAAGATTTTCTGCGAAAGAAGCTTTTGAATATGGCTTGATTAACTCAATATTTGATACTCAGGATCAAATGATTGATCATGCAGAATCAGTTGCTAAAGAAATTGCTAGAAAATCACCATTAGCTATATCAGGAATTAAAGAAGTGATGAATTATAATCGAGATCACTCGATCGAAGAATCCTTAAACTATGTGGCCTTATGGAACTCTGCTATGAACTATGCTGATGACATGAAGGAAGCCTTTAAATCTCAGTTAGAAAAAAGAGATCCCGAATTTGAGAAATTAATTAAAAAGAAAAAATATCTAGAAGATTAATTACTTCTCCACTAACTCAATCCATTCTCCTGCAACACCAACAGTGACGCCAACTTTTCTCCCGTTATAGGGAAATGCTTCTATAGCAGTTGGTTTCTCTCTCCAAGTGACATCTATTGCATCTAATGAATCAACAAAAAATGAAACGACAGAAGTTGATGGCGGCAGATGTCCATCAGCTATCTCTCTTGAAACAATTGCATCAGGATACTCATCTAGTTCAATAAGAAAATCTTTATCAAACTCGACAAGAGCAAGAGGATATAAAGTATCTTCTGGTAAATCATTCAACCTAGAAATTACTCCTATGGTCCAATCTGAGGCTTCCGTTACTGGCATATCAAAGGTTTCTCGGTAATATTCCTGCAAATCTTCCATGGAAGGTCCACCGACAACCATAATAAAAACTCGGTCAACATAAGATTTTGCAGATCCAAGATTGTATCCAGATCCGTCTGGTATGATTCTCGTAAGATAGATCATTTCGTCAGATGGTCCAAGAACTTGCATTGCTCTAGGAGCATTTGGAGTAGGGTATAAATCATAGGGCATACCTATGATTTTGAAAGGCGAATTATCTAATTCATCTGCTAGCTTGTCTGGATCTTCAACCAGAATCTCTGTAGAATTCCAGCCATGGGTCCCTACAGGCTTATAATTTGTTCTCTCTTGATCCTCTATGAATCTTAAGTAAACGTCTTCTCCGCTTTCTGGTTGCATGATTACATAGGGATGATTAATCATATCCTCAGCATCCCAGGCAAAGGCTAAGTTTTCATTGACGTTTCCTTCAACCACTGTGTCATAACCAAGGTAGTCATCATAAGCTTGTTCTGTAACACTTAAATTGGTGACTAACATCGTTACCATTAAAATGGATTCCAACATAAACAATCTCCTGTAGTATCGATTAATTAATAAATATCACTTCCGATTAATTATAGAATACTGTATGTTTCGATGAAGTAAAAAAAACATTAATTGATGATTACTACTATTTTCCAAAATCCAAAATATTACAGATGGATTATCCTATGTATTTGTTTTCTTACCATTACCATGACCAATGGCCTAACCCTAGGTGGACTGTATGTTTTTGAAGAAGAAATAATTAAGTCACTGTCTGCAATCACGGGAGAAAATATTCTTCGTGGCGACTTAAAACTGAGAGACGCTCTAACTTTATGGTCAACAGCTGCAATTGGCTTTTTTTCAGGAATGCTGGCTGACAGAATTGGTGTAAAAAAATTAATGGTTACAGGTATGGTTATTCTTTCTGCCTGTTTTTATTTCTATGGACAGGCTCAATCTCTAGTCGATATGTACATCCTGCATATCTTTATGGGACTGGTTCTTTGTATATCTGGGATGATTGTTAACGTTATTCTTATTACTAAATGGTTTAACAACAGCAGAGGATTAGCCATAGGAATTCTTTTAGCAGGAACCAGTGTCGGCAATGGTATTTTTCCACAAATCAACGCTTATCTTTTAAGCATTGGCGATTGGAGGGAGGTCATGTTATGGCTTAGTCTAATACCTTTATGCTACATCCCGTTTCTATTACTATTGGTCAAGGAAAGTCCAGAGGCACTAAACCAAGAAAATCAAGAGATAGATCAAGATTTTAGTCAAACTAATAATAGTGGGGGCTTGACTCTAAAAGAGGCTCTAAGCACTAAGAACTTCTGGTTACTGTCCTTAATGGCATTTTGTACTTTCTATTCAATCTTAGCTATGACAGGGCATGTTTTCTTATTAATGATTGAAGAAAATTCACGACAAGTCGCAGCTACTGGAGTATCAATAATTTTCGCTGGTGGATTTATCGGAAAAGTACTCAGTGGAAAAATGGCAGAAGTTGTTGGGAGAAAAAAAGTTCTTCTCACCGGTGTAGCCGTAATGTTTAGCGGTTCCATTTTCATCGTACTCGCACTATTTTTCAAAAACCCTATCTATATCTGGGTAGGTCTAGCCTTATATGGGACAGGCTGGGGAGGTTTATACACGCTGATTCAGTTACTTACAGCAGATTTATTCGGCTTAATTGCACTGGGAAAAATTATGGGTGTCATCAATATTTTGGATACTTTTGGTGGCGGTTTAGGACCATACATGACAGGAATCCTATACGATATAACACAAAGCTATTTACTGCCTTTTTCTTTAATTAGTTGTTTATTGTTAATTGCCTTTATCTCTGCATCTTTGCTTAAAATTGATGATCAAGCCATAGAAATTAACCGATAAAAACTTCTTAATGCTTTC
>JAPYQN010000031.1:4419-8068 GCA_029941465.1 Gammaproteobacteria bacterium
AAAAAAATAGAGGATTCGAAACGTAACTAATCAACTTTTAACTAGGTATAATCTAGATTATGAACACAATAGAAAATTACTCTCTTGATGAAAATATTACCCTAGTAACTGGGGCATCCAGAGGTATAGGTGCAGGTATTGCTGATTTATTTGGTCAAGCTGGATCAACTGTAATAGGTACCGCTACCAGTAAGGAAGGAGCTCATTTAATCTCTGAGAGATTCTCTAAATCAAACATCAAGGGAAGAGGAGTGGTTCTCGATGTTTCTCAATCCTCTGAGGTCAATCAATTAGTAAAAGAACTCAAAGCAAACGATGAAAACCCATCAATTCTTATTAATAACGCAGGCATTAGTATGGAGAGTCTAATGATGAGAATTAAAGAGGATGATTGGGATAAAGTGATTAAGACTAATCTATCTTCAGTTTTCTTTCTTTCCAAAGCTGTGATTGGAGGGATGATAAAAAAAAGGCAGGGTAGGATCATTAATATCGGTTCAGTGGTAGGTTCAATAGGAGCTATTGGGAATGCTCATTACAGTGCAACCAAAGCTGGCTTAGTGGGTTTAACCAAATCCATTGCTTTGGAAGTTGGTTCTAGAAATATAACTGTGAACACGATTGCACCAGGATATATCGAAACTGACATGACTAAAGATATGAATCAAGAATTAAGCGATACATTAATGAAGAAAATACCTTTGAATCGTTATGGCCAGCCTATTGATATAGCAACCACTGCTCTTTTTCTTGCCTCTAGCTCTGGAGCCTACATAACAGGCCAAACAATTCATGTGAACGGTGGTATGTATATGGATTAGATATTTATTTAAAATTGCTTGAGAAAAAAGTGATTTTCCATACAATACAAATTATTCAATATAGGGGAGTGGTAATGAGCGTTAATGAAAGAGTTAAAAGTCTTGTAGCTGAGCAACTTGGCATTGGCATTGATGAAATAAACAACGAATCTAGCTTTATAGATGATTTGGGTGCCGATTCACTAGATACTGTCGAACTCGTTATGGCTCTTGAAGAAGCGTTTGATGTAGAAATCTCTGATGAACAAGCAGAAAATATTTCTACCGTTCAATCTGCCATAGACTATATCAATAATAACTCTGACTAATAACCAGTCTCCATTTTTAAATTACAAAACCACTGGGTAAATACCCTCTGTTGGTTATTTGAATTGTGAAAAAGTCTTGCAATTTCGTGCATAATAACAACTGCTTAGATTCTATTTAACAGAATCCATCAGTGGAAACAAAAATGTCAGGATTATTTATTACAATTGAGGGAATTGAGTGCGTAGGAAAATCTACCAATGCTAAATTTATTTCAGATCTGCTGAATAAAAAAAATATTAAAACACATGTAACTAGAGAACCAGGCGGAACCGCTCTAGGTGAAAAGATAAGAAAAATACTCCTTTTTGAACAAAACGATTCAATTTCTCCTCTTGGAGAATTACTCCTCCTTTTTGCTGCTAGAGAAAAACACATCAATGAGGTGATAAAACCTAATTTAGAACAAGGCAAATGGGTCATCAGTGATCGATTTACCGATGCTAGTTTTGCCTATCAAGGCTTCGGCAGAGGCTTGGGTTTTGATCAAGTTAATCAATTAAAACAAATCATTCAAAATGGTTTTGACCCGGATCTAACTTTTCTCTTAGACGCTCCAATTGATGTTATAAAAAGTAGAAGAAAACTTAATCCGAATGATCGTTTTGAATCTGAAGATAGACAATTTTTTGAACGGGTAAGACAAGGCTATTTGCAACTGGCATCTGTCTTTGGCGACAGAGTAAAAATTATTGATGCCACCCAGTCAATAGAACAAGTTCAAGCTGAGATTCAGAGTTATTTATTAGACTTTATTGAAAAAACCTCATGAAGACCCAAATGGCATGGTTAGAACCTATTTACAAACAACTTGAAACCTCAATACAAAAACATCAAACAGCCCATGCCTTTTTAATAAAAGGGCAAATAGGTGTGGGTAAAAATAATCTTGCTTTGCGTCTCGCTAGCGGTTTTCTTGGAGATGAAACTAAACTAATTAACAATGGAGGCGATGAAAGGATAGTCCCAGATTGTAGATTAATTTCTCCTGTAGAAGGTAAAGAAACTATCTCAATAGATCAAATCAGATCTTTAAAATCTTTTCTCTTACTAACCAGTTTAAAAGGCCATGGTAAAGTAGGTATTATTAATCCAGCTGACTCCATGACATACCCAGCAGTCAACAGTCTTCTTAAAATTCTTGAAGAACCTCCAGAAGACACATTACTGATTCTATTAACTGATTCTATCAATAAACTACCCAGTACAATTGTCAGTAGAGTTCAAATTATCACTGTTGAAAATCCAAATAAACAACAAACCTTGGAATGGCTTAACAATTCCAATGAAACAGGCAACTGGGATGAAATTATTAATATTTTTGGATGCAGACCTGTTCTTTTAGACAAACTTGGTCACACTTATCTTAGTGAACGTATCGCAACTGTTTCAAACGAACTTCACGGACTCTTAACAAAGAAAACTAAACCTTCTCAATTAGCTAACTCTTGGAAATCTGAAGAATTAGAGATTAATTTAAGACTCGTTTATTACTGGTTTTCAAGGTTTTTGTATCACTATCTTTTAGAAACAGATAATCACGATTTAATGCCAGAATCTCTTCAAGAATTACTAGGTATGGATTTTAATCTTGAGGAAAGTTTTAATCTACTGAATGAAATTGCTAGCATAAGGCAACTTAAGATTAATGGAAAAAGCTTGAATTGGAGCTTGCAAATTACTAATTTACTAAGTCCAATGTATTCAAATATGAAAGGATTACAAAGTTTTGAGTCAAGAACCTAAAAACATAGATGCTCTCATTATAGGGGCTGGACCTTGTGGGTTATTCCAAGTATTTGAATTGGGTTTACTAGGAATCAATTCAATCATTATGGATAGCATGGATAAAACTGGAGGGCAATGCTCTGAACTCTATCCGGATAAACCAATTTATGATATTCCTGGTATACCTGTATGTTCGGCACAAGAATTAGTTGATAACCTTTTGAAACAAATAGAACCCTTTAACCCACAAATTCAACTCGGTGAAGAAGTGGTTGGTGTAGAAAAAATGAATAAGGGTTATTTAGTTACTACAAGCAAAGACAATCAATTCATTACTAAAACAATTTTTATTGCTGGAGGAGTAGGCTCGTTTCAAGCTAAAAAACTAAGATTAACTAATATCAGTGACTATGAAGACCAATGGTTATATTACAAAATCCAAGACAAAAATAAATTAATTGGTAAAAATATTGTCATATTTGGAGGAGGGGACTCAGCATTAGACTGGGCTATTGAATTTGCAACTGATAAGGGCTTCTTAGATTCTGGAGGCCAAGTAACTCTTGTTCATCGAAGGGATGAGTACAGAGGTGCTCCAGCCTCTGTTAATACAATGAAGGATCTAGCTAAACAAGGGCTTATTAAGCTTTACGAAATATACACTTTAAGCTCATTTAAAACTGATAATAATGACTTAAAATCCCTCACTCTTTCCAAAGACGGAGAAGAATTAGAAATAGAAGCAGACGTGGCGCTAGTTTTTTTTGGATTATCACCAAAACTTGGACCTATAG
>JAPYQN010000032.1:0-2887 GCA_029941465.1 Gammaproteobacteria bacterium
AGGAAGAAATTCTTAATTCTCTGTTCTTTAATTTTGTTAAAAAAAACAAAAAACTCTAAGACATGTGCAACGATCAGAAATATTAAGAGATAGTTAATAAAAGCTGACATAGGAAAAACTAAATTCAAAAGACAGATAAACCAAACAAACAAAAGGGAGCATTTAATAAGGTTAATTTTTTTCATAATAAAATCCTAACAAATCTATGCAGGATCAAAAAGGTTAATCAAAAAAAGATGAACAATAACTACAAGTAAAGTTAAATTCTTAAATGTTTCTTGTCGCTCTTATTGTTTCTCTTTTTTGTTTGAGAGTGACTCTCTCTTGAAGTGCTCTCCACTCCCTAAACTTTTTAGGGTTATGAAATAACCATGTAAAATTAAGGCTTACGGTTAAGGGTTGCATGCCCATTTCATAATCAATTCTTTCTGGAGCATAAGGGCCCATAATAGTTTTGTGGAGTTCTGTAACAGTAGCACCTGATGAGGTTTTTAGTTTTCTGACATCAAGATTTAAACTGATTTTTTCATTTACGACATAATCAAAACCAACCTGATAAATAGGATCCAAAGACTTTTTTAGCTTGAAATTAGCACCTGATAGGATGCCTAGAGATTTTTCTTTATGGAAGGATGAGTATATTAGACCTAAGCCAATATAGGGTCTAAAATCAGAATTTTTTGGTTTAAAATAATATTGCACGGTCGCATTAGGTGACAGTGAAATAAAGGATGCGATTTTAGCCTCCTCTCCTAAAGCCTTATTGTAAATGTCGATTTCTGAGGGGATTCCAGTCAAAAATTCAACCCCTAGATTATCAGTCATTAGGTAGCTAAAAGAAAAAGTAGGCATCCCATGGACTGCCATGCCAACCTGACTATCATTACTAAATTGTGGCACTAAGAAGGTATAACCTGATCTTAAAATCCAATCACCTTTGTTTACTTCATAATTCTGACTCCATGTATTTGTGGAGAGTAGAATAAGGAAAAATATTAGAAATCTTTGCATAGCAGATACCTTAGGGTAAAAATATGTTGAGAATATGAAGATCTGAATAGTTTATTAACAAAGGTTTATTTATTCCCCCCCAAATAAGGTACAACACGTTCAGCAATTACCTGCATTGACTGCTCTGGGTTTTTATATAAACGAATAGCGAATTCATCCAAACCAGCATTCTTAAACTGGATCATTTCTTCTGTAAATCGATCAATATCATTAAAATCACCTGTAAAAGTAAGATTATTTATTAGCTTCTCAACAATATCATCTCCTACGCCCTTAATATCATTGCTGTTATGAGCATACGCCTCTGCAAATGAATGTAGATTATCTTCAACGATTTGAGATTCATTTGAATCTAAAAATGTGGATGTGTACCAATGATCAAGCATCCCTCGCACAAAAAGCTTACTCCTAGCTTCAGCTATGGCTTCTTCTTTGTCTAATTTCACATGCCAAGAAAATAAATTACTGATTGCGAAAGTTTTTCTATCGCGTCCATTATCTTTTATGGATTGATCAATAACATCCATGCATTCGTCTATTCGCGCCAGAGTAACATCACTCATGATTAAACCATCAGCAACTTCAGTGGCCATTGATAACATTTTCGGTTTAGTTGCACCTACATAAATTTTTGGACTGGGTTGATCTATCCACTCTGGTTTAGGTCCGTTGATCTGGAAAATCTCTTTATTAAATAAAATTGGTTTGTTTGGGGACAAACTTTTTAAAAACTCAACGCATTCCCTAACACCCTGAACCATATTTGGGTACATGGTTCGTCGATTAGGTTTTAAACCCATTGAGATTAATGTTCCCCCTCCCCCGCCAATAATAATTTTTGCCCTACCTTTAGAAAGCTGATTCAAACCGAATAGAAGATTAGAAAGCTTCAAAGGGTGCGTTTCAAAAGGACTGATTGCAACTGGTCCCATCTTGATTTTATGGGTCTGTTTTGCAAGGACAGAAAAATTAATAAAGGGATCAATTGCCGATGGATAATTTGCTGTCAAAACAGCATTAAACCCTAGTTTCTCAGCAATAATGCCCAACTCTGAAAATTCATCTGTTGTATGGGTTGGGTCGATTATTATGTCAATCTTCATTTTACTTGGCCTTGTGAAATCCTATCCTGAGTCTTCAGCTTATGGGACTACAGATGAAAACAGGAATATTTCTTGTTGTTTTTTGTCGGTACTCTTCATAAAAGGGACACGCTTTGATAATGAATGGCCAGATACTCTCTTTTTCATCATCAGACAGTTTCTTAGCATGTGCAGTGAACGTTTTTGAATTAACTGTTATTTCTATTCTTGGGTCATTAATTAAATTGTAATACCACGCTGGGTGTGAAGGTGCACCGCCACTTGAAGCAACTAATATATAGTCATCTTCGTAGGGAATAGTTAATAAAGGAATGGTTCTAAGATTTCCTGTTCTTCTGCCAACAGCAGTAATCATACAAATAGGATTGCCAAGGAATGTACCAAGAAATCTACCACTGAATTTGTTATAGAGCAGTGTATGCAGTTTTGTTAAACCCTTCATAATGGGTTTTACAAATCTATGTGTATTCATTTATCTGTTTAGAAAATTAAGCTTCTGTTATATCGAAAATTCTTATTGTTGGCCCTTCATCACATTGTGAACCGATTAACTCCACTGTTCCTTCCTCCACTCTAAATGCTAGGTATTTATCATAATGCTCTTTTGATTCCCATGTTTCTGTCATGACGAAATTATTATTATTTTCCACATTAAACGTCAGATTAATGCCATGACAACCGTCATAAGCCCTAGTGACTTTATAGGCTTCTTTACATAGTTCAGTAAAATCTTCCACTTGACCTTCTTTTAAAACACCTTCTAATAAAACACT
>JAPYQN010000032.1:2987-7593 GCA_029941465.1 Gammaproteobacteria bacterium
TGTGAAAAGTCATCTCGTTCTCTGTAATCCATAATGTGTAAAGACCATAAAAAATCCCAAGCACGCCATAATTTTGTTCTAACAGCTACAATCTCACCAGTTAAAGGGTCAATATAAACAATCCCTTTTTGTGGTTTCAATACATTTACTTTATACAAAGGTAAATCCCTTCCTCTGAACTCAGAGCCTGTCAATGGTGTATTAATAAGAACAACATTGATGGGTTCTAGATTGGTCTTAGACTGGACAATATCTATTACTTCGTTCTCTTCAAGATATGATCTTTGTTTACCTGATAACGCATCGAAGATCAGCGTTTCTTTTAGTGGACGCTCAATCTCATAAACCCATTGCCCTGAACGTCTTTTTAATTTGATACTAACCTCTTCTTTTGCAGACAGCTTAGCCACGTCAATTATTTCACTGATAGAGACAAGTTCAGCGGTCACCAAAGGATCTATTACTTGTGATTGAGACTTAACTAAATATTGCTCACCTCTAACATCTGTAATATCTGGTAAAGTGAAAAATAGGCCAGACACAGTCCACATTAATAATTGAATAGAGGTTAGAAGGCCTAACCAACGGTGTGATTTTCTATAAAAGAGATGAAGATTCACAAAGATAGTGCAATAAATTTATTTCTTGGATGCTTCTCGGACGGATTTAAATTCATTGCCTTCATACCACTGTGGCCATACATCTGAGTTGGCCAGATAATTGACCATATTCACTGTAATAGTCAATTGTTCCGTAAAACCAGATAAATCCCAGTTCGAATCATATTCATCTGATGGCTGATGATAGTCCATAGATGTATATTTATCAGCTATAGCTTTACCTGCTGCTTTTCCTCCGTCGACCTTATCAATCCCACCATCTGCATAAAGCATAGGCACTCCTTTTTTTGCAAGACTGATATGATCAGATCGATAGAAAAATCCCTTTTCTGGTTCGGGGTCAGGGGTTATATATTTGTCTATTTTTTTGAGCTCTGTTCTGAGTATGTCCTCAAGTTCAGAAGCGCCATAACCCACTACGATCATGTCTTTTGTTTTGCCAATAGGTAAGACCGCATCAAAGTTATAACCTGCAACGACATGTGATAAATCAATGGGAGGGTATTCTGCAAAATATTGAGAGCCCAATAAACCTGACTCTTCTGCTGTTACAGCAAGAAACAAAAGTGATCTCTCAGACTCTATAGAACTATAATAATTAGCTAGCTCTAATAATCCAGCTGTGCCAGAAGCATTGTCTACAGCTCCGTTGTAGATATTATCCCCAGGTTGATCTTTATTCATTCCTAAATGATCCCAATGCGCCATCATTAGAATATATTCATCAGGCTTCTTAGTGCCTCTTTTTACAGCAGCAACATTATGAGACATTGAATACTCTATTGTATTGTTTAAAGTGGCATCCAAGGTTAACCCAGACATTCCCACTGCTTGAAAATCTGCACTTAAAGCGTTTTGTTTCAGTTGCTCCAAATTGAGATTTGCTTGATTGAAAATATCTTCTGCTACTTCACTGGTAACCCAACCTTCAACTTTTACTCTAGACTGACCCATGTCTTCACGTTTCAGATCTATTTGTTTTCCAGCCCAGCTTGATTCAACTACTTGCCAAGGGTAAGCAGCAGGTGCTGTTTCATGAATAATTAAAACAGCATCTGCACCCTGTCTTGCTGCTTCTTCGTACTTATATGTCCATCGTCCATAATAAGTCATTGCTCTGCCATTAAATAAGTCAGGATCTTCTGTAGCAAAACCAGGGTCATTAATAAGCATCACCACTGTTTTACCTTTAACATCTATGTTCTTGTAATCATTCCATCCGTATTCGGAAGCAACAATCCCATAACCAACAAAGACTAATTCACTTGATGTAACGGAAACTTCTTGATCAACTCTCTTAGTCCAATAGACAGCTTCAGGACCAGCTTCGAGTGTCCGTTTATTTTCATTGTTGCTTATGGATAAGAATGAATCATTTAAATTCACTGTCATCCGACTTAAGGGTACTTCGAGAAAATAATTATTATGAATGGGTACCAAGCCCAGCCTTTTGAATTCATTTTTTAGATATTTTTTAGTTTTTTCTCCACCCTCACTTCCCGGGCTTCGACCTTCAAATTCATCAGATGCCAGCACATTTACATGCCTATGGATATTGGATTCTATGATTTCCTTGGATAATCCATTCATGCAAATGAGTAATCCAGATATTAAGATTAGTTTTTTCATTTTATTTTCCTAAAGTAACGAATGGTGTAAAAGTAGCTAAGATGCTTTTTAATAAAATCTTTAATACATCAAGACTAACAAATTTGTCGAGATTCACAAAGGTTGGGTTTCTGATAAGACAATTTTATAAAACAGCTGTTTTTAAACCCAAGTTATTCAGGTTTAGAGAACGGTACTGGCTCCCCATTTTTAAATGCGTAATCAGAATGCAATGATTGAATTTTTTTAGTCATTGAGCCCTGAGTTCCATCTCCAATTTTTCTTCCATCAGCTTCTAGAATTGGAGTAATTTCTCCCATGGTTCCTGATGTAAAAACTTCATCTGCTGTATATAGTTCGCTATTTGATATATTTCTTTCTTGAATTTTTATGCCTTCTTTATTTGCTATATCAATTATCATCTTTCTTGTTATTCCAGGTAAGCAGCTGTCAGCAGTAGGCGTGTGAACTTCATTATTAGATACGATAAAAATATTTGTGTCATTTGTCTCTGATACAAACCCATTACTATCAAGCATTATTGCAGAATCAACATCACTAGCATTAGCTTCGATTACTGCCAGGATATTATTTAGTAGGTTATTATGATGAATTTTAGAATCTAAGAATTGAGGTGAATTTCTTCTTATAGATGAAGTTATTACTCTGATCCCAGTATTTGAATATACCGGAGGTTTCCACTCAGCTAATACAATGAGCGTGCACCCAGATTGATTTAATCTTGGATTCATTCCAGAAGTTATTTTTTCTCCTCTGGTAAGCGTTAATCTTATATGTGCCTGATCCCACATTCCATTTGCCTCTAAGGTGGAAAATAAGGCTGCTTTAATGTTTGTTGAAGAGGGAATGTTCTCGAACATCAGTGCTTTTGCAGAGTCTTGAAGCCTTTGCAGATGCTCAGCTAATGCCGCAATTCTGCCTTTATATATTCTTAATCCTTCCCAGACAGCATCTCCACCTTGCACTGCACTATCAAATACGGAAATTTTAGCTTCATTCCTAGGAACCAATTCTCCATTAATATGAACCAGAATAGCTTCGTTACGTTTATCAATTGAGTTCATTCTGTTCTTTTTTTACTTTGATTGATTGTTTATATAGTTTTTCATAATAAGGTTTACATTCTATTAGAAGTGGGCTGAGTTCGACAGGAAAGTTTGGTTTAGAGCTATGTACATTGAATCCAGATGTTGTATGTAAAGATTTATACCAATATTTTGCCCAAACCCCATCTTCTTTTCGAGGACCAGGTTTCCAATTAAGCATTGTTGGTAAAAATTTAATATTTAAGTGCTCACAAAGTGTGCTTAGAATATTTTTAGGATTTTTGAGTAGCTCTGTGGCATCAACTATAATTGGTCTATTTCCTACTTTGTTTAAGTATTGGTAAAGCTCCCATTGTTTGTCAAAGCCAGTGTCGCTAAGTTTGAGTCGAGGCAGCTGCTCTGCTAGTGAGGGCAGCATCTCTATTGGATTTCTTATAAGAAGAATATTTTCTGTTTTTTTTAAAAAAGAAAGATCAATATCTACAAGATGTTTTGTCATTTGTTTCATAAATAAAATTCTTTTCTCATCTTCTAATTTAAGATCAAAGAGATCACTCATGACAGATTCACCATCACAATTAAGACTATTCATAATTTCTTTGTGGCCAGGATGATTAATCTTTGTTTCGCGTAGGTAATGACCATATAAAGGTTCATCAACTACTTGGGTGTCATATCTTTGAGCAAAACTATACATAATCGCAGTGGATATGTTTCTAGGGCCCGACCAAAGAGATATTTTTTTCATATCTTAAGCAAATTACAGAAATGATTTAATTTGTCAAACAAGCGATCTGTGATACAAAAAATCTTTTGAAATTCAGAAAAGTTAGGTTTTTGTTATGATAATTATTATGAAGCAATTAAATGATATTCTTGAAAAAATAGCATCTCCTTTAAAAACCTACTCAAATTATTTATTGAGAATAGGTCTTGGTATTTCCTTCTTTCTTCATGGGTATGGAAAAATCCCTATTCAAGAGAGCTTTATTAATTGGTTATCCTCAAAAGGTATCCCCTTTGCAGAAACTACCGCACACCTTATTGCATGGGGTGAAATGATATCAGGCATTGGAATTCTTTTAGGAGGCTTAATAGGGACAAAAGCTTCAGTAACTGGAAACTTAATCACGAGATTATCAGGAGGGGCAGTAATGATAATAATGATTGGAGCCCTGCTAATAGCTCACTCTCATTGGGGTATCTTTTTTGGTGAAAGAGGATCTGTTCTGTTCGCCAGTGAGCAATTGTTCTTGTTACTGGTGGGTACTTATTTCGCGATTAAAGGAAATGATAGATAATTAAAAAGGA
>JAPYQN010000033.1 GCA_029941465.1 Gammaproteobacteria bacterium
CAAATTAAAGATGGATACTATTTATATAAAGATAAAATTTCATACTCTAGCCTAGATTCAAGAATCCAATTAGGTGCAACAACTCTTCCTGAGGGCATAAAATACGAAGATGAATTCTTTGGAAAAACTGAAATTTTTAGGAAAAACTTCACAATCTATATCCCAATTTCAATAAGCACTGATGAAACAATCAATGCCTTTGACATTCAAGTAAACTCTCAAGGATGTGCTGATATTGGCTTGTGTTACCCTCCTCAAAAATGGCGTAAAACAGCTATTGCAGACACGCTTACGGAGGCCTCGCTAAATACTTCAGAGATAGAAATTTCAGATCAAGTGAGGCTTGGTAATATAATTGCAGATGCTAATATTTTTTTAGTTTCTTTAATGTTTCTTGGACTGGGTTTTGCTCTTGCTTTTACGCCATGTCATTTACCAACAATACCTATTCTCTCTTCAATTATCATTGGTCAATCTAATAACAATAAATTAAAAAGCCTTGGTTTATCAATGAGCTATGTTTTAGGTATGGCAATAACTTATTGCCTTGCAGGCGTTGCAGCGGCATTAGCTGGTCAACAGATGCAAGCTTTGTTTACTCTGCCAGCATTCATTATCTCTATGTCAATTTTATTTATTGTATTGGGACTGGGGATGCTGGGATTATTTAATGTTCAACTTCCAAGTAATGTAATGAATAGAGTCAATACAGTGTTATCAAATCAGGTTGGAGGTAGTTATATTGGTGTGGTCATTATTGGTTCGCTCTCAGCTTTACTAGTGACTGCCTGTGTTGCCCCACCTTTGGTTGCTACGCTTATGGTTATTGGTGAAAGCGGTAATATTTTTAGGGGTATTGTTGCCCTATCTTCCTTGAGTCTTGGTTTGGGAATCCCTCTGATAATAATTGGCTTGTCAGCTTCTAGATGGTTACCAAAATCTGGAGATTACCTAGAAACAATTAAAAATGTTTTTGGCTTTGTTATGTTTGCCTTAGCCATCTGGATCATAACCCCAATTATTAGTGAAAGCCTTTTATCAAAACTATGGGTTCTCTTGATCTTTTCTACCATATTTTATTTCTTAGGTAGATTTAGAGGAAATATAATGGGTTTTCCATTGTCTAGAGCATTAAGAACATCATTATTGGTTCTCTTCTTTGGCTTGTATTTTTATTCGCCCTACTATCTAGGAATGGATCAATCGAATACGTCCGACAAAATTTCTAACCAATATTTTGATTCAGTTGAATCAATTAATGATCTCAATAAATTGATCAGCACTGCAACAGCTAAAGATCAAGCTTCACTGATCTATTTTACTGCTGACTGGTGTATTTCATGCAGAACTTTAGAAAAAAACACATTTAATAATAATCAATTGTTAAATCTTCTGGGGCCACTCAATGCTTTGAAAGCTGATGTTACTGATAATAATGATGACGATAAGCAATTAATGAAAAAATTTAATATCTTTGGACCTCCGACAATAATAATGATTAACCGTGATGGAAATGAAATTAGTTCACTGAGAAAGATCGGTGTTATCACTTCTGAAGAACTTATTGAGGGGATCGAACAATTAACAAAATGAGGAATTTAATAGGCCAATTAACTCGTAAAAGGATCCTTATAATCATCGTTATTAGTTCTCTTTTATCCCTTATTATTTTCTATGTTATTAATTCTAATAATCAGGATCTGCAACCCATCTATATGGACTCTTTTGTGCTTGATGATTTGGATGGACAACCTTTAGATATCTTGGATCTCCATAATCAAGAACCTTTAATAATTAATTTTTGGGCAACCTGGTGTGCCCCTTGCAGAAAAGAAATGCCCTTACTCAATAATTACTATCTAACTAAAAATGCTGACCAAGCCAATGTTCTCGGTATAGCAATTGATGAAATTGATCAAGTGAATAGCTTTGTAGCTGAATTAGGTATAGATTTCCCTATTCTAGTGGGTCAGAGCGAAGCTTATGAATTAATGCAAACTCTTGGAAACTCTATTTTAACGCTTCCCTACACGATTCTAGTAAATAGTGAAGGTAGAATTATTTGGAGTAAGAGCACTGAAATTAAAAGGGAAGACTTAGAGCAAATACAATATTTAGCAAATAAATAAGGGAAATTATGGCTAATAAAGAAGTAATAATAACTATTGTTATATACAACCTCATCCTAATTATTGTGGGGCTATTAACAAAAAATCGTAATAAAACACAAGATGACTTTTATCTAGCCAATAGAAGCTTAGGTCCTTGGGTGGCTGCCTTAAGTGCATCAGCAAGCTCTTCATCAGCTTGGACTTTACTAGGAGTCAGCGGTGCTGCCTATGCATGGGGACTATCTGCAGTGTGGATAATACCAGGTGTGCTTATTGGTTATTACGTCAGTTGGACTTGGGTAGCCCCAAGGTTAATGGAATTAAGTCAACAAACTGGAGCGGTTAGTTTACCGGATGTACTGTTTCATAATTACAATGATAAGGAGAGGCAAGTACTGATGCGCCTAAGTGTCATTATTATTACCTCAACACTAATTCTTTATGTTGCTGCTCAATTCCAAGCTGCAGGGACAACGTTCTCCTCTGTTTTAGGTATTTCCCAGGATCTAAGTGTGATAATTGGAGCCTTGGTGATATTAATATACACCTTTATAGGGGGGTTCTGGGCTGTCAGCTTAACCGACTCTATTCAGGCAGTGTTAATGGTTATTGTCGCCTTAATTTTACCTTGGATGCTACTTTTAATTGGCATAGGGGGTTTTAGTGATCTCTCAAGTGCTATTAATGCCACCTGGGATATTGGAGAAAAAAGTTTTACCGGTCTGCACACAGGTCTCATGGGTGCAGGTTTTGCATTAGGAACAATTGGGATAGGTTTTGGGTATCCTGGTCAACCGTTTGTGGTCAATAGATTTATGGCGATTAAAGATGTTCAGTCTATAAAACGAGGAAAAATTATAGCCCTAATATGGGCATCAATAATATTTACTGGGATGATCATCCTTGGCTTATCTGCAAAAGTAATGTACACAACTGTTGGTAACCCAGAAAGTGTTCTATTTTTTGTAAGCGACAGATTGTTTGGGCCAATTTTTTCAGGAATTATTACTGCAGCTGTACTTTCTGCCATCATGTCAACTGCAGACAGCCAATTATTAACCGTGGCCACATCAGTCAGCCATGATTGGAACAGCGGTAAGCATTCCTCAATAAAAACTGCACGTATAGCTATAATTATTGTGGTGGTGTTGGCAACATTATTTTCATTGTTTGCACCGGACACAATATTCAATAGGGTAGTGTTTGCTTGGACAGCTCTAGGCGCATCATTGGTTCCTATGGTCTTATCAAAAGTTTTCTACTGGAGCGTTTCAGCAAGAGCCGCTCTAATTTCTATAATGAGTGGTTTTCTTTTAACTATATTCTTCCATTTCCTCCCGGATACTCCTGGGGATATTGTAGAAAGGGTAGTGCCCATGAGCACAGGGCTAATAGTTTTATTTGTATCTAGCAGAAACAATAAACGAACCTCTCATTAGTCATATTTTCGTTGAATATGTTGCTATATTCTGTAATTATGAGGCTATCTTCTATAAATATGCATAAAAAATGACAAATATATTACTCATCAATGGCCCTAATTTAAACCTCTTAGGCAAAAGAGAGCCCAGTATCTATGGCGATAAAAGTTTAGAACAAATTGAACAAGAGCTCGTAACTAATGCTCAAAAAGCTAATTGTTCTTTAGCATGCTTTCAAAGCAATTCAGAATCAGAGATTGTTGATTTTATTCAAGATAAATCAGAATCGACTGATGTAATTATTATTAATCCTGGAGCATACACACACACTAGTATCGCTATAAGAGACACTCTTTTGGCAGTTTCAGTGCCCTTTATAGAGGTTCATATTAGTAATATTTTCTCCAGAGAAGAATTTAGAAAACAATCATATTTTTCTGACATTGCTGTAGGTATTATTTCTGGACTAGGCTTTACCGGTTACAATTTGGCTTTAGATGCAGCAATCAATCTAGTTAATAATCAATCCTAATGGACATTAGGAAAGTAAAAAAACTAATCGAATTGTTGGAAGAGTCAGGGTTGTCTGAAATAGAAATCACTGAAGGTGAAGATAAAGTCAGGATTTCAAAACAAACAACTGTTGCAAAAAGCTCCAATGACAGTGCGCTGATGTATGCAAATGATATTAATGACAACCATCAGCAATCTGATACAAACCCATCACTCCCAAAGAATGGTTTTCATGAAGTAAAAGCCCCTATGATTGGTACTTTTTATCAAGCATCTGAACCTGATGCAGAGGCTTTCGTCAAGGTAGGTGATCCTGTCTCTGAAGGCGATACTCTATGCATTATTGAAGCAATGAAAATGATGAATAAAATTGAGTCTGATGTTGATGGTGTTATTGAAAGAATTCTAGTTCACAGTGGTGACCCGGTTGAATACGATGAAGTTTTATTTTTGATTAGCCAATAATAAATTAGATGCTAGATAAAATTCTGATTGCTAATCGTGGAGAAATTGCTCTAAGGATTCAAAGAGCATGTCGAGAGCTTGGCATTAAAACAGTAGCCATTTATTCTACAGCTGACAGCAAACAAAAACATGTGCTGCTTGCTGATGAATCAGTTTGCATAGGCCCTCCAGAATCAATAAACAGTTATTTAAACATGCCTGCAATTATAAGTGCTGCTGAAGTTACTGATTCAATGGCTATACACCCTGGCTATGGATTCTTAGCTGAAAATGGTGATTTTGCTGAACAAGTTGAAGAAAGCGGGTACGTGTTTATTGGACCTCAACCAGAAACCATTAAATTAATGGGCAACAAAATAAGTGCAAAAGATGCTGTAAAAGAAGTAGGTATCTCCTGTATTCCTGGATCTGCTACAGCGCTTGACGATGATATGGAATCAATCTATAAATTGGCTGATGAAATTGGTTACCCTGTACTGATAAAAGCGGCTAGTGGTGGCGGTGGAAAAGGGATGAGAATCGCACACACTAAGGGGAACTTACAACACACAATAGATTTGACAAGAGCTGAGTCAAAAGCTGCCTTTGGTGATGACACCATCTTTATGGAAAAGTTACTCGAAGAGCCTAGACACATTGAATTCCAAATACTCGCTGATCAACACGGGAATGTCATATGCCTTGGGGATCGAGATTGTTCTATGCAACGTAACCATCAAAAAATTATTGAAGAAGCTCCTGCACCTAAAATACCAAAAGAGCAAAGAGAAGAAATGTTTGAAAAGTGTGTTCTATTTTGTAAAACAATTGGTTATCAAAGTGCTGGAACACTTGAATTTTTATATGAAAATAATCAATTTTATTTCATTGAAATGAACACCAGACTACAAGTTGAGCACCCAGTAACGGAGATGATTACTGGTATAGATATTGTAAAAGAACAGTTAAAGATTGCTATGGGGCTACCCCTCTCTATAAAGCAAGAAGATATTATCGAGAAAGGTCATGCTATTGAATGCAGGATTAATGCAGAAGACTCAAAAACCTTTATACCTTCTCCGGGAACAATAGAACTGTGGCATCCACCAGGCGGTCCAGGCATCAGAGTCGACAGCCATATTTACACTGGTTATGAGGTACCCCCTTATTATGACTCCTTGATTGCTAAAGTAATTGCTTTTGCTAACACAAGAGAATCTGCTATCACCAGAATGGGTATTGCTCTTTCAGAAATGATTATTGAAGGCATACAAACTAACAGAGATCTTCAAACTGAAATTATGCAGCATAATGCCTTTAAAAATGGTGGCACAGATATTCATTACTTAGAAAAAAGACTAGGCTTATAAAATCAAATTAATCCCTCAAACTTTAATACAGTCCGTGTTATAGTTAATGCCCTTATTAATTTAAGGCTCCGTTTTAAATAATACGCATTTGTTTGTCTTGGGAAGTATTCTTTGTGAAAAATAAAAATAATAAAAAAAATCAAAAACTAAACGGTTCCTTAAATCACTCCACAGAAACAGCTTTAAAAAAATACTTCAAAACTCTAAATGGTCATAAGCCCATCAATCTTTATAAATTTGTTATTAAAGAGGTTGAGAGACCATTAATGAAAGAAGTAATGAAATACACTGAAAATAATCAAAGTGAAGCAGCAAAAATACTGGGTATAAATAGAACGACACTCAGAAACAAACTGAAAGAATATAAAATTATCTAAGCAAATCTTTATTCAGATATGTCAAAGGATAAAGCAGTACACATTAAAACCGCACTCATCAGTGTGTCCAATAAGAACGGCTTAGATCTGATTGCTAAATGTCTCAACAATCATCAAGTAAAAATCATTTCCACGGGTGGAACAGCACAATACATTGAAAAACTAGGTATTGAGGTAATAACAGTCTCGTCTCTGACCAATTTCCCTGAGATCATGAATGGTAGAGTTAAAACATTAAACCCATTAATTTATGGGGGTCTTCTAAACAGACCTGATATAGATGATGAGATACAAGATGAGTTAGGCATTGAAAATATAGACCTCATAATTGTTAATCTCTACCCATTCGAAGACACCGTTTCAAAAAAAGATGTCACAGAAGAAGATGCTATAGAAAATATAGATATTGGAGGCCCCAGTATGATCAGGGCATCGGCTAAAAACTTCTATAGCAAAACAATTATCACTAGCCCGGATGATTATGAAATGGTGATTAAAGAACTGGATAATAATAATTGTTCAGTGGCCTATACAATGAGAAAAGAGTTAGCTCTAAAAGCATTTAAAACAACCGCTTTGTATGATGCAAATATCCAGAAACATTTTCAAACAACCGTTGAAAAAGTTGATATACCTCAAAATTTAGCTCTAGGACTGAGTAAGAAAAATGATCTTCGATACGGAGAAAATCCCCATCAAAAGGCTGGTTTATATTCATTTGGCAACATCAATGATAAATCATTGGTAGGTGCTAACATTTTTCAAGGCAAGGAACTCTCCTACAATAATTTCTTAGATGCCAATACGGCCATGAGATGTTCACAAGAGTTTAATGATCCCTGCTGTGTGATCGTTAAACATGTAAACCC
>JAPYQN010000034.1 GCA_029941465.1 Gammaproteobacteria bacterium
CGGCATCGTAACTGAATCGGCCCTGTTGGGTATCTATAAAAGAATTGTGAAGAATTCCATGACGATCGGGATAGACACCGGTTGCCATAGAAACATGGGCAGGATAAGTCGAGGATTGATACACCGGAATAAGATGATCTGCTTTCAGGCCCATTGTTGCAATACGCTTAAATGCATCTAAATCATCACTCCTTGATATATCGTGTCGCATTCCATCCATAGAAATAACAATCACTGTGGCCTCTTTCTCAGCAAAGGCATTACTGACAAAGAACAAGGCAATAGAAAACACTATTGTTGGCAATGCTCTCATAAGTTAATAAGGTTTGCTAAATCTCAAAGTAAAGCGGTCGCTTTCTCCGATATTACTAAACACAATTTTCTCATCATCATTCAGACTTTCATACGTTGGTGGCAATGTCCAAACCCCTTCTCTATGGTCCTTAGAATCCTTAGGGTTGGCATTAATTTCTGATGAAGCCTCCAAGACAAAACCGACTGATTCAGCAAGCTCAATCATAAACGCTTCATTAACATAACCTGATGTTGCCTTAGGGTCTTGGGCAATGGCTGAATTTCCTCTGTGCTCAACAACCCCCAATTTGCCACCAGGTTTCAGCACTTCAAAAAATGCTTGCATAGCAATCTTCTCCTGACCCCTTGCCATCCAGTTGTGGATATTTCGAAAAGTTAGCACCATATCAACTGTTCCAGGTTCAGTTATTTTAATTCGATCTGGTAGCTCAAAAATTCCATGGTCTACATTGCCATATAATTCTGAATGCTCATTAAGCTTGCTTAAAAAAAGTTGGGCCATTCTTTTAAAATAATCTCGGTCAGAATTGATATCAAAAGACGCTGAAATATACTGACCTGAATCATTAAGATAAGGGGCTATAATTTCTGTGTACCATCCAGCTGATGGCCAAACCTCGACTACCGTCATCTCTTCCTTAATACCAAAAAACTCTAGTGTTTCTTTAGGGTGTCTATCAATATCTCTTGATTTGTTTTCTTCAGACCGATGATGACCAGATATAACTTCATCCAATGAGTGTGAAAACAGTATCGTAGGCTGAATACAAAGAATTAATAAAAACAGGGTTTTAACAATCAATTGTCTTGGCATCATGTTCTCCTTCTTTAATAATAGGTTATCTAATTTTTTTACGCCTGATAACAGCCAGTACTGGTGCCAATATAACACCAGCTACAAAACCTCCAATATGGGCCCCAAAAGCGATCCCACCTCCAGATCCTCCACCGGCTCCGTTAATCAATTGCAGTACAAACCAGAATAATAACACCACATAGGCTGGAAGCTTTAAAACTTGGATAAAAAAACCAAAGGGGATCGCGACCCGGACTGATTTTTTTGGAAAGAAAACAATGTAGGCACCTAGGACGCCTGATATAGCACCGCTTGCACCAATCATTGGTATTGTTGATGAGGGGTCTGGCAAAGCCTGGGACAATGCTGCAACAACTCCGCATAGACAATAAAATATAATAAACACAGGTTTGCCCAATATGTCTTCCACATTATCTCCAAAGATCCATAAATAAAGCATGTTCCCAATCAGATGCATAAACCCTCCATGTAAAAACATAGAAGTGATTAAGGTGAACTCAGGGCCAACCCATCTTAGAGCTTCAGGTAATAAAGCCCCTTGCAAAAGACTGGCAGGAATAACCCCCAATGCAAGAATTGCAGCTCTATTGGACTCCCCTAAACCCAATTGCCATAAAAAAACAAGGCAACAAATTACGATCAATCCAATCGTAATGATTGGCTTGGAGTGAGTAGGATTATCATCAGCTAAAGGGATCATAATTAATAATTGCAATTCGGCTTTTTCTCAACTTTGTTGTATGCCTCTAACGCCTCAGAAAGTTGGCTAGCAAGACCACTAATTCTGTTAGCCGATGAAGGGTGTGTGCTAGCAAATTCTGGCATCCTTTTTTCTGCATCTTTTGCCTTCATTTTTTTCCATAAGCTCATCGTCGCTATGGGGTTAAAACCTGCTTTAGCCATCAAAATAATTCCGGTTTTATCCGCATCCGATTCCTGCTCTCTTGCATAAGGTAAATTCAATCCATAAGTTGCCATAACTTGTGACATAGTATTGATCGCGCTAATTTTATTGTTTGCTTCATAAAGATCAGATTGTGTATAGATCGGCTTACTGGCTATTTTGCTTGCCAACACAGCTGAACCTATAAGTGCTCCTACTTGTGTTCGTTTTGCTCGTTTAGCTCGCTCATAACTGTGCTTATTAGTTACATGAGCTATCTCATGGCCAATAACAGCGGCCAACTCATTAGGGTTACTCGCCACTTCAAAAAGACCTGTATTAACACCTATCTTACCCGCAGGAAGCACCACAGCATTAGCATCAGAATCTTGAAATACTTCTATCTCCCAGTCAAAGCTGCTATAGGGTTCTTCGATTTGCTTAATGATGTTTCTTGCAACGCACCGCACCAAAGTTCTTGTTTTAAGGTCTCTCGATATAGGGATAGAATTTATCATTTGCTCCCATTGCTGTTCAGATTGAACTTCAATCTCTCTTTCACTAACAAGAAGAGCTGCATTAAGATTCATTGAAGACAATAAAAAGACAATGCTAAAGTTGAAAATGATTAGTGTGTTTTTTCTCAGTCTAATCATGGGTTAGCTTATTTAATCTTTTGTATGACTGGTCTGCACGATAGCTTGATCTAACTAGGGGACCTGCGACCACTTCTTTCAAACCTATCTGATGCCCCAAGAATTCATAATCTCTAAAAGTCTCTGGACTAATATATTCTTCAACAGGCAAATGATTCACAGTGGGTCTTAAGTATTGCCCTAGTGTGAGTATTTCGACGCCACAGTTAAACAGATCGATCATTGTCTGTTTCACTTCTGCGAAGGTTTCATCTAAACCAAGCATTAACCCAGATTTAGTGGTTATTCCCTGTGTGGCTGCATATTCAAGTACTTTAAGAGTCTGCTCATAACCTGCTCTAGGATCCCTAACCCTTTGCGTAAGTCTTTTCACTGTTTCAAGATTTTGTGCAAACACATCTAGGCCTGAGTTCAGCAAAATATCTAAATGCTCTGCATTGCCTCTAAAATCTGGTGATAAGACCTCGATAATAACATCTGGGCAAAGTCTCTTAGTCTCTAGAACACAAGACGCAATATGGGTTGCTCCTCCGTCTTCAAGATCATCTCGATCTACTGAGGTAACAACCACATAATCTAGGTTCATAAATGCAACAGTTTTAGCGATATGCTCAGGCTCGTCTACATCCAACCAACCTTTTGGATTACCAGTATCAACTGCACAAAATCGACAAGCTCTGGTACAGACACTACCTAATACCATTAACGTAGCAGTTCCATGATTCCAACACTCTCCAATATTGGGGCACTTTGATTCCTCACAAACTGTATTAAGTTTATATTCAGAAACTATGGACTTAAGATCACGAAAATTAGTCCCTTTAGGAAGCGGCACCTTAAACCAGTTAGGTTTTATTGTTGCGGTTTGATTGGTATTTATCTTTTGGATTTTTATACCATCTTTGATGGCTACTAGTCCATCTCTTTGCTTATATTTTTTGCCGCTTTGGGTTTTAAACATTATGTGCTCACTCATGCTTAGTTATCATTTAATATTATATGCATTAATGGTCTTATAAATTATGTTAATCATATGGTTTTTTAATAGATTGCTCAATGAGTTGTTTACTAAATGAATTTTTTTATAAACATCATATCCAAGACTTTAAAAGCAATAGTTATGCATAATTGGTGGTTATATATATAATGCAAATATCTAGTACACTTTTTGCAAGAAATTTGTCAAGATGTACAACTATTTTAAATTTAGAGAGAGAAATAATGCATAAATCCAAATTATCTATTTTACATCGGCTTTCTTTGGTCATATACCCTATGGCATTCTTTTTAGTAAACTCGTCTTTACTAATGGCTCAAGAAGAAAGTGGCGAAGTAGAAGAAATTACAGTAACTGGCTCAAGAATCCAAGATTCAAACATTGTCAGTTCTTCACACATAACAACCGTAGACGCCGCAGCCATAGAGAACAGGGGACTAACTAGGGTAGAAGATTACCTAAATGACTTACCACAAATTTCACCTGGACAAAGTATTACTAATGCCAATGGTGCCAGTGGTACTGCTTCTGTCAATCTTAGAAATATGGGTTGTGGAAGAACTCTAGTACTTTTAAACGGCAGACGGCTTGCCCCAGGAACAACTGGTGGCGGTAACTGTGCAGACTTAAACAGTATCCCTACGCTACTTTTAGATAAAGTAGAAGTACTAACAGGGGGCGCAACCTCTGTGTACGGTTCCGATGCTGTCGCAGGAGTTGTTAACTTCGTTCTTGATGAGGACTTTGAAGGCTTTAAAACCAGTGTGACTCATAGTTTCTATCAGCATAAAAATGACAACAGTGAACTAAGAGATTTGGTTGCATCATATGATTATGCATTGGCAGATAAGAGCATCACTGTTGGAGACACCACAAAAGTAGCATTCGCTTTTGGTGGTGATATCGACAATGGAAGAGGACATATGACAGCTTTTGTAGAAAAAACTGACACAGATCCAATCCTTCAAGGTGAATATGACATCAGTGCATGTGCCTTAAGAAGTGGGTATTCTGGTTGTGGTGGTTCTTCAACTATCCCTCCAGGGCGGTTTGCTGATTTTGGGTTATACGGAGCCTATGGTTTTACACTAGCTGATGGAACCTCTCCAAGGCTTGATCATAAAATAGTGGGTGATACTCTCGTTCCCAGAGCTGGACAAGCTTATAACTACAACCCTACAAATTATTTCCAAAGACCTGATACTCGTTATAACGCCGGTCTATTTGGCCATTATGACATCACTGATAATGTTACGGCATATGTAGAATCCAGATACATGAAATCTGAATCAGTTGCACAAATTGCTTATTCAGGAACGTTTGGAAACATTACTCGCTTTCCTTGTTATAACCCTCTCATGTCAGCACAACAATATGGAGTGCTTTGCGGACAATGGGTTGGAATGGGTGGAGACCATGCCCCAGATTTTGCATCCAGTGCAGCAGCCTTGGCCTACATTTCAGGTTTAGATATTGCTGTGGGTAATGGGGATATTATCGATTACGGTGCCCCAACTTATCACCTCAAACGTAATGTTGAAGGTAACCCAAGACAAGGTGCGTTCTTCTATAAGAACTTTGTTAACACTGCTGGTATCAGAGGAGATTTCAATGACAATTGGTCATATGATCTTAATGTTCAAGCCACTCGAGTTGACTACCAAAACGAATACAGAAATGATTTATCAGTTACCGCCATCAACAGAGCCGTTGATATTATTTCAGTTAATGGTGTACCGACATGTGTTTCTGCTTTGAACGGCACTGACTCATCTTGTATGCCTTATCCCTTATTCAATGGAGGTCTTCCAGGCGATGGTGGACTGCAAGGAGTATGGGATGGAGGTCAAGAACTTCAAAACTACATTGCAAATGCGACCTATATTAACGGTAATCTATCGCAAACTATCGTCGCTGGATATGCGACTGGCGAACTCGGTTTTTCATTTCCTAAAGCACCGAGCAATGCACAGCTTGTTGTTGGATTCGAAAATAAGAAAATGAGTTCAGATTACAGGCCTGACTTACCAAGTAGAACGGGAGACAGATCAGGTTCTGGTGGCGCCACATTGCCGCTAGCAGGTGAATATGATGTCGATGAAGTGTTCTTTGAAATGGCTTTACCAATCAGAGATAACCTCAGTATGGATATAGGTGCTCGTTTTGCAGATTACTCAACTGGTGCGGACACTGAAGCCTTTAAAGTTGGTGCTTACTGGACCGTTAATGAGAATGTCTCACTAAGAGCTTCATTCCAAACTGCCCAACGACATGCAACGATAGGTGAAATGTTTAGTGCGGTATCTGATGGTCTTGTCGATCTAGATTATGACCCTTGCGGAATGGATCCAGACACAGGTGCAGCACCAATAGCATCAGCAGCTGCATGTGCGCTGACTGGTCTTTCTGCAAGTCTTTATGGCACAGATCTAAAATCACCAGCTGATCAATACAACATTAGAGGCGGTGGTAATCCAAATGTATTGCCTGAAGAATCAGAATCATTTACTGCTGGGGTAATACTTACACCAGATCGATTCCCAGGTTTGGCTTTGACAATCGATTATTTTGATATCACTGTTGAAGACGGTATTGGTAATGTCAGTGCAAAAACTGCTTTAGATAAATGTATCGAAACTGGAGCAGCAGGATTTTGTGATCTAATCAATCGACATCCAAGCAATGGAACGTTGTGGCTAACTGGTGGCTATATTAGCACCCAGTTAACTAACATTAGTGAAGAATCCACAAGAGGTGTTGATATCATCTTTGATTATTCAATGGACACCAGATTTGGCTCACTCGCCTTAGAAGGGGTCAGTACTTTCTTGAACAGCTATGAAATAATAGAACTCCCTGGAGAAAGCGCTATTACTTGTGCTGGCAATTGGGGTGGTTCATGTGGTAAAAACCCAATGCCGGACTTTATGGGCACTTATACCGCAACTCTATCCACTGCTCGTGATACAGATATTGTGCTTGGTCTCAGACATTTAGGAAAAACAAGCGATCTAAATGCTAATAAAATTGATTTTGACTCCTTTACGTATTTTGATTTAACTGCAAATTATTATGGCCTTAAAGACACGAAACTAACTGTGGGTGTTAGTAATTTGATGGACAAAGAACCAGGATATACTTCTGATGCAGGAACGGCTCCGGGAAATGGTAATACCTTCCCTGCCTTTTTTGATGCCTTCGGAAGATATATTTTCATAAATCTTACCTATGGTGTTAACTAATCAACATAAGAAGCTGAAATAAGCTAAAAGGGCGGTTATTAACCGCCCTTTTTTTATGGAT
>JAPYQN010000035.1 GCA_029941465.1 Gammaproteobacteria bacterium
TTCTTTGCCTGAAGCTCTTCCTTCTGAAGCTTCACCCATTTGATTGGCCATAAGCATTTCCTCTATATGTTTAGCAATAAATTAGATTATAGATTATACGTTTTGCATAAAAACACAAGACAGTAATCTAATAATAATCCACAAACTGTTAAGGAAATTTTTCTGCTTCTAATGCGGCCTAGGAATAAAATTTTTGTTTTTTTATAGCCCTTTCTCTTAGACTGTCAGGAACTCTAAAACGTTCTCCAAATCGTTCACAAAAATCATCACAACGCTCAACAAATTTCTCTGTCCCAATCATATCTATGTATGAAAAAACACCCCCTGACCATGGCGGAAATCCCCAACCAAAAATAGACCCAATATCCCCATCATCAGGGCTAGTAAGAACATTTTCTTCTAAGCAACGATAGGCATCCAATGACTGTATTGTCATTAAACGATCTTTAACTTCCTGAATATCAGGTTGTTTATCACTGACAGGATAAATATCAGCTAAACCCTTCCACAGAGTTTTTTTAGCGCCTTCAGGGTAATCATAAAATCCTTTACCAAATCGTTTACCAAGTCGGCCAAGTTCATACATTTTCTCGCTGACAGCTACTGATGACATAGGCTTATAGTCATCTCCCATGTCTTCTTGGGTCTGTAAGTGAATTTTATGAGAAAGATCGATTGTGGTTTCGTCCTGAACAGCAAAGGGTCCAACTGGATACCCAGCGTGTCTAGCAGCATTCTCTATCAAAGAAGGACTTGTGCCTTCTCTTAGCATTTCATTAGCTTCATTACAGGATGTGCTAAATACTCTGGATGTAAAGAACCCTCGACTATCATTAATGACAATCGGTGTTTTCCTAATTTGCTGAATGTAATCCAATGACTTGGCCAAAGCTTCATCGGATGATTGCTCACCCATAATCATCTCGACCAATGGCATTTTCTCTACTGGAGAAAAAAAGTGCATTCCAATAAAGTTATGAGGTCTAACTGATGCTTCTGCTAGACCTGATATAGGTAATGTTGAGGTATTTGAAGCAAATACAATATCGTCTCCAATAACAGCTTCAGTTTTTTGTGTAACATCCGCTTTAATCTCTCTATTTTCAAAAACAGCTTCGATGATCAAATCACAATCTTTGAGATCATTAAAATCAGTTGTAGGAATAATATTATCTAAAATCGCAGCCTTCTTTTCTTCAGTCATTTTCTTTAAGGCAACACTCTTTTGAAAATATTTTTCAGAGTATGCCTTGCCCTTCGCCGCTTTTTCTTCAGTTGAATCTAGCAAGTAAATTTTTATTCCAGCCTGAGCGCTGACCAAAGTAATTCCTGCTCCCATCATCCCAGCACCCAACATACCTAGAGTTTTTACTGTGTGTTTTTCAACCCCTTCTGGTCTGGCCCTTAACTTATCTGCTGATTGTTTATTAATAAAAAGACTTCTAATCATATTCCCAGCAACTGGATCGACAAGCAGTCCAACAAAGTATTTCGCTTCTATTCTCAAGCCAGTATCAATCGGTACCTGACAGCCCTCATAAACAGACGAAACAATCGAGATTGGTGAAGGAAAATTATGCTTGGTGTTCTTTGCTACCATTGCATTGATCACAGAGAACATCTGAATTGTTGATGTCGTATTCGGATCAAACCCACCTGGTATTTTGAACCCTTTCTTATCCCACGGTTGGACTGCTTTGCCGCCATCGAGTATCCATTTTTTGGCTTTATCTATAAGTTCATCTGCAGCACATAACTCATTGACAATACCGAGAGCCAAAGCAATTTTAGGTTTGACATGCTTACCTTGTGTCATTAACTCTAACGCTGACTGAATTCCAATTAATCTTGGAAGTCTCTGGGTGCCTCCACCGCCCGGCAATAAACCCACTTGAACTTCTGGTAATCCGAGAACAGCGTCATTTCTATCAACTGCAATTCTATAGTGACATGACAGTGTTATTTCAAGTCCACCTCCCAATGCAGTGCCATTGATAGCAGCAACAAAAGGTTTACCAGACGTTTCCATGGTTCGATTGAGTTGGTGACTTTGGATAACTCTTTCAGCCATTGCTGACGCATCGCCAAGACCAATCAATTCTGGCAACATTGATTTCAAGTCGGCGCCAGCCATAAAATCATTTTTTGCTGAAGTAACCACAGCACCAATAATTTTTTCATCTTTGATAACTTCGCTAACACAGTTGCTAAAATCATTTGCAAAATCTGTAGTGATTACATTCATGGGTCGATCAACTACATCGATCTCAATTACAGCAATGCCATCTTGATCAACATTCATTTTGACGGTTTTACTCATAGGTACTTCCTTTTATATTTATTTCTCTTTTATGCTCGTTCTACAATTGTAGAGGTCCCCATACCACCGCCTATACAAAGATTCACTAGGCCTGTATTAAGATCTCTTCTTTCCATTTCATCGATCAATGTCCCTAAAACCATGCCTCCGGTTGCTCCAAGTGGATGACCCATAGCAATAGCTCCGCCATTAACATTAATCTGTTCATGATCAATATCCATTTGTTGCATATAATGAAGAACAACCACTGCGAATGCTTCATTGAGTTCAAACAAATCAATATCATCTTTATTCATTCCACATCGTTTTAGTACTTTTTCAGCTGATGGAGCTGGCCCGGTAAGCATAATTGTAGGTTCACTTCCAATCGAAGCAAAACCAACTATACGTGCTCTTGGGGTAAGCCCTAATTCTTCACCAATCTCTTTAGTGCCTACTAATACAGCGCTCGCGCCATCTACAATAACACTGGAATTACCAGCATGATGAACGTGTTCTATTTTTTCCACCTCAGGATATCGCTGAATTGCTACCGAATTAAAACCAAATTGACCCATTTGAATAAATGCAGGCTTAATTTTTGCTAAATCTTCCATCGATGTTCCGGTTCTAATGCACTCGTCATGATCAAGAAGAACCTCGCCTAAATTATCTTTAATTGGAACAATTGAATTATCAAAATAGCCTTGATCTCTTGCATTTGAAGCTCTTTTCTGACTTTCAACGGCATAGGCATCAACATCATCTCTGCTAAATCCATATTTGGAAGCGATTAAGTCAGCACTAATTCCTTGTGGAACAATATAGTTACTATAAGCCACCTGGGGATCCACACCTAGGGCACCACCAACAGAATTCATTGATACTCTAGACATTGATTCTAAACCTCCACCGATGCAAAGATCTGACATACCTGACATAACTTGTGCCGCTCCAGAGTTTACAGCTTCCAAACCAGAAGCACAGAAACGATTTAATTGCTTACCGGCAGCTTCTTCTGCATAACCTGCATTAATAGCAGCAACACGTGCTGGATTTGAACCTTGCTCTCCTTGGCTATGAACCACTCCCATAATCACATCATCAACACGGCTTGTATCGAGATCATTTCGATCTCTGAGTGCTTCCAAAACCTGTGTTAGTAATTCAATGGGCGTTACCTGATGGAGTGATCCATCTGATTTACCTTTGCCTCTAGGGCTTCTTACATGATCAAAAATATATGCGTCTGTCATAATTCACCTATTTCATTTAGTTGGTAATCTAGAGTCAATAATTCTAATACAAAACACAATAATCCGATATATTTCTGTGTTGTTTTTCGGTTACAATTCATCTTCTGGGTTTCATTAAAAAACTAAAAGAGGATAAGCATGAATATTGAAAATAAAACTATAGTAATAACTGGCGCAGCACGAGGACTTGGTGCAGCTATGGCTAAACGCTTAGCAACACATAAATGCAAATTAGGATTAATTGATCTTGATAAAGACAACATTGCTGACACTGCAAGTGCTTGCGAAGCAGCTGGCGCAGAAGTTACTTGTGTTTCTGCAGATGTCACCAAAGAAGATGATGTGATTAACTCCTATGCACAAGTTGTTTCTGATCTTGGACCTTTATTTGGTTCAATCAATAATGCTGGGATTACTAGAGATGGTCTTTTGGTTAAATTTAAAGATGGAGAATTTGTTAAAAGGATGTCGCTTGAAGATTGGCAAGCTGTTATTGATCTTAACCTAACCGGTGTCTTTTTATGTGGCAGAGAGGCTGCTCAGCATATGATTGAAGGGCAATCAGGAGGGGTAATTATTAATATCTCAAGTATCGCTAGACATGGAAACTTTGGTCAAACCAACTACTCTGCAACAAAAGCAGGCGTTCAATCTATGGCTGTTGTTTGGGCTAAAGAGCTTTCTAAATATGGTATTCGAGTAAACTCCATTGCGCCTGGCTTTATAAATACAGAAATGGTTGCTGGAATGCCTGATCACGTTAAAGAAAGCTTAACTAAAATGGTGCCAACTGGTCGTATTGGCGAGCCTGACGAAGTAGCAAATGCGGCCGAGTTTATTTTCATGAATGAGTATTTTTCTGGTCGTTGTATTGATCTAGATGGCGCTCAGAGACTCTAAAATAAGGTGTCTATTTCCATTTTTCATAACCCCAGGTGTAGTAAATCAAGACAAAGTCTAGAAATACTTGAGAAAAATGGAGTCAACACGAAGGTGATCCTCTATCTTCAATGTCCTCCGTCAGCATCAGAACTTAAGAAGATATTAAAGAAACTCAAGATGAGTCCATTGGATATTGTTCGTAAAGGTGAATCCCGCTTCAAAGAGTTAGCTATTTCTTTAGAAAATATAAGCGAAGAGGAACTGATTACATTAATGGTGAAGAACCCCATACTTATTGAAAGACCGATCATTTTTGATGAAAATAGAGCTGTGATTGGAAGACCACCTGAAAATACACTAAATTTAATAGATTTCTAAATGGCTGATATCAATCGTAAAAGAAGAAATGTTCTTAAATCTAGTTTATCGCTTGGATTAGGGAGCATCATAAGTCCAAACATAATATTTGCCTCAAGTGATTCTCTCAATTATCTGGATGCAACTGAACAGGCAAGGTTGATTAGGACGGGTGAGGTCTCAACACTTGAGATGGTCATGTCAGCAATTGAGAGAATCGAGTCATTGAATCCTAATCTTAATGCAGTAGTGACAAATTCTTTTGAACAAGCCATTGACATTGCCAAAACAAATCCAATTAGTGGTCCATTTTCAGGTGTTCCCTACCTAGTCAAGGATCTACTTGATCAAAAAGGAGTGAGAACAACTTCGGGATCAAGAATGTTTGCTAATAGAATTGCTAATAGAAATGCTTCCAATGTCCAAGCTGCGTTCGATATGGGACTGATTTCATTGGGAAAAACGAATACGCCTGAATTTGGGTTACTGGGGACCACTGAATCACTTCTCCTTGGTCCCGCAAAAAATCCATGGAATCTGCTTCACTCCACTGGAGGTTCAAGTGGAGGATCAGCTGCAGCAGTAGCATCAGGTATGGTTGCCATTGCTTCTGCAAGTGATGGTGGTGGGTCAATCCGTGTTCCTGCATCTTGCTGTGGTATTGTTGGACTCAAGCCTTCCATACACCGAACTATTGATGATGCACAGCCAAATAGACCGGTTGATTTAAGCGTACGTTTTGTACACACCAGGACAGTCAGAGACTGTGCGACAGCACTCTATCATATGCAAAAAATTGATAGATCAGGAGAATTACCACAAATTCCAGAACAAATAATGCCAAACAAAAAAAGGCTAAAAATTGCCCTAATAACTAAAAATATGCTTGGTAGTGAGGCTGAATCTGATGTTAGAAATTCAATTGAAAACACAGCAGCATTGTGTGAAGAGCTTGGACATGAAATAGAAATTATTGAACCATTCATTGATGGTGAACGATTCATTGACTCATTCATTACCATGTGGGCGCATGGTGCTAGAACGGTGATTCGAATTGCAGAAGAAAATTTTGGCAGAACAGAAAGTGTTCTTAATCAACTTCTAGAACCCTGGACTTTAGGGCTTGGTAAATGGTTTGATCGTCTTCCTGTAGGGCATGTTGAAAGGGCTGTAAAAAGATTACAAGAGGATACCTTAAAAACTAATCAAATATTTAATGCCCATGACATGATACTCTCACCAGTTATCCAAACAGCTGCGCCTAAAATTGGTTTCATGGCACCTGATATTCCATATGATCAGCTATTGGAGCGTTCTGTTAATTTCATCACATTCACGCCTCTGGCGAACGTCACTGGTGATCCAGCAATGTCGCTTCCTCTTGGCTGGTCCCCTAGTGGATTGCCTATTGGTAGTCATTTCCATTCAAGTATCGGTACGGAAAAACAATTACTTGAGCTTGCATTACAACTTGAAGAGGCAAGTCCTTGGAAAGACAGATGGCCTAGCTAGAGATTGCTTTTTGAAACGCTGCTCGTGATTCTAGACGTCTATAATAATCACAAACATTTTTGGTGCCTTCAGCATCATTGAGTAATTTCAAGTTACTTGCAAGTCGAAGAGTGTAGCCATTGATTATGTCGGCTGCTGTGAATTGGTTGCCTACTAAAAAATCTTGCTGGCTGAGTATAGGATCCATGGTTTTTATTAGTTGTTCGAAAGACTGGATTGCTGAATCTACTGAATACTGATGTCGATGTTCCTCTGGCCGGAACATGGTATTTTTAAGGATATCTACAATTGGTAAAACCAGTGTCGATTCACCAAAATTAAGCCAGTGTAGATAATATGCGTAATCTTCTGAATGAGTCTCTGGATGTAAACGACCTTCACCGTATTTCATAAGTATATATTGAACAATTGCAACTGATTCACTGAGGAGAAGGTCGGCATCCTTTATTGCAGGTAGTTTTGCAAAAGGGCTGGCTTCAATAAAATCGGGATTGAGCTTGCCTCTTTCAATATGAATCAATTCATAATCTAATTCTAACTCTTCAAACAACCAAATAATTCTTACAGACCTACTACCTTTGGCATGAAATAATTTAATCA
>JAPYQN010000036.1 GCA_029941465.1 Gammaproteobacteria bacterium
CTTAGTAAATGATTCCAATGGTTCTGTTAATAAGCCAGAAAAAACCCATTGCACCCAACACATATGAAACACAGGTCGCTGATTCATTATATTTATTGAATTTATAAGCCAACCAAATTAAAACACCAAAAATAGGAATCATTAACAACTGACCTGCTTCAATTCCAAGATTAAAAAAGAGCAAAGAAAGAAGCAGTTGCTCATTTGCTATGCCTATTTCAGTGAGGGCATTAGCAAAGCCCAGCCCATGCAGCAAACCAAATCCAAATGCGATTAACCATGGCGTTGATTTGTACTGTTTATTCTCACCAATTTCTAAAGCTAAAAAGACTATGGTCAAAGCAATAACAGCTTCAACAGTGGTCCGAGGTAAAGAAATCAAATCCATAACGGAAAGCCCTAATGTAATACTGTGCGCCACGGTAAATGCTGTTATTGTCTTGATCAGGTTTAGAGTACCGGACACCAGGAACATTAAACCCAGTATAAATAGAATATGGTCCACACCGCTAATAAGATGATCGATGCCAAGAGTAAGATAACTTGAAGGAATGGATTGTTTTTTTATGGGCACCAGTAATCTTGGCTCTTTAAGGTTCATCAAACCTTCAAACACATCGTTATTGCGGTCAGTAAAGGTCACCAAAGCATCGGTAAGCACACTGAGGTTTTTAACTTCTATGGTTTGACCTTTTAAGGATTCGATACAAATTAAATCAATCTTCTCAACTAAATACTTGCCTTGCTGATAAGGAGATTGAGTTTCACTTGAACACGTCTCAGGAAAAATAATTTCAGCCCTCGGGCCAATATTTTTAATAGGGTACATCCAGTTAATTTGATATTCATTGTCAGCTATTTCATCAATAACAAGGTGTGCTGGGTTAAACTCATGTGCGCTCAGACAAGGAGAAAATATAATTATGAACAGTAAACTGCACAGCCTAAGATTAGACATCAAAACTTTAAATTCGGATTAATAATGATCCTGTACTCAGATTTAACATTATTAATATATTGATTTACGGCATTCTCTTTATTCAGGGTAAGATAATCACTAAGTACTTGATCTCTTATTTCATTAAAAGACGGATAAAAACCATCCTGATAATCCCTTAATAAAACTAAGTGATGTCCAAAGGATGATTCAAAAGGTCCTGACCACTTATTTGGTTCCATATCATCAAAGGCGACGATGAAGCTATTACCAAAGTTTCTGGCAATTTCCTCAAGGGTTTTTTCTGTGAAATTCTTACCCAGAAGATAAGGATCTGAATCTATAGATTTTTTATCAGCCAATAAGTCATTCAATGCTTCAATTGATCGTGCTAGAGAGTCAGTTTCTTTTGTAAAAAAAAGGTGGGTAAAGCTATAGACAGGTTTTATAAAATACTTTTCTTTATGCTCATCGTAAAATTGTCTTAAGACGTCTTGATTGGGATTATCAGGAAGAGTTTCTTGTTTTAAGAATGTTATTTTTTGAGCGAGCCTTCTCTTTATTATCCTATCTTCTTTATCCAGCCCCAATAATAGAGCTTCCCTATAGAGAATTTCTTCTTCAACTAAATTGTTAATGATTTTAACAATTTCTTCATCAGTTGGGTCTCTCCCTACTTGAGATTTCCAAGCTGAAATCAGACTGATTAATTCTTGGTCAGAGATGTAGATGTCTTTATTGTCTTCTTCAGGGTTTAAAGCTATATCAATAAGATAGATAAGAAATCCGACAAGCAGAAAAATTAATATTCTTTTACGCAATTTAGTGGGAGCTACAAGTAAATACTAATCCTTTGCAGATATAGACCCTGCTAATGGGATTATATCTAGATTGTCTTTTGGTGGGACGTACCAAATAGGGGACGTCCATGCCCTTTCCTGTATGGTTTGGTGTAAACCAGCTCTAGGTTTTAAACCTGCCTTAATAGCGTCCCATGTCGACCATCGACAGGTTGGGTTTTCCAAAACTCTAACATAGTAAAAAGATTTTGCCTTTGGATCAAAATCTGGATCAGACCATGTGGCTTTAAGTTCTGCAGAACCAACACCTTGCGTGATAGAACAATCATTAATATTTACCCTTGCCCCATTATCAGGGCATCTATTGGTTACCGGATCAACACTCAATCCATCTGAGCACACAACATCATAGACTATTTCATGTGGCACTGAATTTTCGGGATCTATCCAACCTTTGATGATTTGAATTCTTTGTAGAGGCGAACCATTTTTATCACGCTGTGCCCAAACGATAAAATCAGGAGATTTTATTCCTTCAGCCATCAAGTCAGCACCCATCGGTACGCCTTTTGCATACGCTTGCTTAATCAAAGATTCAGAATTTAGATCTATAGATTGCATGTCATAGCCTGCAAAAAACCGGACAGCCGCTCTCGTTCCAGTTGTTGCGAACGTTTCTTTTCTCTTAAACGCTGCAAATATTGAATCCCTGGTATTTTCTTCAGCCCATGCGACAGCCAATCCTGCAGCACCCCATTGATCAAAAAATCCGGGAGCAGTGTATATACCCTGCTCTTCTTCGCTAATACCCAAGGGTTGTCTGTATTCCTCAGCGTACTCTCTCAACATGCTGACTCTATCTGCTGACAACGGCACCGACCCTCTAGCCATAGCAGTACCATCGAGTAAGCCGACCTTAGACCAATAATTATTCTCGTCGTATGCCCCTGCCCCAGTATGAGAATCGCTAGAACCTATGAGGCCAAATTTATAAGGATTCCCTTGGCGTGTCCACTCTAGACGTAATCCTCTCAAATAAGCATCCCTCACATAACCACCCGCGGGCATACTGTATGTTGGAGGTCTGCTACCAATTCTTTTATTCATAATTTCAAAATCTGCCCAGTCGTCGTCAGGCGAAAGCAGCGGGTGTGTTTCCGATGTTCCTTTAACTTGGGTGATTTCAACAAGCGGTTCATTTCTCATTCTTTTTTCAGAATAGGCATTGTCAATTGGATAACCTCTAAATGTCTCCATCTCAAACATCTGGCCATTCGAGCCATTGCTGTTGTGTGGTATGGCTAAAGAATCAACACCCTTGTCTCTTAATTTATCCATCCAAGTCCATAAGTCTTCAGGGTTTATAGAATCAATTCTTGACCAAGGTCTAATTGGGGCTTCAGAAGAATTAAAGATAACATTCCTGTGAAGGTTGCCACCCTCAACATTGGTTGAAGAAGTAAATTCATAACCAATAAATGAAGTAAATTTCCCTGGATCATTATGCTCTTCAGCAGCTCTGGCGACATCAGCCCAAGCAGATTTATGCACATCATAATCAAATACTTTTAAGGCAAGTGCTGTGTTCTTAGTTAACCAAGCCTTGATGACCCTGGGGTGCCAATAGGGATATTGTTCAACTATATTTCCACCTATGATACTGCTAAATAGATTGGCTCTTTGACCAAAGGACATCTCATTCATGTTCTCTGGTCTATTAAGATTGTGAAAAGGTTTGGCCAAGGGACTTTGTGACGCTTTGGTAGTGGTATCAGCCATTGCATTCACCATCCCTAAAAAAATACCGTGATCGGTTACAGCATAAAAATCCAAGGGTTCACGCAACTTCATTTCATAACCCATTGGATGTTTAATTCCTTCACCTTTGGCATAACGATACGCATCATCCGGTGTGGCTGTGATACCGAAAACATAGGCATCAAAAGAGTATGATGTGTGTACGTGTAGATCCCCATAATATGGATTTCTATCCTCATTAGAGGTAATTGACGCGGTTTGGGTCTTTGATTTATCAATAGAAAAATCAACTATTTCTAGTGACGATTCGCTTTGGCCAAACATATATATCAAGTAAAGACCAAGAGCAACTATAAGGACAATTGAAGATTTACTGAGTTTCATTTTTTTCCTCTTAAAAAGTATCGATAAAGCGTATAACTATTAATTATAAGAGTCAATATTGGACTAGGTCGTGGGTGCTGACGGGATAAACCGCCGAGATTCGATTTTATCTATGCTTGCCTTTATTCCATCCACTTTTCGCCAGATATTTTTCTGCGGATTGGATTGCTCCACTTTCAATGCTTGTTGCCATACTGTCGTTCCATCGGTTCAAATATCCAAATAGTGATATAACGGCCAAAATTTCGACTATTTCTCCATCATCCCAATATTTTTGCAGTCGCTGTTGAAGACCTTCATCAACTGCATTAGGGATCTGTGATGCAGCCAATGTAAAATCCAGTGCAGCTCTTTCAGCCTCATTGAACGATTTATGGGTTCTATATTCCCAAATATTATCCAGTTGTTCTTGTTCTGCACCGTATCGCTCTGCAGCTCTGATGGCATGTGCTTGACAGTACTTGCATCCTGCTGCATTGCTGCTCACCCAGGCAATGATTCTTTTAAAAGCGGAAGTAACGCTTCCGTGGTTCGCCATCACAGCCATATTCAAAGTTATAAAAGAGCGTGCAATTTCAGGTCTTATTTGCATCGTTAACACGGAATTTGGACAGAACCCTAGAGTTTCGTTAAAAAATTCAGCTAATTTACTGACCTCTGGATTGGAGTCTGGAGAAAGCGGTTTCACTAATGGCATCTATAATCCCTCATTAAAAGTTAGAAGTTAAAAGTATTATAAAGCAAAACCCTATAGGTTAGCTTTATAGGGTTTTAATCACCGCCGTTAGTGATCCTTTTGTTAAGATTATTGTTATGGGATTCAAGAAAAGATTAAAAAGAAAAATCACAATGACTGCACTTCAACGACAGTGTTTAATAATCGTTACCCTATTGTCTACCTTGTTGTTAATTAAAACATGGTCAAGATTCCAAAGTGATGCAATGGAGTTCCCTGCGTTTGGCTATGTTCTATTGATTATGATTTTTGTAATGCCATTAATCTGGAATGATAAAAAGTAGACCTAGAGGTACCTCAATCTATTCCTGAAAAACTCCGTCTTTCATATTTATTTCTCTACTCCATATATATCTTCTTCACTCTGATAACCGGGAAAGAAATCGTACTGAGGCAGGCCATCTTGAATATCATAATACTCAGCCATTGATGAGCAATAGATATGCTCTTTACCATTCAGTTTTGGCGGATTATCAAGTGATCCTGGCCATATTCCAATTTCATTATTTGAAATATTCATTTGTGGTGTATCACTTGTAAGCTTCCAGAATAGATTGGCGCCGCATCTTGAGCAAAAGCCGCGTTTAGCTTGTTCTGAAGATTGATACCAAGTTAAGGATTCTTGATTTGTTAAAATAAAATCAGATATTTTTGCAGAAGTAGAAGCAACATAATGTCCGCTTGCTTTTTGACATTGCTTACAATGACAAAATATAACGTCTCCCAGATCACCATTAACTTGATAGGTAACACTTCCACAAGCACAACTGCCAGAGAATTTTTTATCTCTATTCGTTGGCATTATTTATTTCTTTCACCCAACATCACAAAAGCATTTCGAGTAGCTCCTGATGATCAAACAATTCATTGTTAATTAGGCTAATTATCCTGGTAGTCACTTTCTTGTGCTAAATTTTTCTGTATATTTTTAGTGTATGCAGCAATAACTAACCCTACCACTATTAAAGCTAATTATTGGCTATAAAACAATTATTAATAAGATTGTTTAGATTATTAGAACAAAGCCCCGGAATTTTGATCTGCCTCGATGGTTCAGCATTTGTTCCTCGATGTAACCCTGAACTTCACTCTCTACAAATGAGATTCGTTCAGTGCCTTCTCCTCTTATAATGACGGATTGATTGGTACGAATAACCAAACCAGAACCAGTTCAGGTTCGGTCGGGACATTGGAATGACTAAGAAAAAGAAGACAACAAACAGTCAAGAAATCACAAATTGTTGATGGTGGATGGTTGGAAGTAGTGAATGATTCCAAATTGGATTTGATGCTGGAACTCTATTCTTGAAGAACTCCGTCTTTATATTCTTCGATTTTAGTTGGGTTACCTTCTTCATCAAAATATTCCCAAAGACCGTCTTGTTCCAAGTCTTTGATATTTCCTCTTTCTTTCAATTGACCGTCTTCATAGAATCCTTCCCAGAGACCGCCTGGTATTCCATTTTTATGGGTCGTCCTGAAATGTAATAGGCCGTTTTTGTAGTAGCCCTCATAGAGGCCATTTTCTTTCCCATCTTTGAAGGTAGCCCTTACTCTTAATTGACCGTTGTCATGATACTCCACAAGAGTGCCGGTAAAGAGTTTGTCTGATTTGATTTTATAAACAGTTCCATCTTTCTTAACGAGTAGATTCTCTGATACATCTTGAGAATAAGAATAAGAAGTGATAAGAACTAGACAGAATATGGTGAGAAGTTT
>JAPYQN010000037.1 GCA_029941465.1 Gammaproteobacteria bacterium
CAAGATGTTGATAATATCAAATTACTGAGCAACCAAATCTCTGATATTGATGAAGGCATATTGTCTCTTGCTACTACCAGTGCTCAGGCTCGATATATACTTCCTGAAATCATCAAAATCTTCAAAGAGGATTTTCCTAAGGTCAAATTAGAATTAAAACTAGGGTCGTCTGAGCAAATCAGAGAAATGGTTTTAGCTAATGAGGTTGATTTAGCAATAGCCACTGATCTTGAAGGTTTAACCAAGGAGTTGGTCTTACTTCCTGCTTACAATTGGTTCAATGCTATTATTGCTCCACTGGATCACCCAATCAAAAAAGACATAAAGAAGCTTACTATTCAGCGTTTAGCTAAGGAGCCTTTGGTTACTTATGCATTTAGTGTTGGTCCAGACACGAGTTTCTCAGACACTTTTAATAAACATAACTTGGTTCCTAACATTGTTTTTGCAGCTCGCGATGCTGATATTATAAAAACCTATGTCAAAATGGGTATGGGCATTGGTGTCATTTCTGGTATGGCTTATGAATGTGATGACCATGAGGATTTTTTAGCAGTTAGTGGCGAGAATATCTTCCCAAAATGTACAACCTATTTTGGTTTCAGAAGAGGGATGATACTGAGTCGTTTTGCAATTGGCTTTATAAATTTATTTGCTGAACATTTAACGCCAAACCTTATAATGAAAGCTGACGACACAAAGGCCCAGGAAGAGGTTGATCAGTTGTTTAAAAGGGTAACCCTGCCAGTCAAGGGCGGTTGCGACCAGATTAAATAAAAAAGTAATTAAATTTTGACCAATAATAGAACTTATATAGCTATTGCGACCATGCTGTTTGCAGTCTTTCTAATGGTTGTTCTCGATGTGGTGGCTAAAGTTCTATTAGTTACTTACTCGGTCATGCAAGTGACTTTCTTAAGAGCAGCTTTTGCCTTAGTGATCATAGGCGTAGCTAACTATTTAGCTAATGGTAAAGATTCCTTCCGTACTGAAGTTAGAAACTGGCATCTACTGAGAACAATGCTGATGAGCATTTCAACCGTAACATTTTTTGCCGCTTTATCGATGATACCCTTGGTGAATGTGATGGTTATTGTTTTTATAGCACCGATATTAATAACAGCTCTCTCAGGCCCTTTATTAGGTGAGCAAGTAGGACCTTTTAGATGGTTTGCAGTGGTCATAGGTTTTATTGGAATGTTAATCATTTTAAAACCCACAAAAGGGTTTATTGATTACGGCACCATATACGCAATTATTGGTGTGGTTAGTTATGCTCTAATTGCTTTAACTTCAAGAAAGTTATCCAATAAAGACAGTGCTTACAATCTGACGTTCTATATGTTTTTTGGGCCAGCAATTGTTGGCGGTCTTGGGAGTTTAAACACTTGGATAACACCAACCCCATGGGATTGGGGTCTTTTTGTTATAACTGGAATAGTTGGTGGAACGTCAATTATTTTCTTTAATTTAGCCTATCAGAATGCGGAAGCATCAGTGCTGACATCCTTTGAATACACAGGATTGATTTGGGCTACATTGGCTGGCTATTTAATATTTAATGAGTCTGTTGATTCCAGTGTTTGGGTCGGCGCCATGGTTATTATTTTTGGAGGCTTGATTATTGTGTATCGAGAACGAAATGACGCAAAATCTATCAAGAATTATATTCCTTAAAAGGATATAATCTGATTATCATTTATCGTCTAAAATATTTATCAGTGTTAAGCAAATATGAATCAAAAAAATAAAGATAAAGCACTAGAATCAGCGCTTAGTCAAATCGAGAAACAATTTGGCAAAGGGTCTTTAATGAAACTGGGTGCAGATAATCTTGATTTCACAATCGAAACTATCTCAACCGGATCAATCGGTCTTGATGCAGCACTCGGCATTGGCGGTTTACCCAAAGGCAGAGTTGTTGAAATTTATGGACCTGAGGCATCCGGTAAAACAACACTGGCATTACAAGTCGTTGCAGAATGCCAAAAAACTGGCGGTACTGCAGCATTTATCGATGCTGAACATGCTTTGGATCCAATTTATGCCAAGAAAATTGGGGTCAATACGGACGATTTTCTAGTCTCTCAACCAGACACTGGTGAGCAAGCTCTTGAAATAACAGACATGTTAGTGGCTTCAGGAGCTATCGATGTTGTTGTTATTGATTCGGTGGCAGCTTTAACACCGAAAGCTGAAATAGAAGGAGAAATGGGCGATCACCACGTTGGCTTGCAAGCAAGATTAATGTCACAGGCCCTTAGAAAGTTAACCGCAAACATTCAAAAATCAAACACGATGGTTATTTTTATTAATCAAATACGAATGAAGATAGGAGTTATGTTTGGAAGCCCAGAAACCACTACAGGTGGTAATGCACTTAAATTTTATTCCTCAGTGAGATTGGACATAAGACGGATAGGGGCAATAAAAAAAGGCGATGAAATTGTGGGTAATCTGACTCGCGTTAAAGTGGTTAAAAATAAAGTATCACCGCCATTCCGCTTGGCTGAATTTGAAATCTTATACGGTCATGGCATTTCCACAGAAGGAGAATTGATAGATATTGGGGTTGAAAATAACCTCATTGAGAAATCAGGTTCCTGGTATAGCTATAACGGAGAGAGAGTAGGACAGGGAAAAGAGAATGTAAGGATGTTTCTTATAGACAATCCTAAAATAGCTAGCGACATTAAACAAAAGATTCTCGAAATTACGCTACCGTCTGTAGCTAAGAAAAATTCCAAGAATGGAAAATAATCAGTTCTAGGTCTCAATAATTTTGAGCGACTTACCCTCTGAAAATACATTGATTAGAAAAAAAGCGATGGATTATTTATCCAGAAGGGAGCATTCACGCTATGAACTTTATCAAAAATTATCAAAACATAATTTTGAGAAAGCTTTAATCAATGAACAACTGGAGAAGCTTATAAATGAGAACTTACTGAGTGACCAGAGGTTTGTGGAAGCGTTTGTCCATTCAAGAAAGAGAAACGGCAAAGGGCCTGTAAGAATTACTGCTGAATTACTGGAGCGAGGGGTTGATGAGCAATTGATTTATAGTTCTATTGATGAGGTGGGTAATGCCGAGTGGATAGAAATTGCTAAAATTGTTTTAGAGAAAAAGTTGGGGAATAATCAACAACTTGATTATGATAATCAGTTGAAATTGATGAAGTTTCTAAGTTATCGGGGGTTTACTATGAATCAAATAAAAACAACCGTAGAGTGCTTCAAGAAAGAATGAGGAGATGACTTGCAATGAAAACTAATGAGATTAGAGAGTTATTCATTAGCTATTTTGAGTCTAAGAGCCACCAACGGGTGGAGAGTTCTCCATTGATCCCAGGAAACGATCCAACCTTGCTTTTTACCAATGCCGGTATGGTTCAATTTAAAGATGTCTTTCTTGGGAGTGAGCAAAGGGATTATTCAAGAGCAGTGACAGCGCAACGTTGTTTAAGAGCTGGAGGTAAACACAACGATTTAGATAATGTTGGTTACACCACCAGACATCACACATTTTTTGAAATGTTGGGTAATTTTAGTTTTGGTGATTACTTTAAGGAAGAAGCAATTATCTTGGCTTGGAATTTCATTACCAAGGAATTAAAACTTAACCCAGAAGACCTATGGGTAACAATTTTCGAAGAGGATGATGAGGCCGCTACTATTTGGCTTGATCACATTGGTCTTCATAAAGATCGCTTAGTTCGCATGGGGGAGAAATCTAACTTTTGGTCAATGGGTGATACCGGACCTTGCGGACCTTGTAGTGAAATATTTTTTGATCATGGACCAGATATTGAGGGTGGTTCACCTGGCTCTGCAGACGAAGATGGCGATCGGTTTGTGGAGATCTGGAATCTAGTGTTCATGCAATATGAACGTCAAAATGATGGAGAGATGAAACCATTGCCCAGCCCTTCAGTTGATACTGGAATGGGTTTGGAGAGGGTTGCTGCTGTTATGCAAGGGGTGCACAGCAATTATGATATAGATCTTTTTCAGAACCTATTAAACGCGATAAAAGAGATGTCTAATAAAGGCAGTGACAGTCATTATCAAGTCATTGCAGATCATATTCGTTCGACAGCTTTTTTAATTATGGACGGCGTCACCCCCGGCAATGAAGGCCGAGGGTATGTGTTGAAAAGAATCATCAGACGTGCGCTTAGACACGGCTATGAACTCGGTATCGAGTCGCCTTTTTTCTATACTCTTGTCGATATCCTAGCAACTGAAATGGGATCAACTTACCCAGAACTCAATAAAAAATCAGATTATATTAAACGCATCATTCAGATGGAGGAAGAACGATTTGCGACCACGCTTTCTCAGGGAATGAGGTTACTAGAAAATGAAATAGCAGCACTCTCTGATAACCATCTGTCGGGAGATTTCATTTTTAAACTCTATGACACTTATGGGTTTCCTGTGGACATGACCAGCGATATTGCCAGACAACACAACTTGGAAATGGATCTTGAAGGCTTTGATAAAGCCATGGAGAACCAAAAATCTATGGCTAGAAAGGCAAGTCAATTTTCACATAAAGACAATACAGAGCTCAACCATAAACTTAAGTCTTTATTTTTAGGTTATGAGCAAATAGAAGCAGATTCAATGATCACCGGTGTGTTTATAGACGAGTCTCAGGATTCATTAAACGCTGGGCAGATGGGTCAAGTTATTTTAGAGCAAACCCCTTTTTATGCTGAAAGTGGGGGCCAAGTTGGCGATACCGGCACCATAACAACCAAAAACGGGGTATTTGAGGTTATTGATACGCAAGCCTCCGGTGAGGCTTTTATCCATATTGGTTCGGTGACAAAAGGCTCAATACACATCAATGAAAAGGTTCAAGCATCCATTAATCCGGTTAAAAGAGAATCAATTACAAAAAATCATACAGGGACCCATATGTTACATGCCGCTTTGATGAAAGTGTTGGGTGAGCATGTAGAACAAAGAGGGTCTTTGGTTGATGACGATAAGATACGTTTTGATTTTTCGCATCATCAAGCTTTGTCAAATGATGAGATTAGAGATATAGAGACCCTAGTAAATGAAAAAATAGAAGAGAATATCGATGTTGAAACAAGTATCATGAAACATGATGAAGCAATGGAATCTGGCGCCATGGCTTTGTTTGGAGAAAAATACGGAGATAGAGTCCGTGTACTTGATGTAGGAGATTTTTCTAAAGAATTGTGTGGTGGAACGCATGTCAAAAACACTAATGAAATTACCTTATTTAAGGTTACTTCAGAATCCAGTATTTCATCTGGGACTCGAAGAATTGAAGCAATTACAGGAGATAAAGCATTGAAATGGGCTGAGGAAACAGAATTTCTTGTAGAAACTCTCACTGAATTATT
>JAPYQN010000038.1 GCA_029941465.1 Gammaproteobacteria bacterium
AAAAATAGAATATTTGTATAAGAAATTAACTAAAAAAAATAATGATTAGTGTTATTGGTTATTTTTGAGTGTTTTCTATTAAGATGAAGCAAGAATATGAAATTTTCTAGAAAAAAAATAATTGCAGTATTACAACTTTTAATTCTCAATCAGTTTACAGTTGCCCAACCAATTGTGATTGATCAATTTGAAATGAATCAACATGAGCAAGAAGCTTTTGTAAATTCACTCATTTTGTCTATTAAAAAGCATCCTATTTTTCTTCAATCCCTAACAATCATTGAAACCAGCAAAGCCTCACTTGATATTTCAAAATCAAATAATAAACCGCAGATACAATTGCAAGCAAATTCTAGGAACAGCCTTAAACAAAAATTTGAGGACCCAATGAGTGCCTTTACAGAGAGCACCAAAGATAAACACAGGGCAGATTCTAGCTTAATTTTGCAACAGTCTATTTTTGACAAAGCTGTTAAAGAAGAAATCAGTAAACAAGAATATATGCTTCAAGCAGATTATTTTGATAAACAACAGAAAATCTCTGAGCTGACTCTAGACATGGCTTTGGTTTGCCAAGACACAGCTGCCTATAAAATAATTTCTGATCTCATTGAGATTTCAATTGATAGTCACTCAGAAATTGTTAACCGAATACAAATGAGAGTTGAGAGTGGAAGAGCAGCTCAAGCAGAAATGACCAGAGCTAAGGCCAGATTAGCAGAAGCCAGAGCAAAAAAAATGACTACTGAACTCAAACTATTAACTGCTAAAGCTACATTCCAACAACTGATGTCTGACGGGGAACCTTGTGAAAAATTTATCAAGATCGATCCTGAACAATTAACTATTGATACAAATAAAATTCAAGATGAGATTGAGAATAATTTTTCTGTAATGCGAGCAAGTGAGTTGATTAAAGCAGCAGAGAGAGAGTTAGAGAAAGCTAAAGCAGGCTTTAGGCCAAAAATTAACCTTGAACTTAGAGGCGATAGATATGATCTCACAGGAGATAAAAATTATGACGTTTACGCAGGGGTAAATTTTAATGTGGATATTTATACAGGTGGGAAAAAAACAGCATTGGTTCGCTTAGCCAATGAACAACTAAAAACAGCGACATTCAATAAAGAGATACTAATTAAAGATTTAAGAATAAAATCAGGGGCAAACTTGGCAGAATTAAATAACAGTGATGATAGATTAATGATATTTAATGCTGCCTATGAAGCTTATAAGGACAGCCGGGATAAACTAAGTCTTCAGTTTGAATCCTCAAACGTGTCTCTATTAGAACTGTTGCAGGCTGAAAGAGATTTTATTGAGTCTTCAGAATTATTATTACTCAATAAAAAAGAAATTATTTCTTCTCAAATAAGACAACTTTATCTTTTAGGAAAAATTACTGACTATTTTGAAAAAGGACTTTGAAAATATTAATTTAATATACAAATTATGATGAGCCAAATAAAAACCACTCACTGGTTCAAGATAGCATTTAGTGAAAACAAGAACCTATATTCTAGAGTACTTCTAGCCTCGATAATGATTAATCTATTATCAGTAGCAAGTTCCATCTTTATTATGGTTGTTTATGACAGAGTCATCCCCAATGCAGCCTATTCATCTTTATTTGCTCTAACATTAGGCATGGTCATAGTTGTTGTTTTTGACTTCATCTTAAAAAATCTAAGATCTTGGTATATAGATCTAGCTGGAGAAGATTTAGATCTTGGGATTGGAGAGGATATTTATTATCGCCTACTGCACGCACCTATTGACAAGATGAACAATTCAGTTGGCAGCCTTGCTAACACCTTTAAAGAATTTGATGCTTTAAAACAATTTTTTGCTTCTGCAACAATTGCGTTGCTAGTCGACTTGCCATTTGTATTTTTATTCATCTTAGTTATTTATCTTATTTCTGGACCTCTAGCAATTATCCCATTAACTGTGGTCCCTCTCATATTGATTATCGGCATAGCTGTTCAACCTTTCATTGCAAAATATAGTCAGTCTGTTTCTGAAATGAATCAAAATAAATACAGTCTATTGGTAGAAAGTTTAGGCGGTTTAGATGCCATCCAAACAAATAATAGCTCTTCACTATTTGTTGACCGATATAGAGACAGTGTAAAGGATGGCTCAAGCTCTTCAAGAAAATCAAAAGTCCTGTCGCAACTTGCAACTAATTCAGCGTCTAGTGCTCAGCTTATTAGCCTTGTTGGAATTATTTTTTACGGAACCTATTTAATAGATTCCGGGGAAGTATCTATGGGTGCAATGGTTGCTGCAGTTCTCCTTTCATCAAGGGCCTTATCTCCTATGGCACAAGTAGCGAATCTATTCGGTAGACTAAATCATGCCAGGACTGCTTATAAGAAAATCGATCAATTGATGAACTTAATATCAGACAAGGGTGCTGGCAATAAAGGTATCAAAGTTGACAATCTTGGTAACCTAGAATTTAAAGGGTTGAGTTTTACCTACCTTGAGTCTTCAATGCCAACGATAAATCAGTTAACAACACAAATTCAAGAAGGAGAAAAAGTTGCCATCATGGGCAAAAATGGTTCAGGAAAAACCACATTAATTAAATTGATTTCCGGTATATATACACCCTCTCAAGGAGCTTTGACATTTAATCACCTTGCTGCTGATCAAATAGATCAAAAGACTTTCAGAAGAAAATTGGCTGTGGTTCTTCAAGATTTCCAACTGTTCTCAGGGTCTATAAGAGATAACATTGTTATGGGAAGAGAATGGATTAAAGATGAAGCTATCCAAAGTTCAATAAAATTAAGTGGTCTAAACGATTTTCTTCATACAATTCCTGGTGGTTTAGAGTACATACTTTCAGATAAAGGTAAATCGCTATCCAAAGGACAGATGCAATCAATTGCATTAGCTAGAGCCATGGCTGGAAATCCTGAGGTTTTATTACTAGATGAATCTACAGCATCTCTTGATATGAATGCAGAGAAAGCGCTTATTGAGAGTCTTAATATAGAAATGTTTAAAACTTTAATCCTAGTAACTCATAGAATACCCATGCTGGACCTAGTGGATCGCATTATTGTTTTGTCGCAAGGCTCAATAGTATTAGATGGTAAAAAAGACGAGGTTCTCAGAAAACTCAGACAAAACAATGATTGAAAAAAAACAACTTAGAAATGCAAACATCATTCTATATTCAATATGTATTTTTTGGGTGACGATCTTTGTTTGGGCAAATTATGCGGTATTGGAAGAAGTAACCAGAACAATGGGAAGGGTGGTAGCCTCTTCCAAGATACAGGTTATTCAGAACTTAGAGGGTGGCATAATAAAAGAAATTCTTACAAAAACTGGGGCGACAGTTTCTTCTGGAGATCCTCTAATAGTATTTGAAAGCACTAGATTTCAATCAGAATTATCAGCCCTAACAAAAGAAAAACAAGCAGCAGAAAAGAATCTTAAGTTACTCGATGAGGAGCTAGATATACTTGAACCTCTGGTTAATCAGGGAGTTGAATCTAAAATGGAATTGATACGTTTGCGCCAACGTATCCTAGATGCAGAAGCAAGTTTAATGAAATCAGAAGAAACTCTCCCAATACTTGAGGACAGACTATTTAGAACCACTGTCATTGCTCCTGTTGATGGGATTGTCAACCGACTTCTAGTTAATACAACTGGAGGAGTAGTGCAACCTGGAGAACCATTACTTGAAATTGTACCCATAGGTGATGAATTGATTATTGAAGTTGAAATTAACCCAAAAGACATTGCCTATGTTCTTCCAGGACAAGAAGCGATCATTAAACTTACTGCTTTTGATTTTTCTAAATTTGGTTCTCTCAAGGGTAAAGTCATAAACGTTGGTGTTGATACAATTCAAAAAGAAGACGGGAGCATTTGGTACATATGCCAAATAGCTGTTGATGAAAATGGTTTTACGTCTATAGGGAAAACTATAAAAATCCTCCCAGGAATGGTTGCAGAAGCAGATATAGTTAGTGGTGAGAAAACTGTTTTAAAATATCTTTTACAACCCGTAACAAAAATTGCTAACGAAGCCTTTAGAGAAAGATAGTTGATTGATTATTGCCCATATAATTTATTAGAAAATCTTAATCATCTAAAACAGCGGATCCCCAATAGTTATAGCCAAGTATCTTAGGTGTTTTTGGCAGATACATAGTTTCCATCTGACTTATAATTAACCCTGAAGATTCTATGATTGATGGGATATTTTTATTAATATTGCATCCACCTGCAATTATTGACCAAACATTATTTACTCTATTTTGCCATTTAAATACTTGTTGCTCAGGTGAAGCCCCATGTTCACAAAATACTAGTCGCCCATCAGTCTTCATTACACGTTTAATTTCAGACAATGCTTGACTTAAATTCGGGATAGTACACATCGTGTAGGTCATTAATACGGTGTCAAAATAATTGTCATCAAGCTCCATAACTTCGGCTTTAGCATTGAGAAATTGGACATCCATATCTTCTACTTTAGCTTTTTTTCTGGCCATTTCTAGGAGCTCTTCCGATGGGTCTAAACCCCAAATTTCTTTAATATTGTCTTTTTGGTAATAAGGAAGGTTGAGACCAGAGCC
>JAPYQN010000039.1 GCA_029941465.1 Gammaproteobacteria bacterium
CCTTCAATTCCAGGAGAGCTATTAACTTCCAAAACAAGTGGTCCTCTGTTACTTCTAAGGATGTCTATTCCAGCAACTGAAAGCCCTAGTGCTCTTGCAGCCCTTACGGCTATGGCTCTTTCTTTCCTCGATATAGTGGTTGCTTCTGCTATACCTCCCTGATGTAAATTTGATCTAAAATCATCACCCTGACTTAATCTAACAATAGAGCCAATTACCTTTCCATCTACAACCAAGCATCTCAGGTCCTCCCCTTTGGATTCTTTTATGTATTCTTGAACTAAAAAATTCGCCTTTAGACCTCGAAAAGCACTTATAACAGCCTCTGCTGCTTTTTTAGTTTCAGCCAATATAACTCCTCTTCCTTGTGAGGATTCAATCAATTTTATGATCAAAGGAATGGTACCCACAACATCAATAATTCCTTTAGTATCTCTGGGAGACGAAGCAAAACCTGTCACGGGTATATTGATGCCTGCAGAAGCTAGTAATTGATGTGCCAAAAACTTATCTCTGGAGTTTGCTATTGCTTGTGGGTCATTAATAGAAATTGCTCCTGTCAGTTGAAATTGTCTAGTCACAGCTAAGCCATAGGAAGTAATTGACGCTCCAATCCTAGGAATTACCACATCGTATTTAGGCAAGGGCTTGCCATCATAATAAATTTTTGGGTTATCAGTATCTACGTCTAAATAACATCTAGTAGCATTTATCTTCTCCACTTGATGACCACGAAGTTCACTTGCAATTTGTATTTTTTTTGACGAGTAGTTGTTGGGCTCTCTTGTAAGTAATGCTATCCGTAAAACTCTTCTAGATTTAGGACTAATTTTCTTTCTCTTTCTGTATAAGTCTTTCCTTGGATTACCATTCAAAAAACTTTCAGTTGGATGGACAGTCATACCTGGTTCAATCGCTGTCCTTCCCAAAAGCATCCTGTATTGCATACTTATTCGATCAGTTAGCGATATTTCTATCTCCCATTCTCTTCCAGCTAACTCTATTAAAGTCTTTATGCAATGCCTCTTTTCTGTTTTCCCATTAGAGCTGGTGATGTTTCTTGTGCCTATTAAGGGTGCTGAACAAGAAATCACTAGTTGTGGTTTTTTGGGTAGAGGTGATACCTCAAATCTTACGTATCGTCTTTTATTTACTTTAAAGACTTCAATGTGTTTGGCATGCAGAGCAGAAGTTAGAGCCCCCGTATCTACTTTTGCCTTTATTGCAGGAAGGTTGATGGAAGGCAGACTAATCCACTCTTCCCACCCAAGATCTATTTTATCTTTCACGACACGTATCATAGTTAATTAATAGCATTTTTCAACTTGTCATTACTTACGGTTAACAATAGCTACCTTACTGTGTTGTAAAGTATGCCACCATCAACAATTTGTGAATCTGACAAAGGTTTGTTAGCAAGCAGTTGACTGAGACTGCTAGTTTGTTTATTTGGGGTTGGCTTGTAAGGATTTAAATCGATTTAATAGATCTTTTTCCAATTCCAGACTCAAACCTGCCCTCAATTTCTTTGTGCGCTCAGTAGGTAGTGTCTTCCACCAAGCTAGAGTATCTTTCGCAGTTGCTATTGTTGGTCGATTTAATAACCCTTTAGCATTAGCTCTTTTCCCACTAACAAGAGCAGCACTTGAGTATTCTTGAACAGGTGGTATCCAGATTGGGAAAGCATCTTCTTTTATGTCTTCCTGAGCTTTAAGAAACTTATGATCTATCCACACAGGTTTCATATTTGAAGCAGTAGCTTTAAGGATATCTTGGAGAAGTTGACCCATTGTATAACTGCCTGCAGGTGTAACTGTATTATACGTTCCCATTATCTGATTCACTGCAGTATCAATAGTAAACTTTGCTAAATCCCTGACATCAATTATTTGAATCATATCTTTTGGAGTTCCAGGCCAGATCATTTCACTATCTCTCAAAGATCGAGCAAGCCAATATGTGTAACGATCAGTATGATCACCTGGACCCACTATGTATGTTGGTCTAAGTATAGTTAGTCGATCATCACCAAATTCTGTTGCTGCTTTTTTCTCACAAAGCGCCTTAAGTGGGCCATAGGTTTGGGGGGTAACTTGTTCAATAGCCTCATCTGAAATTTTAGCTAGTGGTGCATCTTCATCTATGGGTTCAGATAAATCGGCATAAGCTGAAATAGAAGAGATGTAAATATAGTGTGATGCTACTGTTGAAAGCAGTCGAGAAGAATCCTCCACATGCCTTGGTACATAGCCAGAGTTATCAATCACAACATCCCAATTATGGCCATACAAAGTCTCTAATCCATTATCACGATCCCCAATAAGGGTTTCTACATTTTTAAATAAATTAGGATTAGTCCTCCCTCGGTTAAATAGGGTTATTTCATGTCCTCGTTTTAATGCTTCTCTAACCATGTGTGGTCCAATAAAACCCGTTCCACCAAGAATTAGAATGCTTAACTTTTTTTCATCTAAGATTAACTGGTTCTCAGCTATTAAAAGCTGGGGTGATACTTTGTTAGCGATTAAACCTGTTCCTAATAACCCTAATTTAATTAGCTGACGCCTACGTATATTCATATTTTTTATGCCCTTTCTATTTTTTTACTTGTCCTTCATCTTTCATATCAACCATCTTACCAAAAGATAACTAAAAGTCGGCTGTCCAAACTCTCAAACTTCACAAGGCTCTATCACTAAGTAGGTATTGGGATAATATTAAAGATGATGTCTATATTTTTTATATAACTAAGAAAAAGAAAGAGACTCTATAGACAGACGTTTCTAATCAATCCTCCTGCTACTTACTTTAACATACTCCAAAATACACCTCATAAGCACCTCTCAGACCTCTATATATAGCGTCTAATGAATCCTTTGAAAGCCTTTGATTCATTGATTATCAGAGCCTTTTAGTACCTTAAAATAGCACTCATATTTGTGGTATTCAACAGGTCTGATATAGTTAATTAATGGGTAATGAAAAGAAAGAGAATGAAACAGAAATCTTTCAACAAGCACTTGGAGATGCAACTCATAAACCTACTGACAATTGGGAAGAAGAATTAACTGTAGAACAAGCAGCAGAAGCAGGAAAAGCACTAAGCACATGGTTGCCTGTTGATAATATTAGTAGAATATTTATGCTCTGTTTCTTCCTTATTGGCTTTCTTGGATTCTTTACATCTTATGAGTGGTTGGTATGGTCTTTCCTGATAGCTGGTATCTTCTCACCTAGATTGATGGGAGAGATTACTTTGAAGTTAGGACAAATGAATAAGGATAAATGAAACGCTTCATCCTCATATCAGCACTCCTATTAACGATTACTGGGAGTCTAGTTAACAATGGATCCAAATAATCTTTCAGATGAAGAGAACAAGTTGGCGGAAGAGGTAGTAGAAAAAAATAATGAGTTAGGAATTACTCACCAAAAACCTATAAGCAAAAGTCAGAAAGTTCTTATTTTCGTGTTATCAATGGCTCTAGTATTGATTCTCTTTATCGTTTTCTTTATTGTTTAAGCAAATGAATAAGCTGAATAATATAATTCTCCTAGCAATTTTAGCAGTTGTTCTGACTATAATTGCGATATGGCTATGACTAATATGAAACGCCTCTTCCTCATATCAGCACTTTTGTTCAGCTTTAATAGCTGGGCAGAGGAATGGTCTGCACACGTATATCCCTCCAGTAATGAATCTAGGTACATTGGGAGATTCGAAACAAAAGAAGATTGTCAGGCTAAAGCAGAATGCTACATTGAAAAAGCCAATATGGGTTCTTTATTGGATATTATTTTTGCCAATAAAATAGAACAAGGGTCTTTTGAGTGCATCGTAACTGAGCAGAAAGAGACAGAAAAAGAGTTGAAAGAGGCGAATAAATGGACAGGTAAATTCATCTTTGGTTTGACTGATAAGAGTTGTACACTTTAAGCAAACCAGAACCAGTTCAGGTTCAACTGACTAATTGAGCAAATAGAATCAGACTAGTTGACAACCAAAACCTCCTAAAAATATTCGACCACTAGATATATATCACCTATACCCCCTAGGTCACCTGCGTAGGCCTGATAAGAAAGAAACCACAAGTGCTGACGGTAATAATCCTTTACAGCAAACTGACCACATAGTAGTTTTACTATTATGGATAAATTGAAAGAGAATATAATTGATGCAATTAAAATTGCAGGAATGTTGTTCTTTTTAATGATACTCATCGGAACACTTGTCTGGCCCGGCGGTGTTGAAACATTAATTAATCTATTCCAATAATGACACAATCTTAGGTTCACCATAGGTTCACCAAGCAATCTAAAGAACTGCTGAATATCAATAGAATAAGAGGATACAAGGGATAAGACTATAGTATTATGAGTCCACTGCTCTAACCAACTGAGCTACAGGCCCTTTGTTTTATTGATT
>JAPYQN010000040.1 GCA_029941465.1 Gammaproteobacteria bacterium
TCCCCCATATTTAATGGGACCACCTCTATCTCTTGATCTGCATATATTACATCCATACCCTCGGGGATAATGGCCCAAGAATTAGTTTGATTGAACGGTTTTAGTTTAAAGGATTCTTGTCCACTCATGATCTTTGTTTCTAGAATTCCTCGTGTGTTTACTGAGGTGTGAGCTTTTGCAAAAAAACAAAATTTTTCAGATTTTTTATACTCCATCTTATTGATTGCTGCCATTCTATTTTCAATACTTTGTCCTTGCATGAGTCTTAAAGCTTGGCTTACAAAAAATCTAAATCCAACGGCAACGGAAACAGGGTTTCCAGGTAGGCCAAAAACAATTTGTCCACTTGGAAAAATTGCCATAAGTATGGGTTTACCAGGTCTGATCCAAACTTTATGAAAGAGAATTTTAGCGCCCATCTCCATTAATACTGCAGGCACGAAGTCAGCCTTCCCGACAGAAACCCCACCACTGGTAATAATGATTTTTGCTCCAAGAGCAAGACATTGCTCTATGTGTTCTTTGATTTCTATTTTGTCATCTCTAGCATGGAACTGCCCTTCACAGGAAAGGCCAAGGCGCCGAATCGAAGCTTCTAAATATGGACCATTGGTATTTTCAATAGAGGGTCCACTCTTATTTTCCAGCTCACTTCCTGTAACCACAATGCCGATTGAAGGAGGAGTGTATATTTTTACTGATTTAATTCCATTAGCAATAGCAGACATCATATTATGTGGTTCAATGGTGCTGCCATGTTCTAGAATAAGATCTCCAGGATTGAAATCTTCTCCAGATAGCCTCACATTTCTTCCTTTAGAAATTAGCTGATTTATAACTAAGAATTTTTTTTCATCTCGTTCAATGATTTTAGCTTGTTCGATCGGGATCACGCTATCAAAGCCATCAGGGACTATTGAGCCTGTCATAATTTCAAAAGTAGTAAATGAGGAATTATTTAATGGCGGCGATTCACCTGCAAATACTGTTCCTACAATTTCAAGTTCTATGGTGTTATTTGCCGAGGCTTGCTTGGTTTCTGACGAGTTTATAACAAAGCCATCCATGGCTGAATTAGAAAAGGCAGGGATTTCTGATTGAGAAATCAAATTTTCAGCAAGCACACCATGGCCTTGCCGAATATTCACCTCACTAGTTTGCATCGGCTTTATAGAATTCTTAATGATCTCAATTGCTTGGTTGTAGCTAATCATAGTTCTGTTATATCACATTTGATCTCGGTAAATACCTTGAGCTCTTCATTTGTTATTCTAAAATACTTACATAAACGAATTATAAATATTTAGATTTAAGTTAGAATATTTCATGAGAAATGAGCACTTCACTGAAACTAAATAGAAGAAAATTCCTAAAAGGTTCGACCTCATTAGGGCTCCTTCTTAACTACGCTAATCCTAATCAAGTATTTGCTAGTGATTCATACAGAGGTTTTGAGGACCTCTACCGTAAAAAATGGACTTGGGATAGGGTAGTAAGAGGTACCCATGGGACTAATTGTGCAGGTACATGTGCCTTCAACGTTTACGTCAAAAATGGTGTGGTTTGGAGAGAAGAACAGCAAGGAGAATATGAACAAATTGGTGATGCTCCTGATTTTGGACCGAGAGGTTGTCAAAAAGGCATGCGACATCATAAATACATGTATGGTAAGCAACGTGTTTTGTATCCACTCAAAAGAACAGGCGAGCGTGGAGAAGGTCAATGGGAACGAATCAGTTGGGAACAAGCAACGACAGAAATAGCAGATAAGTTCTTAGACTATGCGATTGAATATAGTCCAGAATGTATTTCCTATGGAAGCGGCACACAAATGTCAATCAAGATGGCATCTTTCGCAGCTCATTTAAGATTTTCAAATATCACTGGAATGACAGTACCTGAATTTTTTTCAGGGGTGGGTGATTTACCAACTGGGTCTTATATGACCCTTGGGCAGGTTTATACTGGAGATACTTTTGCTTCTGTATATAAGTCTAAATGTGTGCTTGTTTGGATGAGTAATCCTGCAGTGACCAGGATTCCAGATGCCCATTTCTTCTGGGAGGCAAAATACAATGGCACACAAGTTATCTCGATATCACCAGAATTTACCCCCACTGCGATGCACTCAAGTTTATGGCTAAACCCAAAACCAGGCACTGACGCAGCTCTGGCTATGGCAATGGTTGAAGTCATTGTAAAAGAAAAGCTTTATCAGGGAGACTATATTAAAGAGCAAACGGATTTACCGTTATTAGTTAGAACAGACACCAAAGAGTTTCTTAGAAGAGAAGATCTCTCCTTATACGGTTTACTGGCAGTGGCTGACAATGTTTATTACATGTGGGATGAAACAACGAATAAAATAGTCCAAGCGCCAGGAACGGGACGAGCAGAAAAACCTTTTGGTAGAGATCGGCGAAAACGTGGAACCTTAGAGCTTGGTGATATTAGTCCCAGACTTGAAGGTCGATGGACCGTGGATACTCTGGATGGAGAGGTTGAAGTCACCACAGTGTTCGAATTATTAAAAGAAGAATGTAAAAACTATACCCCAGAAAAGGCCTCAAAAATAACTGGCGTTAATCCTGAGGTTATCCGTAAAACTGCCAGAGTATTTGCTACTGCTCAACCCGGAATGATCTATGCAGGTTATGCATCTTGTAAGTGGTTGCATGGCGATCTTCTGCAGCGTGCTATGTTGCTTATGCTTTCACTCACCGGCAGCATTGGAAAAGAAGGGGGAGGATTGCAAGTTGCCAATGCCCCAGTAGCTAGAGGTATGAATCAATTCGGTGCTTCAGATATTGGCCCTGCTTTTCGAATTATTTCTGCAACAACATGGGATTACGATCATGCAGAAATGAAACAGTTGAATGCAAAAATATATGGACAAGAACTCGCTGATGAGATTGATCAATATTACCGTAAAAGTATCGAGGAAGATTGGTTTCCCGACTACAGTAAAAACGGATGGAAGATGGGCTTTTTTGCTGGAAATAATGGAGCCAACTGGCGAGCAACTGGAAGCTTATGGAGGAAGACTGCTTTTGAGGAATTAGAAACTATCGTTGCTTTAACACCTGATATGGGTGTGACCTCAATGCACGCTGATTATGTTTTACCTATAGCACATCATTATGAGAGAAATGATCTGATGTTGCAGTCAAGGGTCCCGTATTTACAGGTTCTCAATGAAGCAGTAACCCCTTTAGGGGAAGCTGTCGATGATTGGGAGGCCAACAGGAGATTAGCAGAAGCTATCAGCAAAAGAGCCAAACAAAGAAATGTGAAACCATTTTTGGATGCTGTAGATGGAAGAAGTGTCAGAAGGGATTACACGAAAACCCTAGAACTATATACAATGGATGCTCGTATCAATAACTCCAAAGATGTGGCTCAATTTATTATCAATACCACTCACGGCATTCCTAAAATAAGTTTTGAAGAACTCTCTGAAAAGGGGTTTGTAAGGGTTAATGGAGTTGAAAATACCATGTGGGATAACGAAGAATCACCTTATCATACTGAAGTGGTGAAAAGTGTTATTGACAAACATCCCTATGAAACATTTACAGGACGTCAACAATTTTATATTGACCATGAATGGTTTATCGAATTTGGAGAGACACTGCCCACCTTTAAGGAACCATTATCCATTAAAGGTTATCCAATGAGAATGATGATGGGGCATGCAAGGCATGGAATTCATAGCACCTGGAGAGATGATTCATTGCTTTTGAGCTTGCAACGAGGAGAACCTGATATATACATCAACCCTGATGATGCAGATTCTAGAAGTGTTCATGATGGAGACATGGTCAGAATTTATAATTCTGCGGGTGAATTTTTTGCCATGGCTCATGTTAGTTCTGG
>JAPYQN010000041.1 GCA_029941465.1 Gammaproteobacteria bacterium
TTGCCTGAACTTGAGGAGTGAGGCTCGCTGTGGACCCACCCACCGATACAAGGGACTCCGGCAAGTGGAATTACTTGAATGCCAGTATTAAGATGGAGGACCGCAGCCAAGATCAATGCCCAATCTAGATTCTTCTGCCGTTAGCAAGGATCACATCTTTAGGTCGGTTTTCCTCTGAAAATTTGTCTGCAGTGTGACCATAATTCAATCTAGAAGAAGGCAGTTTTAATTGTCCTACAGGGATATACAGTCCAGCTACATATCTGGCTGCTATCGAAGCGGCATATTGAGTGGATTCAGAGATATTCCGATGCTTGTGGAATCTGTAGATCAGGTAAGCTGCGAAAAAAATGTCGCCTGCTCCTGTAGTATCAATAATACGTTGCACAGGTTTTGCCTCAAATGAAACCTTCTCGTCAGCCATGATGTACCCCCCCTCATCTCCTTTGGTAATCACTAATTCTCGAAGTCCATAAAATTCTTTTAGCGTTTTACAATCCATCTGGTAAAACTGAAGAATGGCATCTAATTCAAGGTGATCTGCCTTTATGACTTGAACAGAAAATAATACCTTGTGTAAAGTTTCTGAGACCTTGAGTCGAACTCGTCCATGATTTATTTCACGGACGTATCCTTGCACATCTAGAGATACAAAGCAGGGCTGTTTCCCCAAAAGAAGGAAAAGCTCTGGCTCTATGTCAGAAGGATGTAAAGGTCCTAAATGGACATGATCGACTTTCTCAATAATGGACTGAGACTGATCAACAGTGATGGGAGAGGCTTTTGAATTCATTTCCTGCCATCGATCATCTCCATCATTGTGGTTGACAAACGATGTTGTTACTTCTGTAGGAGAAGAACAAACTGTTAGACCTTGTTGGCGCAAAGTTCTTAACAAACCGCTATCCTGTGGAGCAATATTAGAGACAATGACTGTAGGCAAGCCATGTTTTTGAAATGTAATGCCGGCATAAGTAACAGTACCTCCGATTTTTCTTATGCTTCTTGAACCTTTCACATTTTTATCAATAGTCGCAGATCCAATGATTGCTATTTTCGGTGTATTCGACATTTTTATTCTCTAGCAACTTGTTTTTAATTTCCTAATACTAAAAGAGGACCTAACTACTTCCATGTCCAGTTCATAGGACAGTTTGTTCTTGATATTTCTGCTGAGTAAAACACCAGTTCATTGATCATATCCCAGAATTTCACAAAGATACTCAACCATTTATGAAATTGGGCAACGTTATTTGGAGCACACCAATTCATTTTCTGCAGTTGATACAGCTTCCTGAAGAAGTCCAACGAGAGTAGAGTCGGAATAGGTCATCTTTTGACATTTTTTTTTCATTTTAGGTGAAAGCCGATGGTACCCCCATATGCAACGTTTTAAGGTTTCTTCATATCCTTCTCTTTGAAAATAGAGGGGCATGTTGACTTCAAAGTAAGAAATACTGTCAGCGTCTTTCAGCAAATCTGACAGTTGATCTCCACCCACCTCATGTTGTGCCACCAACTGACAGGCTTCCTCAATAATAGATTGTTCCACATGACATGTGTTTAGTATTTCGGCCAAAATTATTACGCTATTTTGGGCATGAGATGCTTTGAATGCGTCATAATCGCTGAAATCTGAACGCAACGTTTTTCTGCTTTCATTGGCTCTGTCAATATCATGAGCTAACGCGGCAATCTGTAAAGCATCATTCGCATCAAGTTTGAGGTACAAGACCCATTTCAGTGTGTTCTCGGCATGAATAGGATCTTCAGGCACATTTGATTTAGAAATAGCCTCACGTATTTTTTCTTTTGCGCATTCAATACTACTGTTCATTACGACATACGATTATTCGACGAATAGTTTCGACGTTCATTAAAACCGCAATCACCATTAATCCCAAATAAGGTTGATTCGATATTGCGGCTAAAAAGAGCAGGAAGACATTAATATCACGACCAATTCTTAGTCCATTATGGATTTTGTTTTTCATAAGATTGTCATGTTTATCTGCGGTGTAACTCACCATGAAAGAACCGATCATTGCCATGAATCCTATCACCACGACGAGCGATGACAAATTGGTACTGTAGACATGCCAAGTCAAGCCAAACAGGAGAAACGCATCCGCATAACGATCCAACACCGCATCAAACCATCCTCCGTAATTAGAAGACAGGTATTTAAAACGAGCCACTTCGCCATCACAGCCATCAATAATTGAAGCTAATTGAGCCATGATCCCACCAAAGGCCAAATATCTATATTCCCCCATGGCGAAGAAAGCGGCGGCAAACAATGAAAGGAGAAAAGAAAAAATTGAAATCTGGTTGGGAGTAAAATTAAAGTTGACTAAAATTTTGGAACAACGAATGGACACAGGACGATTGAGCAAACGTGAAATCGGACCATCGTGGATTTTGCCTTTAAGTAAATTCATAAGATATCGCTCAGCTTTCCCAAATGCCTGATCATCGTCAACATCAATCCAGAATTTCTGCGTTGGAACCGCTTTTGCGTGTTGTCTCTCTCCCAGAACGCGGATGGCGCCAGACAAAGTTGTATCGTGATGAATGTTCTGAGCCTCTTCTATTGCTTCAAAAATAGCGGTTGTACAAAGGAAGCACCCTGTATCAAAACCATTGAATTCATCAATCGTTTTACCTATATTCAAAATCTTTCCATTTTGAATATGCACCTTTGTTACATCTTCCATATCCACCAACGAATTTTGAGTATCCGTATCTACCGCCAGTAAAACGTCCCCTTCATTTAATGGGTGGCCCCGCAGTGAACGGATAATATCCGGATCAAAAAGATGGTCTGCCATCAATAATAGAAATTGATCATTAATTCTGTCACGAGCCTTCAGTACTGAAAGACCGTTTTCTGCTTGCCACTCATCATTATGAATAAGTGTTAATGATATTTGTAACCGTTCTTCAAGTGGCTTTAAAAAGTTAGTGATCAGCATTTCCTGGTATCCTGTGACCACATAAAACTCAGTCGCTCCGCCCTCGATAGCAGAACGGATCACTCTCTCGATTAGTGGCACGCCAAGCAAAGAAACAAGTGGTTTAACTTCACCCTTTTTTTTAAGTCTGGTTCCTTGTCCTGCGGCAATTATCAAACATTTCATCTTTCTCAATCAGCTAAAATTGAACTAGAGCTAAAAAAGCATAAAAGTAAATTAGAATGTTAAAGAAAAAACTGAAAACTCACTCCCGCAGAATTCAGGAAGGTGGTGAGGATTCCTAAGAGGCCCACTTAATGATGTATTGAATAAACTCCCAGTTGGTTTGGGACTAAAGCGCAGTCGACAAAGTGAATAGCCAACCTCTTAGACATGCTGATCATACCAAGTACACAGAGAATTGTAATTTTCTATGTAGGACTTAAGCTTGGCCATCAGGGAAATTGATCTGCACGTAACTATATAACATGTAAATTAACATGTCAAATTTAAATTTTGTTCAGATAATTTTAAATAACTATGGTGAGCATGTTCATCACACTCTTTTTGGTTCAGTGTTAATTGCCATCATCGGCTGAGTACTTCACATGTCATCGGGCGGCAACTTCAAACATCCACCATTTTTTCATCTAACTCCTCTTGAAGATAGATATCTGCTTCGGTTTTCCTCCATCTTTACCCTATCCTGCAAGTTATAAACGTGACTAACTATGGCCTCAGCCATTGTTACAGGCATAGTATTTCTTCAAAGTTTTTACGAAATCCATGAGCAGAATGTGC
>JAPYQN010000042.1:0-2103 GCA_029941465.1 Gammaproteobacteria bacterium
CTAAAACCTTCAGACCATGTTACATAATACATAACATCATCACTTGGATTCCATGAATAGGTTACCTTTCCAATAACACCATCTGTTTCAGCTTTATCTGGATAGCCATTTGCATTACCAGGTGCGTATTGAGCTGATAAGTTAGATCCAAATTGTTGAGTATCTGGAGCACCAAACCCATTATAGAATGATGAGTTAGCACTGCCTTCAAAATCAACTTGAATATCATACCAACGAGCACCTATCGTAAGTTCTGATGTGTCATTCAATGCAATATTTAGTTCACCAAAAAAACCTTTCTGTTCGTCAGTTCTCTTAATATCGTTAAAGAAGATGACTGGTTCTGAGAAAGGTCCGGCTGAATACCACCCAGGCGATGCGTTATTAATCGAACCAGACACAGATGTATCGGTAAGAGCATAGTTCGCAGCATAAGTGATATCATTAACGACTGAACCTGGATAATTAAACTGGTTTAATTCTGTAAGTGTAGTATCACTCATGAAGTAACCAGCTGTAAGTGATACCTTGTCATTTATATCTGCATTTATACGAATCTCATGACTTTCAACTTCAGTATTTGTATATGAGTCAACAAGCAAGTTTGGAGCACCACAAGTCCCAGTAGGAACACCACCAGGTGCCTACGTTAGATAAGTTACGTAATAATCACAAATGTAATATGGAAGATATTGACCAACGAAAAGATAGTCAGTGTAATCAACCATTTGATTAGTATCTCTATCTGTATATGCACCAGCATAAACAACTTCAAGATCACCAATTAATCCTTCAAGAGTTAAGCTCATGTTGTCAAATTCATCTTTTATTTCATCTTGGGTATATCTTTGAATTTTTAGATCACCTAATGTCGGATCTGCAAAGAAAACACCATCAGCATCAATTGTTTGCTGTGCATAAACCAATGTAGCATTCCAATTATCGCCAAGTTCAGTTGCTAGAGAAGCTCTAAAACCTTGATACTCTACATCATTTGCATTTTCTTCTACTAATGCATTTGCTTTTAGAAGAGTTGCTCCAGATAGATCAGCTCCAGCTTGAAAACCAGCTCTTGATGAAGAAACAGGAAGACCATTTTCTCTCACAGTGCCAGCAGCTCTAAAACGTGCTGATGCACTAGCATCAACTTGACCAGCAACTTGATCGATATAACCGCCTCTTTCATCGCTATAAGCAACAAATCGCAATGCAGTATTATCTCCAAGAGGAATATTTGTCATTAGTTCAATTTTTGTTCCTGTATCACCTTCTGGCATGAATCTAGTTTCAAGCTCAACATTACTTTCAGTAACTCCTAGTTTAGGTTTGTTAGTGATCATTCTTACAACACCTGCTTGTGAACTAGCTCCAAAAAGTGTTCCTTGTGGTCCTGCAAGAACCTCAATACGAGCAATGTCTGCTGCATAAACATCTAAGTTTCTTCCTGGTTGAGCCAATGGTTGCTCATCAAGGTAGAAAGATACATTAGGTGCTAGGCCAGCAACACCTGCAGTTGTGAGGTTTGGAGTAGTCGATGCAAGGCCTCGAATGTATATTGTATTTTGACCAGGACCTGATCCTCCTGCGGTAACTCCTGGTAATTGCAAGAGATAGTCCTCGAAGGTATTGATTCCTGTTTGTTCTAGTGTTTCCTCTGTTAGTGTAGAAACTGACAAAGGAACATCTTGCAGGCTCTCCGTTCTCTTTCTTGATGTTACAACAATTTCTTCGATGGTTGCTTGAGCACTGGTTTCTTGAGCACTTATATTAGGAGCAGCAAGAACGGCACTTGCAACTGCGACAGCAGCAGCAGTAGATTTCGCTCTGTTTTTAATCCTAAGTATATTTTGTTTCTTTGTGATAGCCTTTGATCTTCTTAAGGCCTTGCTTTGTTTTCTTGTCATCTTTTATCCCCCCTATTAATTAGATAAGTAAATAGACAATAGTTATTACATAAAGCATAGTATATTTTATCTTAAATTTATAGAACTCATTATATTAAAATTAAGGCTTTTAGGGTTAAAAAAAATGAATTATTTTCGTATTACTTATGTTTAAAAGTATAGATTATAAGAGATTCTTCATTTCTTTATTTCTTATCTC
>JAPYQN010000042.1:2203-3710 GCA_029941465.1 Gammaproteobacteria bacterium
TTATGTTTAAAAGTATAGATTATAAGAGATTCTTCATTTCTTTATTTCTTATCTCAACTTTTTTAGGGGTTACCCTAGTTAACCTTGATACTGCCAGCAATCTTTTTAATAGCTCACAATCATTTATAGCTAACAACTTCGGATGGCTAATTATTTTAAGTGCAAATGGTTTTCTAATTTTTTGTGTATGGATAGCTATTAGTAGGTTTGGAGAAATTAGATTGGGTGGAAGTGATGCGAAACCAGAATTTAATTATATAAACTGGATCGCTATGCTGTTTAGTGCTGGATTGGGTATTGGGTTATTATTTTACAGTGTCGCAGAACCTGTTTCGCATCTCAGCTCATCGGCACTCTTTGAAGAAGGTGTTTCTTTCAATGAGCGGGCTACTTTATCAATGAATTTAACATTTTTACATTGGGGGTTTCATGCTTGGGCTATATATGGTGTCGTGGGATTATGCTTTGCATATTTTGCATTTAATTTAGGAAGACCTTTCAGAGTCAGCTCATTCTTTTTAGATACTGGACTGGAGAGTGCCTGGAGCCGAGTGATAGTTGATGTGTTTGCTATTCTCGCAACAGTCTTTGGCATAGCTACATCATTGGGCTTGGGAGCAACTCAGATAAGTACAGGGCTTGAATATCTTGATATTGCAAATTCAAGTTTCCTAGGGACAGTTTGGATTATTATCTTTATTACTATATTAGGGCTTATAAGTGTAGTGTTGGGTCTGAATGCCGGCATAAAAAGACTCTCGCAATTCAATATGATTTTGTGTGGTTGTTTTTTGATAACTATATTTTTATTTGGACCTACTGGATATATTCTGGATGGATTTGTAGAAAATGTTGGGTCTTACATTCAAAATTTTATTGGTCTGTCAACTAATGTGAATGCCTACAGTGACTCTGACTGGCAAAATGCATGGACATTATTCTATTACTGTTGGTGGTTTGCATGGTCACCTTTTGTAGGTCTTTTTATAGCAAGAATTTCTTATGGTAGAACCATCAAGGAATTCATCCTTGGGGTTGTTTTTTTACCCTCATTGCTTGTTTTCATATGGTTGAGTGTGTTTGGAAATGCAGCAATATATCAAGAATTTACGACAGCTGGATCACTAGCGAATGCTATCAATGAAGATATCTCAGTATCACTTTTCATTTTTTTAGAACAGTATCCTGTTTCAACTCTTTTAATGGGTCTTTCTTTAATCAGTATTGTTACATTTTTTGTAACTTCCTCCGATTCGGGTGCACTAGTAACCGCTATGATGACTTCTTCAAATCAAGCAGATTCCCTGCACCATGATCCTGCAATAATTACTAGGGTAGTTTGGGCAATAACTCTTGGAATAATAGCTATTATTCTCTTGAAGGGTGGAGGATTAGAGGCATTACAGACATCTGTTATTGTAACTGGCCTAGCTTTTGCGATGATTGCATTTGTTGCTGCAAGAAATTTATATAAAAAATTAAAGATTGATTCCAATAAAATTTAGTG
>JAPYQN010000043.1 GCA_029941465.1 Gammaproteobacteria bacterium
ATAACACTATGAAAAATATTAGAAAAAGTCTTGTTTTATTACTTTTAATGATGAATATCTCTTTAGCAAATGAAGGCATGTGGGAACCCTCACAACTGCCCAGTTTGGCAAAAGATATCAAAGCGGCAGGGTTTAACGGTGATTTAAATAAAATTAGCAATTTGTTTGAATACCCTCTTAATGCAATTGTTAGTCTTGGAGGTTGCTCTGCAGCCTTTATTTCTGATCAAGGGCTCATAGCAACAAATTATCACTGTGTGGAAGGTTCCTACCTACAATTTAATTCAGACCGAACAGGAAAAGATCTCTTTAAGAGTGGGTTTCTTGCTAAAACCATAGAAGCAGAAGCCCCATCAGCACCAGGAGCAAAAGTCTACATCACTCAAGAAATAATAAACGTTACAGTTGAAGTCTTGCTAGGAACTGATCAATCGAAATCAGAAAACCACAGATATAAAATTATCCAATCGAATAAGAAGAAACTAATTAAAAATTGTGAGGTTAGCCCTGAATTCCAATGTGAAGTTAAAAGTTTTTATAGTGGGGAAACCTACCAAATGATTAAGAAACTTGCCCTCAAAGATGTGCGATTAGTTTATGCTCCGCCTCAATCTATTGGCGAATTTGGTGGTGAAATCGATAACTGGATGTACCCAAGACACACTGGCGATTTTGCCTTACTTCGCGCCTACGTTACCCCAGAAAATAAAAGCCAAGAATACCACCTAGATAATATTCCTTATAAACCCGTGAGCCATTTAAAAATTTCAAAAACAGGCATTCAAGAAAATGATTTTGTTATGGTGGCAGGCTATCCAGGAACAACCAATAGACTTCTAACTTATCCAGAAATTGAATCTGATATAAAAACAGGATTCCCAAGTTTTGTTGAATTTCTGAAATCAAATATAGATCTAATGAAGGAACTCACTAAAGATGATCAAAAGAAAGCCTTAAAATATCGTGGCAATATTAGTGGTTATGAGAATTATTACAAAAAGATATCTGGTCAAATAGACGGGGCTAAGAACTTTAACTTGTTACAACAAGAAAAAATTAACTGGGACAATCTTCTAGTATTTATATCCGATAACAGCACAAAAAAAGAACAAGATGACTTAACCAGTCTTATTAAGATTACCAATGAGATTAAAACTGAGAACTTAAATGAAAGGTATTATGGCGGATCAGCATTGTTGGGTGCTGCTACAACAATTTATAGGCATGCTTTTGAAAAAACAAAGCCTAACCATGAAAGAGAACTGGGTTATCAAGAAAGAGACTATGACAGATTGGTGAATAGACTTAGATCATTGGATTATCGTTTTGAAGCTTCAGTAGATAAAGGTATTTTTTTATACAGGTTGAGTCGATACAAAGAAGTTGAAAAGAAAAAAAGAAGAAAAGTATTTAGTTCATTGTTACACCTGGAGGAAGATTTTTCTGAAACAAAAGGTGTTGTTAATCAGATGTATAGGGACTCAAAAGAACTCCTTGATACAGATGAAAGAATTACTCTTTTGAATACATCCTTGTATAAACTTAATCAATCAGAAGACCCTTTTATCGTATTTGCTAAGAATATTTTTGAAGAAAATATGGAAAAAGAGAAGCTTAATAAAGCCAGGGCAAGCCAGCTCCAAAAAAACAAATCCAGCTTTATTAAAATTCTAAGAAGGTTTTACAAATCACAGAATAGAGATATTTATTCTGATGCAAACGGAACACTAAGAGTTACATTTGGAAATGTAATGGGAGTAGAATTAAATGACGCCATTTACTATAAGCCGTTCACAAGTCTAGAAGGCATTGCTCAAAAAAATACCGGAGCTTTCCCTTTTGAAGTTGACCTCAAACAACTTAATCTTATCCATAAAAAAGAATACGGTTCTTACTCAGTTAATGAAATAGGTTCTGTTCCTGTCAACTACATCTCAAATCTAGATATAACAAACGGTAATTCTGGGTCTTCCACCCTTAATGCTAAAGGAGAATTTGTTGGCCTAGCTTTTGATGGAATGATTGAAACCATTATATCGGACTATAAATTTATCCCTCAAGCAAGAACAATTCATGTTGATTCTCGTTATCTACTCTGGACTTTAGAGAAATTTGAAAATGATAAAAGACTTATTAATGAAATGACGATTATAGATTAAAAAATTACTTGCATAATTTTTTATTTAATTCATTATTGCCCTCTAGCACTCATTTATTCCAACTTGCAGGTGCTTTATAAAACTGCTAAATAGGACTGAAATTTCTCAGAAACCTGTTTAGCTTATGCAAACAGGTTTTTTTTATGGAGAAATAGAATGAAAATAGAAACACAAGCAATCCATTCAGGTTATACACCTGATCCAACTACAAAATCGGTGGCCACACCTATTTATCAAACAACATCTTATGCTTTTGATAATGCTCAACATGGAGCTGATTTATTTTCTCTTGAGGTTGAGGGAAATATTTACTCAAGAATAACGAACCCAACAAATGCGATCTTAGAAGAACGGTTGGCTGCAATGGAAGGCGGCATTGCTGCACTGGCTGTGAGCTCAGGTATGGCTGCAATTACATACTCTATACAGAGCTTAACTAGAAACGGACAAAATATTGTTTCGGTCAGCGAGCTATACGGAGGAACTGCAGATTATTTTAGTAATACCCTAAAAAATCAGGGTATTGAAGTTAGGTATGCAAATTTTGATGACATAGAAGGCATAGCAAAACTGATAGATGAGAATACTACTCTAGTCTTTTGTGAATCTATTGGTAATCCACTTGGTAATATCTGCGATATAGAGAAATTAGCAGAAGCTGCTCATAATAATGGAGTCCCCTTGGTAGTTGATAACACGGTTGCTACACCTTACTTATTAAAACCAATTGATTTTGGGGCTGATATCGTTGTGCACTCATTAACAAAATACATTGGTGGGCATGGAACCACTATTGGTGGTGTCATAATAGATGCGGGTAACTTTGATTATGCAAAAGAACCTAGTCGATATCCAAACCTAAATGAACCAGATGGATCTTATCATGGTTTGGTATTTACTGAGGCTCTAGGTGCTGCTGCTTTTATTGGCAAATGCCGTGTTGGACCCTTAAGAAATACTGGTGCTGCACTCTCACCATTTAATGCTTTTCTAATTCTTCAAGGAATACAAACTCTGCATCTAAGAATGGACCGACATACTGAAAATGCTCTTCATGTCGCTAGATATCTTGAAAGTCATAAGAACATTAATTGGGTAAATTATGCAGGATTATTAGGGAGCCCTTATTATGATCTAGCTAAAAAATACACCAATGGGCGTCCATCAGGAATTTTAAGCTTTGGTATTGAAGGGGGTAAAGAGGCAGGAATTAAATTCATTGATTCCCTAGAATTAGTGGTTCGTTTAGTCAATATAGGAGACACAAAATCCTTAGCGACACACCCCGCTTCAACCACACATAGTCAATTGGATGAAGAAGATTATGAGGCTGCAGGAATCACTGATGATATGGTTAGAATATCAGTGGGTATTGAAAATAAGGATGACATTATCCAGGATATCGAACAGGCCATCATCAGCTCACAAACGGTTTAACCTGTATTGCTATAAAGAAAGCTTATGAGAGAAATATAATACAGTGCAGAAAGACTGCAATAGTGCATGATGACCAGGCGAAAAGAGTTAAATACTGAACCTTTGA
>JAPYQN010000044.1 GCA_029941465.1 Gammaproteobacteria bacterium
GAAGAAGATCAAAAATAACAATTCCGCCTAGCTTCAGCTATAGTCATCATGATTTTAGGAGTATTCTATGCAACCTGGTGGTAAACACGTTTTACTCATTGATTTAGGTGGTACTAATATGCGTACAGCTTATGCGGCATTGGATGGTAATAATAAGATTTTCAATATTGAAAAGATAAAAATTGGTCATTTGGATGAGTTTTATCAATATCTTGATCAATTGATATCTGAAGCCAGTTGTGAGCTAGAAAGTGTCATTATCTCTGTAGCAGGCCCTAAAAATGGCGACACTATAACCATGACTAATAGAAACTGGAAGATATGCCCTGAAGAGATCAAAAAAAAGTTTGGAATCAAAAATTGTTACTTGCTGAATGATTGGGAAGCTATTGCCTATTCACTTTCAAGTCTTAAAAAAGAAGATTTCAAGGTTCTCAAGAAGGGGTCTAATGTAGGACCTAAGGATATTCCAAAATTTGTTCTTGGCCCAGGCACAGGTTTAGGCGCAGCTGTATATTCAAGAGTTAATGATATTGAATATGTTCATCCAACAGAGTTGGGCAATACCCAAAGTTCTGTAAACCACTATCTTGATATATTTGGTATAGAGCCTTCTAAAAATTACTCCATCTTAGAAGATATTTTATCTGGTCCAGGCATAAGTTCTGTTGCTGAGGATCTGTTAGGTGAAAACTTATCTGCAGAAGAAATTTTGCAACGAGTAGAATCTAAAGATAAACAATACATCGAGCTTATTGAGAAATATATTAAATGTTTTGCTGTGCTTTCATCAGAAGCAGCTCTCTCATACAATTGTTATGGCGGTATTTACTTAGCTGGATCGTTTATGCGAGGACTAGAGAAATATTTTGACCTGGATTCATTTACCAATGATTTCATTGGCACAAGAAAACAAGTTCACCAAGAATTTTTGGGCAATATCCCTGTATTTCTTGTTAGGAGAGAGTTTACTCCACTTTATGGAAATTTAAATTTCTATACATTAAAGAATTAACTTTAAAGTCTTATAAGGCTCTACCAAATCCAACCTTTGTGAATTCCAATAGATTTTTAGATGATAGGATAAAGTTCTAATGACTGTTAGTCTAATTTCTAAAGAAAATTAAATATTTAATAACTGGAGTATTCAAAATGGCAAAAGGCATGAATAAGCAAAAGAAAGTTCCTAAGAAAAAAGGTAAGACCCTTAAAGAGAAGAGAGCACTTAAAAGAGAGAAGAAGCAATAACTTAAATAGTTATTAAACTTTTATATTTCAAAATATTAAGTTGTTCTGTAGACTATTTGTTCTCTTTATTGTATTGATTTATGAGCTTAATTTATCCATTCGAGATGATGCAATAAGCCACTCTTTCTCTGCAATTTCAATCTCTGAAGTTAATTCCAATTGAGTTTTTATTAAATTCTGAATGTCAGGCTTAACGTCTGATGTATAGAGCTCAGGGTCAGCTAAATCTTCATTGGCTTTAGATAATTTTCTATTTAATCTGGCTAATCTTTTTTCGATTGATGCAATGTTTGACTTTAGCTTCTTAGTTTTTTTTATATTTTCATGATTGATGCTTTTAGTTACTGGTTTACTCTTGGCTTTAGAATTGGGGACTGTTCTATTAAGAATATAATTTTTATAATCATCTAGGTCACCATCAAATACATCCACCTGTCCTTTATCTACCATATAAAAAGTATCCACTGTGCTACTCAGGAGGTGCCTATCATGAGAAACAAGAAGTATTGCTCCCTTGAATGTTTGAAGTGCTACAGTTAAAGCATGACGCATTTCCATATCCAAATGATTGGTTGGTTCATCCATAAGTAAAACATTTGGTTTCTGATAGGCAATAATTGCAAAAGCAAGTCTGGCTTTCTCTCCTCCAGAAAATAAATGAATTGAATCGTTAACTTTATCCCCTTGAAAATCAAAGCCCCCCAAGTATGTTCTTATTTGTTTCTCACTTTTAGTTTGATCTAATCTTTGAATATGATTAAAAGCAGTCATAGATAGATCCAAATCATCTACTTGATGTTGTGAGAAATAACCCACTTTAAGATTACTCCCTTCATTTCTTTCTCCATTAATGATCGCTAAGTCTCCAACCAGACTTTTAATCAATGTGGACTTACCTGCACCATTAGGGCCTAAGAGGCCAATTCTATCGGCAGGGCAAATGGAAAGATTAATCTTATCCAATATAACGGTATCGTAACCTAAGTCTGCCTCATCTAAAGCAACCAATGGGTTGGATATTTTTTCCGTTTCTGGAATTACAAAACTAAATGGTGAGTCAATGTGTGCTGGAGCTATTATTTCCATTCTTTCTAATGCTTTTACTCGACTTTGTGCCTGTCTTGCTTTCGTGGCTTTAGCCTTAAAACGTCTAATGAAGTTTTGCATATGGGCCACTTCTTTTTGTTGTTTCTCATAATTTCTTTGGATTCCTGCCAATCTTTCAGCTTTTATAATTTCAAATTTAGAATAATTACCAGGGTAGAGTTCAATTGATTTACGATGAAGGTATGCTATAGATGAAACACAATCATCCAGAAATTCTCTATCATGAGAAATCAGAAGCAATGCACCTGAAAAAGATTTAATCCAATTAGAGAGCCAAAGAATGGCGTCTAAATCTAAATGATTGGTAGGTTCGTCTAATAACATTAGATCTGACGGTTGCATCAAAGTTTTAGCAAGATTTAATCTGGCTCTCCAACCGCCAGAAAATTCATTTAATGATTTCTTAAAATCTCTTTTTTTAAAACCAAGACCAAGCATCAGTTTCTCTGCTTTTGATTGTGATGAATAACCATCTAGGGAGTTGTATAGTGCATAAAGCTCACCCAGATTTTCAAATTGCTCACTCTTTTCTGCTTCCAATATATTTTTTTGGATATCGATAAGTTTTTGATCTCCTGAAAGCACATAATCAATAGCAATTTCATCAGTCGCAGGAACCTCTTGCTCAAGATAAGATATTCTAAGTTTTGAAGAGTAACTCAATGAGGTTTCATCAACTTCAATGTCACCAGTAATAATTTTAAATAAGCTGGTTTTTCCAGACCCGTTTGTTCCTACTAAGCCTACCCTTTGATCACGCTGAATTATGAGAGATACATTACTAAATAATATTTTCCCACCAAGAATCAGTTCTAAATTATTAAATGAAAGCATTTGTAAGGATTTGAAAAAAAACTAGTTTAACAAAGCACATCTAAATTGATACCTATAAAGCTTTGTTTCTTTGCCGAAAGGAGGAGTCGAGCCAACGATTTACTGATAACTAAAACGTGTGCCTTAAAACACAACCTTTGTAAATCTCTAAAGTTTTTTTAGGCTTTAAGATAAGGCTTGATATATCTTTACAACTATATAATACTAAATATAGTAATATACAAACTATATAATAAAATATAAAGTTTATGAAAGAAACAATAACAATAGTTAAAACAGATGTTCAGACGGAAAAACTAGGCTATTCTAAATGGCTTAAACATAAAGAATCTAGGTTTAATGCACTCTTTCCTAAGAGGCTTGAAAAAGTATATTCAACCATTAGATCTCTTTCTAAGTTATCTAATAGAAACAACTATTTCTATGACCCAAGCAATATT
>JAPYQN010000045.1 GCA_029941465.1 Gammaproteobacteria bacterium
CCGCGTTAAGTTGATCCAGTTCCGCGTTAAGTTGATCCAGTTCAATGTTAGTTTGATTAGTTAAGTCTAGATCAGTGTCAGTATCACTATCATTTATGACACTCTCAACAAAGTCAGTATCAATAGAATTTATGACATTCTCAGCAGCTACAATAGAATTCCTCAGTTTATTGCTAATTGAAATAGACTCTTCTAGTTCTATCCTCGAAGAAATTGCCTTGCTCTCTTCTAATGCTAATGAGGAAGCTGTTCTATCATAATCGTCTCTTGCATTATTTAAAGGCGCTTGTGACAACTCCTCTGGAGTTATAAAAGCTAGGAAAACAAATATGGTCGCAAACAGAATTGTTAGATCTGTAACTTTAGTTAATTGTTTTAAGAAAGGTTTAAACATACTTATAGATTGTAGCCTAAATAAAAAAAAGGGTCCTTTGAAAGAACCCCTTCTTATGCTTTTAAGAATTTAAAAACTTAAAAAGCTTTTTTCCCATTTACATACCGCTTCGGCCGTACATACCTGAGAGAATTGCAAGAACGATGATACCGACAACACCGTTATCACCTAGAGAATTGATCAAATCGATCAAATTTCCCAATACAGCGCCTACAAATGGTACATCACCAAATACAACGCCAGCGGCAACACCTAGTGCTACAAGAGCAACTGCGATATCTGTTAGTTCTCCAATCCAACCTTTGATTTTACCCATGATAAAATACTCCCCTAATTAAGGTTAATTTTCAATTCCCTCATAAACAATAAATTATCTATAAGGACATTTGATATAAACAAAAGCTAGTGGATGAGTCAAAAACAGGTTGATTATTTGTTTTTATACAACGTTTTCATAAAGCTTTGAAAGAGGCTATGGAGATAGATTTTAGGCAGTTAATGGATTATAAGTATAATGGTTATAATGCACTATTAAACGAATAAAGTATTGATATTGTTACTGTTTTTAATTCATTATCAAAAAAAACTAAAATAAAGGCTTTATAACTATATTCTTGCGCTTTTTAGACTCATTCTAAAATAAAATTGCCTTAGGATTAGTAAGAAAAGGTGGTGGCCAGAGGTGGAATCGAACCACCGACACGCGGATTTTCAGTCCGCTGCTCTACCGACTGAGCTATCTGGCCATGGGTTGGGAATATTCTATAGAAAAATCCTCAATTGATAAATTAATTCTTATTCTAGAGGAATATATTCTTTTGGTTTTGTTGAACCCTCTCCAAAAAAGAATTTCTGCAACTCTTCATTAAGAAATTGTCTAGCGTCTGGGTCAAGCATGGATAGTCTATTCTCATTAATTAACATAGTTTGATGTTCTAACCATAATTGCCAGGCTTCTTTAGAAATTGACTCATAAATTTTCTTGCCTATTTCTCCTGGGTAAGGTGGTCTTTCAAGACCGGTTCTATCTTCTTTGTAGTACTCGCAGTAAATGATTCTTTCCATTGATTTATTATTTTAATTGATTGATTAATGATTTTACTGGTTTTGGAACACCTAGTTTACTAATTTGTTTTTTGGTAAATCTACCATGGTGGTCTTCCAAGCTCATGGTATCTTTAATATCAATCACAACAGGTGTAATTTCTAAATCAAAATGGCTAAAGCCATGATTTATTATCTTGCCGTACTCTATATTTTCTATATCTTGGCTGATTTTATTGCACCATTGCTCTATATGTTTGTTGGTACCTAGCTCTGGAAAAGACCATAAGCCACCCCATATTCCTTTATTTTCTCTCTTTTCTAAAAGAATATTATTGTCTTGATCCTTCAAGATTAGAAAAAAAACTGTTTGTTTTGGCTTCTTCTTTTTTATTGTTTTGTTGGGTAATAAACTAACTAAGTTCTTCTCGAAAGCTATGCAATTCTTTTTCACTGGACATATTGAACATTGAGTTTTTTTTGAGGTGCAAATAGTTGCGCCTAGATCCATTATCGCTTGGGTATAAAAACTATAGTCTTTCTCTGGTAAACACGCTATCGCAAGAGACCATAGTTTATTATTAGTTTTGCTTAACTTTAGATCTCCACTGATGTTAAAGAATCTAGTTAAAACTCTTTTTACATTGCCGTCTAAAATCGGCCTAGGTTCTATACAAGAAAGCGATAATATAGCTCCAGCTGTCGATGTCCCTATTCCTGGTAATGCTATTAATTCCTCAAATTTCTTCGGTATTTCTCCCTTATATTGGTCAACTATAATTTTTGAACTCTGGTGAAGATTTCTAGCTCTTGCATAAAACCCTAAACCTGACCAATGACTCATGACCTGATCTTCGGATGCGCCAGCAAGACTTGTGACCGATGGAAATGCTTTAATAAACTTTTTAAAATAAGGTATAACAGTAATTACTTGGGTTTGCTGCAACATAATCTCAGAGACCCAGGTCTTATAAATTGACGGCGGCTCCTGCCAAGGGAGGTCTTTACGCCCATTTTTATGCCACCATTGTAGTAGTGGTCTTGTGAGGTTCCTTTGAAAACTTGCAGTCAACAGACTTATCTTTAGTAACTAACCAAGAATTTTTGTAACGCCAATAAAAGCAACGATAAATATCATAATGTAGGTTGCGTGTACCCACAATAGAGTGGTTTTCATGCCGCTAGTGATTGAAGATTCTAATTCTGGACTAGAACCTTCTGTGGCCAATCTTTCAAATGCCATCCCCAAAGGGAAAAAGGCAATCTCTATACCTAATATTGTTAAGTTAATTAACCCATATAGCCCTACTTTTAGTGCTATAGAGTTTGGTTCATAAGGCCCGTAACCCATAAAAGAAGAAGCTGCCACAATAATTAACCCTACCCCTAAAGAAGCAACGACAATCCGATTTATCTTTGAGAGTTGTTGACCCCAGGGTTTATCTAAATTAGCAGCACCACCGACATTAATTACTAGCCACATTAGAACAAATACCCACATTAAGCTTAATGTTAAGACGCTAGGTTCTATATAGCCTAATGATTTAGATAAATGAACCCCTAAAGGTAAGGCCATGACCCACATAACTCTGGGAAGGATCTCAATTTTAAGAGCCATTTCCAACATTTGGAAACGAGCCTCTACTCCTAAATTAGGGTCTGTGGACTTCTTTGAACAAAGCATTACCCCCATGTCTGTTCCCAACCAAAAAACAAACATACAAATATGTAAAAATTTCCATATCTCATACTCTGCCATTATATAAACCCCGCTTATTATTAGCTTATTTTAACTTCAGGTTCTATCACCTCACCGTCCTCTTGCCAACAATATAGTTCTCCTATATACATGGCTAAAGTGG
>JAPYQN010000046.1 GCA_029941465.1 Gammaproteobacteria bacterium
ATAGAAAAGAAAGTGTTCCTGCAATCACAGGAGATATCACCCAACTGGCAGCTATAGAAGCAACTTTGGGCCAGTGGATAGCATCAACCCCAATACCAACCGCTGCAAAACCTACGATTGCCCCAACAATTGAGTGCGTGGTTGATACAGGCCAGCCAAAGTACGAAGCTATCAATAACCATATGCCAGCTGCTAGTAATGTGCCCAACATGCCAAAAACAAGCAGTTCGGGTGTTTCACTAATGACTGCTGCATCAATAATTTCTTTCCTGATGGTTGATGTAACTTCTCCTCCAGCGAGATAAGCACCGGCAAATTCGAAAATACAAGCAACTAACACCGCTTGCGCTACGGTCAATGCTCTCGCACCAACGGAAGTGCCCATGGCATTGGCAACATCGTTTGCACCGATGCCCCAAGCCATGAAGAATCCAAAAATACAGGCTAAAACCAGTAAGATATAGCCATGTTCAACAATTATTTCCATTGATCTTTTCCTTAAATCATTTTGATACTAAACGCACCAGAAGATGACCTACCGTTTGAGAAATATCTGCAAGAGAACCAATTTTATTGATTACATCATAGAAAAACATAACTTCCACAGGATCGTATTGTTTCTCAAATTCAAAAAATTTATTACGTAAGGCTATTTCTAATTCATCGTTTTCTTTTTCAATTTGCTCTAATTCTGTGACAAGTTCACCTAATACTGATACGTCATGGGAACCAAAGCCTCTTTTTTGCATACCATCTACTTTTCTAATCGCATCAGATGCTTGATTGGCAGCTTTGATAGCAGCCTGAGAGCAATCAATAAAACTTCCTAGAATCTCTTTTGGGATTTCCATTTTTCTCCCAATCATTACTCCAGAAATATCTTTTGCTGCATTAGGGATGCCATCCATCGTAAACACTAGATCCAGTAAATCTTGTCGAGAAACACTCATAAAAAGTGATTTTGGAAGGTTATTTCGAATATTATTTTTTATGTCATCCGCTTGATTTTCTAGATTAACAATCTCCTCTCTGCATTCAGATGCAGTGCTCCAATCTGATTGGGAAACAGCGGTTAAGAATTTCTCCAGCGCGTCTGTGGCTTTATTGCCCAGCACCATATGTTCTTGTAGTCCAGAAAATGGAGAATCTACAAGCATTCCTAGAAAAGTATCTGAATTCATGTTTTGTCCTCTTTAATAAATGCGATTGTAATTAAATTATGCATAGACTCAAGTAGAATCAGTAATTTATTTCTCAGAGGTTTGATCATAAACGTATGCAATTATATTATTTCTGTCTTCTTGTTCCCTGATACCAGAAAAAACCATTTTATTACCAGGAACAATCTCGTAAGGTTTCTCTAACCAAAGATCAAAATTCTTCACAGTCCAAACAATTTCACTCTTTAATAAAGCATCTGAATAATTATAACCTTCTCTGCTACCTGCTTTTGATCCAATTATTTTAAATAAATTAGGGCCTATTTTGTGAGGCTCTTTTTCCTTTAATGAATGGCATGCTCGGCACTGTAAATAAAGCTTTCTACCTCTCTCTAAATCACCATCAATAGTTTTTATTTCTCCGTGATCTGTAACTTTATTAAATACTTCAACACCCTTTTGATCATTGTCAACACTCTGTTGATCACTGCAAGCCATTAATAGAATGACAAGTAAAAATAAACTTAGATTCTTAGAACTGATCATAAATAATGATGATAATCACTCATAAATAACAGGACCAGTGTCCTCTTTCAGGTTAAATCTAGATAACTCAGGGTAATCTTCCATCATTCTTTTGTAATATTCTTCAGGAAGTTGGTCAATTGATTCTAATTTAACGCCTGCTGCATGCCAAAGAGTATGGCCTTCAATATCATCCATACCCATCCAAGGGAGCCATGGCATTAATACAGTCGAGGTAAACGTGGCGGATAAAGAAAGTAAATCTTTGTCTAGAAACTCTTTTAATGGTGCGAACATTGTCATTCGTTGCATCCTTGGGGCAGATAGTCCCGGTGGATATGCCGTTTGATTATGCAACCAAACAGCCTTAGGACCAAACGTCCAATCTAAAATTAGAGGATCATCAGGCATTTTTTCAATAAAAGAAGTTGGCCTCACACCCATGGTTGAGATGTTCAAACCTCTACCTATGCTTGCCCGCCTAATGTTAGGCAAAATTGCATTAACTTCACCAGTAAACGGGTTCTTAAATTCTCGAATTATGTCACCAGAGTCTAAATCCCTAAAAAAAGTCAGCATATTGCCGAGAATCTCATAAGAACCATCTTCTTGCGAAATAACTTTATAACTCTCCATGCCCTCAATCTTGATCATTGGAATTGGTTGTTCAGAACCTTTTTGAAAATACAGAGTGCCATTGTAATACCAAGGTACCTGATCCTCATTCCCTAAACTTGCTTGCATTCGTATGAGGTTCATTAAATTATTCACTGGTAAACTCAAGTCAGGAGCTGAATTCGGTATGCTTCCAGTGACCACACTCTTGATGTTGTTTGACGCTAAAACAGTAGCCAAGCCAAGCCCCATCAGAAAATCTCTCCTTAATAACTTGATTGACATACTCCTCTCCTTGTTCCCTATTTAATTTTGACTTGATTCTATATGTTGAACGACCTTATCTGCAAGAAACTTTGCTAAGGCATGGTGGTCTTCAGTCACTTGCCACATTGACCAAGTTCCTGAATATTGGCTTTGGATAGGTTGATTAAGATTTGGGGGACCAAGCTCAGACTTATAGCCTAAGTGCCCAAACTCAGAAACATCATAAGCCAAAGAAGGGTCGAGATCATTTCGCCTCTCATTAAGCTTAGTTTGTCGAGGTGGTGGGTACGTTTGCCCGGTTGGGCAACCACCCATTGTTAAACAACATTGCTCAGATTGATTAACATCCATAGGGTTAGCACATGACTTTGACACCCAAATTCCCCAATAATCAGCAAAGGGGTGTCCGTATTGAGGATAGGTATCAAAATCTAATTTATCGAAATGTAGCCAATTCTTATAACCAATCTCTTTGGCGATCTGATTAGGAACTTCCACTAAATTAAGAACAGAATTCTCCATGATTTGAGGAAAAACAACGACAATATGTTTAACCTTGTTTTTCCTGAGTTGGTCAAGAGCCTCCCAATAGCGATAACCCCATTCACCCTCTGGCATCAATCCATCAGTGTCATGAAGAACGATGTAACCTAAATTTTCTCCTCGCATTTCCCTGGTGCGTTCCAACTGGGTGAAAGCAGGAGGTCCTGGTTTCACAA
>JAPYQN010000047.1 GCA_029941465.1 Gammaproteobacteria bacterium
CAAGGTAAAGCCATTAATAACAATGCAGATAAAGACATCAAAGTTTTAGTCGTCGGTAACCCTGCCAATACAAATGCACTAATAGCCTCTGCAAATGCTCCTGACATTAACCCCAGATCATTTAGTGCGATGATGCGATTAGATCATAATAGAGCGATAGCACAATTGGCTAATAAAACTAATACACACAACAGTGAAATAAGGAAGGTGGCAATATGGGGAAACCATTCAACCACCCAATACCCCGATATTAATCATGCTCTAGTGGGTTCAAAAAAAGCTTCTGATCTTGTTGATGAGACTTGGGTAAGAGAGGACTTTATTCCAAGAGTTCAAAAAAGAGGCGCTGAAATTATTCAGGCACGAGGTTTATCAAGTGCAGCTTCAGCAGCTTCAGCAGCCATTGATCATATGAGGGATTGGGAACTCGGCAGTTCTGAGAATGATTGGGTCAGCATGGCCATCCCAAGCGATGGAAGCTATGGAATTTCAGAAGGGATTATTTTTTCATACCCTATTGTTTGTCAAAATGGAGACTTTTCGATTATACAAGACCTTGATTTAGACAACTTTAGTCTTGATTCAATCAAGCACAGTGAAAAAGAATTATTAGAAGAACGAGAAGCTATTAAACATCTGCTCTAATTTTAGACAACGCTAACTCTTAGTAGTAGAATCCTTTGTCCACCCTTAAGGAATAGTATTAATAATATATGCAGGACTAATTAAGGATTATGTTGAGTTTTATAATATGGGCATTAATTACGATAACTGTTGTTGTCGTTCTCACCTATAGATCCACTGAATTACGAACCAGTACAGCAACTACAGGCCTATTACTCATAGCCTATACATTAATTGGAGACCCTGGGAACATTTACCTTTCAATTCTCTGGATACTTTTTGCAATATTAGTGTCGCTCAATATTCCTGAGATCCGTCGAAATTATTTAAGCGCAAGGATTTTAAAATTATATAAATCTGTCTTACCAACTATTTCACAAACAGAACAAGAAGCTATAGACGCTGGAAATGTTTGGTGGGATGGAGAATTATTTACTGGAAACCCAAATTGGGAGATTTTAAGACAAAACCCCAAATCAGAATTACCGGCTGAGGAAAAAGCTTTCTTGGACGGGCCGGTTAATACAGTCTGTGAAATGATCGATGAATGGACAGTCGTACATAAAGACTATGATCTGCCGCAAGAAGTTTATGACTTTGTTAAAAAAGAGGGCTTCTTTTCTTTAATTATCCCAAAAGCCTACGGTGGTCTTGAGTTCACACCACTAGGAGTTGCTTCTGTTATGGCGAAAATTGGTTCCAGAAGCCCAACATTAGCCGGAATGGCTGGGGTTCCAAATTCCTTAGGGCCTGCAGAATTATTAATGCATTATGGGACAGAAGAGCAAAAAGACACTCTTTTGCCTAAACTTGCGACGGGTGAACTGGTCCCTTGTTTTGCTCTAACCGGCCCTTATGCTGGGTCAGATGCTACCTCAATTCCAGACACAGGCATTGTTTGTAAAGGCACCTTCGAAGGCAAAGAAATAGTTGGGATAAAACTTAACTTTAACAAGCGGTATATAACGCTTGCACCAATAGCGACTCTGATCGGATTGGCTTTTAAATTGTCTGATCCTGATCATCTTATTGGTGAAACCACAGATTATGGCATTACCTGTGCTCTACTCCCTAACGAACTAGAAGGCTTAGAGTCAGGCAGAAGACATCTACCCATCGGTATCCCATTTATGAACGGGACCATTACAGGAAAAGATGTTTTTATACCGCTAGATTTTATTATTGGCGGTATTGAGCAAGCTGGTGGGGGCTGGAAAATGTTAACTGATTGTCTGTCAGCAGGAAGAGCTATTTCGCTGCCATCAGGTGCCATGAGTGGTGCAAAATCTGCTGTAGCTGTCACCGGATCTTATGCCAGAGTCAGAGAGCAATTCGGTATGCCCATTGCAGAATTTGAAGGTATATTAGAGCCACTAGGAAGAATGGCAGGTAGAGCCTATATCATTAATTCTTCTCTTTCAACCACTGCAATGGCAATAGGTGCTGGTCAAAAACCCTCTGTTATTTCTGCAATTATGAAATATCACACCACTGAACTGGCTAGAGCTATTAACACTGATGCCATGGATATCCATGGGGGCAAAGCGGTGATGCTGGGTCCAAAAAATTATCTCTCGACAGCTCATGAAGCTTCTCCAATAGGTATTACGGTTGAAGGAGCAAATATCATGACCAGAAGCCTGATTATTTTTGGGCAGGGTGCTTTTAGGTGTCATCCTTATGTGCTTAAAGAAATAGCAGCGGTTAACTTGGAAGATCAAACAGAGGCGATTGAACAATTTGATATCCATTTCTTTAATCATGTGGGTTATACAATTTCTAATGCTGCTCGTTCTTTAGTAAGAGGCATAACCAATAGATTTACTGACAGCCCAGTGTTAGATGAAACAGCAATATACTATAAGCAGATCAATCGATTCAGTGCTGCTTTTGCCTTACTTACAGACGTTTCAATGTTGGTTATAGGTGGCTCATTAAAAAGAAAAGAAACCATATCGGCACGACTTGGAGATGTACTAAGCGCCTTATATTTAGCCAGTACCTCACTAAAATATTATGAGGATATCGGAGATAAAGAGGCTGAACTGCCTCTTGTCCATTGGACACAAAAAACATTAATTAACGAGGCTCAAGAGAAAATTCACCAAACTCTCTCTAACTTTCCCAATAAATTAATTGCATCTTTTTTACGCTTTCTCATTTTTCCTCTGGGAAGAAATGTTTCAGGCCCAACAATTGATGAAACTTTAAAAATAGGACGGTTAATCTCACGTAAAACAAAAACTAGAGAAAACTTAATACAAGGTATTTATCTCAATGAAGAGCCAACTAATCATTATGCACAAATGAATAAAGCTCTGGAATTATATGAAGTGTGCCACCCTAT
>JAPYQN010000048.1 GCA_029941465.1 Gammaproteobacteria bacterium
TTAATTAATTTTGAAACTTTAGTTGAATACGGAACGATTAACAGGAAGGACTTAGATCTTTTTTTTCTTACGAGCAGTGTTGATGATGCTTTTGAGCATGTTACATCAAGTCTTAACTCTAAATAATAGCTATGTATTACGGTGAAAAACTCAATAGTATTTCTCATCTGATCGGCGCCGTTCTGGCACTGATTGGTTTTGGAGCTTTGCTGACGATCAGTATTCAGACAAATGATGTCTGGGTTATCATTAGCTTCAGTATTTTTGGGCTTACTCTGGTTTTGCTTTACACCATGTCCACTCTCTACCACAGCTTTCAATCACATCGGCTAAAAACATTTTTCAGTCTGATGGATCGTGTAGCTATCTACTTACTAATTTCAGGCACATACACACCCTATATGATGGTCAGCATCCGTGAAGGCAATGGCTTGTTAATACTGGGTATTGTCTGGGGTCTGGCACTGATCGGCATTCTTAGTGTGATTTTTCTCAAAGGGAAAGCCATCGAAATTGGACAGATGGTCATTTATCTGGGGATGGGATGGGCTTGTTCCTTTGATCTAATCAGCCTAAAAGAAGCGATTCCAAGTGTAGGTTTTAACCTCCTGATAATTGGTGGTGTGGCTTACACTATTGGGGTAATTTTCTATGTGTTGGGTGAAATGAAAAAACTAACTCACGCCCACGGCATTTGGCACTTTTTTGTGTTGCTTGGCAGTGGTTGTCACTTCGCCTCTATACTGGGGTATGTACGCTAGTCTTCCATTTATAATCGTAAAGTTATGTCGTACCTTAATCATTAGAAAATTACCAAATAGTGTAAGCTCCACCACCCATTCCATTTTGGAATAATTCATAAACCTGTTATAACTAGGCACATGAAAAAGTATCTATTTATAGTATTATCCTTGGCTTTAGTTTCAAGCTACTCAATAGCTGCCACTGATTATGTTATGTATTACAAAAACAAGGGTAGTTGGCAAAAAGGACAAATTTATCCTAGTTTTACAGCATGTGAAAATGCAAGAGAGTATCACTGGGCTGGAAGAGAAAACACATATTGTGTAATAGCTGATTTCTAACTTAAAGCACTGCAAGAGTTTCTTTTCTTGATAAGTGTTTAAGAGAGAAAGATTGTAATACATCAATTATTCAAGGTAAACCAAATGATTAGACTTGAACACGCCAATATTTCTGTTGTGAATACAGAGGAGATGACCCGATTCATCATCATTGCATTTCCCGACTTTTGGGTCCGAGGTGAAGGATTGGATAGTCATGGGCGACCCTGGAGACATGTTGGTAACGATAACTACTACATTGCAATTCAAACCGTCTCTTCCAAGTTAAAGCGAAAACTTTACGGTAATAATACTGGGCTTAATCATCTAGGTTGGGAAGTAGATGATGTTGAAGCTTTAGAGAAACGTATGCGCAGAGCTGGTTTTGAACCTAACCTGAAGATCTATGATCACCCTGCTAGGAAGAGATTGTACTTTTATGACCAAGAAGGTAATGATTGGGAGTTTGTTGAGTACACCACTAGTGATATTAATGAGCGTAATGATTATTCCTAAAGTCATAAAGAAAGATAAACTTAAGTTATTCTCAATAATAATATAGGTCGCCACTGTGAACCTCACGTATGGTTTCGATTGGCAGTTGGTTCCAATTTTTAACCATAAGCTCCAACATTTTTAAAGGGTTTCAAAGACCTACTGCATTAACGCCGAGACGTGAGCTTCAACACTGCTAGCCAGAGCAGATAGATCGTAACCACCCTCCAGCGTTGATATGATTCGTCCCTGGGAATGATTGGTGGCGATACAAAGCAGTTGTGCCGTGATCCAGCTGTAATCTGCTTCATGTAGGCATAATCCTGCTAAAGGGTCCTGCTCATGGGCATCAAACCCAGCGCTAATTAAGAGGAAGTCGGGTTGATGGGAGTCCAGCGCTGGTAACCAGTCTCTTTCAATTGCTGCTCGAAAACTCTTGCCATCGGTTCCCTCCGGTAAGGGCGAGTTAACGATGTGTTCATTGCTGAAATCCAAATAGCGATAAGGATAGTAATTTTCCTGGAAGCTGGAACAAACCAATACTTCAGGTCTGTCCTTGAAAATATCAACGGTACCGTTGCAATGATGGACATCAAAATCCACGATGGCGACTCGATTGATGTCCGGATGGGCAAGTGCTGTCTCTGCTGCTAGGGCAATATTATTGAAGATGCAGAAACCCATAGCGGCAGCGACTTCTGCATGATGGCCAGGCGGTCTAATAGCACAGAAAGCTCGGTCTGTCTTTTCTCGAAGAATATCGTTGACCGCTGCGACACAAGCGCCAGCGGCGAGTTTTGCGGCTCTAAGGCTACCGGGGCTCATGTAGGTATCGGGGTCGAGGCGAACGGTTGAGATCGTCGGTTCACTCCGATTAATGGTCTCTACGTACCTCGAAGGGTGCACGTGAATTAGAACATCATCAGAAAGCTCCTCTGCCAGTTTGACCTTCATGTCCTGAGTCATACCTGTTTCTACTAGGCGGTTGATCACAGCCCTTAAACGCTCCGGCCTTTCCGGATGTTGAGCAAGTTTGTGGTTTTCACAATCAGGATGAGTGTATAGGTACATCAACTTTAAAGCACTCTTTGGATAGTGACCGACTTATAGTCCCTGAAGAAGTTGAAAATGTTCTCGGAATGACTCATCTATGGTGATATTGATTCGTATTCATTCCTGTGCCGATAGCTATACCATTACAGAAATCACGACGTGTTATTTGTTTACTCATTTTCAAACTCAATTCTCTACATCATTATAAGTTACCCT
>JAPYQN010000049.1 GCA_029941465.1 Gammaproteobacteria bacterium
TCGTAATAGGTTTGCATGTAGCCACCCACTGTACCTTTGAGAAATAAGAAGTCCCCATCACTGGTACACCAGACATCATAAGGGGGGTGTTCTTGAGGTAAACCAGGGGTTCCGACAAATCTGTAATGAAGAGCATCAAAAGTTCCTGCTTTAACTGTAATCGATTCTTGACCAACAAATTCTATGGTTGATGTGATAGAAAAAAGCATGGGACCAGTCGCACCTCTGTGATCAGGAGATGACAATAACATTTCACCTATATTTTGAGGGTTCTCATTTTTTGATTGGTCAAACAGCCTGAGATGCCAAGCATCGCAAGCGATAGCGTGATTTTGGAAAGTTTTGAGTCGTCCTTGAGTTTGCATTTTTTGGCTTACCCTGCCTTCCAATAATGTGCTAGTTTCACATTCAGCAAAGTCATCCCCAAAATTAAACCACCCTGAACCCATAAACTTGTCACCAACTGAAATTCTTACAAAACAGTCCATTGGTAGCCAATTGTCATCCAATGAGTAGGTGATATCTCTCATCACTGCAGGTCGGTCGTCAATTTCACAATGAGCCACAATTTTTCTATGCCCGTTGGCATGTTTATTAATGATGAAATATTCCCTACCCCTTTCTTCACCTTGACGATCTTCTTTTTCACTGAGGTAGATTATTTTTCCAATAACGGTTTCATGATCTCTTTGAAGTATCTCTTTATTGCTCATTGTTATTCTCGTTATTTTCTTTAGTGAGTTCCCTAATGATTTCTGGTGATGACGAAGCCTCTGGTTCAATTTCTTGCAAAGGTTCAGCTTTGCCATATTGAACCATTAAATTGTAATGCCCTGCTTCATCAAGTTGTGTTACAGAAATTATAGAATACCTTTGTTCAAAGAGGTTATCTGGAATGATTAACTCATCACCAGCAAAACCACACACTCTTCCACTCCATGACTTGAAGCTAATCATATCAAGACTAATTTTATCCAAATTTGGGGGGCTTATTTTTAGAAGATAAGATCGAGATTTTGGGCGACCGTAAACTATTAGATTGCTTCGATCAAGGACTCTATAATCCCTAATATCTATCGTGTTAAAACAGCTGGATCGATTTGACAACTTAATATCATCTTCCAACTCGTTATTATCAGATTGACTTGCACATCCATTGATGAATAATAATAAAAGAACGATTAGCCCATAGGGTTTTTTGCAATTTTTCTGAAACATTTCTTATAAATTTACTGTAATTTTTTTTATTTTGGGTCAGAATACCACTCTAAAAATTATATATCTCTCTTCTTACTTTTTTAAACACAGAAATAACAATAGATAATAATGAATAAAATTCTTGTATGTATAAAAAGAGTCATTGACTATAACGTCAAGATTAGGATTAAACCTGATGAATCTGGAGTGGTTACTGATGGTGTTAAGATGAGCATTAACCCATTTGATGAAATTGCTCTAGAAGAAGCTTTAAGATTAAAGGAGAGCGGTAACGCCAGCGAAGTTATCATAGCGTCCATAGGATCTGATGATGTTCAACAACAACTAAGAACTGGATTAGCTATGGGAGCTGATCGGGCTATACTTATTGAGCATAAAGCTACACTTGAGCCAATTCAAGTAGCAAAATTACTGCATCGAATTGTTGATCAAGAGAAACCTGACTTAGTTCTCATGGGTAAACAGGCAATAGATGATGACGCTAGTCAAACTGGCCAAATGCTCGCTCAAATGTGTTCATATGCTCAAGCAACCTTTGCTTCAAAAGTTACAGTTAATGGAAATTCTTTGGAAGTTGTTAGAGAAGTTGATCAAGGCCTAGAGACTCTTGAAATAGATTTACCAGCGATTATCACAACTGATCTGCGATTAAATGAACCTCGATATGTAAAATTACCAGACATTATGAAGGCCAAAAAGAAACCAATGGACATTATTGATCCCAGTACTTTAGATGTTGATCTTGAACCGTCAATATCAGTGCTAAAGGTTTCTGCTCCTCCTCCAAGACAATCAGGGGTTATGTTAAATGATGCATCAGAACTAGTTGTAATCCTCAAAGAAAAGGAGTTATTAAATGACTGATAACTCAAAAGTCTTAGTTGTCGCAGAATACTTTCGTGATCAGGTTGTTTCTGCCACTAGTAAGACCATTAATTGTGCATCACAAATTTCTTCAGACGTCGATTTATTAATACTTGCAAATGATCCTGAAATTGCTAACCAATCAAGACTATTTGATGGTATTTCAAAAGTACTGACTATTCAGGATGATATATTTGAAAATCCACTGGCTTCTGTTATGGCACCAGTTATTGCAGCCATTGCTAAGGATTATGACTGTGTGTTGGTTCCATCAACCACTTTTGGTAAGGATCTGACACCTAGAATTTCAGCTCTTCTTGATGTTAGTCAGTTAACCGATATTATGGAGGTATTAAGCCCTCGGACATTCAAACGACCAATTTATGCAGGCAACGCAATAGAGACATTGGAAGTTAATGAGGGACAAAAAATTATTGCCACAGTTCGACCCGCATCTTTCAAAGATGTTGGTAATTCAAATGATGCAGCTCTAAGCTCGATTGATCTACCCAACGTTGAGATTCCATCTCACACGCGTTACAAAGGATTAGAATCTGAAATACAGGAACGTCCAGACTTGCAAGTAGCATCAATTGTTGTTTCTGGAGGTCGGGGTGTTGGTAGCTCAGAGAACTTTGATATTCTTTATCAACTCGCTGATAAATTAGGAGCATCAGTTGGAGCATCTAGAGCAGCTGTAGATGCAGGTTATGTTTCCAATGATATGCAGGTTGGCCA
>JAPYQN010000050.1 GCA_029941465.1 Gammaproteobacteria bacterium
CATGGAATCCAAGTGATGATGTTATGTATTATGTAACATGGTCTGAAGGTTTTAGACCGGGTCTTCTAAATAGACCTGTTGGCAGAACAAGTCCAGATGGATCATATACTGTACCTCCAGCTATTGAATCTGATGAAATTACAAACTATGAGTTTGGTTGGAAAACAATTCTTAAAGATGGTCAACTTAGATTTAACGGAAGCGCTTTCTTTGTAGATGTTGCTGGACTTCAAACAACGGTGTTTGATCCAAGCATTGTTAACTTATTCTTTTCTGATAATGCTGCAGATGCTGAAATTAAAGGTGTAGAGGGTGACTTTACTTACTACGCTAATAAAGAAGGATTGACAATTTCTGGTGCTTTCTCAGTATTAGATACTGAACTTACAAAGAAATTAGTACCTACCAATGATGTAATGGTTGGATCTGATATGGCATTTGCCCCTAAAATGCAGACTAATCTAAGAATAAGACAGGAGTGGGGAATGTCAAATGGAAATGTTGGACATGCTCAAGTTCAATTCACTCATTCTGATCATAGTTATTCAGATATTATGGAAATGAATAAAGCTCGACAAGATAGTTATAGCTATATGGATGTTCGTTTCGGTATTAGCAATGATACTATGACTGCTGAGCTATACATTGACAACGTCACAGACGAAAGAGCTGAAATTAGTAATACCTTTGTATTTGATAGAGAGCGTGTGTCTTATATAAGACCAACAACTGTGGGTATAAGGTATAAGAAAAACTTTTAGTTTATATAAAAGCTATAATTTAAGAAGGGAGTTTAGGCTCCCTTTTTAATTGCATAAGAAAAATTACCATTTTTTTCTTAAAAATAATAAATGACACAAAATAAATTAGACATATCGAGAGCTACTGAAGCAGTAAAAGCTACTAGATTTGTTGAAGCACTTAGTTTATTAGAATCAAATCTTGCAAAAGACCCAAACCATATTGATAGCCTCTATTTAGCTGCAGTTTGCTCAAGGTATTTAAAAAATTATGATGATTCAAAAAAATATATTGAGAGTTTGTTAAGTAAAGCTCCTGACATGGGGAGAGCCTATCAAGAGTTAGGTCATCTGAATAGAGATACTGGTAATGGAGAAAATGCAATTGCACATTACAGACAGGCCTGTGAATTAAATCCTGCTTTATTGTCATCTTGGAAAGCCTTATATGATTACTTTAGAAGAAATAAGAATAAACCTGCTGCTGATCATGCATTCATGCAAATGAACACTCTTCAATCTATTCCAAGTATTTTACTTTACATAAGCCAGATTCTTAACGAAGGAAAATTAGGTATTGCAGAAGAAAAATGTAGAGAATTTCTAAAAAAGAATCCAACCAATACATTCGCAATGTCATTGTTAGCACAAATTGCTGATCGATTGGGATATTTTGATGATGCTGAATTTTTACTTGAAAGTGCAGTTAAATTTAACCCCAATGATGGGGAGCTTAGAATGAAATATGCAATGATTCTTCGAAAAAAACAAAAATTTGCAAAGACCATGGAACAAGTAAATATATTGTGTGAGAAATTCCCTGACAATCTTTCATATCAAGCTCAAAAAGCAAGTGAAATTATGCAAAACGGTGATCATAATGGAGCAATTAATTTATTTGATGATATCCTTCAAAAGAATCCGTACAATTTTAGTGTTCTTACATCTAAAGGTCATGCACAAAAGACCTTAGGTAAGACAGATCAAGCAATTAAAAGTTATCAATCTGCATACAAAGTTAAACAAGATCATGGCGAAGCTTTTTTTTCATTATCGAACTTAAAAACATACACTTTCACTAAAAATGAATTAAATATTATGAGACAGCAGCTCAAAAGAGTTGATCTAACATTAAAAGATAAAGCCTATTTTCACTTTGCATTAGCTCAGGGGTGTGAAGTAGTAGGCGAATATGATGAAGCTTTTTTTCATCTCGATTGTGGAAATAAGATTAAAAACAAGAAAAGTAAATATTCTATTGAAAAAATGGATAGAGAGTTGCAGGCTCAAATCAATGTATGCAATGAACGATTCTTTGAAAAACATGGTAATGGTGGATATGAAACAAAAGATCCAATATTTATTCTAGGATTGCCAAGGTCGGGCTCAACGTTAATTGAACAAATTTTGGCTTCTCATTCAATGATTGATGGAACGCTTGAGCTTCCAAATATTCTTTCTATGGCACAAAGTCTTAGAGGCGATGATATTTATGGTAAGGAGGGTAATTACCCTAAAAGCATGAAAACTTTATCACTTGAAAAAAGGATAGAAATGGGAAAAATGTTTATAGATGATACAAGAATGCATAGAAAAGATGCACCAAGATTTACTGATAAAATGCCTAATAATTTTCGTCATATTGGATTAATTCACTTGATCATGCCAAATGCAAAAATTATTGATGCAAGAAGATATCCTTTGGATTGTTGCTTTAGTATGTTTAAACAGTTATTTGCCCAAGGACAAGAATTTACATATGGATTAGCTGAAGCAGGAAGCTACTATAAGAGTTATGTTAAGTTGATGAATCATTGGGATGAGGCTCTACCAAATAAAATATTGAGAGTTAATAACGAGGACATAATTGATGATCTAGAAGGTCAAGTTACAAGAATGCTAGAATTTCTGGAGTTACCTTTTGAGGACTCTTGTATCACTTTTTATGAAACTGATAGGTCAGTTAGAACAGCAAGCTCAGAACAGGTAAGAAAACCAATAAATAAGTCTGGAATGGGTAGATGGAAGCCATATGCAAAA
>JAPYQN010000051.1 GCA_029941465.1 Gammaproteobacteria bacterium
GGAGGTTCGAGTCCTCCCGGGCCCACCACCTAGTCATCAGTATCAGTTTCGAATAACACACTGGGGCTACCATACTCATAATAACCTAGAGGACCAGCTTCTATATTTTCGTCATAGTGTGCATAAAGATCGTATCCGAGAAGTTGGCGTACACGCTCGGGCCAACCATGCGCCTGTTCAAGTGTAGTATGAAGGAAATGGTTCTCCTGGGAACGAAGCCAACCAAGCACATAAGATGCAACAATTGCCCTGCGTTTGCTTCCATCAGTATTGCTGCCACCACCGTGTAAAGTTTTACCTGGTATAAATACAGCACTACCTGCTCTCATTATTGCCCGAACAATTTCATTTGGCTTTACCTCACGTTTGGTATGATCCCATTTATGACTTCCAGGCACGACCTGTGTCGCCCCATTGGACTCGGTAAAGTCAGTCGCTGCCACCATCACATTGAATTGCAACAATCGATCAGGTGCCCAAAAATGTGCGGGCCAGATAACATCGTCCCAATGTAGTACTTGAGCAGTCTCACCACCATGGATCTCGATTATTTCACTGGAATTTAGACGGTATTGGCCACAATTTGGAGCGAGAAAATGATCCATTATGCTGAGTAGTCGTTCATCAGATATCAGATCAATATAGTTCGATGCTTTGCTGATTAAGCCATTCAATCTTACTGTCTGATAGCCAAGAAAATCCTGTGCTTCAGGTTCGCCGTAGTCGTAAGGTACATAGTTATCGACGGAGGTTTGAATCGCCGTATTGAAGTCGTTCAACCATGCTTGACTGACAAATCCATCGACAATAGCGGCACCGTCTCGTTCAAGAATCTCGATTATATCGTCGGTTGAACAGTTTGAGGGTAGGTGAGTTAGCTTAGCCATTTTTTTACCTATTGATTTAACACAACATGATTATCTTACCGATTGAAGATTTAATCAAATGCCCAATATTAATTGATTGCTGAAACCGCAGCTGGTTTGTAATCCATTAACATTCAATAATATTTACAGGAACTTCTAGCACATGAGTTGCTAATCCCCCACGAGCTGTTTCCTTATATCGAAGATGCATATCTTCACCAGTCTTTCGCATTGTGCGGATCACTTTATCTAACGAAACAAAATGAGTTCCATCTCCCTGAAGCGCCATACGGGCAGCATGAATTGCCTTGACTGATGCCATGGCATTACGCTCAATACAAGGTATTTGTACTAAACCACCTATCGGGTCACAAGTAAGCCCTAAATTATGTTCCATGGCAATTTCAGCTGCATTTTCAACTTGTGTTGGCGTGCCACCAAGAACTTCTGCTAATGCTCCAGCTGCCATTGAGCAAGCAGATCCAACTTCACCTTGGCAACCAACTTCAGCGCCGCTTATGGATGCATTCTTTTTGTAAAGGATACCTATTGCAGCGGCAGTTAATAAAAATCTAACTATTCCATCATCATCCGCTTTGGGTACAAAACGCATATAATAATGCAGAACAGCTGGGATAATGCCGGCTGCTCCATTAGTAGGGGCAGTAACCACTCTCCCTCCTGTGGCATTCTCTTCGTTGGTTGCTAATGCATAAAGAGTTACCCAATCGAGTATTGTCAATGGGTCATCAGATTTTTTATTTGATTTTTTCGTTAATTGTTGGTGTAGCTTATGTGCTCGACGTGGGACATTCAAACCCCCTGGCAATACTCCTTTATTAGCAATACCATTATTAACGACTTCTTCCATCACAGACCATAAGCTTAATAATCCTTCACGGGTTTTATTTTCTGGTCGAAATGCACTTTCATTTTTTATCATCACATCCGATATTTTGAGGGCTTCTCTTTTGCAGTATTCTAAAAGCTCAGCAGCTGAATCATAAGGGTAAGTGATTGCGGTTTCATCTTCAGCGATGTAATTTCCGTTTTTATTAGAATCATCTACAACAAAACCACCTCCCACAGAATAGTAGGTTTTTTGGACTAATTCCTTTCCGTTCTCATCAAAGGCAGAGAATATCATTCCGTTAGGATGAAAGGGGAGAGATTTTCTTCGATAAAGCTTAAGGTCTATCTCACGATTGTAATTGATAGTTTGTTTCCCAAGTAAATTTATTTGTCCTTCAGAATATATTTTTTCGATTCGTTTGGTGATTAAAGTTGCATCAACTTGATCAGGTTGCTCTCCTTCTAAGCCTAAGATAATGGCTTTAGGTGTGCCGTGAGCTTTCCCCGTGGCGCCAAGGGAGCCATACATCTCAGATTTTATGCGTGTCACTTTTTTTAATTGATTGGATTTTTCTATACTCAGTATAAATTTTCGTGCGGCGATCATAGGACCAACAGTATGGGAGCTGGATGGTCCAATACCAATTCTAAAAAGATCGAAAACACTAATTGCCATAATTTCTCACAAATGCTCTGTAATCATTCGCTCTAAATATCTTAAAGCCATCATCAAATTGATTCAATAAACTCAAGATCATGAGGTTTTATAAGGTCTGATCCAAGTCCATCCAATAAAGGTTTTAGATTTTTTGCATATGGCTTCCATCTACCCATTCCAGACTTATTTATTGGTTTTC
>JAPYQN010000052.1 GCA_029941465.1 Gammaproteobacteria bacterium
ACCCAAATTGTTAACACAAATACTCTAGCTTTCGACAAGCTTTCAGCCATAGCTATATCATCTGCTTCATTAATATTATCTGTGGCGATGTTATGGATGCCTTTAATAAAGCCACCAATGTATTTTCTTATCATAATTCCACAGAATATTAATGCCGCAAAAACTATCAGTTTAGCTCCCACCCAAGGATTGGCATTGAGTCTATCAGTGAAATAAAACGCATAAGACACTGAAGTAATTAGTGTGAATACCATTACCCATCTAAAGTAATAGTCAATTTTAGTCATTGTTTTAACTAGATCAGTTCCTTCATTGAAGTGAATATAGATTAGAGAACAGGTCCAAATAGGCCCTAATAAAATAATCCCTACCATCTGCCATAGAGGATGATCAATTCCATAATAGTGGGTTAAGATTCCTCCCACAGTTAACATTAGACTTAAACAAAGTCTTGGTATTAAATCTAGGTTCATCATGATTGTTCCAGCCGCTTGCCTTGCTCCTCTGGACAGGTTTTTGTTAATTGCAAAACCACTAGAATAAAAAACTCCAATGTCGCCTCCTAGCCAATAGGCAAAAAGTAATAAATGCAATAATAACGCTATATCTTGACCGGACATGCCTCCCCCCTATTTTATTGTTCCATAGTCACTATGGTTTTACCGTGATTTTCCCCTCTCATAAGCTTACAAAAATGAGAAGGGGCTTTTTCAAGACCAAACACTTCGTCCTCGATGTATTTTATTTTACCTTCTTTTAACCATCCTGTAGCAAGTGAAATGAAGTCTTCTTGTTTATCATAGTGATCATAGACTACCACTCCTTTTATGCTAGCTCTGGAGCCAACAATTGGTCCCAAATTAGGTCCAGGTGGTGGAGTTTCTAAATTATATTGAGTCATGAATCCACACAAAACAATTCGTGCATACATGGCTAAGTTTCTTGTCATTATATTTAAAGTCTCACCACCAACATTATCAAAGTACACATCAATACCATTGGGGCAGATTTCTTTAATACGTTGCTCAAGATTTTCTGTTTTATAGTTAATACAATCCAGAAAACCAAACTTGTTTATAACAGTCTCACACTTTTCATTGGTGCCAGCAATTCCAACTGCTTTAGCTCCATAAATTTGAGCAATCTGTCCCACCATGCAGCCTACAGGTCCACTAGCAGCTGAAACAACAATTAAGTCATTTTCTTTGGGTTCACCGTATACCAATAGTCCAGCATAAGCCGTTAGTCCTGGCATTCCTAGAATCCCTAACGCAGTGCTCAGAGGCGCAGAGGAAGGGTCTAATTTTCTTACCCCCTCACCATTTGTAACGCCATATTCTTGCCAACCATTGGAGCAAACTACAATATCTCCTTTGTTATAATCATGATGGTCAGAAGTTATGACTTCACCCACGGTTCTGCCAACAATCGTATCCCCTATATTTACCTTCTCAGAATAAATATGTCTTCCTGTAATGACCCCGCGTATATAAGGGTCTAGAGAGAGATGTATAGTTTTAGTAAGTATCTCATTCTCACTTATTTCAGGAATGATTGATTCAGCTATTTCAAAATCAGTTTCCTTAGGAACACCAACTGGATTATTCTTTAGAATGATTTTTTTATTAATCGTCAAAATTAAAGTTGATCAAGCATGAATTCACAACTACTAACTCTAAACTCTCCACCGTCTTCAACATTTAAGATTTCTACTTGTCCATCATTAATGACCAAAGAGAAGCGTTGAGACCTGCTTCCCATACCAAAACCAGAGGCATCCAGTTGGAGGCCTAAAGCTGCAGTAAATTCACCGTTACCGTCTGCGAGCATCAGAACTTTTTCATTGGCATTCTGGCTCTTTCCCCAAGCATCCATAACAAAGACATCATTAACAGACATGCAAGCTACAGTATCTATGCCTTTATCGGTTAGTTCTTCTGCTTTGTCCACAAATCCAGGTAAATGTTGTTGTGAACATGTTGGGGTGAAGGCACCTGGTACAGCGAATAAGGCAACTCGTTTTCCTTCAAACAATTCTGAATACCCTAAAGGCCTGGGACCTTCCTCGGTCATGATTGTGAAATTCACCTTTGGTATTTGATCTCCTACACTTACGGTCATTATTTTCTCCTTGATTATCTTAAGATTTAATTATTAAAAATTTATTTTATTATACTAGGCTTTATTCAACCATAAATAATGCTATTTCAGGTATGAAAGATACCATCATTAACCCAGTGAGCATAATTAATAGAAAAGGTATGGTGGCTTTGCAAACGGTCCAGAATTTTTCCTTAAAGATCCCCATAGCAACTATTAAATTTAATCCTAATGGTGGCGTCAAATAGCCTATTTCTAAATTCATGACCATTATAATTCCAAAATGTACAGGATCAATGCCTTGAGAGCTCGCTATGGGACCAAGCATCGGAGCGAGAATAAGGATTGCTGAACCAATATCGATTATGCAACCTATTAAGAGAAGAAATAGATTAATACTTAATAATGCTGTTATTGGGTCATCTATTCTCTGACTCATCCAAGCCACAAGATTTTGAGGTACTTCTTC